>DATHRB010000084.1:0-166900 GCA_035482155.1 Verrucomicrobiia bacterium | reverse complement strand
TGGTAACTCTACTTATGCGGTCCTACAACCCCCAAATGCAAGCACTTGGGTTTGGGCTGTTCCGATTTCGCTCGCCGCTACTTTCGGAATCTCTGTGATTTATTTTCCTCCAGGTACTGAGATGGTTCACTTCCCTGGGTTGGCTCATACCCGTCTATGTATTCAACGGGCTGTAACGAGAGTTCATCTCGCCGGGTTTCCCCATTCGGAGATCCTCGGATCAAAGCCTGCTTGCGGCTCCCCGAGGCTTATCGCAGCTTGCCACGTCCTTCTTCGCCTTCTGGCGCCAAGGCATCCACCGTACGCTCTTAGTAGCTTAATCATAAAACTTACTCAATCCGTCTTCCGGTTCCATCAACTTCAATGAAACCTTTCAACGTCTCGATTCACGCAGCTCCTTACCTCCTCGTGCCGCTTCTCTTTCCAACCTTCGCAGGTGAGTCCGATGCGCAACACAGGCTTTCGTTTCTACGCTGCTCGAACAATTGATAAGTCCGCCTTTTCTTCCACAGTTATGCTCAACTCGAGCAAAACTTGTAATCGTCCACAATAATTCTCCGCGATCCTCGCCGTGTCACTGCTCACGCAGATACACTTCGATAAGATCACAGAGGCCCTTACTGTGAACTTGCCAGCCTTTCTGTTGTCAAAGAGCAATACCCCTGATCCCGTCAGGGCGTCCCGAATTCCTCGGAACTCTTTCCCAGCTGTCGAATCTCAAACTTCGAAACTCGAACCTCCAGAAAATAAAAAACCCGGCGTCGAGCGCCGGGCACAGTCGCCTTCCTCAGGCGTCTTTGCGCGAAGCTCGACTATTTTCTATCCTGTGCTCGTAAAGAACCTCACTTAGGATCTACTTCAGGAGTTCGACCCGACTGTGACGCCCTGCTAGTTCAGTTTCACCAGTGATGGTGACCCCTGGCGCTTTGCAGCGCCCTGAACCATTTGTAACTTTATACTAGCTTTCCCTTATTCGTCAACCCCCCGTCACATTTATTTAGAAATCCCGCCTGTGGGCAACTGTGCAAAAAACATTGTTCATTATTCGCCTGAAATCACCTGCTTCAAGTGTATGTCGCGGTCTAATTTCGTCGTCCAGTAACTACAGTAGCGCTCCCGCAAATACCCGATGGAACCAAGCCCTCCTGCCGCGCAATATGAACTCGACGAACCATCTGGGTTCCGGGAGGAATCGATGAATACTCAAGTCGGCGAACGCTACAAATGTTCTGATGCAAATTGTGCTTGTGAGATCGAAGTCACCAAGCCCAGCAGGATGCAGAATGAAAGTTTCGGCAGCGGCTCGATGAACGCAGGTTCGATGAGTGATATATCGCAGTCCAACCAACCGATAGGCGGTCAAGCAACTAGTGGGACGGGCGCTTCGCCCACCGGCGTTGGTTCGCTGCGAAACGCTGAATCTGCCGGCATTTCCACGCCAGGCGATTTCGGTTCGCAAGGCGCTACTGGCGAAGGCGTCTTCGGCACCTCGGGCGGCAATCAGCGTTCCACATCTTCCGGACGTTTGGGCTCAACCACCGGAACTTCTCTCAAGTCCGGCTCGCGAAGTTCCAGCAGCACTTCCAACATTGAAACGGGGTCGACTGGCGAATCGAATTTCTATTGCGCTTGCGGACAGCCAATGCAAAAAACACAATCCAGCCGCGCCGCAAGGATGTAGATTCGTCGCCCTCAAAAAGAGAACTAGCATTTGAAAGAAGGGCGAGCCGCCAAGCAAGTCGGCTCGCCTTTTCTATTTTCAAATCGCTTTGGTTAATCAGCGGATTCCGTACACCTCCACTTTCGGAAGCCGGTGCCAGCTTTCTTTGCCGTACCACATTTCCACGCTCCGAATTATGCGGCGATCCCCGGGGAGATCGATCGGACGAGTCCGGCTGCCGTCAGGAATGCGTTCGCGGAACGCGATTTCTTCGGAGGTGCCATTGCCGAAATGCACTATCACTCGATGGAAGTCGACCGCACCGCCGCTCACCCGCAATTGCACCGCGCGAAATTTACCATCCCGCATGCCCACCTGCACCACATCGTGATCGCGATGACCGTCGACATGCCTGCTTCCCAGATAAACCCATTCGCCGCGATAGTCGTCACGATCACGATCTTGACCATAAACCGAGACGCCCAAAACAAGCGCGGCGATCAGGCCCAACATCCACACATGGTTGCGCCACAAATTGCGATTGATCATTGACCCTCTCCATCTTTGTCCGGGCCGCGACACCAAACTAAACCGCAGTCCAGACTGATTCGGGGATGTAGCCACTCAATTGCCCCAGCTATGGCGACTTTATACGCGCCGGTATCAGATGGCATTACCTCAATCACTGTAGATTGCGCAAAAAATACAACCTGCCTGAGTTGGACTGACCATTCCCCTTTTCGCTAAACTAAAACATCGCAGTTTATCGCGAACGCCAACTATGAGTGAATCCATCAACGATGCCGCCAACGTGCGCGTACGATTTGCGCCGTCGCCCACCGGCTATTTGCACGTAGGAGGAGCGCGCACCGCCTTATTCAACTGGCTGTTCGCGCGCCAGCAGAACGGCGCCATGATTCTGCGCGTCGAAGATACCGACGCCGAACGCAACAAGCCCGAGCTCGTCGAAGGCATTCTAAGCGGACTGAACTGGCTGGGCCTCAATTGGGATGAAGGCCCGTTTTATCAATCCCAGCGCAACGAACTCTATCGCGCCGCCGCCAAACATTGCCTCGCCAACGGAACCGCTTTTCTCTGTTATTGCCCTGCAGAAAAATATGTCGGTGGTGATCACGCGGAAGACGGCACCGAAGGCGGCCAGGTTCGTCGCGTGGTTCGCTGCACGTGCCGCGACGGAATCCCGTCCACGCCCGGAACCAAGCCAGCCATTCGCTTCAAAGTCCCCAGCGGCGGAAAAACAACTTTCTACGACGTGGTCTTCGGCGACACCGAATTTTCCAACGACGATATCGAAGATTTCATGTTGCTGCGCTCAGGCCAGGGCGACGAAGAATTCGGCCAGCCCATGTACCAGCTCAGCGTGGTGATCGATGACATCGACATGCGCATCACCCACGTGATTCGCGGTGCCGATCATCTTTCCAACACTCCCAAACAGGTTCTGCTCTACCGCGCACTCGAAGCCAAACCGCCGATCTTCGCGCACCTGCCCCTCATTCTTGGACCGGACCGCAAGCGCCTCTCGAAGCGCCACGGTGCCACCAGTGTCAGCATGTATCGCGATGAAGGATTTTTACCCGAAGCCTTTCAAAATTTCCTGGCGCTCCTCGGATGGGCTCCGGGAGGCGACGTGGAATTTCTCCGCACCTCTGACTTGATTCAAAAATTTAAATTAGAAGGTGTAAGCCGCACCAACGGCGTTTTTGACAAAGCCAAACTCGAATGGTTCAACACTCAATATCTCCAACATTTGCCGATCGAAGACTTAGTCCCACAAGTACAACAGGAGTTGAAGCGCAGCGGCTTGTGGAAAGATGAGTGGGCGTCCGGAGCTGGACGCGAATGGTTCAGTGGTACCGTCGATTTGTTGCGTCCGCGCGTGCGCCTGTTGCCTGATTTCTCCTCCTGGGCTCGCGCGTTTTTCAGTGACGAATTCACTATCGATCCCGCGGCCGAAGCAAAATTCTGGAAAGATCCAAAAATCCCCGATTTGCTCGCGAAATTAGCCGAGAAGTTGGCCGCACTACCGGAATGGAATCACGATGCCTGCGATCACGCGCTGCGAACTCTGTGTGAAGCTGAAGGGGTGAAAGCCGGGCTCTTAATCAACGCCACACGCGTCGCTATCGTAGGGCAGGCCGTCGCGCCGCCGCTCTTCGACACTATGGTGGTTCTGGGTCGCGATCGGGTCGTAAAACGCCTGCGCGCAGCCGCACCCGCCGCCATTTCCAAAACTTAAGCCGCGAGCGACGTGCAGGGTGCCCACCTCGATTCTCAAGGTTGGGTCTTGAATTTTCTTGGAAGTCTGTCCGTCTTAACTAATTACCGTTGGCGCTCTTATCGCTGCCAAAGCTTTTTTTCATCTTGCGATGCAAGATGCTGAACTCCAGCGTGGGATTGTCGCGCGTACCCGTAATGGTGATCGGAATCAATGTCCCGGCTCCGCCCTTGCTGAATAATGGGTCGATCGCTTTCAGGAAAAAAGACTTCTTGCCGCTCACCAATTGCGAAAGCTTCGCCTCCATGCGCAGCTCTCCGGTGAAATCCAGGTCCTCGCCGCGCAACTTGTAAGTCCCATCCAACTTGATCTGTGCGCCCGGAACGCTAAAAGTCAATCGATCGAACTTGATCACTCCATTCTTCAGATTAAATTTTCCTCGCAAATCTGAAATCGCGCTTCCCGCGTCAGGATTATCCGGTTCCCCAAGCGCATGGCGGCTGAATGACGCCAGCTTGTCGCGCACATCGGAACTCGCAAATCGCGCATCACTAACATCGAATTCCCCATCCAGTGTCAGTTTGTCCAGCACTTTCACTTTGCCGGGCGGCAAAGACATTTTCGTCCTCAGATTAACCAGCCCGCTCATCATCGGTTGCGTCGATTTGGTGGCCAGCTGCAGCAAATCTTCCAGCCGCGCTTTAGGAGCCACTACATCTAGAATAATCATGTGTCCATGCTGTTCCGGCACGCGTACCACGCTGCCCTTCGCAGTAATTTGCGAGTGAATCAACGTCGCGCGAACCGGATGCAGATAGGTATCGCCGTTGGTCCCGTCCACCGTCGCGGAAAATTCCGTTTTCAACGGTACTGCTCGCCCTACCGGATCAATCGAAAAATTCGGCGTGTCCGTCACCCCTTCCACCTCGATGCTTTGCAGCACCCCGGAATACTTCCCGCTTGATGACAATATCCCGCCAATCCCGGGAAGTGGCCCAAGATCTGCATCTGTAAACGTGTACGAACCGGACACCTCCGTCCCGCCAGGGTCGTCCACTTGCCAAGGCCCAAACATTCCACTCGTTCGGATTTCTCCGACTGGCTTCGCGTTCGTCAGGTTGCCACGAAATGAAAACGGTTTTCCCGCCCCCACGGAACCCAAAACCAAATCGTGGATATCAAAATCAAGCGGCTGTTTACCGCTTTGCTTCGGAACAATGAGCAGCGTGGTGTTATCGCACACCACCTGGTCAATCGTAATTCTGGGAAGCGGTTGTCTTATTTTTGTAGGCGGCGGAGGCGTCGGCTCGCCCAGCGGCTGCCCGCGGGGGGGAACGTTGATCACCATATTATCCACGTGCACGCCCCGGATATGCCGCGGAACCCGCAAAATCCCCATAAATCCAAGATGAAACGTGAATTGCTGGATCTGAATCATCGGCGGAACATCAGTGCGGTTGTGATAATAAATTGCCAGCTTCTGGCCCGTGGCGCTCATTTCCGGAAAAGCCGTCACGTGTATCGATTCCAGTTCAACCCGGCTCGCGAATCGTTCCGAAAGTGCCCGCACCACCCAGTCCCGCGTTACGTCATCTACGTCCCGCATCCGCTGGTACAACACCGCCGCAGGAATGATGAACACCAGTAGAAAAATGCACAGCACCACGATCCACGCGCGTGAACGCTGTTTTCGGCTCTCTTCGGACACCATGATGGAAGAATAACGCAGCGCCGCTTACGGTGTTGGGAATAATTCCGCGTGTGCCGGCTTGGCGGCAGCCGCGTTCGCGACAATATTTATCGAAGCCTGCAGATCCAAGGTTACAGGCGGCAAACAAACCGTCGTGCTGCATGCTTGATATCGCAGCTTCAACGGAATCTGTTGTGGTCCAACTGGCGCGCTAGCCGACGCGGCAACCGGCATGAGCAAGACTACTGTGCCTTCGTAAACATTCAGGGGATTCTTCGAAAAGCTGAAGGTGTGCAGTTGGCCTTTCGGATAAACAACATTACCTGCTTCAAAACCGGCGGGCATCGCTGCGCGCAAATCCGTGGCAATCAAATAATCCGCCGATTTTTCGCGAGCATTCACGTGAAATCCGGCTCGAATTTTGAACACCACCGCCAATTGAAAAGGAACACCGCGCGCCGCTGGGTCCGCCGATACATAAACTGCTGGAGAAACAACATCTCGAGGAGAAGGGGTTTGCGCCTGCATTCCTGCACCAGAAAGCAGGAACAGAGCGGAAATGACTAGAAGGACCTTGAGAACGAGGACCGAACTTCCCAAAACATGACGTCGTCTACGACTTTTCAATCTGCGAAAAGTCATAACGCAACCTGAGCCCCGAGCTGCTGCGAAATTACCCGCGCCATCACCGCGTTCAGATTCTCCCCGGTCTTTTCCAGCACAAAAGTATTTTGCGTTTCAGACCATCTCAGCTTGAAGCTGGTCGACAACGCGGAAATCCAGATTTCCCGCACGGGAGTATTCGGGGAAACGACAAACTTCGTCTCGTCGTCATCCTCAAACAGAACCTCCAGCTTCCCGCTTTCCCCTTCCACATCAAAACCATGTTCGTCGCCCGCGGTCAGCAATCGTTTCTTCAGGTCCTCAAAAGCCGCGTCTGCTTTTCGTTGAAAGTCTTTTTCTTCCAGCATGTTTCGAGCCTACACGAAGAAACTATCTGGAGGGAAGCAGTTCGTCTCTATTCGCATCACCGTCGCTACAGCAGCGATTCGATCGCGTGCGACATCTCAGCCTCGCTGATAATCCCGGTGATTCGTTTTACCTGCTTGCCGTCTCGCGAAATCAACACACTCGTCGGATACCCCAGCAGCCCGCCAAATTTCTCGGCAATGTCGTCATTTCCAATCACAATCGGATAATTCATCGTCAGCTTCTGACTGTTGACATCAAAATGCTCGTCGGAAACATAGGGGGCCACCACCTTTTTCCCTTCCTCGTCCATTGCTATGCCCAGCACCGTAAATCCCTTGGCACCATATTTTTGTTGCATGTTGATTAACCACGGAATCTCTTCCCGGCACGGGTCGCACCAGGTAGCCCAAAAATTTACCAGCACCACCTTCCCGTGGTAGTCACCAAGCGAAGTGTCTTTCCCATCGAGATCTTTGAAGTGCACTTCAGGCGCGGGCGTGCCAATGGACTTATCCGGCGAATAGTCCTTACGCGCCGCTATCGCCACATTGCTAGACACACGCGTTTTCTTATCCGCATAGTAGGTAAGCCCAATGAGAGCCAGCACCGTTAAGACAATCACGCCAACATTTTTCATTTTCATTTCCCAACCTTAAACCAGCCGCCCTAAAGTGAGAACCGGTTCAGAAAAGTGAGTTTCCCTGAGAGCCAGGTTAGTTTGTTCACGAACACCAGACCCCCGACAAAAATTAGCAGCGCGCCGCTGAAAACTTCCACAGCATGCAAATACTTCCGAAAATTCTGATAGAAACGCAGGAACTGCCCGATGCCCAGCGCAGTAAGAAGAAACGGCACCGCCAGCCCCGCGGAGTAAACCGCCAACAGCAAAATTCCCCGAGCGATAGTGTCGCTGGCCGCCGCCAGCGCCAGAACCGTTGCAAGAATTGGCCCGATGCACGGTGTCCAACCAAATGCGAATGCGAATCCCAACAAAAACGCACTCCAAACGCCAGGCTGGCCGATTTTGCTTTGTATCCGCACATCGCGATTAAGCCAGCGCGCCATCGACGGACCAAAAAAACCTATCAGCGACAACGAAAAAAAGTGGATCGCGCCAAACCCCGCAAAAAGCGGCTCATGTCGTAACAGCGAGATGACTCCGAGAACAACCAAAACCACTCCGATAATCAGCCCCGTTTTTAACGTCAGCTTGATCAGCAATCCCAAAAGATGAAGCCCAAAAAGCAAAATCAATGCGCCCGCAATAGGCGCCAGAAAGCTTCTGTTTTGCCGCAGAAATGATCCGACCGCGCTAGCCGACGCCCCGAAAGAAATAAACACCGCCGAAAATCCTGCCACAAATGCCAGCGAAGACCCAAAAAGTCCGGAGCGCGGCAATTCGCCTTTGCGCAGTTGCTCCATGCCGATTCCGGACAACATGGAGATGTATCCCGGCACCAGCGGCAAAACGCAAGGCGACAAAAACGAAACCAGGCCTGCTAGAAATGCGCCGGCAAGTGAAACGTCGCTCATCCGTTAGCGTTCCTGTGAAATACGTTCATCGCGAACTCCCGTAGATGTCCCGCCCAAACACACTGGTAACAAGCTCCATTCTCCCATAAATGCATTAGACGCACTTACGTCACAAAGGGTTCGAGCTAGGTCCTAACAATTGGGCGGTACTCTGAAAGGGTTCGAACGGTGGTAAATATCGGCGATCTCCAGCAACACCCGCTCATTGCGCTCCGCGCCGATGAATTGCACGCCAATCGGCAATCCCGCCGCGGTGAAACCGCATGGCACCGAAATCGCCGGCACTCCAGCCAGATTTGCCGGCCGGTTCAGCCGTAACAAAAGCGCCCGTGTTGGATGGTCGATTTGTCCAACGCGTGTCGTTTCTTCATCAATCAGCGGCGCCGCAATCGGAGTGGTCGGAACCATCAGCGCATCGATCGCTTCTTTCTCCATAACCCCACGCAATTGTGAAATGAAACTCCTTCTCTGATCCATCGCTTCCAGATATTCCACCGCAGAAACTTTCATCCCAGTTTCCAGCCGCGAACGAACGTCCTCGCTATATTCCGCTGCCCGGCCGGGAAACCATCCTGATTGCTGGTGATAATGACTGGCCTCTGCCCACGCTATGCGATTGCCCGCCTTTTCCGTTTGCGCCAAGAGCGGTATGGAAATCTCTTTTATTCTTGCTCCCAGTCCGCGAATCGACCGAACCGCGGCATCAAAACTTTTCGCGACTTCGCTGGAAATCACCTCAAAGAAAAATTCTCGAGGTATCCCCAGTCGAACTTTAGACAGTCTTCTTGCGGCGCTCCCACGCTGACGTACATCTTCTTCTTTGTCATTTCCGCCGTCAGCAATGGCTCGAAATAAAATCCCTGCATCCGCCGCAGAGCGTGCCATAGGCCCAACACAATCATGCGTCACGGATAAGGGAATCACGCCCGCGACGTCCACGCGACCAAAACCGGGCTTCAGCCCCACAATCCCGCACAGCGCCGCCGGTATTCGAATCGATCCCCCGGTGTCTGTACCAACACTCCCAAAACAGAGTCCCGCAGCCACAGCAGCAGCCGAACCTCCACTCGAACCTCCCGGAATTCTCACCGTATCCCAGGGATTCCGCGCCGGCCCGTAATGCGGATTGTTCGTCGTGACACCGTAAGCAAACTCGTGCATGTTGGTCTTGCCCAGCAAAACCGCTCCACCCAGTTTCAGGCGCGAAACAAGCGGCGCATCTTTTTCGGGAAAATAGTCGCGAAGAATTTTCGATCCCGCCGTGGTTCGAATGCCCTCAGTGCAAATATTGTCTTTCAGCGAGATTGGAATTCCATGCAGAAGCCCGCAATCAGTCCGCGTTTTGCGCTTTCCCCTTACCGCAAGTTCCGCTTCAGCCCTCTTCGCCTGCCTGCGTGCCACTTCATCCGTCACCGTGATGTACGCGTTTAATTTTGGGTTGAATCGTTCAATCCGAGCCAGCATCAATTCCGTCAACTCAACCGGAGACAGTTTGCCGGCGCGGAAAAGACGCGCGATCTCAGCGATCGTCGCAAACGCTAGCTCAGTCTCGTTCATTAAATTGGTTAGCCAAGAGTACTCGCGTTTATCCGGCGCGCGTTCATCCGTTAGCACACACTCAATAAATTCTTTCTTGCCGCCGCAAATTTCCAAATGTGCCGATATTCGCAATGATAAAAGCCACGCGGAACTGATTTTCCGTGCGCACCTGTCCCAATGCGATACGCCGGTATTCCAGCGACAATCCGCAGCAGCTCCCGTTGTAGCTGATCTGCACCAACTGGCTCTGCAGCGCGTTATTCGTAAAATCGTAGCTGACTCCCGCGGCCGCGTTGAATCCCTCGGTGTTCTGGCTCCCGTAGCCAAATAATGTGCGCACTTGATTCGAAATCGGCTGCAGGATGGTATTAGCGTCCAGCCGAAAATGCGCTACCGTCGCGTACCACTTTCCATACGGTTTCACTTTTATCAGCGACCCGATGGTAGTCAGCTTTGCAATGTTCGGGTCGTACTCCAGTATCTGCTCGATGTCGTACTTGCCGCCCGGCTCAATGGTCACATCGCTGACCAGTGGAGACCAGTGCACCGGCCCTAGCGCAAACGCGAATGGCGTGATGGAATTTAGCGCCTGAAATACGTTACGCTCCCCAGCCACCGCGGCCCCGCCAAAGGTCGGATCGAAAAAATGTTTCTGTACCAATCGCCACGAAATCAGCTCCCGCGCCTCGTCGTCGCCATCTCTTTTAACGAAAAATCGCTGCGTGACCCCGTACTCTATTTCGTTTGTATCGGTGAGCGTCGAATCCGAATCGAAGCGGATGAAGTCCGCAAAATTGTTTACACCCGTAACGTAACGATAGGTAATCACCGGCTCAATCGAATGCTTATATCTTTTCTTTGATTTTGGCCGCTCAAAGAAACGCTCCAGCGTTGGTGGCCGCAGGTCTACTGTAAATTCCCCGGTGTTGCGCACAATTGCTAAATTGCTGACCTCGCCGGCAGGCGTCAACGAAGCTCCGTAACGCGTGGTTCGAAACGCCGCAGTCGTTGTGATGCCCAGCCAATCTCCCAGATGCATCGGCACCGTCACTCGGGGAGCAAATTCCGCGCGGCCCACAAAACTTGGCGTATTTATTTCGCTATCGGCGCGGTGCAGCGCGTCCACAAAGCTGTCGAATCCAAAATAAACCGGAAGATTCCGCCATGGTGCCTGCTCCACGGAATCAAAACGCGCTTCCGGAAAATTGCGAATGTTCACGCTGATATCCGGATTTATCTCCAAAAAGCTTTTGTCATTCAATCCCGCAAAATTAAGGCTGAACCCGCGGAAATTATTGCTGAGAAAAACCGCACTCCGTACCTCGGAGTTGATCGCGTCGCCATAGGTATCCGCAAAAGCCAGCCGAAATGTCAGCGAAGAGAGCTGGTTATAGTCCGTAACGAATCGCCAGCCGCCCGGCAGTTGCGATTGGATTTCGAGACGCTGCTCCTCGCCGCCCTGCGGCTGCCGCACTCCGCCGACTAGCAGGCCGCGGTCGTCGACGCCGTAATACGTGTAGCTGATCGAAGTCCCTTCAAACGGCTTGGCGCGCAGCGCGCCTCGTTCCCCGGCTCCGCGTGAGCTCATGTATTGCGCTCCCAACGTGGCGTCAAACCACGGCTTGGGAGCCCAGTAGAAAGCGTCGCCGAACGTAAACCCCTTCCGCGAACTGTCCCCTATATCCGGGATTAGAAATCCAGACTCCCGCACTTTGCGTCCCGCCGGCGCCGTCGCATACGGCAGCCAAATCAGTGGAACGCGAAACAACCGAAAATTAGCGTTGACCATCGCCACAGTCTTTTCCAGCTGCACGCGCGCGTGCGGCGCATAAAACTGCCACGTCGGATGAGTCGGATCGCAGATGGTGATCCACGCCTGGTCAATTACATAAACATCTTTCTCAAAGCGCTCTACATCCCGGGCTTCAAAATAAAGTGGATTGTTGGACAGCAAAACGTTGGGATTCGGACGCCGCTCGATTTTGACCGTGCCCCGCACATTATGGAAAACGCCGTGCCCGGTTTTAACGTTGTAGTGCGCATCATCGGCCTCCACGTGCTGATTCTCAAAATCGAATTGCACGTGGCCACGCGCAAATGCTTCGGAGGTCTTCTCGTTGTATTCCACGTGATCCGCCCGCAATCGCGAATCCCCGTAGCGAATATCCACGTCATCGTCGGCAATATACAAATCGCCGCGACGGCTTTGCGGTCCACGAGACGAAAGATCAGCCACGCCGCCGGTTTTGAATGGCAGATGCGCCTGCTGTGCGCTGGCCGTTCTTATCGCGGGCACCGCAAAAATATAAATAAATAAAAAAGTCTGAACGAGCCAGCGGTTAGCCGCGGCAGCGGCATTCCCCGCGGGGACACGGCGGTTTACAGCAGACATGTAAGCCATGAAAGCAGTTGGATAGCCTAGCATGGGCTCGCCATCGTGAGTAGGCGACGAGTTTCAAGATGCCGCTGGAACGCCAGCAGATGCCCCAGCTCGGACTTATGACGAAATTAATTCCAAATTAACCTTGCGGGTTGTTTCTAGCCACCACGAAACCGTGCTCAGCAGTCAGTTTCACAGTGTAAATTTCATCGAACCCCTCGTCTGCCGACGGCGGAACAAGTTTCTTGAACGCTGCAGCCACAGCCGGGCCCGGAACTTTTTGTTTGCCGGTCCGCAAATTATTTCGCTGCATCGCTACCCGCAAACTCGCTTCGAAAAAGTAAGCCACGGTGCGAAACCCCACCGCGCGAGCAGGCACTGAATAGCGCTCCCGGTCGGACGGCACCGGGTTGGTGTTGTCAACGACAAACGACTGTCCGCCTTCCAGGCACGCCGCCACCAGCAACTCTTCTCGCCTCCGCGTGCGCAACATATCCAAATTGATGCGCACGTGAGTATCAAAAAACCGCTCCCGGAAAAAACTACTTTTACCGGATCCCTGAATCCCAATAAAAATTACTGCTTCCATAACGTTTTGGACCCTTATAGCAATCGTGGCAATGGGCAGCCGTATCCAGCCAAATCAAAAAAACACGCAGGGTGCCCCACCCTCGATTTTCAGGGTGGGTCCTGCACTTTCCCCGGGTTATTCCGCATCTCTATAAATCGAATCGGCCATCCACGTCATTTCTTGCTGCACCATTCATGTCTACCGTATTTTTGGTAGTTTCGGCGGCCTGGGCCCGTGCCGAACCGCCGAGCCCACCGGTTCGTAACCGAGCTCCGCCCCTTCCCGCACCGACCGCAACATCAACCCGCCCCGGCTCATATCTCCGCGTCCCACAAACGCCGAAGGAAAAAGTAGCCGCTGGTCGAAAATCCCCAGTAATGGTTCCACATATTTCGCTGTCGCGATGCTTCCCAGCAGCACAATCTCGCATCTCTTTCCAGCCTTGCGCAACAACTCCTGCGCATCGCGTTCCAATGGCATCCGGTACCGCGGTTCACCCGCATCCACCGGAACGTCTGCAATTTCCATCATCTCGTTGTGTGTCATCAGCGCGTCCGGAGAAACCAAACCGCGGCCCGCCGTGATCACCAATATTCCTGGCATTCCCACGGGCGGCGACGCAAACGCGCGCGCATACACGAGTTTCCCCCGAAAATACAATCCGCTGATGAAGCTGAATAATTCCCCCAACGGCAGCCCATCATTGCGTAATCGTCGCGCCAGTATGAATCGTGCGTTCTCGCTCATGATCATCTTGGCGCGAACGCCGCCCGCATTCGCGGGCGAAAGCAGAAAAATCCGGTGTGGGGCTGGCCCCTTTGATTCGCGTGACGGGTTTTGGCGTTTTGAATTTGTGGGTGCTGCCGGGTGCGTTGTTGGCATATTCGCCGGTGACGAGGCCTTATGCTAAAAAAAACTAAAGCAAATTCAAAGCTGACTTATTTTCCCGCTTAACTTGCTTCATGGTGCAATCCTGCGGAGCTTTCTCCGGACGCCAGCGCAGGAATCTAGTCCCATGACGGAATCTGCCTCCGGTGAAGTGATCGAACTGCACTTCCGCCACCAGCTTCGGAGCGAGTGGCTGCCATTCCATCGAATGTTTCGTGCTCCAGCGGCTCAACCCGCCCGGCGCTTTTCCCGTGAATCCCGGCGCCTTGATCATTTTCTCCAACTTTTTCGTTAACGCCAAACGCTCGTCCGCCTGAATCGACGAACTGAATCCCACGTGGTCGAGCAATCCTTCATCGTTGTAGAGTCCCAGCAGCAACGATCCGACCAGCGGCTTTTTCTCCAGGTATCTGAATCCCCCCACCACGCAATCGGCGGTGCGCTGCTTCTTGATTTTCTGCATGCCGGTTCGCTCGCCGGTTTGATACGGCAAATCCTTGCGCTTGGCAACAATTCCATCCAGCCCCACGCCCATGTGAAACCATTTCCGCGCCACGGCTAAATCATCAGTAAAGGGCGACAGGCTGATGGAACCATTTTTGTCGAAAAACGTTTTCGCGAAGCGCTCCAGTTCGCGGCGCCGTTTTTCAAGTGGTAGCTTAACCAGCGGTTTTCCTTTTTCGTCCACCAGCAAATCAAAAACAATAAACACGCCAGGATGTTCCTGGCTCAATTTCAAAACACGGCTAGCCGCCGGGTGGATGCGCATCAACAACTCGTCGAAAGACAGATTGCCGTCCACCGGGATCACGATTTCGCCATCGAGAACAAATTTCTTCGCTTTCAGCGCCAGTAACGTCCCCGCCAATTCCGGAAAATAACGCGTCAACGGTTTACCGGATTTGGATTGCAGATCGATCTGCTCTCCATCACGAAACGCCAGGCACCGAAACCCATCCCACTTAGGCTCGTATTGCCACTCCGGTCCCTCCGGCAGCTCCGTAGCCGGCAAAGCTTCCATCGGCGCGTATTTCTTGTTGAGCGGCAGCGTCATAGAAACGCTTTCAGGTCCACGCGATTTTTTTCTTCCAACAGCGGTTTCCACAGATCACCGATTTTTCGCAGCCGCGCCGGAACATTTTTCACGGTGAAGTCTTCAATCCGCAGGCCGCGCTCCACGTCTTCCCAGGTTACCGGTGTGGAAACCGTCGCCGCAGGTTTTGGCCGTACCGAATAAACCGAAGCCAGCGTCCGGTTCCACGCATTCTGATTGTAATCAACCAGCACCCGCCCGCGTGGCCGCTTCGCCACCCGATATTCCGCCGTAATTATTTTGGGATGGCGCGCTTCCAATTCTTTCGCGAACGCTTTCGCAAAACTCCATACCTCTTTTTGCGTCGGGCCTCGCTTGATCGCCACGTAAACGTGAATTCCTCGCGAGCCGGTAGTCTTCGCGTAATTTTTTATTTTGATGGAATCCAGTGCTTCCCGAACGATCAGCGCCGTCTCCCGCACGCCCTTGAACGACGCGCCAAGCACGGGGTCCAGATCAAAATGAAGATAATCCGGCCGGTCCACATCGTCGCATCGCGCGTACCACGGATTCAGGTCGATGCATCCCAGATTCACCACCCACAACAGCGCCGACACATGTTGAATCACCGGAAAGTCGATGACGTTACCGGAGCCATGCTCGATGGAACATGTCGGAATCGAATCTGGCCGCGGCGACGGAGCGCGCTTCATAAAAAAGAATCCGCCATTGATTCCGTTCGGATAACGCTTCATGACCATCGCGCGGTTCTGCAGATGCGGCAGCAGCCACGGCGAAACGTCCAGATAATATTGCAGCAGGTCTCGCTTGGTCAGGCCCAGCTCGGGAAAATATATTTTGTTTAAATTGGTGAGACTTACCGGCCCGCCCTCCACTGTTAGCGTGGTGTTCTCCACGCGAGGAATTTCCAGCCCAGCCGGTTGTGCGATTGCATCACTTTTGTTCGAACGGGAAGGTGCCCGACGATTAGCTTTACGTGGCATAGCCGCAGCTTTAGGCTCAGCACCCACTACTTTGCGCTTGGACGCAGTTTTTGCCTTGGCTTTGGATTTCACGCTGGTTAGATGAAGTTTCGCAACATTGCGGTCTTTTTATTATTGCCCGCCGCGATTACTAGTGAAAATCGTGCGACGTCGTCGGCGCGCTGGTAATTATTAACGGCCGGATCCGTTGCGATTTCACCGAAACCACATTGTCCTGGTTCTGTAACTGCCCTTCAATCATCAAAAATTGTTGATGCACCACCACCACGTGACATTCTTCAAATAACTGCGGAGAAATTATCGCGTTGGCAATTCCCGTTTCATCTTCCATGCTTAAAAATACGAATCCCTTGGCTGTGCCCGGACGCTGCCGCGCAACCACCCCTCCCGCAATGCGCACCTGCATGCCATCCGGCAATCCAGCCAATTCTGCCGCGCTGCGAATCCCCATTTTGCGCAGCTCCGCGCGATGATAAGACATAGGATGTGGACCCACCGTCATTCCCGTGCCACGAAAATCAGCCACCAATCTCTCTTCCGCGTTCATCGCCGTAAGCGGCGAGTGCCCCGAATCGTAATTTTCTTCCGCACTCCTACTCAATTCTTTTCCCTCATCTTTCCCCACTTCGTCGCAAAGTTCATATAAAGGACCCGCCGATCGCGCCGTCCTCTCCACCTGCCACAAAGCGCTGCGGCGATGAAATCCCCGCTGGTTCCCCAGCCGGTTCAAAGCCCCCACCTCCGCGAGCACTGCCAATTCCCCTTTCTGAATCCGCGGAACGCGTCGTTTCAAATCATCCACAGAAGTAAATCGCTGCACCCCACGTTCGCGAACAATTTCGGCTCCAATCTCCGCGCGCAAACCTTTCACATACCGCAGCCCCAATCGCACCGCAAACTTGTCGTCAATTTTTTCCAGCGTGCAAAGCCAATTCGAACACGTAATATCAATCGGCCGCACCCGCAAACCGTGCCGCTGCGCATCCGTAACCAATGAAGGCGGCTGATAAAATCCCATCGGCTGATTGTTCAGCATCGCCGCCGTAAATGCCGCCAGGTAATGACACTTCAAATACGCGCTGGCGTACGCGATCAACGCAAAACTGGCCGCATGCGATTCAGGAAATCCATATAACGCAAACGAGGTGATCGAGCGAATAATCGTCTCCTGCGTTTCGCCGCTGATGCCATTTTTGTCCATCCCCCGTCGCAACTTGAGCTCCACATCTTTCATTCGCTTTTCCGAGCGTTTGAAACCAAACGCCCGCCTCAACTCTTCCGCCTCCCCGCCGCTAAAACCCGCGGCAATCATGGCCATTCGCAGCAGTTGCTCCTGAAAAAGCGGCACTCCCAGCGTGCGCGCCAGCACCGGCTCCAGCGAAGGATGCAAACACGTCACCGCCTCGCGCCCCGCCCGCCGTTTTAAATAAGGATTCACCATTTGCCCCACAATCGGCCCCGGCCGAATAATCGCCACTTGCACCACAATGTCGTAGAAACACTTCGGATTCAGCCGCGGCAAACACGCCATCTGCGCGCGGCTTTCAATCTGAAACATCCCCACGGTATCCGCTTTTTGCAAAGTTTTATAAACCAATTCATCATTCGCGGGCAGTCGGCTCAAATCCACTTCTTCGCCATAATCATCGCGAATAATTTTCAGCGACTCCTCCAGCACCGCCATCATTCCCAGCCCCAGCAGATCCACTTTCACGATCCCCATATCCGCGCAATCGTCTTTATCCCACTGCACCACCACGCGCCCAGGCATCGTCGCCGGCTCTAGCGGCACCACCGAATCAAGTTGCCCCTGGCAGACCACCATTCCTCCCGAATGTTGTCCAAGGTGTCGCGGCAAATCTTGAAACCTCAAACACAACTCGCAAAATTTGCGAATCTGCGGATGCTTCAAATCCAGCCCGGCATCCTTAAACTGCCGCTCCAGTGTGTCGTTGACGTCCTTGTATTCCCACGCTCCCACCAGCGACGTCAGCCGGTTCAACACTTCCGGATCAAACGCAAACGCTTTCCCAATTTCGCGTGCCGCCGAGCGTCCACGATACGTAATCACATTCGCCGTCATAGCCGCGCCAAGTTTTCCGTACCGTTCATAAACATATTGAATGGCGCGTTCCCGTTGATCGCCGCTTGGAAGATCGAGGTCAATGTCCGGCCACTCGCCCCGCTCCTCAGACAAAAACCGTTCGAACAACAACTCCATGCCCACCGGATCCACCGCCGTAATACCCAGTGCATAGCAAACCGCGCTATTCGCCGCCGACCCTCGCCCCTGCACCAGAATATTTTGCTGCCCGCAAAAACGAATGATGTCCCAGACGATCAGGAAATAGCCCGCCAGATCAAGCTTTTCAATGACCTCCAGCTCATGCGCGATTTGTTTGCGCGCACGCTCATTGTCCGTTCCATAACGCGCCAGCATCCCGTCGTACGTGCGGTCGCGCAAAAACTGCATCTGCGAGCGCCCATCCTGCACCGGATATATCGGAAACTGGTAGCCCAGATCGTTCAATGTAAATTGCAGACGTGAAGCCAGCATCTGCGTGTTGGCAATCGCTTCCGGAAGGTCCGCAAAAAGTTTCACCATCTCCGCGCCAGACTTTAAATGGCGTTCGGCGTTGCGCGCCAGCAGCCGTCCGGCAGTAGCCAGCGTGCGGTGATGACGAACACAAGAAAACACATCCAGCAATTCACGCTGCTCCGGCAAAGCGTGACAAACTCCGTTGGTAGCCAGCACCGGCAGATTTAATTTTCGTGCGATTTCCAGCGCGCACTGATTGCGCACCTCCTCGTCGCGGCAATAATGCCGTTGTAATTCGACATATACATTGCGCCTTCCAAATAATTCGCAAAGCTGCTGAATGCTGTTCACCGCAGCTTCCATTCCGCCGGACATCAACGCATGCGCGAGCGGCCCTTCGTTCCCTCCGGTGAGGCAAATCAATCCACCGCCGTCATGCTCCAATTGCGCGGCTATTTCCTCACGCGAAATCTGGCCCTCCCCTTTTTTTGCGCGCAATTTCATGCTGGTGATCAAGCGGCAAATATTTTGATAACCCTTGCGCGACTCAACCAGTAGCGGATACCGCCATCCTTCTTCAGAAGTAACTTCCGCCCCGATCAGCGCGCACACGCTCGATTTCTTCGCCGCCATATAAAAACGCGGCGCCCCATACATGCCATCGCGATCGAGCACCGCCATCGCTTCCATCTCGCGCTCCGCACACACGCTGGCCAATTCTTCCGGCAAAGAAGCTCCCGCAAGAAAACTGAACGCGGAACGTGCATGCAATTCCGTGTACATCAGTCGTACATCCCCCTCAGAAACCACCCCTGCTGCCGCAAATCATAATAAATAAGATAAAGTCCGCGTTCCCCAGCGGGATTTGACAACGCATTTGAAGCACGTTTATTTTTTTGTGCATTCGACGAAAAACGAACTTCCACATCCCATTCCGCTTGATCCCAGGGGTCCTGCCACCACTCTCCAGAAGTTCGCCACGGCCCGGACGCCGCCACAATTTCACCGTGCGCACCGTAAAAAAATACTCGCGCAGGAATACCCTCGCGCAATTCCACCCGCGCCGGAACGCTGGGACGCAAAAGACGAAAACCGTTTGCAGGCTTTGTCATTCGCGACGCAGAAGAATTCTTTTCCACTGATTTATCCGTCGCTGCAATCGGCTTTTTTCTGCGATCGCCTGCCGCTTCCTGCGCCAACCGGAAGCGCTCCATTCGAATCGCATCCGGCCGGTGCGTATCCATCAGTTGCGGCGACCCCACATTCGAGTCGCCCACCAGGTTCGCGAGCCGCGCCATAGTCAGCTCCAATTTTTCCGGCTCCGGCGAAGCAGGCAGAAATAATCCGCGCTGCGTGGTGCGCACCCGGTCCGCTTCCGCCGATAACGCTATTTTTATAACCGCTGCAGACGGCGGATCGGATTGCAAGCGCAACCGCACCAGTTTCAGCAGCAGTTTGGAATCCCGCATCGGCACCGGCAGCGCCAAAATCTTTTCAAATTTGCGTGGAAGCAATTTGTGCTGATCGGTATGCGCGGAAAGTTGCAAGCCTTTTTCAAACGAGCGCTCCAGCTCGAATTCCATTCGAATGCTGCGTGCCGACAACGAGCGTGCCGCCAGCCGTTCGCACAATTGATCCAGCAATCGCCCTAGAACAAAGCTCAGCGATTCCAGTTCCTCAACGGAATCATCTAGCTCCATTTCTTCCTGAAAATTATCCGAAGGTTTCGCGAGCACCAGTGAACGCACCAATGCGCCACGCGCCAGCGTGTGCAAACGCACCCCCTCCTGCCCCAGCCGCTCAGAAAGCTGTATCACCGGCAAAGCAGCCAGCTTGCCGCAGGTTTCCACGCCCCAGCGCGTCAATATCTCCAGAATTTCAGGCGAAGGAAGCAGCGTGTGCACCGGAAGACCCTGCAACCGCTTGGCCTCATCTCCCGGCGGAATTAACGTGACGCCCGGTAATCCACGCGACGCAAGAATCGCCATCTCAATATCTTCAGCCACCGCTATGCGCGCATTTAAACCCAGCCCAGAACCACGCTTCGCGAGTTCATGAGCGATTTTTTCTTCTGTGCCAAATAAACCGCTCAATCCCGCGAGGTCGAGAACTATCGTGTCTGGCGTGCTATCTTCCACTCGCGGCGAAACCGACCACCCCAGATCCAGCAGCGCTTCATGCGTGGTTTTCTCCTGCGCCGGCAAACGGTGCCGAATTTCCACGCCCGTAAATTGCGCCGCTTGCGATTTCGCCATCCCCAATTCGATTCCCACCTGCGCCGCTCGTCCATTGGCCGCCACCACGCTCCACAATGGCGGCGTGCCTTCCACAATCGCCACCGCCCGATCGCGCAGCGCACCGTCCCCACGCACCACGGCTTGCACAATAAAATCGGGAATATGAATGGCGGCAAAGGACATGACAGTTCAATCGCGAATTGGAAATAAAATTCAGCAAAATTATTTGCGTCCCGCGCTCCTCATTTAAGTTTCGTTTCCACAGGCAGGGCGTGCAGATAGCTCCACACGGATTGCGCCGAAAAACTTTGCGTGTCACTACGCTCGAAGCCGTCACTGGAATTCGCGAAATCGTGCCCGGCAAAATGCCTCTCAATAGAAACTGGCCCGTTTTGCACCTGCTGAAAATTGATCGACTGCATGCGCGCATGCAGCATCTCCGCTTGAACATCCGAGCCATCCAGCAATCGTGCATGCGCCAAACCGGCTTGCGCCAAACATCCCTTTGCTAAAACTTCCTGTACCCACGATCCACGCGAATGCCGCGAAATTTCTGTCGTCTTAATCTCTGTCGTCTTAATTCCTGCGGTCTTGTCTTTAACATTGCTTTCCCCAGCGCCTGACCATTTCGCCGCCTTCATGCTCATCCGCAAAACCAGCGAAGCGCACGTTTTCGCGTTGGACTCCTGCTCCAGTACCAGCAACACCGTCGACGTATCTTCCACCGCGCGACGAAACCGGAACCACGCATTCAGCGGCACATGCCGCACCGTTTCCGGTGCCACATCGCTTAGATCCAACGCAATAAATCCAAATCCTCCGCCCTGAATCACCAGATCGGCGGCGCGCAATGACTGATCCAGACTCCGGCAGCGCACCCACAACAATTGCTGCAGTTCCACTCCCGCAGCTTCCGCGCTGCGCGGATCAAATGAATCCCGCGCGTCAATCAACGCGCACACTTCCGCCTCCGCCGTCCGCGACGCTAAAGCCGAAAGCAGCACCGTAGTCCGCCCGGAACACGGCGGCCCACAAATTTCCGTCAAAGCCCCACGCGGAAAGCCCCCGGCCAGAGCATCAATCTCCGGAATCCCCGTCAGCACCGTCTCCACACTCTTGCGGTCGCGATACCCAAACGGGGAAACCACCCGCCCAGCCAGTGAAAGCTCAACATCAGAACGGAGAGTAGCGAGATTGGAGCGCATGGAGAATATTCAGGACCCAAAAACTATGTTCGCTTTTTGTTCGCCCTGCGCGTATTCTGTAAAATTCCCGCGCCCCTGTCAAGCCCTTTACTTTTTTTAGTGTGGGTTAGTTTGCTACTGACTTGTTAACGAGGAAGCTGATTTGATGCTACGTTCCGTCCGCTGATGTCCCGAATGATGGCCACTGCCCCGACAACTCTTCCCCCGGCGTCTTTAACCGCCGAGATCATCTCTGAAACCTCAATACGACGCTGGCCCTTACCGATATGAATAGTTTCCTTCGCCGAAGTTTTCTCTCCCCGCTTTAGTAGTTCCAGAATTGCCGGCAACTCATCCGCTTGCTCATCGGGCAAAAGCCAAGTCCGCGGCCGCCCCACTACCTCGTTCGCGGAATAACCGTAGATGTTCTCAGCGCCGGTATTCCAGTTGGCAATCGTGCCGTCCAGGGTGTGCATAATAATCGCATCGTTCGAACATTCCACGATCGAGGTGAACTGCGAAAGCTTTTCAGCAATGCGCCCTCGTTCCGCAACCGCGCATTTCAATTCCTGATTGGCGCGAACGAATTCGCTGGCCCGGCCAGCCAACCCACGCTTCCATTGTTTGTAAGGCCCCGTCGGCCCCAGCTGCGCGCGTAAGAATTGCACGAACGCTCGCCACGACGCGTTATCAAGCAGGAATGGCAGCATCACGTTCGCCATCGCCGGCCCCGCCGCCGCAGATCTCTGTTTATCAATCAGCTGGTGCAGTGAGGTTCCGTATTTGTGCGCCGCTAACCATGATGCGCTGGCCGTATCCAGAAGTTCTCTTTCATTTTCCGATTCCACTTGCTCCCTGAGACGTTGAACAAGCGCCGCAATATTGGCGATATTTTCAGTGCGCTCAACCAGCAGCGGCAGCACTTCTTCGGAGGCTTGTATCAGGATCTCCGTGGTGATTTGTATGTTGCGGTTTGAATAAACCAGCGCACGCTCTGCTAGCTCTAGCTTGGCCTCGAGCGCAGTGCGAGAGGAAATCTGGTCGCTTTGCTGCACCGTCGTCATTGGAAGTAAGCGCCATCCAGAGACCAGCAAGCATCGCTGCTACGGGCTTCAAAAGCGCGCTGGCGTTTTTTAATGATCATTTCTTCACCGTGAGCAAGCTTTCGATTTTCATCTCCAGCCGCGCAAAGTCGATCGGTTTGGTGTCATAGTCATCGCAGCCCGCGTCTAGCGCGGTATTGCGATCGGTCACCAGCGCGTGCGCGGTCAGCGCGATAATCGGTATGTGTCGCGTGCGTTCGTTGCTTTTCAGAAGCCGCGTCAACTCCCACCCATTCATCAGCGGCAGGCTGATATCCATCAAAATAAGATCCGGCGCTTCGGAACAAGCCAGAAAATGACCTTGTTCCCCGTCGTGAGCAGAGATAACAGAGTGGCCCTTGCGCTCCAGCCTTCTCGACAACATCTCTCTATTCATCTCGTTATCTTCGACAAGCAGAATTTTCGGCATCTTGATTTTTCCTGGTCTTGATGGCCCTGATTCGCGCGACTTTGCAGCGCAAACTTGTGAGACGGTCCCGCTTCACCGTCTTAGCCACAACTCTATCTATGAGGAACAAGAATCTAATACTTGGCGTGTGGGTGCGAATGAACCGCTGGTACCGTTTTTCTCAAACTTTTCAAGGCAATATTAACTTCTTGGATACAAAGAAAGCTGAGGTTCGATTAACAAAAAGATGTGGAGTAACAGCTTGATTGTTGCTTGTAAGGGAGGCATGCAGAAACCCCCAATGTTTCACCAGGGCCTGAGCCGTTTCAAAGCCTTGAGAATCATTGCAAGTTGTTTTCCGCCGACAGAGTTGAACTGCACGCCCATACCGCTGCCCGGTCTGGAATTACGGACCACTGCCTCAAGTTTTAATTCCCCTTCCACCATGGCAAAAATCAGCTTTAGCGGAGTGCCCACGGCGACCACATCATTCGTAACAATGAATGCCCCGGAAGCGCTGAAATCCAAGACCCGGGAAGTGTATCTTTGTTTCTCAAATCTCCACGACACCCACATTCCCGTCGGAGTTGGTACGCGACGATCTTTCCTTCTTTCCGGCCCGGCCTCCGGTTTCGATCCCCTCTCAGTTTTGTCAGTCCGCAATTTCAATAAATCTCCAGATTTTTGTATGGCCGATTTTACTCGATAATTTCCGTTATTGGCGGCCGATTAAATACAAGTGTTCACATCTGAATTGCCCGCTACAGTCTCTCCCTTTTCCAATACCACTTGCTGCTCTCTGTTTGTCTAGTGTCTTCTAAGTGGGGTCGGATCTGTCTGCAGCGTGCCCCAAAGGTATCTGAACGCTCGTGGTCGGTCTCGAGACGAACAACCGCCATTCCTTATAACACGCCGGCTGCAACCTGGCCGAAACCTCAGATCTCCAATAGCCGCTTCGATACAGCTTTCCTGCATGCCAACTACATGGATGTCGTTATTCCCCCGCGCCAATCAAAATGGTCTATTGCCATACTGTACAGTTGTCGCTGCGCTCCTAGTTCTGTCCGGAAGTGGCGTAAACGCTCCTAGCATCAAGCTTTAGAAGTCAGAAGGAGGATCCAATGTCGGCACCCTTGTCCCGTGTATACCCAGAGCGTGTCGAATTGGCCCGCCGAAGCCCGCTGCTCATGGTCGTTCCTGCGGTGATCGTTGTCAGTCTTCTGGGCATCGCCGGCGTGGGGTTTGCCTGGAGCTCCGCGGTACGCACCAAGCATGCTGTAACTGAAAATTACAACTCCCTCGAGAAGCGCCTCGCCCAAACCGAGGAAACCAACGCGCAACTTCGGGGGCAACTCAGTGTCGTCGCTGGCCGCCTGCAACTCACTCCAGAAGAGGAAGCCGAGGCCCAACGCATAGCCGACCGAGTCCGCGGCATGGATGCGCAGCAAATCGCCAAAGTGGATGAGGAACTCCGCACCGAGCTCGCCGCCAAGGCCAGCGCGGGTGAGCTTGATACTAAGGTCAACAACACCGACCTTGCAGAAGTCACTACGAAATCCCACAATGAACTCGTCGCGGTCCGCAAGGAAGTCGACAACACCAAAAAAGATATGGAAGCCACTGCCACTGACTTGAACAAGCGATTGGAGCGGGAGCAACGTGAGATCGAGCTCCTGCGCACCGCAGGGCAGCACACTGACTATGATTTTGCTCTGAATGCTAAAGGTGCCAAGACCACTCTCGCCGGCGTCACCATAGAGCTGCAAGATTCCAACGTGAAGAAAAATCAGTTCAACATGACGCTTCTTTTTGGCACCATACGCTTGGTGCAGAAAAATCGCGTACTCGACGAGCCCATTTTCTTCTATCGCCCTAACGACACCGCACCCATGGAGTTACTCGTGGATCACTTGGCCAAGCATCGTGTCTCTGGCCGTCTCATCGTTCCCAAATCAAGTATGACGGTCAGCAATGTTTCCGCTAGCACTGCGTCGTCCCATCCGTCTCCATAACCGCGCGCCTCGAGGGTAAATGTCGCAGCACCAACAAGGTATCGGAGCGGACCGCCGCATCCACCAGAGGTTTGAGGACCCGCGTGCCAGCCTCGTCGAGTTGGGCGGAAATAATAACGGCATCGTCCTCAATATCAGCGAAGGCGGCATGGCTATCCTGTCAACCGAAGAGCTGGATCTGAATACTCTTCACAATTTGCGATTTCAGGCTCCGGAATTCGAGCATTGGATGGAGATCGCCGCGGAAATCGCCTGGATCAGTGACTCGAAAAAACAGGCGGGTATACGTTTTAAGGGCTTAAGCGAGACTGCGCGAACTCAGCTGCGCGCGGGAATTTCCATCGCCACAGTACGAACCAGGCGCGCCAACCAAGCCAACCAAGCACGCTCCACCGCAGAACTCCCGCCAGAAGTAACCGACTCCGACTCCACGCCAGCCTCAGTCGTCGCGACCGATGCCGTAACGAGCGTCGCTTCCGAATCCGAACAGCACGCCAACGAAGCGATTGCGGATTCGCTCATAGAAAAAACGGAGCAGGACGAAACCTCGTCGCACTCAGAGGCAAGCGAAGCAGCGCCTCCTTCGCCGGAAGCACACCAGGACATTAACACTAAAGAAAAAGTAATTCCTCCCGAAGAGTCAAAACCATATCCGTGGACGCAGTCGCTCAACTCCCTCAATACAAAGTCACCCGATACAAAGCCGCAAAAAACATTTGCCTGGGTACCCGGTAACGCGAAGCCCTCCGCACTTGCGCCACAAGAGAGTGCTCTGTCAGAGATGCGCTTCAGTCACCTGCTCGCAAGAAGCGGAGTAAAACTCCCCAGCTACGCCCGCGACGGATCAATTCGAGTTTCCTACGGCAAATGGGCCGCCATAGCCTCAATTGCCATCGTAGCCTCGCTACTCGCCTTCCTGATCGGCTGGGTTTTAGGGGACCCCGCCCGCATAAAATTGTCCCATTAGACTCCAGATCGCGAAGGCAATTTTAATAATGCCCCCTCGCCTTTCAGCGAGCCTCAACCAGATGTAGTAAGCTTCGCCACTGGAAAATTCGAAAATGGCCACCTCGCCTGCGTACTGCTTCAGCATCTTCTCCGTATTAATCCTCGCGGCTTCAGTCGCGCTTCCGAACCTCGTTGTTCCGAACTTCTCTGATCTCACGATCAAAACCCGCCACACATCTGGCGATCAAAAATCAGCCGACCAATTTTCCGAAGTTCGCGCGCTTTACTTGAAAGGCTCGCGGCAACGCACCGAGACCACGACTGAAAAGCCGCTACGAGGCGACGAAATAAATTCAGCGGCAATTTGGCAATGCGATGAAAAGCGCAGTTTTTTCCTTAACCAACGAGACAAAATCTATAACTCCTCCGTAATCGAAAATAGGTCTGAGCAGTTAAAGAAAGCACGTCCAGTAAGCGTGCCGCAGATGTCAGGAGCCGATGTGACCATGACCATCGACTCTGTCGACACCGGTGAACGCCGCCAGTTCGAGCACTACGCCGCGCGCGTCACGTTAAAGTTAAGATCACATTCCAACCTGGCTCTGGCGCCTCAACACCGGCAAGCGTCGAAGAGACCGACGGCTGGTATATCGATCTACCCGGATTTGGATGTGAAGAGCAGCCATACCCCGGTTTCGCTTTTCTATCCGTCAGCATCAGCGGAAGTCCAAGAGATCGCATGCAGGTCAAATGGCTCGGCAAAGCCCCACGCGGCTATCCCATCGAAGAAACATCCCTGAAAACTAGCTCTACAGATACGAGCGTGAGCAAAATAGAACTCCTAGAAATCTCCGAAGCTCCCCTCAGTCCCGCTCTCTTCGAGCTACCAAACGGCTACAGACAAGCTTTGCAAACCGGCGATGGCGGCGCTGATCTAACCAAACCAGACACAATCTTCAACCGAGCGAATTATTACTGGATCATGCTAAGACTCTGGTTGCGCAGTCTTTTCACTTAATCCCATCGAATGAGAACATCAGTTCCTGATCGTGATTGCCGGAGCAAGGTGGCAAGTAATTTTGTCATGCGGAAACGCGGACTCTTTGATTCCCTGCAGTTCTTTTTCAATCGACAAAAAGTCAGGCGGGAGTGACTCTTTCTTACCTGCATACTCTCCCACGGCAAATGTTTTTCTCGCCGTTCCAACACCATCATCGAGAGAGTTTGTGTGAAATTCTAACTCTTCTCTTTCTGGTTCCCTCCCATCTAATACTGATTATGTGCGTTGATTGCTTCGGCACGTCCCGCATCGCCGATTGATTTGACATCATACCTTGCGCTTCTACCCCTTCTTGTGTTAATGCATAGAAGTCCGAGGTATACGCATGCCTCCCCCCAAATCCGATCTTCCCCAGGGCACCCTCGACCTCCTGATCTTGAAAGTCATCGCCCTCGGCCCGGTACACGGCTACGCCATCGCGCAACGCCTCGAACAAGTCTCGCGCGGCGTCGTGCAAGTCCCGGAAGGCTCGCTCTACCCCGCATTGCACCGCCTCGAAAACCGCGGCCTCCTCGCCGCCGATTGGAAAGAAACCGAGACCGGCCGCGAGGCCAAGTTCTATCGCCTCACGCGAAAAGGATCGCAGCAGCTTAAGACCGAAGCGGCTGACTGGCAGCGGCTGATCGACGCCATCGCACTCATCCTCGGCATGGCCGATAGCGGTGCGCAATGAAAATGAACTGGTGGAAGCGCTTCTCGCGACGAACGCAAATGGAAGCCCAACTCGAAAAGGAACTCAGCTTTCATCTCGAGCAGCACACCGCCCAACTCATCGACAGCGGCATAGCTCCCGAGGAAGCACGACGACAAGCGCGTCTCGCCCTCGGCGGCCCGGAGCAGGTCAAGGAGAACTGCCGCGACGCACGCGGCACCCGCTGGCTGGAGGATTTCCTGCAGGACACCCGCTACGCGCTTCGCACTTTCCGCCGAAACCCCGGTTTCACGCTCATTGCACTCCTGATACTTTCGCTCGGCATCGGCGCCACCACAGTAATGTTCGCGGTCATCAACAGTGTTCTGCTAAGGCCGCTGTCTTACCCCCAATCTGACAGACTGCTTACTCTGCACGCATCCACCGAGCAGATTGGCGAGCTCTGGGGCTTCTCCAATTTCGATTTCGGCGACGTCAAGCGCGAGAGCAAAACCGTTACTTTGGCCGCGTGGACCTATGCCGGTGGCACCATCAGTGGGCGCGGAGAGCCTGAATACGTTAATGGGCGAAATATCTCCGCGGAATTATTCTCCACGCTAGGACTCTCTCCGATACACGGCCGCGCATTTTCGCCGGATGAAGACCGACCGGGCGCAACGCCTGTCGCGATGATCAGCAATGGATTGTGGCAGCGCAACTTTGGCGGTGCACCCAGCGCTATCGGCGAGTCGCTCGTTTATGAGGGCAAGCCATATACCATCGTCGGCGTTGCCCCCGCGGGCTTCCAGTTGGACGGAGATGCCGACGTCTTCACTCCGCTGCAGCAAAGCAAAAACACCGACCCGCGAATGCAAAACCGCAGGTCACGTTTTCTCCACGTGCTCGCACGCTTGCAGCCAGGCTTTGAATTGGCCGAGGCCCGCGCCGAGCTCGCACTCATTGCTCGGCACTTGGCTGCGGAATATCCCCAATCGAATTCAGCCCTCGGCATGACCGCCTACCCGCTGCAAAAAGAACTGGTCGGCGATATCGGCTCGACCCTCTGGCTGCTCCTCTGCGCAGTAGCACTCGTGCTGCTCATCGCTTGCGTGAATATCGCCAGTCTCCTGCTGGCCCGCGCCGTTTCACGCGAGCGCGAGCTTGCCATGCGCGTAGCACTGGGCGCTGCGCGAAGTCGCCTGGCGCGTCAATGCTTTACCGAAAGCGCAATCTTAGGTCTTGGTGGAGGCTTGCTTGGCGTAGTACTCGCATTCCTCAGCGTTAATCCCTTTGTCGCGTTTTGGCCAGGCAACTTGCCGCGAGCAGAAGAGGTTCATCTGGACTGGCGCGTGCTCGTTTTCGCCGTGATCGCCTCTCTCGTCAGTGGTCTTCTTTTCGGGCTGGCGCCTGCTCTGCGGGTTCCCGTGCACAACGTTGAACAGACCCTCCGCGCAGGGGCCCGCAGCATTGCCGGAAATTCTCGCCGCTTGCACAGCGCATTCGTAATCTCTGAGATCGCCCTCGCGGTAGTCCTGCTGGTCTCCGCCGGAATGCTTGGGCACACGTTGCTCGCGCTCTCGTCTCTCGATCCCGGTTTCAACGTGCACAACGTAATCACCGCGCACTTCGCGCTTTCTCCCACTATGCTCGAGAATCCCGAACAGATTCGCCAAGCCTGGCAGGACGTGCTCGATCGCGCTCGCCGTGTTCCTGGCGTCGAGTCGGCGACATTGGCCGACATAATCCCCATGCGCGCAGGAGAAAACTCCCTTCCGTACTGGACCAGCGCCACGCCCCCGCCGCCGAACCAGGAGCCCATCGCGCTGGCGTCTTGCGTATCGCCGGACTACTTGAAAGTCATGGGCATTCCGCTGCGCAAAGGTCGCTTTTTCACTGAACACGATCGTATCGGCAGCGAACCCGTGATCGTGATCGACGACAATCTCGCCGAGCATGCCTTTGGCACGCAGGACGCAGTTGGCAAGCGCATTTGGATTCCCGCCATGAGCGGCCCAGTTCTGGTGGTGGGCGTAGTCGGCCATGTTCGCCATTGGGGCCTTGCTAGTGATGATCAATCGCGTGTGCGCGATCAAATGTATTATCCCTTCGCTCAAGTGCCCCCGCCGTTGTTGCATTTGTTTTCGTCAGTCATGTCGATTGCCGCTCGCACAAGCGTTCCGCCCTTGAATGCCGTCGACCCATTGCGCCGCGAATTGCGCGGGGCAGCCAACGATCAAGCGCTCTATGAAGTCCACACCATGGAAGAGCTCGTCAGCGCGTCGCTCGCCCGGCAACGTTTCCTCTTACTCTTGTTCGGCATATTCGCCGGATTAGCCTTGCTACTCGCGTGCATCGGTATTTATGGCGTGCTCGCGTACTTGACCGGCCAGCGTGTGCCCGAAATCGGCGTGCGCATGACTCTCGGAGCCAAACCACTCGACGTAATCCGCATGGTGCTCGGAGAAAGCCTCGCAATGATTTTCGTCGGTGTTGGAGTCGGCATTCTCGCGGCCCTCGCCGCGGGTCAAATCTTGAATCGCCTGGTGGAAGGAATGCGCCCCGCCGACGCATCAACTTTCGCCATCACCATCCCCATCCTCGTCGTCGCCGCGCTCTTTGCCAGCTTTATCCCCGCCCGCCGCGCCAGCCGCATAGACCCCATGACCGCCCTACGCCAACAATAGTCCATACCACCTTACTAACGCCTGCCACCCTCAGCAACGCTGCCGCATCCTAGTTTTGACCTGAGGAAAACAGGAGCATGGCCAAGCGCATTTTAACCAAGCAACTGGACCTAATCCCCACCAAAGCCTCGCTCGACGAATTGCGCGAAGCCGCCAAATCCTGCAAAAACTGCGATCTCTGGAAGCTCGGCACGCAAACCGTTTTCGGCGAGGGTACAGTCCACAGCAAGCTCATGCTTATCGGCGAACAACCCGGCGGCCAGGAAGATCTTGCTGGCAAACCATTCGTCGGTCCCGCTGGCAAGCTGCTAGATAACGCTCTCGTGGAAGCCGGCATCGACCGCAAGAAAGTTTACGTCACCAATGCCGTCAAACATTTCAAGTGGGAGCCCCGCGGCAAACGCCGCATCCACAAAAAACCCAACGCCGCCGAAATCGCCGCCTGCCGCCCCTGGCTCGACGCAGAAATTGCCGCCATCCGCCCCAAAGTAATTGTTTGTCTTGGCGCTACCGCGGCCCAAGCCTTGCTCGGCAAAGATTTTCGCGTCACCCAGCATCGCGGTGAATTCATCGAGTCCACGCTGGCACCCTACGTCGCCGCCACCGTGCACCCCTCTTCGATCTTGCGCGCTCCGGATGAAAATGCCCGCCACGAAGAAATGGCCCGCTTCATCGCCGACCTCAAGAAGATCGTCCGCGTTTTGCAATGAACGATTAAACTATCTCTCCATGCCTGACCCAGGAAAAGTGCGCATCGGCATCTCCGGGTGGACGTACAAACCTTGGCGCGGTGTTTTCTATCCCGAAGACTTAAAACAAAAGCTTGAACTCGAATACGCCTCCAAGACTTTCAACTCCATCGAAATCAACGGCACGTTTTATTCCTTGCAGCGTCCCCCAAGTTTCGAACGCTGGGCCGCCGAGACCCCCGACGATTTTGTTTTTTCCGTGAAGGCTCCGCGCTTTATCACCCACATCAGGCGCCTGAAAGATGCCAAAGCTCCAGTCGCAAATTTTCTAGCTTCGGGAATTTTTAATCTAGGCCCAAAACTAGGCCCAATTTTGTGGCAGTTGCCGCCGAACTTCATCTTTAGGCCGGAAGTGCTTGAAGATTTTTTTCTGTTGCTCCCTCACGACACCGAGAAAGCATCCGCCGTAGCCCGCAAACACGATAAATGGATGGCCGGCCGCACTGCGCTGAAACCCGACGCCCAGCGCCCCCTGCGCCACGCCATGGAAATCCGCCACGCTAGCTTTGCGACTCCCGAATTTATAAATCTTCTGCGCCAATACGATGTCGCGCTAGTTTGCGCGGACACCGTCGAATGGCCGCGCCTGATGGATGTCACTTCCGATTTCATGTACTGCCGTCTGCACGGCTCGGAAGTTTTGTATGCCAGCGGCTACGACGAGCCATCCTTGGATCAGTGGGCAACGCGCGTCCACCACTGGGCCCGCGGAAGCGAGCCGGAAGACGCCGAACGCGTCATCAAAGAAAAAGGCCCGCAAAAAAATCAGCGCGACGTTTTCATTTATTTCGACAATGACGCAAAAGTCCGTGCGCCCTTCGACGCCAAGACCCTCACCGCAAAAGTAAACAAGATTCTCGCCAAGTAACCGCATGTTGCGATACTGCAGCGTTACAAACTCAAGCAATACAAATTCCCAAACGATCATCGCGATGGTGCAAGCGCTACAAATTCAACGGTACAAATCGCGAAACGGTTATTCCGACCGGAGCAGGCCGACGCTTTTTCTTCTCATTCGCTCCTGCGAATGAGTCGGCCTGGGCAGCGGAGGAATCTCTCTTCGATTGCTCGCGCAAGCCGAGCCCAATTTTCCCCGCCACCGTTCGGCTCATCTTCACTTTCCGTTTCCCACACCAGTCCTATAAACCCAACGCTTATTTCCTGTGGCTCGGCGGAATCTTTGTATCCCCATAAATCTCATCCGCCTTCGTATCCGGACGTCGTTCATCCGGGCAAGGCGCCTCCCCTTGTGCCGATTTCTTGTTGCCGCTCGTCTTTGCCGTAATTTTCGGTTTGGAACTGAGCGGTTTCTTAGCCGGTTTCACCATGACGCATCCTTCTCCCTACAAATTTGACGACTCCAAACTCTTGGAAATACCTTCCAACGGAATGGCCACCCAGTCCGGCCGGTTATTCAATTCATACCCTAATTCGTAAACCGCTTTCTCCAGCACATGCAGTTGCAACAACGAATCAATCTCTTCGTGGCGCGGTGGAAGAAACTCCGCACCCCGCGCGGTTTTCAAATACTCGTCCAGAAAGCGATCGCTTACCCATTTCGCCCACGCTTCCGCCCAGCCATTCAATTTTTCCCTGTTGCCATCATCAACATTTACGCTGCCAGTCGCTGCCAGCAGCGGCGCATGCGCCGCATAATGAAACGACCGTAGCATTCCCGCCACATCCTGCAAGGGCGATCGCTTCAAACGCCGCTGCGACAATGGCCGCGCCGGCTCGCCTTCAAAATCAATAATCACGAAGTCTGCCCCGGTGTACAAAACCTGCCCCAAATGATAATCGCCGTGTATTCTCGTCCGCACTGCGCGTATCGGAACTCTCAGCGCAGCATGAAAACGTTCAATAATCTGCGGCTCGTTGCCAAGCACTTTCTCCACTTTCGGTTTCGCATTTTTCGGGAGGTGATCGTGCGCGTGCCGCAGTTGCCGAAAAATCCGGTTCGTCAACTCCAACAGCGCATCCTCAAAGCCTCGCTGAAACGTGCCATCAAAAGGCTCCGGTGCAAAATCAGGTTCCGCTGCAGCGGCCGGAGACACCAGCGCCAAATGCAATTCCGCCGTTCGCCGCGCAAGCAGCCCCACCGATTCCAAAAAAGGAGCAATCAACGCGCGCGCCGTATCACTCCGCGAATCCGCGACACCGCCTTCTGCCGAATTTTTGCCCACCTCATTATAAAAAGCCGAAATCGATTTCATCGTGTATTGCCACGCATCGCCCTGATTCGGCACAAACCCCTGCAGAATCCCCTGCGTCATCCCCAGTCCGTGTGCCTCGCGATATTCCAGTGCTCCAAGCAACTGCGGCGTGTGCTGATAGTGCGCCTTCTCGGTAAGAAAACCACCGACCTCAAGATCTGGATTTACGCCCTCCTCCAGCCGTCTAAAAAATTTCAACATCAAACGATCCCCGTAAGCAACCGAGCTGTTGCTCTGCTCAGCGGTAATCGCGCGAGGGTGCAAGCTCCCAGCCGCCCCAGTTTCCTGCATCGACAACGCATGAGTGCGCGAGGTCACCAACTCTCCAACCTCTCCGGTAAAAATCAATCCCCTCTCAATCGCATCCAGCAAAACAGAAAGAAATGTTTCATTCTTCAGCGCGTCGGTAAGCGTCATCTTCTCTCCGCTCGAACGCCCCGAAACCGTCAACACCGCACCGGGTGCCCCAGGTCCACGATTGGAGTCGGCCTCTTTCCCGGGTGCCCCGGGTTCGCCTTTGAGGTTTGAACCTGGCTCTTTCTTTGGATCTGAGTCCTTCGTCACCACCAGCGGCAAAGAATACAAATCCCCACCACCTCCCTCATACTCCACCTTCACCATAACAATCAGTGCATGCAGTCCGTCCCGTTCCAACGTTACGAAATCCACCACCTCCGTAGCACGAACCTCCCGAGCCTTAGCCCCAAACCAGCGCTGCCCCTTCAAATAAGCCGACAGCTGCGCCGGCAATTCCGTCTTTAAATTAGAGATCATGTCTTTGCCAAAACCCGGCGCGGCCATAAATATCTTTCTCCGCCAAATGCATCACAACGGTTGCGGCTCTTTATATTTTTCCTTGGTCGTATTTCCCAGATATCTCTCCAGCGCGCGCCGCGCCAGATCCTGTCCTCCCAGTCCAAACGCAATAGCCAGCCCCAGCATCGAAGCTCCAAAAACAATTGAAAACGCCGCCAGCACCGTCTGCCGCGCCAGCCCCAGTTCATCCAACGCCATGGAAATCGCCAAAATCCAGATTACAAAGCGAATCGACCAGCTCCAGATTTTCGGCGAGCGAACTCCCGCATTCACCGAAGCCAGCAGTACCGCGCGCGACAAAAAATTCGCCAGCACCAATCCCAGAAATAAAATCACCATGGCGATAAATACTTCTGGCAGGAACCGGAACAATCGCGAGATCTGCTCTTGCAACCCCGCCACTCCCAATACGCTGACGCCGATCAGGATGAATCCCAGCCAGGTGATCCAGAATATCGAGCGGCTCAGCAATTCTGTCATCGACGGCAGATCCGCCATCCGCAATACCCGCGAAGCCCCGGCATCTTCCGAGACGCGATCCAATTTCGTCAGCCGCAGCACCGCCCGCACCACGTGGCCAAGCAGGTACGCGGCCAACAATCCCACCAAGATAATGACCAGCATGACCACCAGTCGCGGTAGAAATTCCGCGATCATATGCACCAGATTGTAGTAAGCCTGCTCCAAACCTTGCACGATGGTGACTCTCATGATTTCACCTCGACTCCTGCTTTCCACTTCTCCATCAAATACGGCTTCTGCCGTTCGAACTCCAAACAAAGATTTTCACTCACCGCTTCCATTTCTGTCGCTGAAGTATCGGCATATTCCGCCAGGAACGAATAAATTTTCCCGCGATAAAGTGGCACCAACGCCTGCACCAAATGATCGCGATTGATCACCGAATGATGGTATGAGGCCGCAAATTCATACAGCATCGTTACCCACAATTCCGCCGGAAACCGGAATGCGTGTTGGTCCAGCGTCGCGATGCCTTGAATACTTTCCAGCGTTTGTGGACTTAAGATCGACTCCAGGATCGGTTCAAGTTCTTTTACGCCGGTTTGAAACATTTCAAACATTCTGGCGCGATTAAGTTCCTGCGGTTCCGCGGTAACGGCATGGTCTGGGCCAAACGTCGGCAGTGCGTCTGAACCCTTGCGCTCCAGCCACGACTGCTGGTTTGTTTCCAGCAACCAGAACAAACTTCCCACCGTTTGGCGCAACACTTCCACAAGATCGGGACCCGCTCCATCCGGCGGGGGCGGCTTCTCGCCAAGATAAACCTGGCAACAGCGAAAATCGGACGTAAGCGCGGAAATTCCCATCCAGGCTTCCGGCCGCGAACGCACCGGCTCTTCGTGCCAAACATCTTCATTCTGGCAAAAGTTCCCAAGCCGGTTCGAAAACGCCCACTCGTCCGAATATAGTTCGCGAATCCTGCGGCCGAATAGCGCCCGCGTCATGGGATACAGAAGATTCCGTGCCAGCAAACCCTGGAATTTATGGCGCGAATATAATGGCGCTACAAAATCGAAGCTGTCGCGGAACGCCGGACGCAGAAGATTCGCGACCCATTCCGGAGACGTGCTGGAAGTGGCCGGCGATACCACCGCACACGCCCGGGCTCGTAGCAGATCCGAAGCCGAGAGTATCGTACGCAGCGCCAGGCCCGGCGAAGGAGCTCCATTGAATGCCGCCGAAACCCGGTGAATGGTTCGCAGCGAAGTCATCCCCTTGGAACTCGAATTATTCCCTGGCTCTCCATCGCCCGAGCGCTCGTCGAATCCAGAGTCGTCCACCGCTCCGCCATCAACGCTGATGATCGCCACTCGCTGCCGCACGAAGTTCTGCTGTAAACTTTTTTCGACATAATGCGCCGCCCGCCGCACCGTGTTGGCGCTCCGGTGCGCGAGGATCCCAACAAGCAGGTCCACCTCGCCGACACTCATTAGTTGACGAAGCAGGTCGTCAGAAAGGAAGGTTTCGTCAGCCAAAGGACTTCAACTCTCGCTTTCAACCGGGCGGAAATATAATACCGGGCCAACGTCGATAATGCGCAGCTTAAACTGCCAGCGTCAAATGCGGCGTAGTCGGAACCAGTAAAATTGATAAGGACCAAGCGTCAGCAGATACGGCAAATCGCCAAATCTGGGAAACAGGTTTCTGCCAAACATTTCAATCGGTATGTAACCCTTATACCGCTGCACATCCAATTCCACAGCCTGTGCTGAGCTCGACAAATTATTCACTACCAGAATCTTCTCGTTGCCAAGCTCGCGTATGTACGCCAGCACTCGGTGATTCGACGGCCGCAAGAATTCCATCGTCCCACGGCTGAACACCCGATACGAATTTCGCGTCTTGATCAACGCTTTCATCCACGACAGCAGCGAGTGGCTGAACCTTCGTTGCGAATCCACGTTCACCACCTGGTAGCCATACACGGAATTGGAAATCAGCGGCGAATATAACCGTTCCGGATCAGCAAAAGAAAATCCCGCATTCGTCCCGCCATTCCATTGCATCGGCGTTCGCACTCCGTTGCGATCGCCCAGGTAAATATTGTCGCCCATTCCAATTTCGTCGCCGTAATAAACGATCGGCGTGCCCGGCATGGACATCAGCAATCCATTCAACAGCTCGATCCGTCGCCGGTCATTCTCCATCATCGGTGCCAGCCGCCGCCGGATCCCCAAATTAATCCGCATCGTTTTATCCGTGGCGTACTCGTCGTACATGTAGTCGCGCTCGACGTCCGTCACCATCTCCAGCGTAAGCTCGTCGTGGTTCCTCAAAAATATGCACCACTGGCAATTTGCCGGAATTGGTGGAGTCTGATCGAGAATCTCGATGATCGGTTTGCGATCCTCCAGTTTCACCGCCATGAACATTCGTGGCATCAACGGAAAATGAAACGCGGTATGAAACTCATCGCCGTCCCCAAAGTACGCGCGCACATCCGCCGGCCACTGATTCGCTTCTGCCAGCAACATTCTCCCCGGATAAAATTGGTCCAGCCGCTTGCGTACTTCCTTGATTACCGCGTGCGTCTCTGGAAGATTTTCACAAGACGTCCCTTCGCGTTCCACCAGGTATGGCACCGCGTCCAGCCGGAAACCGTCCACGCCCATGTCCAGCCAAAACCTCATAATCTCCCACATGGCTTCAAACACGTCGGGATTATCAAAATTCAAATCCGGCTGGTGACTGAAAAATCTGTGCCAGTAATACGATTTCGAGACCGGGTCCCACGTCCAGTTCGACAGCTCCGTATCGATAAAAATAATTCGCACACCCCTGTACTTCGCATCCGTATCGCTCCACACGTACCAATCACGTTTTGGGTTATCACGCGAGCTGCGTGCCTCCTGAAACCACGGGTGCTGGTCCGAGGTATGATTCATCACCATCTCAATAATTACGCGCAGCCCCCGATTGTGCGCCGCGGTCAGAAAAGCCTTGAAGTCGTCCAGCGTCCCGTAGCTCGGGTGTACGGTGGTGTAATCCGCGATGTCGTAGCCGTCATCGCGTAACGGCGAAGGATAAAACGGCAACAGCCAGATAGTGTTGGTGCCCAGTTCCTGAAGATAGTCGAGACGTTGCGTCATCCCGACAAAATCTCCAATGCCGTCGCCATTGCTGTCGCAAAAAGTGCGTACGTGCAGTTGGTAAATTACCGCGTCTTTGTACCACAGGTTGTCTTCTTGCAACGCCAACGGGGTAACTCTCCTTTTCAGCGCCTCATCAGCGTGAATGCAAGTTCAAAATATTATCGTAACGGCTCAACACGAAATATATGCGCCGGCAAAGCCGCGGGATTCAGTTCCACATAATTTCTGCTTCCCTGCCAGATATATTTTTTATCCGTCAGCAGGTCGTTCATCTCGTAAGACTCCCCGGCCGCCAGTCGAAATTCCTTCAACACCACATCCACCCATCCCATCTGCCTGTTCACCGGATCTAGATTCACGACCACTAGAAGTTTGTCGCCGCGATCCTCCGACGTTTTGCTATAAGCGATCAACATCGGATTATCTGTGACATGAAATTTCAAACCAAAGTTGTGCTGCAAAGCATTATGATCCCGCCGGATGCTATTCACCCGCCGTATCAGTCCCTTCAAACTTTTCGGGTCGTTCCTGTTCCAAACCCGCACTTGATATTTTTCCGAGTCCAGATATTCTTCGCTGCCCTCGCGCACCGGCTCATTTTCCATTAACTCAAACACTGGCCCATAAATTCCATAATTCGCGCCCAGCGTTGCGGCTAACACCAGTCGGGCAATAAACGCGGGACGCCCGCCTTTCTGCAGATACTCATTTAAAATGTCCGGCGTGTTCGTCCACAAGTTAGGCCGAAAGAAATCGCTGACCGGCGGCTCGGTAATCTCGGTGAAATATTCTGTCAGCTCTGCTTTCGTATTTTTCCATGCGAAGTACGTATACGACTGCGTGAATCCCAATTTCGCCAACCGGTACATCACTTTAGGCCGCGTGAACGCCTCCGCCAAAAAAATCACCTGGGGATATTCCCGCTGCGTCTCGCGAATGAGCCATTCCCAGAATGCGAATGGCTTGGTGTGCGGATTGTCCACCCGAAAAATCTTGATCCCCTGCGAAATCCAGAAGAAAATCACGCTCTTTAGTTCTTCCGCCAGCGCCGCATAGTTCGCGGTTTCAAAATCCAGCGGATATATGTCCTGATATTTCTTCGGCGGATTCTCCGCGTACTGCACGCTGCCATCCGCACGCGACCGAAACCATTCCCGGTGTTCTTTCACATAAGGATGATCCGGCGAACACTGAAATGCGATATCCAGCGCCAGTTCAATTCCGTGCAACTCTGCTTTCGCGCGTAACGCCCGCAAGTCCGCCAAAGTTCCAAGCTCTGGATTTATAGCCTTGTGCCCGCCATCTTTCGAACCAATGGCCCAAGGGCTCCCCGGATCAGCCGCCGTCGGCGTCGTGGAATTATTTTTGCCTTTGCGTTCCGTCTTTCCGATGGGATGAATCGGCGGCAAATACAAAACATCAAATCCCATATCCGCCACGTATTCCACATACTCAGCGCAATCCTTTAAAGTTCCAGGCCGCTCCGCCGAAGTTGTACACGAGCGCGGAAACATTTCGTACCACGTGCTGAAACGCGCCCGCGCGCGATCAACCCGCACCATCAGGTCTTTTTCGTAAACCGTATCGCCGGCGCGATCCCGGTACCGCGACATCAGCAAAATTAAATCCTCATCTTCCGAGAACGCCACCGTAGCCGCTACATCTGTCCCCCCGATCCTTTCCAACCGAGCGCTCAGCGCATTCAACATCTCCAGGTCCGCAGAACTCGCGCGCTCTGCAGCAGCCGCCAACAATTTCACCCCGCTCTTCAGTTCCAGCGACAGCTCTTGCCCCGCGGTCGCTTTTTTTCCCAAATCGCGAGCCCAGGTTTTAAAACTATCCACCCACCCTCGCAAAGTATAAAAATAAACTCCCACACTCCCCGGTCGGAACCGTGCCGCCCACCGGTCATTTGTAACTAAACTCATCGGCTCGTACTGCCAATCCGAATCGCCGTCTCTGCGATATTGCAGCGCCGCATCCACGACATCGTGTCCGTCAGCAAAAATATCAGCGCTCACCGTTACAAGTTCCCCCGGTGCGCGCGTAATGGGAAATCGCCCGCCATCAATTTCCGGCAACACGCCTTCAATCACCACTCTCTGAACAGACGTCGGCCTATTTTTACCTACAGTTTTCTTTGGAAGAAATCGTTCGTCGGTGACCGTCACGGCGTGCAGTAAACTCGCTCTCTATCCCCAATTTATTATCTTCAACTCATTATATACGCCTGTAGTGCAACGATTCTTCACGCAGCGAAATACTTATTCAAATGATTAAAATTCCAGTTGCGATTTAACGAATCAGTTAATTCCCTCTACTGGATTCACTGGATACCCTCACGCGACTTAAAAGCCTACACTCAACTGTGCTGATGGGCATGTTTGCCCACCACGAGGCCCAAGTGAAAATAGCCCAAGTGTCCCCCCTGTACGAAAGTGTTCCACCCAAAATGTATGGTGGTACCGAACGCGTCGTTTCGTTCCTTACCGAAGAACTGGTTGCGCAAGGACAAGATGTAACTCTTTTCGCCAGCGGAGATTCCCAAACTTCCGCGAAGCTCGTTCCGGGCTCAAAAACGTCTCTCCGGCTCAGTAAAAATTCCGTCGACCATCTGGCGCACCACATCGCCATGTTGGATGACGTAATGCGCATGGCGCCCGAATTCGACGTCATTCATTTCCATATCGACTACATGCATTTCCCATTGTCCCGCTATTGCGCGCTGCCAAGCATCACCACTCTTCATGGCCGGCTGGATCTTCCCGATTTAATTCCAGTTTATAAACGTTATGCCGATGCGCCAGTGATTTCCATTTCGATGGCGCAGCGAAAACCACTGCCCCGCGCCAACTGGGTTGCCAACGTTCATCACGGCCTGCCCGCTGATCTTTTAACCTTTAATCCCAAACCGGGAGACTATCTCGCGTTTCTGGGCCGTATCTCTCCGGAGAAACGCCTCGATCGCGCCATTGAAATCGCTAAGCGAGCCGGCATGCCCCTGAAAGTAGCCGCGAAAATCGACAATGCCGACCGCGCCTACTATGAATCCACCATCAAGCCGTTGATGGGCGATCCCAACATCGACTTCATCGGTGAGATTGGTGAAAACGAGAAAAGCGAATTTCTCGGCAACGCTTACGCCTATCTTTTCCCCATCGACTGGCCCGAGCCTTTCGGTTTGACCATGATCGAAGCCATGGCCTGCGGCACTCCCACCATCGCCTTTAATCGCGGCTCCGTTCCCGAAGTCATGCAGGAAGGTCTCACCGGCTTCATCGTCAATGATATGGACCAAGCCGTCGCAGCAGTGGAAAAAATAGCATCCATCGAGCGCACTGCTTGCCGTAACGTTTTTGAAAAGCGCTTCACATCCGCGCATATGGCCGAACGATACATCCAGATCTATCAGTCCATGGCCTCGGAAAACATGAACCTCGTCCCTCGTTCCCAGGATATTCCGGTCACTCCCCGTTCACAGGCAATCGCATAATAAAAAATCTCCGATTCGTGGCAGGATAGGTCTGTGGCAGATATTGTCCGCGTCAAAGACCAATATTACGTTAAGGCGACCTCGGCGCTTGCCGATGATCGCACGCGCGTTCTCAAATACGGCGACACTTTCGCCGTCCTGAATCGCTACGGCGACATTGAGCCGCTCGGCTTCGGCCAGTTCGGTTTGTTTCACTCCGAAACTCGCCATCTCTCGCGCATGACTCTGCAGTTAAATTCGCAGACCCCCATGCTGCTCAGCTCCACCATCCGCGACGACAACGCTTTCCTCGCCGTGGATATGACCAATTTCGACACCACCAGCAACGGCCCCGCCAGCCTCAAAGCTGATCAAGGCTTGCCGCGCGAAACAATTCATCTTTTCCGCTCCAAATTTCTCGACAAAGCCACCTGCTACGAACAAATCCGCTTGATCAATTACGGTCTGCAGCCTCTCCAAATCTCTCTCAGCTTCCAATTCGAAGCCGACTTCGCCGACATCTTCGAAGTCCGCGGCACCAAGCGCGCAAAAAAAGGTGATCGCCTCTCTGACTCTCTCGACGGCGACACCGCCGTTCTCTCCTACCGCGGCCTCGACCATATCAGCAGAAAAACTCGCATTGAATTCACTCCCAAGCCTCGCGTGCTCACCACCCGTCAAGCCCGCTACGAATTCACTCTCGAACCCAAACAGGAGCAATCCGTTTTCGTCACCGTCTCCTGCGAACGAAATTTAATTCCCGTCCCCACCAATCCTTACCACAGCGCTTTCGACACGCTGCACAATCGCTCCACCAACGAACGCCTGCACGAATGCCAGATCACTACTTCCAACAAGCGCATCAACTCCTGGCTCAAGCGCTCGGAAGCCGACTTGCGCATGCTCACTGATGGCAATCCCGAAGGTGAGTATCCCTACGCCGGCGTTCCCTGGTTCGCCACCGTTTTCGGCCGCGACGGACTCATCACCGCGCTTGAGACTTTGTGGATCGCTCCGCACATCGCCAAAAGCGTTTTGCAGTACCTTGCCGACGAGCAGGCTACCGAGGAAATTCCCGATCAGGACGCCGAGCCGGGAAAAATTCTTCATGAAATGCGCCGCGGCGAAATGGCCGCGCTCAAGGAAGTTCCCTTTGGCCGTTATTACGGCAGCGTGGATTCCACCCCGTTATTCATCGTTCTGGCCGCGGGATATTTTCTGCGCACCGGCGATACCGAATTCCTGTCCTCCATCTGGCCCAACATTCAAGCCGCTCTGCGCTGGATCGATATCTACGGTGATCGCGATCACGATGGTTTTGTCGAATACGCTCGCCGCTCCAACACCGGCTTGATCCAGCAGGGCTGGAAGGATTCTCACGATTCCGTTTTTCACGCGAACGGAGTTCTAGCTGAACCGCCTATCGCTTTGTGCGAAGTGCAGGCCTACACCTACGCCGCCAAACGTTCCGCCGCCATGCTTGCCGGCGAATTTGGCGACAATGATGCCGCCCTGAAACTGAATCTGGAAGCCGATCGTCTCCAACAGCGCTTTGAACAAGAATTCTGGTGCGAAGAAATCGGCATGTACGCGCTCGCCCTCGACGGCAAAAAACAGCAATGTAAAGTTCGCTCCTCCAACGCCGCTCAAACGCTTTTCTGCAGAATCGCCTCGCCTGAGCGCGCCGCAATCATGTGCCGCCAGGTCATGTCCACCCAGCTTTTCTCCGGTTGGGGCGTGCGCACCATCGGCTCCGGCGAACTCCGCTACAACCCCATGTCCTATCACAACGGTTCTGTCTGGCCGCACGATAATGCCTTGATCGGCTGGGGGCTCTCCCTCTACGGTTTCCAGGATGCTGTCGCCTCCATCCTCAACGGTCTTTACGAAGCCAGCCTGTATGTCGATCTGCATCGCTTGCCCGAACTTTTCTGCGGCTTCCACAAGCGTACCGAATCCATCGGCCCCACTCTCTACCCCGTCGCCTGCGCGCCGCAAGCATGGGCCGCCGCCGCCCCCTATCTTTTGCTTCAATCCATGCTCGGCCTGCAGATCAAAGCCGCCGAACGCCAGGTCTGCTTCGCCAATCCCATCTTGCCCGCCAACATCGAAGAAGTCCGCATCGACAATTTAGGCATCCCTGGAGCGGACTGCGACGTCATCATCCACCGCTACTCCGCAGGCGTCTCCGTAGACATCCTCCGCAAAAAAGGCGACATCGAAGTCCTCAAATCCCTCTAGTAATTGTGTCATTGTTGTCAGGCGGAGGGTGCCCCACCCTCAGATTTTTGGAGGGTGGGTCTTGTAACGTGGAGACACCCAGACCGTAACGTAGCAACACAGCCCTAAATTTTTGATGAAAACAGTTCGAAGGGACATCCGCAAGAAACGAAAAAAAAGAGGAGGCGGGCCAGGTCTTCCCGCCTCCTCGCATTCCCCTCTCGGGGAGAACCAGCTAGTCTGACGGAGGGTGACTAGCCAGTCGTGTGTTGGCCTGCCTATGAAACCCCTCCCCCCACCAAAAAGTTTCGCGCTCGTCGAAAAAATTTAAGTAGAATCTTTCCGGTAGCTTATAGCACCCTACCTACATCCAACCACCTAATGTCCCGCACCTCCAACCTCAGCCCCGAAAATCTATTGCGTTTTCTACAGGTTAAAATCGAGCCCGCCTCCGCCAACGACATCGCCCGCGGCCTGCACCTAGGAAAATCCGACCGCCGCCCCCTCTTCAAAATCCTCACCAAACTAAAAAAACGCAACGCCATCGAAGAGCTCCCCGGAGGCCGCTACCGCCTCGCAAAACGAAACCCCGCAAAAGAATCGGCCCCCGTAACATCGCAAACCAAGCGCCGCACCGGTAGCACTCAAATAGAAGACACCCAAGCCAAGCCCGCCCCAAATATTCTGGCTCGCGATGAAATAAAAGGCCGCCTCGTCCTCCACCACGACGGCTACGGCTTCGTTGTCCCCTCCACACCGGTGCCGCAACTCGATGGCGATCTCTTCATTCCGCCCAGCGCCATCAACGGCGCCATGCACGGCGACCAGGTCATCGCCAAAATGAAGCCCGCCTACGGCGTCACCGGAGCGCGCCGCGCCGAAGGCGCCATTGTCCGCATCCTCGGCCGCGCCCACGCCACCGTCGTCGGCCTTTTCCGCTACAGCTCTCAGGGCAATGCCGTTCTTCCGTACGACATTCGCATCCAGAACGAAATAGAAATCCCGCCCGGCGATGAATTAACCCCCGCCTTGCGTGAAAAATTAGGTTTGCCATCCGCCGATCACATCCAAGGTCGCTCCAAGCGCCTCCCCGTTCTACCCCAACTCGACGGAGCAGTAGTCAACGTCGAGCTAACCCGCTACGCGCGTGCCGGCGCCCCGCCCACCGGACGCGTGGTCGAAATCCTCGGCCGCCCCGGCGACCTCGGCGTCGACATAGAAATCATCATTCGCAAGCATCACCTCCCGCACACATTTTCCGCCGACGTTCTGCAGGAAGCCGCCCGACGCGCAGTTCCCGTCAGCGAAGTGGAACGCGAAGGCCGCCAGGATTTTCGCGAACTCCCCATCGTCACCATCGACGGCGAAACCGCCCGCGATTTCGACGACGCCGTTTACGTCGAACGTAAGCCCGACGGCGGCTGGCATCTCCAGGTGCACATCGCCGACGTTTCTCATTACGTCAGAACCGAAAGCCCCCTCGATCACGAAGCTCGTCTGCGCGGCACCTCTGTTTATTTTCCCGATCGCGCCGTCCCTATGCTCCCCGAATCTCTTTCAAACGGCATGTGCTCCCTGAAGCCTCACGAAGACCGCCTGGTCATGAGCGCTTTAATGGAATTCGACTCCGCCGGCAATATGCGCACCGCCCGCATGACTCCCGGAATCATTCGCTCCTTCGAACGGATGACCTACACCAACGTCAACAAAGTCATCGAGAAAGATCCCGAGATGACCGCGCGTTACGCAAACTTCGTAAAGCATTTCGCCAACATGAAAGAATTGGCGCTCCTTTTGAATAAACGCCGCAACGAACACGGCTCCATCGACTTCGATCTCCCCGAACAAGTCATCGAGTTCGACGATCAGCAGCGCATGGTCAGCATCGGCCGCAGCGTGCGCAACATTGCCCATCGCCTTATCGAAGAATTCATGCTCGCCGCCAATCGCGCGGTCGATAGTTATCTTCAGCAGCGCGGCATCAATTCCCTTCACCGCGTCCACGAAAAACCGGATGCCCGCAAAGTCCTCGAGTTCGAAGAACTGGCCCGCGCCTTCGGTTACTCCCTAGGCGTCGAAAATTTGCAGCAACGCGAAATCGCTGTCCGTCACGGACGCACTCCCGCGCCCGCACGTGCTGGTCGCCCCGACTCCTACGGCCACGGCCGCGAACGCCCCATGAAGGTCGCGCTCCCCGGCGGCGTCGACCTCAACATCACCCCCCAGCATTACCAGCGCCTGATTCGCAAAGTCACCGGCAAGCCCGAAGAGCGCATCATCTCCTACTTAATGCTTCGCTCCCTCAAGCAAGCCCGTTACGCCGCAGAGCCCCTCGGCCATTTCGCACTGGGCTTCGATGAATACACCCATTTCACCTCGCCCATTCGCCGTTACCCGGATTTAATTGTGCATCGCATTCTGAAGTGGGCCCTCGAGCATCCCGAAAGCAAGCCGCAATCCTCAGATTCGCCCCGTCCTCCGCAATGGAGCAAATCCGCCGCCGCCGCACTCTCCGCGCAAAACGAAGAAGCGAAGCTTTACTCCCAGCATCAACTCGAGGAAATCGCGGCCGAATCCTCCGAAGCCGAACGCCGCGCAAACGGCGCCGAGCGCGAATTAATGGATTGGAAAACCGCGCAGTTTATGGAGCAGCATCTCGGCGAAGAATACGACGCCCTGATCATCTCCGTACAAAAGTATGGTTGTTTCGTGGAACTCCTCGAAGTTTTTGTGGAAGGTTTACTCCCCATCAACGCCCTGGAAGAAGCTGCAGGCACCCGTGTCGTTTTTCGCGAAGCCGATCACGCCATCGTCTCGGCACCCGGAGTAGGAGCCGACAACGCCCGAGGCGGCCGCCGCCGAAATGCCCCCGGCCGTGGCCGCGGCACAAAACCAAAACAACTCACCTGGAGCCTGGGCGACAAGGTCCGCGTGCGCGCCGAACGCATCGACCCCATACGCAAACGCGTCGAATTCGCCCTGGTAACTCCATCCTGAAAATTTTAATCGCGAATATCTTCGCCCCAAAAATTTTATAGCCCAATAACCCCTTCAAACTTTTCGTTTCAACCGACTCAATCTTGCCATTTCAACCGCTTCAAACTTGTCATTTCGACCGAAGCAGACCGACGCCTTTTCTTCCCCCTTCGCTCCTGCGAAGGTGTCGGTCCTGCGCAGTGGAGAAATCTCTCTTCGTTCTCTAGCCGAAGTTACGGGAGTGAATAAGGTTCGCAGTTGAATTATGAATCTGGTCTTGAGGTTTCCATATTGGGGACTTTTATTGATTTTGAGGTCTTCCAATCCCTACGAGGCCTCAGCTCGGCTAAACTTCACCCCACCGAGCCGGTCGCAATACCACGGAAGCGTCCGCCTACGCCGCGTTCTTTTTAGCACCCACTTCAGTCTTTTCCTTCTTCCGCCGCACACGCACAATCGTCCCCAGCAATTCCTGTTGGGCATTCTCCTCAGAAACGCCCTGGCTATCATCGCCGATCATTTCGCCTGAAATCTCTGCACCGCCACCATCCTCATCCTCGCCAATGCGCTTCGCAATCAAATGATCCCCGCGCTGCATCAGCACCACATCCCCTGAGCGCATATTCTCCAGCTTGCCCCTGCGTATCAATGCCACATCCCCCGGCCGCACCAGCGGCAATAAGCTAGTGCCGCGCACGTGCACCGAAGTACGCCCACGCTTCTTCAACTCATCGCCAATCCGCTCAGCGTCGGCTTTCCGCCGCTCCCCGGACCCCGGCCGATTTTTTCTGCGTTCTTCCATAACGCATCCAGAATCCAGCGTTGCGTAGCAGCCGTCAATAAACCGCAAGTCCCAGTTGCCCAAACCCGCATTACCTACGAATTCCCAACCGTACTTTTCGCAGACTAAGTGTGCAATTTAGGACAGCCAGCTGGCTCCCCTCAGAGCGAACATATACGCGGGATGAAAGGGAAGTAGGGGGAGTTATGCACCAAAAGCCAATGTTGAATTCACCTGTAGAAGTCGACAGTGTAGCCGCCGATGAGTTCGCCAACAGAGTCATCAGTCGCTTGGATGCATCGCACGCCGCACGCCGAGCCTTGGATTACCTACTGTTCCAAGCGGTCCAGCCGGACGCAGAGCCTGTTGAACCCGATAAGCGCTGTTTCACCGCACTGAATAGTACTTTAAATCGCAAGACCTTTGGCGCAGCCGGATAATTAAGTTTGGAGCGATTTGCCCTGCTGTCCACCGCCCGCAGTCGCCAGCGGTCGGGCCGCCAATCCCTCAGCATGTTCACGAACCTGTCGTCAGCACCTCCCTAACCTTGCCGTCAGCACTCCGCAACCTTGTCGTGAGCACCTCCGCAAAACTTGTCATTTCGACCGAAGCAGACCGACGCTTTTTCTTTCACCTTCGCTCTTGCGAAGGTGTCGGTCTGCGCATCGGAGAAATCTCTCTTCGCTCTGTCTACAGGGTTTGCGGGATGTCCCAGGTTCGCAGTTGCGCCATGCACCTGTCTCTTTAAGCCAACTTCCCCATTGCACAATTTGCCACCACACCCCAACACCGCCAATTCCAACTCTCCAAATACTTCTGCTATTCTAGAGCTCTACTGAATCCATCAGAAGGCGCGCTGTTCCGCTGAGAACGTCCCGCCCATACGAACCAAGAGAGGATTTTCGCCATCGTGACTACGTCCATGCATCTGCCGCAAACCCAAGTCACCAAAAGAGCATTCAACTTCAACGCCGGTCCCGGCGCCCTCCCACTCCCCGTCCTTGAGCGCATCCGCGAAGAGCTCCTCGACTGGCGCGGCAGTGGCATGTCCGTCATGGAAATGAGCCACCGCTCGCCCGAATTCGAAGGCATCATCGCCGAAGCCGAAGCCCGCCTCCGCAAGCTTATGAGCATCCCCGACGAATACGCGGTCGTGTTCCTCCAGGGCGGCGGCAGCATGCAATTCACCATGGTCCCCATGAATCTCTGCCTCCCCGGCAAGCCTGTCGACGTTCTGCACACCGGCATGTGGACCGCCAAAGCCATCGGCGAACTGAAAAAAGGCATCCTGCACAACATCGCCGCATCCAGCGAACCCGAAAAATTCGCGCGCCTCCCGCGCCAGAACGAAATGAAATTTTCTCCCGACGCTTCCTACGTGCACATCTGCACCAACAACACCATCGAAGGCACCCAATGGAAAACGCTCCCGGACACCGGCAGCGCCCCGCTCGTCGCTGACATGTCCTCCGACATCGCCTCGCGCCCCACCGACGTAAAAAAATTCGGCCTCATTTTCGCCGGAGCGCAGAAAAACCTCGGCCCCAGCGGCACCACTATCGTCATCGTCCGCAAAGACCTTGCCGAGCGCGCCGACAAAAATCTCCCCACCCTCCTGCAATACCGCACGCAGATAAAAGAAAAGTCGCTCTACCACACCCCGCCAACCTTCGCGATCTACATCGTCGGCCTGGTCCTCGAATGGATCGAATCCGAAGGCGGCATCCCCGCCATCACCAAGCGCAACGACGCCAAAGCCCAACTCCTCTACGACACCATCGAAGATGGCGGCTTCTATTCCTGCCCCGTTGAACGCGAATCGCGCTCCAAAATGAACGTAGTCTTCCGCGTAGCAGGCGGCGACGAATCCATCGAAAAGCAATTCGCCAAAGAAGCCGCAGCAGCCGACCTGGTAGGCACCCCCGGCCACCGCAGTGTCGGCGGCATGCGCGTCTCCCTCTACAACGCCGTCACCCTGGAAGCCGTCCAGGCCCTGACAAATTTCATGCGCGAATTCCACCGTACCCGCGGCTGATCGGTTAGCATTCAGAACGCGTCTAATGCGCGTCGCGGCCATCTACGACATTCATGGCAACCTCCCCGCGCTGGAAGCCGTGCTTCAGGAAATTCGCCAGGAAAAAGAAAAAATTGACCATATCGTCGTGGGCGGAGACGTGCTCCCCGGCCCGATGCCCCGCGAAACGCTCGAGTGTTTGCGAAATTTAGACCCGCCCGCGCATCTCATTTATGGCAACGGCGAAGTCGCCGTGCTTCAGCAAATGGCCGGCAACGAACCATCAGCCGTACCGCAAGCATTTCGCCCCGTCATCCGCTGGAACGCTGAGCAATTGGATCCCGCACATCAACAGTGGCTGTCCACCTGGCCAAAAACAATAACCCTTGAAATCGCCGGCCTCGGCTCCGTCTTGTTTTGCCACGCCACCCCACAAAACGAAACCGACATCTTCACTCGCTTGACTCCCGATGACCGCCTTCTCTCGATCTTCGAAAAACTCCAGGCCGTAGTGGTCGTCTGCGGCCACACTCACATGCAATTTGACCGCAAGATTGGCCACACCCGCGTCGTAAATGCAGGCAGCGTTGGCATGCCCTTCGGAAAGCCCGGCGCCCATTGGCTATTGCTCGGCCCCGATATTCAATTCCGCTACACGACCCACAATCTCGCCCAAGCCGCCGATGCCGTACGCCGCACCAATTATCCCCAAGCCGAAGATTTCGCCGCCCGCAATATCCTCAATCCCCCAACAGAAAAAGAAATGCTCGAAATTTTCACCCGCGCAGAAATCTCTCCCCACGCTAAATAAAAAAAAGGCGCGAAGAAGATCTGCGCGCCTCCCTCTTAATCTAAATCTGTCCCGCCGTCAGCATCGCTGCAAACCTGTCATTTCGAGTCGAAGCAGACCGACGCTCTTTCTTCCGCCTTCGCTCCTGCGAAGGTGTCGGTCTGCGCAGTGGAGAAATCTTTCTTCGCTTTCTCGCGCCGCCCCACCGCCTTCCCCACTCTGGAATTCTTGGCCTCGCTGTTTCCTCGCCACCAAACCCTCCAATCCAACAAAAAAAGGCGCGAAGAAAATCTCGCGCCCCTTCTCTTAATTTAAATCCGTCAGCATCGCTGCAAACCTGTCATTTCGACCGAAGCAGACCGACGCTCTTTCTTCCGCCTTCGCTCCTGCGAAGGTGTCGGTCTGCGCAGTGGAGAAATCTTTCTTCGCTGTCTCGCGCAGCGCCTCCAATTCCGTTGTCGCTAGGGTATTTTTTCCTCCGTACAATGCACCCGGGTGTCCCAATACAAAAAAAGGCGCGAAAGAAAATCTTCCGCGCCTTTAACTCAATCAAATTTAAACCGCAGCGAAATATTTACGCCAAGTCGAACAACAGCACCTCAGCCTTATCCACTCCCGTCAACTCCACACTCTTCTCTTCAGAAACAGCCGCGCCGTCTCCTTCTTCCAACGGCGTCCCATTCAGCGTCACCTGCCCCTTCGCCACCTGAATATAAGCGTGCCGCCCCGGCCGCAACTCATGCTTCACCGTGTCATCCTTATCCAGAATCGTCGCGTACAGCGCATTGTCCTGCCGAATCTTCACCGAACCGTCCGCGCCATCCGGCGAAGCCACCAGCCGCAGCTTGGCTTTCTTCTCCGCCACGCTGAAGTTTTTCTGATCGTAAGTCGGCTTCAACCCACGCTTCTCCGGCACCATCCAGATCTGCAATAAACGCAGAGGATCCTTCGACGGGTTAAACTCGCTATGCGTAATCCCCGTCCCCGCGCTCATGTATTGCACATCGCCCGGCTTGATCACCGAGCCATTGCCCATGCTGTCGCGGTGTTCCAGCGCGCCTTCCAAAACATACGTCACAATCTCCATGTCCCGGTGCGGATGATTCGGAAAACCCGCCCCGCCCGCCACGCGATCGTCATTCAAAACCCGTAGCGTCCGAAATTGCACGTGCTCCGGATCAAAATAGTCCGCAAACGAAAACGTAAACCTGCTGTCCAGCCACCCATGATCGACATGCCCGCGCTCCTCACTCTTGCGAATCTCAATCATGTAACCCTCCTCAAACCGGCCACATAATAATCGTTATAACGACTATTGTCAAGAGGTCCATATCCCTCTCAAAACACTCCCCTTCCCGCCTTAAGTTTCTCTTTATCGTCGATCACAGGTTGCTTCGCTTCCCCACCACAAACTCAAAAAACGCGCAGGGTGCCCCTCGATGAGAGAGAAGGCGTTGTCAAGCAACACTTCTCCATGGCGCTGCTGTGAAGCCGGGTGCCCCGGTTCGCAGTTGAGGTTGAACCCGAGTGTTGGGGTTTGTTTGTCTTGGGTTCTTCATCTCGTCCCACCCCCGAATTCACGCCAGTACCCCCTTTGGTGTAAAGTGAAAGCAGGCACCTGTCCAGCTGCCTCCGAGGTTTTGCATGGAATCCGCTCCGTCCGCCACTCAATCCAGAAAGTCAGAGGGTTCCGCCATACCCCGCGAAACGCTGACCATCACCGACAATCGCACCGGCAAAAATTACGAAGTCCCCATCGTCAACGACGCCATCCGCGCCGCCGACCTCCGCCAGATTAAAGTCGATGCCGCCGATTTCGGCATGATGAGCTACGACCCCGCCTTCAACAACACCGCTTCCTGCATCAGCAAAGTTACTTTCATCGACGGCGACGCCGGCATCCTCCGCTACCGCGGCTATCCCATCGAGGACCTTGCCGAAAAAAGCACCTACTTGGAAACCGCCTATCTTCTCATTCATGGTGAGTTGCCCGACGAAGCCCAGCTAAAAGACTGGACCTACCACGTAACCCATCACACCTTCATCCACGAAAGCATAAAAAAATTTCTCGACGGCTTTCATTACGACGCCCATCCCATGGGCATGTTAATTTCCACCATCGCGGCGCTCTCCACCTACTATCACGACGCCAAAGATATTTTCAGTCCGGAATCCCGCAAGAAACAGACCTATCGCCTCATCGGTAAGATGCCCACCATCGCGGCATTCTCCTACCGCCATTCGCTGGGCATGCCGTTCGTCTATCCCGACAACGATCTCAGCTATCCCGGCAATTTCCTGAACATGCTCTTCCGTACCACCGAGTCACGTTACCGCCCCAATCCCACGCTCGAGCGCGCTCTTGATGTTCTTTTCATCCTTCATGCCGACCACGAACAAAATTGCTCCACCAACACCATTCGCGGTGTAGGTAGCTCGCATGTCGACCCGTATTCCGCGACCGCTGCCGCCATCGCCGCTCTCTACGGCCCGCTCCACGGCGGCGCCAACGAAGAAGTCCTGCGCATGCTGATGGAAATCGGCTCGGTGCAAAAAGTCCCCGAGTTCATCAAGCGCGTAAAAGCCGGTGAAGTGAAATTAATGGGCTTCGGGCATCGCGTGTACAAAAACTACGATCCTCGCGCGCGCATCATCAAGCGCGTGGCCTACGAAGTTTTTGATCTCATGGGTAAGAATCCGCTCCTCGAAATTGCTCTCGAATGCGAACGTATCGCTCTCGTGGACGACTATTTCGTCAAGCGCAAGCTCTACCCCAACGTCGATTTCTACACCGGCCTGATTTATCAATCCATGGGCTTCCCCATGACCATGTTCCCAGTGCTATTCGCCATACCGCGCACCTCCGGATGGATTTCCCAATGGGAAGAGATGCTTCTCGACCCCGAACAAAAAATCGCACGCCCACGCCAGATTTATCTTGGCTACGACACGCGCCATTACGTCCCCATCGATCAGCGCCAGGGACCTCCAGCGCATCCCGCACAGCCCGCCACAAAGCGCACCTAATTTTCAGCCGTAACCCGTAAAACAAGTGCTTCCTGGCCTGTCCGGGGGCCGTATCCTTTTTGCATATCGTTTGGACGTACCACTCGAACTTGGTACTTTCCCCGCGTATAGTTGAATAGGTGAATCTTTCATGCGTCAGGTAACCAACCCGTCTCCGAACCCTGCCTCGCGACGCCGCAGCCAACGCGTTTTAATGCAGGTTCATGTGCGCATTCGGGGCACCGATTCGCTAAACAAATCCTTCGAGGAACAAGCTGTTACTCTCGCAATAAACGCGCACGGCGCTCTAGTTGGTATGAAGCATCGTCTTAGTGGCGCAGCCAAAGTGCACATGAGACACAACATGACCGACGAAGAGCAGGAATGCCACGTCGTGCATCTCGGCCAGGTTCGTGACGGAAAAACGGAGGTTGGTCTGGAGTTCTCTGAGCCGCGCCCTGGCTTTTGGCGCGTCGCATTTCCACCCGAAGACTGGACTCCAAAAAGTCCCGAAGCACGCAAAGCGCAGCGCTACCCGTTAGTCGAAAAGTAGTTCTCGTCGGGCCGCCTTGATACAAGGTTCTCCCCCCGTCAGCATCGCCGCAAACTTGTCATTTCGACCGAAACAGACCGACGCCTTTTCTTCCGCCTTCGTTCCTGCGAAGGTGTCGGTCTGCGCAGTGGAGAAATCTCTCTTCGTTTCTCTCGCGCAGCCTCGACGGTTTCCCCACTCCAGAATTTTTAGCAGAACCCATCCTACAATCCAACAAAGCTGAAGGGCGCCCCGAACCTAAATACTGAAGTTAAATCGTTGATCGGAGACCCAGTCCTCGCGCACACCTGCAGAACGAATCAGGCTGACAAAATCTTCCTGACCACCTCGTTTACAACCTGCGGATTCGCTTGCCCCTTCGTCGCCTTCATCACTTGCCCCACAAAAAACTTGAACACTCCTTCATTTCCACTTTTGAACTTCGCCACATTCTCGGGACTCTTCTCAATCACTTCACGCGCTGCCTGCTCGATCGCCGCTATGTCTACTGTTTGCGCCAAGCCTTCTGCGGCAATAATGTCCCCGGCACTGCGCCCCGACTCAAACATCGTCGCAAACACCTTCTTTCCGATGGCTGCGGTTATGTGCCCGGATTCCACCAGTTTCACCAGTTCGCCCAGCGCCGCCGGCGAAACCGGACTCTCGTCAAACGGCTTTCCCGAATCGTTCAATCTGCGCAACAATTCCGTTTGCATCCAGTTCGCCACATTTTTTCCGGACGCCCCGCTTTTGCTTGCCGTCTCAAAATAATCTGTAAGCTTCCTACTGGTGGCCAGAACTTCCGCGTCATAAGCCGTAATCTTGTATTCCTCCATCAACCGCGCGCGTTTGGGCTCAGGCAACTCCGGCAAACTCCGCCGAACTTCTTCCTGCCACGCCGCACTGATATGCACCGGCAACAAGTCTGGCTCCGGGAAATAACGATAATCGTGCGCCTTTTCCTTGGAACGCATCGAAACCGTGCGCCCGTCACTCTGATTCCACAAGCGCGTTTCCTGAATAATTTTCCCACCGCCCTCCAGCACTCCAACGTGCCGCTCAATTTCAAACTCCAGTGCTTTCTGCAAATAGCGAAACGAATTCAGATTTTTTACTTCCACCTTGGTGCCAAACGCGTCAGACCCCCGCGCCCGCACACTGACATTCGCGTCGCAGCGCAGCGACCCTTCCTCCATATTGCAATCGCTCACCTCGGTGTACAGCAAAATCTGCCGCAGCGTCGTGAGGTACGCATACGCCTCGGATGGCGTGCGCATATCCGGCTCCGATACGATTTCGCTCAACGGCGTTCCGCCCCGGTTGTAATCGATGTACGCCTTGGTGCCAGATTCCGCAAAGCCTTCGTGCAAATTTTTCGCCGCGTCCTCTTCCAAGTGTAGCCGAGTAATCCCAATGCGTTTTCTTTCGCCCGCTAGTTCGATCTCAATCCACCCGCCGGTCGCCAGCGGCAATTCATATTGCGTAATCTGGTAGCCCTTCGGCAGGTCTGGATAAAAATAATTTTTGCGCGCAAACCGCGAATGCTCGTGCACTTTACAATTGATCGCCAGCGAAGCCCGCATGGCCATCTCCACCGCGCGTCGGTTCAAGACCGGCAACGTCCCCGGCAGCCCCAGGCACACCGGACACACATTGCTGTTCGGCGCATCCCCAAACCGGTTCGCGCACCCGCAGAATATTTTGCTTTTGGTCAGCAGCTGTACATGCACTTCCAGCCCGATCACCGGCTCGTACTTAGCCAGCACTTCCGGCGGAATCGCTGCTGTCTCAGACGCGGATTTAGCCATATCGAATCAGGAATTATAGCATCTCGCCGCAGCAGGCCTCCCGCATCAAGCCATCGTGCAGGCAATCGGCAGCGGTGGCTCAGTTTGCGATTACGTGACTTAGACATTCAAACTACCCAGGAGCTGATCGAGTTTACGGCATGCCGACGCGTCGAACCAAGTTGGAGAAACGGGGATCGGAACGCAGCGGGTCCCAGAGCGCTTCCAGTTTAAGATAGGCAAAGCGAGTGTACCGCTCGACGTAAGCTCTTTCGAGCCAGGTGAAGGCTTGATCCTTGTCTTCTAGTGCGGTGTATACCAGGGCGAAAAAAAAGGCCGGTACAAATCTCTCCCTGGAAGCCGCTGTGAGCTCCCGGAGTGTCCGTTGGGCCTGTCCTCGCTCACCTAGTCGAGCATACGAGTATCCGAGAAGGGCGAGGGAGTCGGCGCTGACATGCACTTCCAGCCCAATGACCGGCTCATACTTGGCCAGCACTTCAGGAGGAATCGCTGCTGTCTCAGGCGCGGATAGCCATATCGAATCAGGAATTATAGCATCCCGCCGCAGCATTGCTTCGGCTCAAACCCCGCGATAATTAGTCCCGAATGGGAGGATCAGTTTGGCGAGTAATCAGCAATCTCCAACGCGCCGGATTTGGCACAAGCCGGGTAGAATGTCAGTCTCTACACACCGGAGGGAAAAATGTCAGGCTCGCCGACACGCGTATCGCCTACAAACGTACCACCCACAGCCGTATCCAACGTCCCGCAACCTCCTAAATTTGCCACCGTCGCCGAGGAGCGCCTGCATCGCAAGCGCATGCTCGCCGCTGCATTTCGCCTCTTTTCGCGTTTCGCATTCGATGAAGGAGTAGCAGGTCACATCACCGCTCGCGATCCCGAACGGCTGGACCATTTCTGGGTGAACCCCTTTGGGATGCACTTCGGCCAGATCCGCGCGTCGGACCTGATTCTAGTAAATCACTGTGGGCAAGTCGTCGAGGGCAAATATCCCGTAAATGGCGCGGCGTTTGCTATTCACTCGCAAGTACACGCCGCACGCCCGGACGTGGTTGCCGCTGCCCACGCGCATTCCATGTACGGGAAATCGTGGGCAACACTGGGCCGGTTGCTCGATCCCATCACGCAAGACGCTTGTGCGTTTTACGAGGACCATGGCTTGTTCTCGGACTTCACCGGTGTAGTGTACGAAACGTCTGAGGGTGAGCGCATAGCGAAAGCTCTCGGTCCGCACAAGGCCGCGATCCTGCAGAATCACGGCTTGATCACCGTAGGCGAAACCGTAGAGGAAGCCGCCTGGTGGTTCATCACCATGGACAGAAGTTGCCAGGCGCAGTTACTCGCCGAAGCTGTCGGCGTGCCGGTAAAGATCGATCATGCCCATGCACTCGCTACCAGGCAACAAGTAGGAAATCATCTCGCGGGATGGTTCCAGTTTCAGCCGCTCCTGGCCCGTATCATCCGCGACGAGCCAGATCTACTCGACTAGTTCGGCCCGATCTCTGAAATCTTTTCAGACCGTCCGCGTAGCTCGTATCAAGGAGCAGCGATGAAATTGGATACGATCGGTGCCGTAACGCTGATCCTGGTTTTTCTGGCCTGGCTCATTTTCGGCGCGATTTTTTTACTTCGCAAGAGACCACCCAAAGCTGAAGAGACCAAACGTGTTGCCGCAGCTAAGTGGGGCATTGCACTGCAAGGTGTCGGTGTCGGTTTCGCTTTGGTCGGGTCCTTTCACCGCGTATCTTGGTGGCCGTTCGCTCCTTCACGTTTTGGCGAGTTGGCCTTGGCCGCTGCCGCCATCTTCCTAGCCTGTACCAGTTGCTTTTTTTGCCTTCAGGCTGTGCGCACGCTCGGAAAGCAGTGGACCTACGAGGCCCGCGTCATTGAGGGACACGAACTGATAACGCAAGGACCTTACGCTGTGGTGCGAAATCCGATTTATCTCGGAATGTTTGGTTTGATGGTCGCCACCGGCCTGGCTTACACCACGTGGTGGGCTTTGCTCGCCGCCGTCATCATATTTCTTACCGGCAATCGCATTCGTATCCGCTCTGAAGAAAAGCTCCTCCGCGAAACTTTTGGGCTGCAGTTCGATGAGTATGCCAGCCGTGTCCCGGCCTTCTTCCCCTTCCACTTTTACGGCAGTCGTTCGTCTAAAAGCGTTCAGTAGGAGATATCTCCTGCGAGTGTTATGTTTTCTTTTATGGACCCATTTTCAAAACAAATTGCTGAAAAGAATACTCAGCGGCGCAGCCAGCGGGTGTTGATAGCAGTTCCGATTTCTGTGGTTCTTTCCCGGCCCAGCCAAAAACCGATTACCGAAAAAGCGAATACGTTGGTGGTAAACGCACACGGCGCATTGTTGTTGCTGGCGATGAAATTATTCGCAGGCGATTCGATCACCCTTACCAATCCTCAAACCGACGAACAGCAGCCCGCTCGTGTGGTCTACCTTGGTCCTCAACAATCAGACAAGCAAGAAATCGGAATTGAATTTGTGAAGCCCTCACCACTGTTTTGGCGCATCGCCTTTCCGCCCAGCGATTGGACCACCGCACATGAGGACGCCAAAGCGCCTGCGAAACGAATCGCGCCTCCGCCAAAACCTGTAAAGAATGAATGATGACCTCCGATCAGCCCGTCGAGATTCAATTTCGGCATCGTTGGTCAGTAGAAGATGACAGTGCGCACTCCGCCGTGACAATTCCCGCCGTACGCCATGCATGCTCACGCGGTCGTATCTCTGAAGGAGCGCTCAAAAATCACGCAGCAGCCAGACACTTGAGGTAATGTTCTGCTTCCAGTACGCGAGCCGGCTGCCGTCCGGCGAAGGAATTGCCCAGCCAACTCGGTTTTCTGTGTCTTCGAAGAGTGGCGTTACGTTTCCTTGCAGGTCCACGTTCACGATCCCCGCTACGTCCTTTGAGGCCCTCGCGTTGATCCAGAGACTCTTCCCGTCTGGGTTCCAGTCAATGCCGTAGTTTATTGCCCAACCTTGTACCTTCAATGTGGTCATGCTTGCGTCCTTCAAATTGTAGAGTTGAATCTCCGCAGGAATCCGCCCGAAGCGGTCGTGCGCAATCGCTATCGTGGTTCCATCAGGGGAAAGACTGCTCGGAACATTCGCTTCCTGAATCGTCAGCGCAGGCTTTAGCGCGCCGGTCTTCGGATCGAACGTCGAGAACTGTTCCTTCTCCTCATTCGCCTGCGCGATTATGCAGACATTTGCAGGCGCCCGTGAACACTGGAAATCGCGGATGCCGTTCGCGCGAAGCACCTCTCTCGGGCTCCCTCCGTTCACCTGTATGGCGAAAATTCTTGTCAAAGTGCCTTTTTTCCCGCTCTCCGGCGTCACATCGTAAAGAATTTCGGACCGATCGGGACTTATTCGCGCAATGCGTACAGGCTCATCACCGCCCACCAGCAAGTCCGGAGTTAGCTGATGAACACCCTGCTTGTAAAGATGACGGACACCATCGCGATCTGATGCGAAAACGAGTGACTCACCATCCGGCGTCCATGTATACGGCACGTTGTCCCCTTCGTCGAGCTTTATGCGCGTCGGCGCCTCATTGATCTCCCCCTTTTTCGTTGCTTTGACCACATACATGTTCGCGTAGAAGCTCATCCGCAGATATGTCAGCGCCTTGCCATTTTCCGAAACACTGATGAATACCTTTCTTCCGTCGCGACTATCCGTCAGTCTTTGTGCAGGCCCTCGAGCAGCACCGGTCTGGGGGTCCAGCGGAACCGCCCAAAGATTCGAGTCAGCGCTGTTTGGCCAATGCTCTTGCAGCGAATAGATCAAGCGATTGTCGCGCGTCCACGCCACTGAGTTCTGCAGCCCCGGATCGTACAGGATGTAATTAGTTGATGTACTGTCGAAATTATGGATGCCCAACGCCCCTTTAACACTGAGGCCCGGCTGATAGATGTAACGGACGAAGCCAAGCTTTTGGCTATCGGGCGACCACGCCACCGGACCGAAGCTATCGCCGGTTTGTCCGATGACCTTTCGGGCGTGACTGCCATCGACATTCATCACCCAGAGAGATCGCTGGAACTCCGCGCCGCGCACAAAAGCGATTTGTGACCCGTCAGGGGAAGCCGCGCGGATCTCACCATCTTCCACGAGCTTCTTAGGATTACCGCCCAGTACGGAAACGCTCCAGATACTCTCTGGTTGTCCGGCTGGTCCATACTGTGTGATCAGTAAGTTGTTACTGTCCGAAAACCAGGCTGCAGGTTGGACCAACGTGTTCCAGGGCACAGGTCGGATAGTCGACATGATCGAATTCGTAAATTCGGTTGGTAAGTTCAACTCATGTGTTTCGCCGTTCGGGATTACCCTAAGAAACAGGCCGGTTCGATCCCAGTACGCCAGATATTTACCATCGGGCGAAAGAGCCGCCCATCTAACGGGAATGTCAGGAGAATTGGCTGTCAGCCGTTGCTCGGTCGAGTGATCCTTCGGCGAGACGCGATGCGCCACGAACCAACCTAAGACCGTTGCGGCAAGGAGCAGAGATGCTAGTCCCGCGATTACTACTGTATGTCGCTTTGTCGCCCGCGAAAATGCAAGTTTCTCGCCAGCGCTGGATATTCTAGCCGAAGAAATTGCTTCTTCGACGGAGGCCGGGCTCACCATTTTCACTTTTCCTGAGCTGCCGTCCCTTTTCAGCCGCTGCAAATCCGCGCGCAACTCCGAAGCATGTTGGTAGCGCAGGTTACGATCTTTCTCCATCCCTTTATCGATAATTCGCTGGAATTCTGTTGGCAGGCCCGAATTCAGTCGTATCGCCTCCCTCGGTTCTTGGTGCAGGATCGAGTCGAACACCGCGCCTGTGCTCTCTCCAGTAAATGGCAAAAATCCTGTGGCCATCTCGTACAGCACCACCCCAAACGAAAACAAGTCGGTCCGCGCATCCAGCGGCTTCCCGAGCACCTGTTCCGGCGACATATAGGCAACCGTCCCCAGCGCACTCCCTGGACTCGTCAATTGCTCCGCGTCCATTCCCGTCGCCGGAATCGTTGCAGTCGCGCCCTCTCCATCCCGCGTCGTCTTCGCCGGGCCAACCTTGGCCAACCCGAAATCCAGAATCTTCGCGTGTCCCTTCTTGGTTACAAAAATATTCGCTGGCTTAATGTCGCGATGAATGATCTCCTCTGTGTGCGCCGCATCCAGACCGTCTGCTACTTCAATTGCCAAATCCAGCAAATGATCCAACTCCATCGCTGGCCCGCTGATCCATTGTTTCAGCGTCTTGCCCTCCAGATACTCCATGGCGATGAATGTCTTCCCCTCGGCCTCGCCGATGTCATGAACGATGCAGATGTTGGGATGGTTCAAGGCCGACGCTGCCTGCGCCTCTCTCTGAAAACGCGCTAGTGCCTGCGTATCCTTCGCTAGGTTGTCGGGTAGGAATTTCAGCGCAACTTTACGGTGCAGGCGGGTGTCTTCGGCCTCGTAGACGACACCCATGCCCCCACCGCCCAGCTTCTTGATGATGCGGTAGTGGGAGAACTCGAGCCCGATCAGAGAGTCTAGGGATTGTGTCCGGTCCGGAATGGGAAGATCTCCTTCCCAATTACCTACCTCTTGCGCGAATCATAACCGAATGGCACATGCCGCTCAACTGATTTGGTTAAGGATGTCGTGATAGATGGCGATAGATCGTACAGATCGGGGCCGACGGAACGTTTTCCAGTTTTTCATCCCGATGAAGCGTGGCTCACTTCAGGCCGTCCGATCTCGTGAATCGATCAAGCGATGCCGTGTCGCGAAAGCCTAGTCGGTTCCTTGGCCGCGGGTGCCTCGGCCGCGAAAGTAGCGGTGATTTTTGTACCCAGAGCATTAGAATCAACAGTCAATTCGCCATGAGACTGGCGCACACGCTCTCGCATTCCCCTAATTCCGACTCCGGCTCCTTTGGATTGAATCTCTGCCAATCGTTCTTGCGAAATTCCCTTACCGTGATCCTGAACCTCCGCATAAATCTTGTTAGCTTCACGGGCGATACGAATAACCGCAGTTTTGCTTCCTGAATGGCGATGAATGTTTGTCAGGCATTCTTGCACGAGACGAAATATGGCGAGTTCTAATTCCGGAGCAAGCCTTTCAAGATCCTCGGCAATATTCAGCTCAATACTAAGGCCGCTGCGTTCCGCCAGACCCTGTATGTACCAAGAAAGTGCAGACGACAGTCCGCTCTCGTCGAGCATTGGTGGGTGCAAAAGATAAGACGTGGTGCGTATCTCCCGAGTCAGATCCTGAATTAAATCCTGGGCATCTTTGATGCTTTTGGATAATCGCGCAGGGTCGCGCTTCGCGTCATCCTCGATTCGCGCCAGGCCCATCCCTAACGCAGCCAGATGCTGGCCAGCGCTATCGTGCAGTTCACGGGAAATGCGCCGGCGTTCCTCATCCTGAGCAAGCATCAATCTTCCTGACAGGTCTCGAAGCTGATCCGACTGCAGAAGGATCTCCGCGTTTCGCCTCCGCAGCTCTTGAGTTCGAAATTGCACTTGAGTATCGAGCGCATCAGCAAGTGTGCGGAAACGTTGTTCGCTTTCGGACAATTCACGCTCGATCCGCTTACGCCCGCTGATATCGCGCGCTATTTTCGAAGCGCCAATGATTTTTCCTGCCGCGTCTCTGACGGGAGAAATTGACAGTGATATCTCAACTTTAGTGCCATCTTTTCGCACGCGAACGGTGTCGAAATGCTCGATCGGCTGGCCTTGACGGAGTCGCGCAAGGATTCTTGTTTCCTCGTTGCGGCGATCGAGGGGAATGATGATCGTGATAGGCTGCCCTATGGCTTCTTTGGCTGTGTATCCAAAGAGTCGCTCTGCGCCTCCGTTCCAACTGGTAATGACACCCTCTAAAGTTTTGCTGACAATTGCATCATCGGAAGAATCCACGATGGAGGCAAGCAAGCCGATCGCCTTATCGGCTTGCAGGCGCAAAAGGGGAAGTTCGTCCAAAATTGATTGAGTGATTTTGTCTGTTCTGGCTTCCGGATCGTCAATAATGCAACTCGCTAACGCCTCGTGCGTCGCAAGAAGTTGCTTGATGTCATCCTCAAACTGGATTTCAGGATGAACCCTAGTCCAGTAGTGCGCTGTGCGAACGAACGCCAGGAAAAGCAGCAGGTACTGCAGTCGAACAGTGCCTAGCAATCGCTCCAGTGCCTCAAGGCATTCCGGGGCGTCCGCCGTCTGCAAGAATACGTGACTGGCAAGAGAAAAAAGCCCCTCTTCCATCTGCGTGTCGGCGGTGGGCATTTCAACAAGAGGCGCGGGACATTGCGAGCAAAACGAAAGTCGTGACTCTAATTCCGCGCCACGTGGAATGGGCCGACGCAGCAACTTGACCACCTCCACAACGCTTTCAGCATCGGCATCCTTATCCCCGGCCGGACGGCCAAGTCCAATCAAGAAACCGGTGTGGCGGGCGATGCAGTAGCGGACTGCACAAAAGCGTGAAAGGTGTACGAAAAGTCGTTCCTTAAAAACCGAGGGCAGCGGGTTATCGAGATAGGCTGCTTCGACAAATCCCCACAGTTTTTCGGTGATCTCCGGGGTCTCGGGCGAGAGCCGGAAGAAATTCGGAAGCACCCCAAACCGCTCATTAACCCGCCGCTGCAGCTCCCGTCCCGATGTAGTTGCCGATTGAGCATTGTCAGATGCCATAAGCCCGCCGCCCCAGTAAGTCACACTGCGTAGGGCAAGTATACGAAATTAGCCCGATTGATGCCCAAATTGACTGACAGTATCTTAGCCTCGGCAAGGCGTACGAAGGCGAAGTCACGATCTACTCCTTCGCGCCCATGATCAGGAGCCACAGCAGGAACGCCACTTCAAGGTATGGACGAGGAAAGTGAACGTGGATACCTCAGACATCGTGCGACTCTTTTTCTACCTTGCATGGCCGTTGGCAGGGACGATGATGAAGCCCCGGTATGCCGAGCACTTGAGCGTGACCCGCTATCCCTGGCGGTAGCGGTTCATGGCCGCTGTCGCTCGAAAAAGGTCCAGATCACTGCCGGTCCGTTCGGTTCCTTGGGCGCTGGGCCTAATAATCGCGGATAGCGCCAGTAAGGCTGAGGAATGCCATGCCCGCCGCCGTGAATGGCAACCAGTTCCACCTCAATTTTGGATTCGTTGCGCCAGATGACTCGCTCGACTTGAAATCCATCGGCCACTTGGGTCTCGCTCGCTTCGGGCCTGCCGGTCATGTCGTTGAGGTCCGCAAGATACTGACCCGACTCTCGCGACGACCGGACCTTGCCGCGATTGAGCAAGCCGAGGAATGTCACCTCTCCACCATCAAACGGATTGATGGGATCCTTCGTGCCGTTCATGATCATGACGGAAGAAGTGCCTTGCCCTGAGGGCGCGCACTTGAAGTTCTCCGGCGTTGGCACGCTCGCCGATATTGCCGCAACTGCGCGAAAGCGGGAAGAGGCTTCGAGCGCAAGGCGAAACGCCATGTGCCCGCCGCGGGAAATGCCCGTTGCAAATACGCGGCTCGGAGCGACACCGACTTCGGTGATGAGTTTGTCGACCATCCCCGTCAGGAATCCGACGTCGTCGATTTTGAGCTTGTTCGCGCTGTAATCACCGACGATGTTGCACGCGTTCCAGTAGCCCTCGTACCCATCAGGATAGACGACCGCGAAGCCTTTTTCGTCCGCAAGGCGCTCGAACCCATAACCCGTCCACTTTCGCGTTTGCGCACCGTTTTGACCCGAACCGTGCATGACCACGACAAGCGGGGCTCCTTTCGTCAACCCCAGCGGCACGTAGGTCAGGTAGGTCCGTGTCCGTCCGCCCACCTCGATGGTCCCCTGGGTCAGCGTGCCGGACAGTCGTGGAACTTCAGGAGCAGGCGAGTAGACGAAGTAGCCGAACAGCACACCACCCAAGGCAACAACGACGATTAAGCCCCAGAGAAAGAAACGTAGAAAACGTGGAACTCTTTTCATGGCCATCTCAGAGCGCTGCAGTCAATGACATGTGATCGGCCCGAAGGCACCCACGCGACGAATGCCGTTGGGGGTTTTGTTACAGGATCTTAGAAAACTACGGAAACGTTGCGCCTCAGCGCTGGGTACGTTCTCTCCGCCAGAAACAGCCCACCGAACAAAAGCGCGCAATAGCACACATCTCCCGCGAGTGTGTTCCAGAAAAATGGCACGCCGGCCACGTAACAAGTGATCAGGCCTGCAAATGTCTTGGGATAGGAATTTAAAAACATCCACGCACCGAAATTGGTGATCAGGAAAAACTGTATCGCGCCAAGCAGTACAGCTCCACCGAGACGCACTACGCTGCGACGCTCTCGCAGCCAAAATCCGATAGCCGTGCTGATCACAAAACTGGCGTAAACCACCGGCATCAAAATGTGAAAGCCGATAAAAAAGTCCCCTGCCAGCATCGCCAGCAACGGAAACACAAACGCCATCACGCGATTCCGTATCACCGCACCCGAAAACAGCGCCATGGCGCCCACCGGAGTCAGATTCCAGGGATGCGGAACGATGCGAAGGATCGCCGCGAAAAGAATCATCCCCACGATCAACAGCGTGCGAAATATAGTTTCTTCATCCTTTGCTGCTTGCGGATTCATATATCTGCCCTTCCCTTTCCATTAAGAGGTCACAAAAAACAAACGAATCTCGTTCAACCCGCTCGCCTACGCGAAAACGCACCGCATCTTTGAAGATCGGTCCATCGAAAGCAAAAGTATGAAATTCCCCGTTCTCCCCGCAGCAATCCGCATGCGCTGGCAAATCCGCGAAGAACGAAGCGTCCAACTCTCGCCCCGCAAAATTCCGATCCAGTACCTTGGGATTCACACAAACAGCAATCGAACGAAACCCGTGCGCATGAAAGGACTCGATCAGCTCGCGGCTATCCCGCTTCCAGATCGGAAACAACGCCGTCATCCCGATCCGCGCGAGATTTTTCTCCCGGTAAGCGCGCAAGTCTTGCAGAAAAATGTCGCCAAATGCGACTTTGCGTATCCCATTTTCAAAATGTGTGCGCAGCGCCGCTTCCATGCGTGCTTCATAAATCGAATTTATGCATTGCGGAGGAATAAACACCTCGTGCAGCGGCAGCCCGATACTCTCCGCTTGCCGCTGCAACAGTTCCCGCCGGACGCCATGCATGCTGACGCGGTCATAGCCTTCAGTCACAGTAGTGAGTAACGCCACTACTCTCACCCGTGGATCCTGCACCAGCGCATGCAGCGCCATCGCGCTGTCTTTCCCGCCGCTCCAGCAAAAAAGAACCGGCTCGCACTCGTCCATCAATCTCTACCCTTGAACGTATAACGCACGCCAACGCGTGCGTCGCGTCCGAGCGCCGGATACCCGAGCGCGTCTTGATATTGCTTATCAAAAACATTTTGCGCCCGGGCGTACAACAAAACGCCGTGACCTAATTCATAGTGCCCCGCAATATCAAAACGCGCGTACCCTGGATTCCTCGTAAGCCCGAGTCCCAGGAAATCCGAATCCGTGCGTACTCCTGTGAAGTACCCGCCAATGGTCACACCCACCCGGCGCCACTGCCCATTCAGCGTGAGCGATCCAGAATTCACCGGGCGCCGTATAAGATGATTCCCCGGTAGTTCGGAAGGATCGAAAGCGTTTGGCGCCAGTAGCACGCGGGTATCGTCATACGTGTAATTTCCCGCCACGTTAAGCCAGCGAGTGAATTTGGATTCACCGCTTACGCTGATCCCCCGCGCCAACGCCCGATCCGTGTTAAAGAAAAATCCAAAACCAGTAGCCGGTGCGCCCGGAATGATCACGGCGCAACTATTGCCCGTCGGGTTCGTCGCATCCGGCAGACAAAATGCAAAGCTCACAATGTTGTAGAAGCTGTTGTAGAAATAATCCGTCGTCAGCCGCACCCGATTATTCAACAGCTTTTGTTCGATCCCCGCGCTATAGGTCTTGCTTGATTCGGGTTTCAACGCCGGGTTACCAAAATCCCCGAAATTATCCCCTAGCGTCTGATCAAAGCGCGGCTCTTTGATTCCCTGTCCATAAAATGCGTGGAACAAACTGTCACCAACCAGCCCAATGCCATATCGCGCCACCACCGAACCGCCAATCCGCGGAACCACTCGCGTTCCAAAATTAGCGTTGGCTTCCGCGCGGCCACCGAAATTCAGCGACACTCGCCGCAGCGGCCGGTAACGAAAATCCAGAAACCCCGCCTGATTATTCCGACGCGCATGGTTCACGTTTACAGTGGATAGGAACGCGTTCTCCACTTCATATTCGTAACCCGCAGTCGCACCAAAATTGGTCAGCAGATAGCTGCTCTGCGCGCTCACATTGGCGCGGTTGTACTCAAATCGGCTGTCCCCCGTAAAGTCGCAAAATTCCGCCGTAGGCACCGCCGTAGGATTCGCTTGCGGGCAGAACACATTCGGGTCGGCGGCAAAAAAACTCTGAATCGGATTGTCATTGTGCTGCCGCGTGTACATTTCGCCGCCGCTGATTTCGTGATGCCAATGCTTGCCGCTCGCAAAATCCCACCGCCCGTTAGCGCTGAAAATTCGTTGGTCATATTTCTGATGCAGGCTTGGAGGTTCAAATACCGTTTGTCCCGGGATGCCCGCGTCGCTGGTGTTGTTGCGCACCGTCAGCCGCAGGTGGTTCGTCTCACTAAACCTATAACCAAAATTGCCCGAGAGCGTGCGATTGATGAAACTGTCGTTCGGGCCCTGTCCGTCGGTCTCCAAATAAGAGCTGGCCGCCGAGTAGTCAAAATTCCCAAGCACTCCAGCAACCTCACCGCCCCCGCGCCCAGTAGAAAAACTTCCGCCTTCCGCAAAAACGCTCACCTCCGGAACGCGCGTCTCCCCCCGGTGCGTAAATAGTTGAATCACACCAGAAACCGCGTCGGTGCCGTATATAGCGCTTTCCGCGCCGTGCACAATTTCAACCTTATCGATGTTGTCCAGCGTCAAGCTGGAAAAATCCACGGCTCCACCCGGCGGATTGATCGGCGTGCCATCCACCAGCACTTTAGTAAAATTGGAATTACCGCCATTCAGAAAAACAGAAGCGGTGCCACCTTCAGCGCCTGTACGCCCGACGGCAATACCAGGCACGAATAGCAATGCGCTCGGAAGATCTACCGTCTGACGCGCCTCCATTTCCTCCCGCGAAATAATCGACACCGGCGCCGTAGCTTGCTCCAACAAAGTCGGCTCAGCTTGCGCAGTCACCACCACATTGGAAGACAACCGTTCGAGCGTAAGCCGCTCGCCCAAAACGCGTGATTCTCCCGCGCCCACTTCAACAACCTCCTCCAGCGATCTAAACGGCGGCCGCGCGAACCGCACCCGATATCTCCCCGCAGGAATCTCCAAACTATAAGTGCCGTCCGCCTTCGAACTCGCCGATGCCGCAACCTGCCCTGCCTGTCCTTCAGGCGTCGCGGTCACCACCACGCCGCCAACGGCGCCGCCGGTAGCATCCACAATCGTCCCGGAAATCGCAGCATCACCGGAATTATTTTGGGCCAGTGAGGAAGTTTCGCAGCTCAGAAAAACCAATAGCAGAATAGAAAACCGAAGAAGTCCACGTAGTTTCATTTCATCCTCCACTCCCTCTCGCGCGGGAGCTCTGAAGGTTGGCCTGCGCGAAGAACATTCACGCAGGTTGCGGATTTCGCCGGTCTCCTGGCTTGGCGGCTCTACCGGCTCCAGGCCTTCCCGCATCGGCGCCCATATAAAACGTGAGCAACTCGCTGCAGTGGCCGGAAACCTAAATTCCGCCTTACAGTCGCGCGGCGGCGACGGCTTATTTAGTTAAAGAAAAAATCCCTCAACTAACCGTCTTCCCGAGCGCGAAATCCGCGGTGATTGTGGTGGGGCAATGCCCGCTATTGGGTGACGCGATTGCCGCGGCAGCAACGCCGCGGTGCTAAGTTGCACAAAGTTGCGAAATCCCATTGCAAATCCTTCTGCGAAATCTTAGTCGTGAAATCGCAGCCGCAAAATCTTTGTTGCGAAACTCTATCGGCTTTCTCGGTCGGCCACCACATTCACACGCGGCCTGCCCGACGGCCCCAGCTCCACGCTCAGCGGCGTCTGAAAAACCTGCTCCAGCAATTCCCGCTGATACACAACTCCCGGCGGCCCAACACGCAAACACTTGCCTCGTTGAATCAGCACCACCTGGTTCGCATATTCCCCCGCAAGATTCAGCTCGTGCGTCACCACGATGACGGTGTAGCGATTTTCCACCGCCAGGTGCCGCAATCCGTGCAACAAATCCACCTGCGCTGCGATATCCAGATGCAGCGTCGGCTCATCTAGCAATAAAAGCAGCGGCTGTTGGGCCAATGCCCGCGCCAGAATTACTCGCTGCTTTTCGCCACCAGACAGCTCCGCCATCCAGCGGTCGCTCAATTGTGCGGCGCCCACCTGCGCCAGCGCGTTTCTGGCTACCGCAATGTCCGTCGCACTTTCAAAACGCAATGCTCGCCCGTGCGGATGCCGCCCCTGCAGCACAAATTCCCATGCACGCGCCGGAAAAAGCAGCTGACTTTCCTGCTGTACCATGGCAATCCGTTGCGCGCGGGTTCGCGCCGTAAGCGAGTGTGTCGGAAAGCCACTCAGCAATACTTTCCCCGAAAGCGGCTCCAGCGTCCCAGCGATCAATTTCAGCAACGTCGATTTGCCACTGGCGTTCGGCCCCAGAATGGCCACAATTTCGCCCGCGCGTGCCTGAAAGCTGGTCGCCTCCAAAGTAAACAGCGGAGCCTGCGTGGGATTAGGCGAGTACGCATAACTCACCTGCTCCACGCTCAAGCGCACATCGTTATTCGCGCGCGATGCTTCCCCCGGCGAACGCAACGCTCCCATTGCAGTCGGGCGTGCAACCGTGCTCACGCCATTCTCCTGCGCAACAAATAAATAAAAAGCGGCGCCCCTGCCAACGCCGTCATCGCTCCCACCGGCAACTCAGCGGGAGGCACCACTATGCGCCCGATCGTATCCGCAATCACCACCGCGATCGCCCCGCCGAACGCGGCCGTCGGCAGCAAAACGCGATGATCCGATCCAAATATCTGGCGCATCACGTGTGGCACCAGCAACCCCACATATCCAATCGATCCGCTCACCGATACTGCCAGTCCCGTGAGCAGCGACGCCGCGATATACACCACCAGCCGCACCCGCGGAAGATCCACGCCCAGATGCATCGCTTCTTTTTCGCCCGACAAAAGTAAATTTAAATCCGAAGCTGTAGTGTAAATCGCTCCGGCTCCCAACAGAAATCCCAGCCACAAAATCCAATACACGCTGGGTTGCAGCGACGTCGAAAGATTGCCCATCAACCAATACGCCATTCCGCGCAAATTGCTTCCACTTTCGGAAGTCATCAGAAACATGATGATGGCCGCAAGAAATGAGCCGGTAATCACGCCTCCAAGCAGCAGCGTAGTGCTGTCAATTTGCCCTTCGCGCCGCCCCAGGAAATAAACCGCGGCAATCGTTGCGGTCGCTCCTAAAAACGCTCCCAGCGGAGTGAGCAAATCCGCCACCGCGGGCAACAACGCCAAATGCGGCGAAACCAGCAGCGCCAGAATCGCGCCCAGCGCCGCCCCATTCGATACGCCCAACACATAAGGATCCGCCAGCGGATTCCGCAACAACGCTTGAAATCCCGTCCCCGCCACCGCCAGCGATGCGCCCACAAAAATTCCCAGCAAGATTCGCGGCAGGCGAATGTTCATCACGATCAATCCGTAATCGCTCTTGATCTCGCTACCATGATGCACGATGACCCGGATCAAATCGCGCCCCAGCGCGAATAACGAAACCTCCACCGCGCCGGCCTTCAACGCAATAATCACCACCACAAACAAAATTCCCGCCAGCGCCGCGCACTGCAAAAATAACCGCTGGATAGTTAGCGGGCGCATAAACACTTCGCATCCAGAACCGTATTTCCACTCAACTTGTCCGCTGCCGGTTTCTCCACAAACGCCTCGGGATGTAGTTTCTCCGCCAGCTCTTCAATCGCCGTCACGATGCGCGGAGCCGGACGGTTCACCGCTTCGCTGATTACCGCAAAGTTTCGATCCCGCACCGCATTCAAAATTCGCCACGCCGGCCGGGTCGCCAGCACATCCAGATGTTGTGCCGTCGTTTCCCCATGTGAATCGGCAAAAACCAAAACTTCCGGCTGCAAGTGCGCGACTTCCTCCAGATTCACCTGCGGCCAATCCTGCTTGGAATCTATGATCGAAACCGCCCCCGCCCGTCGCAACGCATCAGCAATAAACGTATCTTTGCCAATCGAAATAAGCGGATCGGTCCACACTACAAACAACACGCGACGCGGCGGCAGCGCCCCAATCTTCTGCCGCAGAACATCCAGCCGACGTTGCAACTCCTCCGTCAGCGCGGCCCCCGCCTCCGATGCTCCAAGCACATCCCCAAGCCTTTTCGCCGAAGCCACAATCTCATCCACGTTTCGCGGATCGGTGGCGTAAGAAGGAATCCCCAACGCATCCAGCGAATGCACCGTATCCAAAGTGTTCAAGTGCCGCGTCACCAGCACCACATCCGGCCGCAAATGCGCGATCACTTCTAAACTCGGATTGATCGCGCCCCCAACTTTCTGCTTCTTCTGCGCCTCCGGCGGGTAATCGCAATAGTCCGTGTCGCCCACCAGCCGGTCCTGCAATCCCAGCGCATAAATCGTTTCCGTCAAGCTGGGCGCCAGCGAAACGATGCGCGTCACCGGTTGTGGAATCCGCACCGTTCTGCCCGTTTCGTCGACAACCTCTCGAAAAGTTTGTGCCGGCGCGCCATTTTGCACAGATGAAGTCGTTGAGGCCGTTGAAGCAGTCTGGGCCCATATCACCGGCGCCGTTGCAATCACCGCCTGCAGTAGCGGCAACAACATCCCGGCAATATTTATCAGCCCGAATCGCTTGGTGTGATGCAATTCTCTATCGTCCTTCGCCGAAACAATTTAGCCCAAAAAAAAATGCCCCGCGAGAAACCGGGGCACTCGCAGCGCTCTTTCTCGCGAAGAACGCGCAGCCTCTGCGGCATCGGAGGGTAGCCTGGCTTACGGCTTTTTCAGCCGCTTACAGTGGCGGGACCGCGGCCGATTTTCACGGCCTTCCCCGCTGCCCATGCCTGCAAATTGAAAATCGAGTGTATGTCGCGCATCGCAGGTGTGTCAACGCGTCAACAAATCACCGCTCCTCGAATTATCGCGCCTTCCCTTTTCAACCTCAGCAGCGTGCAAATGTGTCAGCGATTCTTCCAAGTCGGTTTCCGCTTTTCCACCAAAGCCCGCAAGCCCTCTTGTGAATCTTCCAATCGGTACAATTCATTCAGGAAAATATTCATGGAATTTTTCAATCCATCTTTCAGCGACATCCCCATCCCGCCAAGAATCGCTTTTTTGGCCATCGTCAACACCGGCCCCGAATGGCTGCCGATCCGATGAATCAGATCGGATACCGCCGCCTGCAACTGCGTTTCCGGCACCAGCCGATTGATCAACCCCAGTTCCAACGCGCGCTCCGCAGTAACCGGCTCGCCCGTTAACACCAACTCCAACGCCACCTTCGGCCCGACCAGAAATGGCAAAATCGTGGAAGCCAGCGGCGGAAACACTCCGATAGAAATTTCCGGTTGCGCAAAGCGCGCTTTCGGCGTGGCGATCACAAAATCACCAAAGGCCGCAAGCTCCGCGCCGCCTCCGATCGCCGGACCGTTCACCACGCAAATCACCGGCTTGCCCACTTCCAGCATCCCCGCGAACGCCGCGTGAAAAGCATCCAGCATCTGAAACACGCGCTGCGATGTGTATTCTCCAAGGTCAATTCCGCCGCAAAACACTTTGCAAGCAGAGTCCAGCACAATCAGTTTTACGTCCTCGCGATCGCCCGCCACGCTAACGCCATCGGAAAGCTCTCGCAGCATCGCTTCATTGAGGAGATTATGCTCCGGCCGGCTCAACGTCAGCCGCGCCACGTTCCCCTCCACCTTAAATTTGATGTGCTTGAATTCGTCCGGCGCCTGCCTGGCTCGTTTTGTCGAATAATCGTCCGTGACTGACTCGATCATACCTACTCCCCACATTCCCCGATTAATTTCGCCAAGTTACAGGAACAACCGATGCTAGCATGGCAATTCCACGCTTTTAGGGGACAAAAACTAGCCCGTGCGCAAAAGGTTCGCCCCGTCCTCCAAAGCACTTTCCAATACAGCGGTCGCGGCGGCCTTCCGTGGCTCACTCGATGCCGCTGCCTTTCCGCCTTGCAAAGCGTGGCGCACCGCAAGCCCCGTGCTCTTCGACAGTGACTGGCAAGGAAAAAATCCCGATCCGCATCGCCAGACCGAAGTCCGCCTCCTCTGGACGTCCGAATTTCTGTATGTGAAATTTGTCGCTCGTTTTCGTTGCATCACCGTCTTTGATGACGCCGATGCTGGCGGCCGCCGCGATAAGCTGTGGGACCGCGATGTCGCCGAAGTTTTCTTGCAACCTGATCCGCAACAACCGCGCCGCTACAAAGAATTCGAGGTAAGCCCCAACGGCTTTTGGATCGATCTGGAAATTGCAGACGGAGCGCTTCAACACATAAAAAGCGGCCTGCAACGCCGCGTATTTATCGATGAACCTAAAAAAACATGGACCGCCGAATTGGCCATCCCCATGAAGAGCCTCACGCAAACTTTCGCCCCCGTTGCGGTCTGGCGCGCCAATTTCTTTCGCGTCGAAGGACCGACCGAGCCACGCTTTTATTCTTCCTGGCAGTCCACCAACACTCCTCAACCAAACTTCCACGTCCCCGACCGCTTCGGATACTTAAAATTCAAGCCGATGCCCGAAACAAAACCGCGAAAAAAGAAACCATCTCAGTCGCGTTAGTATCCCGCTCACTCGAATAGCCGCTGGCATTAACCCCAGTTTTTTCCTATCCTTCCGGCGTGAAGAAATTTTGCCCTCGCCGTATTATCCCGTCTCAAACCTTAATCAGCACGCCGGGTGCCCCGGGTTCGCAGTTGAGGTATGAACCTGGGTCTTGGGTTAGTTTTAGGTTTTATTTTCGATTTTATCCTTACCATCCATTTAATCTTCTACTCTTGGTCGCCTTGTCCTGCGCATTGATTCTTTCACCTAGCGCTAGCGCTGCTGCTCCGCAAAACCCGGCACAAGACAAAACTGGAATTGAACCCTCCGTCACCAAAGTTGAGCCACCAACTTGGTGGATCGGTTTATCGTCCGAAGTCATGTTGCTGATCTCCGGCCACAACCTGCAAGCTAACGAAGTTGCCTGTAATCTTCCAACTCTCACCGTCACGCATACCCAGTCAGCCGCCGCCGGAAGTTATTTATTTGTATGGCTGAAAATTGCCACCGACACCAGATCCGGCACCGCGGTCTGCCGCATCACCACTCCCGCCGGAAAAACTTCCTTTGAATTGCCGCTGGCCTCGCGCGGCCCAACCGCCGGAAAATTTCACGGCCTTTCGCAATCGGACGTGATTTACCTCATCATGCCGGACCGCTTCGCGAACGGCGATCCCACCAACGATCAGCCTGCTGACGCCCCCAATTCCTATGACCGCGCAAATCCTCGCGCCTATCACGGTGGCGACTTGCGCGGCATTTGCGAACATTTGTCCTATCTGAAGGACTTGGGCGTGACCACTCTGTGGCTCACCCCCATCCTGAAAAATGGCGCGCCACAGGATTATCACGGCTACGGCGCAGTGGATTTATACGCGGTCGATCCACATCTGGGCACCATAAATGACTACCAGCAGCTAGTTGCCGCAGCCCACCAGCAACAAATGAAAATTTTGTTCGACGCGGTCATCAATCACGTCGGCCCAAATCACCCGTGGGTAAAAAATCCGCCCTTGCCCGATTGGTTTCACGGAACATCGGCGCAACATACCAATTCCGACACGCCGCTTGATAGGGCTTTCTACGGAAAAAACAATCAGCCTTCCACGAACGATTCCTTTGAAACGCTCGTGGACCCGCACGCCCCTCCGAGGCTTTCAAAAAATCTTACTCAAGGCTGGTTTGTGAATGTATTGCCCGATCTCAACACCGAAAATCCTGTCGTGGCGCAATATCTTTTCCAGAACAGTATCTGGTGGGCGGAAACGACCGGGCTCGACGGATACCGCCTCGATACATTTCCATATGTTGCGCGCAGGTTCTGGGCCGCCTGGCATCTCGCGTTACGCCGCCTGTATCCCAACCTCACCACCGTCGGCGAAGTGTTTCACCCCGATCCCAGCGTCACTTCATTTTTTATGGGTGGACAAAGACGCTACGACGGCATCGATTCTGGCGTAACTACGCTCTTCGATTTTCCCCTGTACTTCACTCTTCGCGGCGTGTTACAGCACAAAGCGCCGGCAGGCCAAATTGCCGAGATCCTGCGTCACGATTCCCTGTACAACCGCCCCGATTCGCTCGTCACCTTCTTTGGCAATCACGACGTTGTGCGTCTCTCCAGCGCCACTTCGAACGCCGCAGGGCATTCTCAGGATGAAGGATTTAAAAACCTGCAGCTGGCCTACGGATTGACGCTCACCCTGCGCGGAATTCCGCAGCTCTATTACGGCGACGAGATTGGTATGCCCGGCGGCGCCGATCCGGACAATCGCCATGATTTCCCCGGCGGCTGGAACAACGACTCCAGCAACGCCTTCACCGCGGATGGCCGCACGCCACAACAACAAAAAATATTCTCGTATGTTCAGACATTGTTGCGTTTGCGCCGCGAACACCCCGTACTTGCGCAGGGCCGGCTATGGCACTTGGCCTCCGATGATTCCTCATACACTTTTGAGCGCGACTCCGAAGAAGAAAAAGTAATCGTCGCGTTTAACAACTCCGAAGAATCTCGTCAGCTTAAAATTCCTTTGAAAGATACGCCGGCGCAAGACGCCGCCGGACTTACTACCCTGCTCGGCGAAGCGCGTGGAAGAATCGCCGACAGCCAGCTGGAATTGGCGATGCCGCCTCAATCCCTTACGATTTTTCTACTGGATTAATCATGGCAGAAATCGCAGATTGACCTTTGTCCTTCGAACGGCGGCGCCGACAATTTCTGAAGTCATTCGAACGCGCGCCATTCGGACGCTGGTTATAGTTACTGAATAATTAAAGTATTAGTTTAAATGTCGGCGCGCCGACATTTTTGTTTCCGCGTGGTCAGTAATTGAGCTGCAGCGACCACTCTCTGGCCGCGCCCGGCACCGTCAATATGACCGCGTGCATTTGATTGTCGTAGCGAAAATCCCTCGTATCCTGATCCCCGATTCGCACTTGTTTCGGCGCTGACGCAACTCCGTACACCGTGACATCGGCGCTCTTCCACCACGGTTGAAATGTGCCGTTCTCAACTTTGCTGCTCACCGTCACAGAATTCCCCGCCACCTGGCAACTATATTGAATGCGTAGAAATTCATTTTTCTGATACGCGTAAGAATGTCCATCATCCATGTACAGCGACCCTCGGCAATCGTCCCCGGGATATACGCGCAATTTTAATCCGCCGCTCGGAGTGTCCGACGTGCTCTGCACTACCGCCTGCATCGGCACAATCGCTCCAGCGCGAACGTATAGCGGCATTTCGTCTAGTTGAGGATGCAATACCAGATGGGTGGCCTGGCCCGCTACTTTCATGTTCGTCCAAAAATCGTACCAATCGCCGGGCGGCAGATGAAAATCTTTGGCGTCCAACATTTCCGTATCGACGGGAGCCACAAATAAATCATGCCCAAACAGAAAATTGTGATCGTCACCTTCCATCTTTGCTTGCGGATACTCCACAAACAATGGCCGCATGAAAGGTATACCGCTGCGCGTCATCTCTTCGATGCCGGTATAAATATAAGGCAGCAGCTGGTAACGCAACTCAATGTACCGCCGGCGAATCATTTCCTGCTCCGGTCCGTGCACCCACGGTTCTTGATCGGCTGTACCTTTTGCGGTGTGGTCGCGATAAATGGGATTAAACGCTCCCACCTCAATCCAGCGTGTCAACAAATCGGCAGGCGGCGTTCCGGCAAATCCGCCGATGTCATCCCCTACCAGCGAATACCCGCAAATTCCCATGCTCAAAAGCATTGGGGTGCTCATCGATAAATGGTTCCAGGTGCTGCTGTTATCTCCCGTCCACGTGGCCGCATAGCGCTGCGCTCCGGAATACGCCGCGCGTGTTAAGACGAACGGCCGCTCATTCGGCTGCAATTTACGCAAGCCGTCAAACGTGGCGCGCACGTTTTCCATTCCATACACGTTATGAATGGCGCGGTGATCGCGCGAGGTTCCGTCATCCAGGCGGTGCCGCGTGTCTAGCGGCATAGTCTTGTCCGCGCGCTGAAACACCGAGGGCTCGTTCATGTCGTTCCAGAAACCCGCCACGCCCATGCTCACAAAATCCTTATATTGTTCGCCCCACCAGTCTCTGGCTTTCGTTAGCGTAAAATCCGGGAATACGCTGTCGCCCGGCCACACCGGACCGACGAAAACGCTGCCGTCAGGGTTTTTGACGAAGACGTCCCCCTGCATTCCAGATGCATATGGCGTGTAAGCGGGATTCGGATCTTTTTTGATGTGCAGGTCGGTGATCAGCACGGTGCGTACGCCCTGCGAGCGAAAATCAGAGATCATCTTTTCAAACGTTGGAAAATATTGCCGGTTTACGGTGAACGGCGCGTATCCCTGCTGGTAATCGATGTCAAAATAAATTGCGTCCAGCGGGATTTTCTTTTGCCTATAAATCGCGACAATCTCGCGCCCGCGCGCTTCCGGATAATAGCTATAGCGGCTTTGCTGAAATCCCAGGGTCCAAAGCGGAGGCAAAGGAGCGCGTCCCACCAGCGCGGTGTAATTCGCAATAATCTTTTTCGGTTCCGGGCCGGAGAAATAATAATAATTCAGCTCCCCGCCCACAGCTCCGAACGAAAAATAATCCGCCGATTCTTTTCCAAAATCGAAGCTGCTGCGATAGGTGTTGTCGAAAAACAATCCATACGCCGCGCCATTTCGCATCCCGATAAAAAACGGAATCGTTTTGTATAAAGGATCGCTGGATTCCTGCCAGCCAAATTCATCGGTGTTCCACATGGTAAAAGAACGGTTCCGGCGATTCATGCGGCCGGCCTTGTCACCCAAGCCAAAGTAATTTTCATCCGCGGGCATGCGCTTCCATATGTGCACGCTGTCGCCATCCCATGCCATAGGTAGCGTCGGCTGGTCCTCGAGAATCGCGTTGCCGGTTGAATCCACAAAATTGATCAGCAGCGGCGACTTGCTCACTACCACATTCACATCGCCCGCGCTGATGCGTACTTCTTTCGGCCCGTCTTGAACTTTAACCGCGGGAGGTTGCGGCGACTGAATCACCGCCCAGGAAAAGTCCTCGGGGAATTTTCCTTGGGCCGCCACTCGCACGCGCACCACCCCATCGCGAAAAGCAGTAATGCGAACTTTTGCGGCGCCCGCAGTCAGTTCTGCGCCATCCGGTAACACTTCGACGTGTTGGACATTCCCGAGATGATGCCAGCCCTGCGCATTGCTTCCCGCGCCAAGAATCGCGCCAAACAAAAAACCCACCAAGATACGTCGCGCGAAGGCTGGCATAGAAAGCTCTCCAGAAAAAAGTAGATCCGCAGGCGGAATGAATTTTATCGCTTGCTCGGCAGTATGGTTCAAGCAGTTAACCACTGTTCAAAAAATGCCGATGCCTTGGCGCCTTCAACGCGGCGGCGCACCGCGTCCATCACCCGGCAACGAACAATTCCGCCGAGAGCATAAAAGCCGAGCCAATAAGGTAGATGCACGATGTCCGGTTTGCGGGAAAAATGCAACGAGGCCTCGCGCACCTTGAAAAAACCTTGTTGAAAAACAATCCGGAGAGCCTTTGCGCGCAGCAACTCATCGGCAGCGCCCGCTGACAACGATGGCTCGACGCGGTTGCGCGTATCCCTCGTTACCAATTGCTGACGGCTAGGCAATTGCGAAAACTCAAACAGATCGAGTGAACCGTCTACCATGTCCATCGCGAACAAGCGCGTCTGCGGCGCTCGCGCCATTACATAACTGACTTCGAAGAATTGATAGGGCACGTAGGCATCAGCGATTCGCTGCAAACGGCCTGCTGTCATTCTCCAGTACATGGACGAAAGCCCGCGGCTGGAAAATTCGCGAACGGCATCTTCCTGCGTGACGTTAGGCCGCATCGCGACGATGGATGTTGATCTCATTTTCTCGGGCGCGGTGTCAGTGGAAATAAATCCATAAACCAAACACCGTGGCAATCAGCACCAGAGTAAAGGCCAGGTTCAGCCGATGTTCCGCGGGCGTCTCGCGCTTCAGATGCGGCGTTTCCTTCAGATCGGTGGTATCCAGTTTGTCTCCCACCGTTGCGAAAGTTAAACCCGCGATTTTCGTTCGCTCCGGCGCGGGGTACATCATGCTCACCGCGATCAGCACCATGGCGCACACCACGAACATGAGCACCGCATAATGAAGAAAATTCATGTCCACCAGCCAACGCAAGGTTGGTGAGTTGTAGTGCCTGGTCTTGTCCAGCACTTCAAAAATAAAACGCACTGCGCCCAAAACAAAACCGACCAGCAGTGAACTGATCGCGCCTTCGCCATTCAACCGCGGCCACAGAATCCCAAATATGAAGCACACCGCGATCGGCGGACTGATGTATGCCTGCACGCTCTGCAAATAAATGTACAGTTGCGCGCTGAGCAGATGAATGAACGGTACCCACAAAAGTCCTAGCAGCACCATGGCGCCGGTAGCAATGCGTCCGAAGTTCACCAATTGCTTTTCGCTCGCGGTGGGCCGGAACTTTTTATAAAAATCGAGCGTGACCATCGTGGAAGCGGAATTAAAAACAGAACTCATGGCGCCCATCAAGGCAGCCAGTAAGGCCGCGATCAACAATCCCACCAGCCCCGTCGGCAAGAGATTGATAACTAACGTGGGGAAGGCAATGTCTCCGTTGGTGACTTTGCCATCCACCACCGTGAACAATTGCGGATACAGCGCATAACAAATCAAACCCGGCAAAACGAGCAGGAATACCGGAAGAACTTTCAGGAATCCGGCAAAAATTGTGCCGGCCTTGGCGTGACCTTCGTCTCGCGCGGATAAAACGCGCTGCACAATTACCTGATCGGTGCACCAATACCAGATGCCCAAGATGGGCGCGCCAAACACGATGCCGGTCCAGGGAAATTCCGGATCGGAAGCGGGCTTGATCATATGAAAAAAACTGTCGGGCAGCGCGGCGCGCAAGCCTGCAAATCCGCCAACTTTGTCCAGGCCGATTAAGGTGAGCGCGATCGCGCCCGCGAGAAGAATCAGGGTCTGCACCAAATCTGTGTAGATCACCGCAGCGAGGCCGCCGGCGATGGTGTAAACCCCTGTGGCGATCACCAGAATGATGGCCGCGGTCCATTGATTCCAGCCGACCACCCGCTCCAGCACAATGCCCGCGGCATAAAGATGGACGGAGATTTTTGTGAAGATATAAGCAATCACAGAAATCGTGGCGAGATAGTTTGCGCAATTGCGATTGAAGCGGCGCTCCAGAAATTCCGGCATGGTGAAAACATTGGAGCGTAAGTAAAAAGGCACGAACACCCAGCCGAGCAGCAGCAACATCATGCAGGCCAGCCACTCAAAATCTCCGACGGCGAGGCCCGAGGTGGCGCCCGATCCCGCGAGGCCTATGAAATGTTCGGTGGAAATATTAGAAACAAAAAGTGAAGCGCCGATGGCGAACCAACCGATATTACGGCTGGCCAGAAAATAGTCCTCGGAGGTTCGGCCCTTTTTGGCAAAATAAAAACCGATGCCAAAAATAATAGCGAAATAAATTCCTATGATTACCAGGTCGGTGGGAGCGAGAATGCGATGCGTTACCGTCACGATTGCTGCCGCCAGCATCGCACCCCCTTGTGCAGACTGGATGGAATAAACGAATGGCCTGCGGAGTCTATAACAGGGCCAGCCCCATCTCAATAACCGATTGCCGGCAATCTTCGCGATAAAGTCAGGACCGCTGCAACCATTTGCGGGCGCGGACGCAACGGAGTAAAAACATAGTTGGAGGAAATATGATTAAGTTGCTTTGTTGCATTTTCCTTTTGGGGGCGAGCGTAATGGCCGCGGATAAGACGGTGTACCAATTTACTTTGAATTCCATCGACGGCCAAACAGCACCTCTGGCGGCGTACAAGGGAAAAGTCGTGATGCTTGTGAATGTGGCCAGCCGTTGCGGTTTCACGCCACAATATTCGGCGCTGGAAACGGTATACGAGAAATATAAAGATCGCGGCTTTGTGATCGTAGGTATCCCGGCAAATAATTTCGGCGCGCAAGAGCCGGGATCAAATCAGGAAATCAAAACATTTTGCACCACCAAGTATCACGTCAGTTTTCCGATGATGTCGAAAGTTTCGGTTAAGGGCGGCGATAAAGATCCGTTGTATCAATTCCTGACGGACAAGTCCGCGAATCCGCAAACTGGTGGGGACATTAAATGGAATTTTACGAAGTTTCTGATTGGTCCCGACGGCCGGGTCATTACCCGCTTTGAGCCGGACGTCACGCCAGATTCGCCACAGGTTACGGCGGCCATCGAGAAGGCTCTAGCATCGAACGGGCATTAGTTGCGTCTAGTAGAGTGCGCTTCATGAACACTATCGGAATAACGATTGTTATTGCCTGCGCCATGATTCTTTCCGGCTGCCGTGTTAGCAAACCCGGAGCGATGGAACGTGAAATGGCCAAGGACGTGAAACACAAGATCACCGTTGGCGGAAAAAATACTCCCAACCCCATTCCAGCGACGCCAGAAAATATCAAGGATGGACAAGAACATTTTGGGCATCACTGCGGCATCTGTCACGGACTGGATGGTGAAGCCACGGGAGTACCGTTCGCACAGAAAATGTCGCCGCCGATTCCTTCTCTAAGCTCATCCGATGTGCAGGAATATAAGGATGGACAATTAAAATGGATTATTGAGAATGGCATCAATCCTTCCGGGATGCCTTCGTGGAAAGGGATTCTAAGCGACGAAGAGATGTGGAAGATTGTAAATTTCATCCGCCATCTCCCGCCCAAAGGCAGCTTGGGGATTCCTGCCGTCTATAAAGAGGAACAGGAAGAGCACGAGCATATGCACGAGAAAGACTCGAAGTAACTCGTTGCACTACTGACACATGTGTTACGCCGCGATATCTCGTATCTTACAGATTACACGCTGTTTATTTGCAGTTAACACTTCTGGTAGAACTGACCTCCGACTCTCAAAGGCTTGAACCCTTAGAACCTTCTGATAGCATCCAAGAACTGCTCGCAGAACGCCGGCTGAAGAAAGATTGCAAAGAGCCACTCCACCCATCGGGATTAAGAACACATGACCACCATTTCGATCGGTCCGCTAAGCACTGCTGCAAATGAAACAATTGATGTTGAAAAGTTCATATGTAAGGGACGGAGTTTTGGAGGAGCGCGCTTTTTTGAGTTTCACGATCAGGAATGGTTTCCGAAGAGTCTTCGCGACGGGGTTACGGACGCGCTGCAATTTATTTTAAGTTTAGGCGGGATCTACCGGCCGATCGTTCCATTACTAAATAAAGCGGTGGAAGCCAGCGGAGCGGAACGGATTGTAGATCTATGTTCCGGCGGCGGCGGACCGTGGTTATGGCTGTACCGCTTGCTGCGTGTTGGTAGTGGGCGCGGTGTTGAAGTTTGTTTGACCGATAAGTATCCGAATGTTACGGCGTTTGAGAATGCGCGGCAAAAGACTGGCGGCCAGATCACGTTTTATGATGGATTCGCAGAGGCCGCGTCGCTGCCTCGCGAACTGTCGGGATTTCGGACGATTTTCACTTCGTTTCATCATTTCACACCCAATGAAGCCGTAGCCATATTGCAGAATGCCGCGGACGACGGTCAGGGGATCGGAGTGTTTGAAGCCGCCAAGCGTGATCCGCTGAATATTTTATTGACGGTGCTGATGCCACTGGCGGGATTTTTAACCGCGCCATTCGCGCGCCCGGTTCGGATCTCGAGATTATTCTGGACTTACATTATTCCGGTAATACCTTTTGTGCTGTTTTTTGATGGAGTCGTTTCCTGCATGCGCGCCTACTCACAAAAAGAACTGTCCCTTTTAGCCGCCCAAGTGAAAGCAAAAAATTATGTGTGGCAGATTGGGGAGCAATCTGGCAGGTTGGCTCCCGTTACATTTCTGATAGGCTATCCCGCACCTGCGGATGCAATTACACAGACAGAGTTAACTTCCATCGAGCTTGGGCTGGTGCAATGAGGCGCCAGACCATTCATCGCGTTTACACCGAGGACAAACGGCGAGCCACGATTGTGCGCGCCATCGCCAAACAATTTGAGACCTTCACACTGCAACCCACCACCGGGTATTACCGCGGTAAGCCAGAGAAATCCATCGTGCTGGAGATCGTGGGCGCGAACCAATCGCAGGCGAAATGGCAAGCCGCGCGCATTCGAGAAATAAATCGGCAAGCGTCCGTACTGGTGATCACGCAAAGCGGACGTTCGAAAAAGATTACCGCCAGTCAATTGCAGAGCTCGATAAGACTCTCCTCGTATTCTTACCGGTTAAGCTGTATTGCCGTGAGCAACCAAAGGCTTCTATGCTTGTGGTTGTGAGTCGCGGGTAATATAGCCATGCGGGAACAAACGCAGCCCGGAGTTTGTGTGCCAAATTCCAGTGTTTGGGGAATTGACGAAAAATATCGGGACGATTCCGGGCAATGGCACGAGGTTTCAGAGGCAACCAAAAATAAATTTTTGACGGCCATGGAAGCGGCGCACGAAGGCCCTGCCGATGCGGCGCTGCTGGTCTGCCGTCAAGGCGCAGATGTAAACATTTCAGAGTCCTGCGAGTTGCAATTAGAAGACGGCACTCGCTTACGCGCGACCGGTAGACTTCCACGCGATTTGCCGCTTGGCTACCACTCCATTTTTGATCGTGAGGGCCGTGAATCACGGTTGATCGTAACGCCACCGCGCTGTTATCTTCCAGCGGACCTGCATACCTGGGGCTGGGCGCTGCAACTTTATTCAGTGCGTTCGGAAAGCAGTTGGGGAATTGGCGATCTGGAAGATTTGCGCCGTATTTGCGAATGGTCTGCTGAATTGGGAGCCGGGGTAGTTATGGTGAATCCGCTGTGCGCGACGGCTCCGGTGTTGCCGCAGCAAGCGAGCCCCTATTATCCGAGCAGCAGGCTATTTTTAAATCCTCTATATTTGTGCGTTGAAGAAATTGCCGGCGCGAGAGAAGCACTACCAGATCTGGAAAAACTAGCGGAGGAGGGGCGCGCACTGAACGACGCGGCCTTGATTGACCGCGACGCGATTTATCGTTTGAAAATGCGGGCACTGGGAAAAATCTGGTCGGCGGTGCGCGACAAAATATCTTTTAGCGATTTCGAACGTAATCGGGGACGCAGCCTGCAGCTGTTTGCGAGTTTTTGTGTGCTTGCCGAACAATTCGGCGCGAACTGGCGCGCGTGGCCGCAGCAATATCGTTCGCCGGATAGCCCGGCGGTATTGGCTTTGATCGTGGAATTCGCCGATCGCATCCGGTTTCATAAGTGGCTGCAATATTTGCTGGACGAGCAATTAAAAGCGGCTTCGTCGGCGGGAAATATCATGCAGGACCTCCCGGTGGGAGTTGCTCCAGACGGCGCCGACGCCTGGATGTGGCAGGACGTTTTTGCGAAAGATGTAAGCGTGGGAGCGCCGCCCGATTTATTTAACTCCAACGGACAAGATTGGGGACTGCCGCCGTTCGTGCCGCACAAATTGCGGGCTTCCTGGTACGAGCCGTTCATCCAAACGGTGCGGACCGCACTGCGTTATGCACGAGGACTGCGCATCGATCACGTGATGGGATTATTCCGGCTGTTCTGGATTCCAGTTGGCGAGCCGAGCGCGCATGGGACTTATGTTCGTTACAACGCCGACGAGATGCTTTCGATTCTTGCGCTGGAGAGCGCGCGAGCCAAGACGTTTATTGTGGGCGAAGATTTGGGAACTGTGGACGAAGGCGTGCGCGAAAAACTTGCGGAGTGCGCGGTGCTCTCTTACCGGCTGCTGTGGTTCGAGGAAAAGCAGCCGGAGCATTATCCGAAGCTGGCGGTTGCGGCGGTGTCCACGCACGATTTGCCGACTATCGCGGGAATTTGGTCGGGAGCTGATTTTGATGAACAGACAGAGTTGGGGCTGGAACCGAGCAGAGAAAACTCCGACAAAATGCGCTGGTATCTCAAGCGTGCGACTAACGTGCATGACCACGAACATATTTCTGACGTAATTGTTAAAACGCACGAGGCGCTGGCGCGATCGCCGGCGGCCATTACGCTGGCGTCACTGGAAGACGGAGTGGGCGCGGACCAAAGGCCGAACTTGCCGGGGGCTCGAGAAGATGTTCGTGCGAACTGGTGTATTCCTCTGCCGAAGAAACTTGAAGAGATTGAAATGGATCCGACGGTTCTAAGAATTGCGGCAAGTCTGAAGAGATAAGACAGTTTTCGCGGCGTTTATTGCTGGAGCTGCTTTTCCAGTTCTTGCAGGAGAGCGGTGTTGGTGTCGATGGCTTTGACTAGCATTTCAGACTGACGCTGCGCCTCATCCCAATTTTGCGATTCGATGGCCTCGGTCAAACCGGGAAGCTCCAGGTGCGCATAGGTGTAACGCGCGCAATAGAGCAGATGTTTGAACCACGGGCGGCCGGGGATGCCATCGGGATTCAGCCAGTTACTTTCGACTCTTAGTATGGATTGGTTGAAATGCTCAGCGGTTTGCGGGTCGATTTTTTCGGAAGCAACCATGCGGTCGAGGAGGGTTTTGACGTTTTTCCCGGCGGCTCCGAAGGCTGCGGCACGTTTCTGTAAATTATCGAGATTGATTTTGTTCGCATCGTAGCGAGGATTCTTTTTTAGATCGTCGATAAAACTGTTTAGCGTGCGGCCGTAAAATGCAAAATCGAAGGGCAGGACATCTGCCTGCGCTAATCGCAGCGCGATAACACCCCACAATGCGGACATGGTGGCGTGATATTTGTAGCCAGGATCGCCAAAGTGATTCATCCAATAAAAATCGTCGTACATCGAATGGTATACGCCGTAGGGTCCGTCGAATTGCAGGGTGATGACCGGACGTCCGAGGAAATTTAGAAAGACAGTGTGGTCGGAGCCGCTGCCAATGCGGGTATTTACTAAATTTTCGTCTTTGGGCGGCTGAGTGTGTTTCTCGTTCTTTCGGGCGGCAACAGTGGATTTAATCCAGGCATCATGCAAGCTTGTTCCGCTAGGGTCAACGATGGAATAGCTGGTTTCCACCAGCATGGGAGCGAGCGAACCGACCGCGCCACCTTCGAAATTCGGTCCTGATGCAGAGGAATCCACGTTGATATAAGCGACTAATTTCTTTTGTAAGTCATCCGCGAATTGTTCGCCCCACTCGGTCGAACCGGTCAGTCCTATTTCTTCCCCGTCCCAGCTGCAGAAAACCAGAGTGCGCTTGGGCCGGAAGCCATTTTTTAACATGGTCCCAAAGGCGCGGGTCAGTTCCATCATGGAGGCGGTTCCACTGCTGGGATCGACCCCACCGTATTCCCACGCGTCGTGATGATTTCCGAGGAGCACCCATTCGTCGGGGAATTGCGCGCCGTGGATGCGAGCTTCGACGACGTAATAAGGCTGAATGGAATTGTCCATTTGCACTTTCAAGTGAGCTTTCACGGCTCCGGTGAGCCGGTAGGTGATCGGCAATCCACCCTGCCAGTTCTTTGGCGCGGTTGGGCCATTCATATTTTCGAGCAGCGGCTTGGCGTCGTGCCAAGAGAGCGGCAACGCGACAATGTGAGGTAGCGAGCGAGCTTCATTTTTCGGAATGCGCTTGGCGCCGGGCACGGAAGCCCAGCCAGGAGTGAGCGGATCGCCGGGAACGATGAAGTCATAAGTAATTGCGCCGCGCTGAATGTGCGTTTCAGGGCCCCAGGGGCCGTCGGGGAAGACTTTACCTCTTACGTAGCCATCCTCCGCGGGATCGGAATAAATCAGCAAGGCCGCGGCGCCGTTTTTTTCCGCAGTGAGAGCTTTGAATCCACGATAGCTGTAAGGATTGGAATAACGGACGAGAACAATTTTCCCTTTTACGTCGATGCCATTCTTGCGCAGCAGGTCGTAGTCTTCGGGATTGCCGCTATGGGCGTAAACGACGGGAGCGGTAACTTCTCCACTTTCTGAATAGCCGAGCCAGGCGCTGGCGACTTCGGAATTTTTTGTGTCGGGATCTATGTCGTATGGGGCTTCGCGGAGGAGAGCTAGATAGTGAGTGGGAGCGACCATTTCGAGGCTGGAGGAGACGGGCTTGGTGCCGAGCACGTCGTACTGGCGGATGATTACATCTTCGAGGCCTTGGCTTCTCCATTGCGCCGCAATGTATTCGGCGACTTCGCGATCGTGAATGGAGCCTGCCGGATGTGGAATTGAGGTGAAATAGCGATGTTGCTTGCGAATTTCATCGGTGGAGATAAGTTTTTTTAGTTGGCCTTCGAGACTGGTCTGTTCCGCGGAATGTTGCGGTGAAAATCCGGAGATTTTTGTGGCGAAAACGGCGCTGAAGACGCGCTGGGCAATTTCGTTGGCCGACAGGAAAATTACAAAGCTCAAAAGTGCGACAGCAGAAAATCTTTGCAAAAACAGCGAGGACGGATTTTTCAATTGAATGGTAATCTCCAGGAATATCGGGAGCAGGATGCTAAAACTGCGGTCAGTTGCACAGGGCGGCTCCGCCAGCGATACCGGAGTTGGCGCCGTAGTGAGCAGAGAGCAGAGGAATTTCGCGGCATCGAGAATTAATGCACCACCTGGGGATGCGCGCGCGAAGTTCATCAAAGAAAGGCCGCAGCACGCCAGCGACTCCGCCGCCGACTACGATTACGTCGGGTTCCAACAGATCGATGGTGTTGCCCAAATAAACCGCCAAGAGTTCAACAGTTTCGAGCAACGTAGCTGTGGCGATGGGATCACCGCCTGCGTGTGCTTGATTCACGAACTCAGTAGTGACTGCGCCGATTTTGCCGCCAGCCAAATCGAGCATTGGCGAGTGCGACAGGTTGGCGGCTTCTAATTTTGCTTGGGCACGTTTAGCGATGGCGGTTCCTGAAATAAAAACTTCGATGCATCCACGTTTTCCGCAACCGCAGACCGGGCCGCGATAATCGATGCTGACGTGGCCGCCCTCGGTGGCAGCGCCAGTGCGGCCGTTGTAAATGTGGCCATCCAGGATCAAACCTGTGCCGATGCCTGTGCCGATGGAGATGTAAAAAACTTTCGCGTAGCCTTGGCCCGCGCCCCACAAAACCTCCGCCAGGGCAGCGGCGTTGGCATCATTTTCGATTTTTACGGGGAGGTGATAGCGCTTCGAAATTTCCGCGGCGAGAGGAAAATTTCGCCAACAAGTAAGATTGGGCGGGTTGATGACCACGCCGGTGTTGGGGTCGAGAGGGCCCGGAGCACAAATGCCGATGGCGCGAATGGTCCAATGGTTTTGTTGAGCCTGGGCCAAAAGAGAATCGATAGCCTTGATTACGGAGTTGAGGCCAGCGGCGGCGTCACTGTCGCACACCATGGGAACCCGAGTGACGTGAGTAATTTCGCCGGCGTGGTCGACAAAACCAGCGGCTACCTTGGTCCCACCAATATCCACGCCGATTAAATAATTATTTTGGTTGCTGATGGCCATTGAAGATAATTTTTGGCGTGTCACTCAGTAAAAAGTAGCAATCACTGAGCAACAACCACTGGGTCAACGACGACTGGAGTCGGCCGCGAGCCCCACAGTGCGTAATACAGAATATAAATGTAGCAAATAGCGGGGATGACGAAGGCGTGGTGGATGCCGATGCGATCGGCCAGCGCGCCCTCCAGGTACGGCAGAACTGCGCCGCCTACGATGGCCATGACCAACATCCCGGAGCCGTCGCCTGTCAGCGGGCCGAGTTCGGCGATCCCTAGCGTAAAAATACTGGGGAACATGATGGAATTGAAAAGACCTACGGCGATGATGCTCCACATGGCAATGTGGCCGGTTGACAACATGGAGATACACACCAATAAGCAGGCGGCCGTAGCCGCGAAAGCGAGAACCGTGCCGGTTTTAACTTTTTGCAAAATGGCAGAACCGATGAAACGACCGACCATGGCGCCGCCCCAATAGTAGGTGACGTACTTGGCCGCGGCGAATTCGGGCAGACTTCCGATCTCGGGCTGGCCGAAATAATTGATGAGAAAGCTGCCGATGGAAACTTCCGCACCCACGTAAACGAAAATGCCAATCGTGCCGAAGACGAGCTGACGATACTTCCACAAGCTGGCTTTCACGCCGGAGCCGCTGTGGCGAACAGCTCCAGGGATGGTCGGCAGTTTGAACATGGCGATCACGATTCCAAAAATGATCAGCGCCAGGCCGATGACGAGATACGGAAGTTTTACTGAGGACGCTTCCTGAACGCGATAGGCCTGACGCGCAGCCGCGGACAGCTGAGATTCATCCTGACTTTTTACCGCGGTGTTCAGAATTAACAGGCCGCCGATATAGGGACCGATGGTGGTGCCCAGGGAATTAAATGCCTGCGTGAGATTCAATCTGCTTGAAGCGGTCTCTGGTGGGCCTAGCACGGCGACGTAAGGATTGGCCGCCACCTGTAAAGCAGTGATGCCTGCAGCGAGAATCATCAAGGCACCGAGGAACAACGGATAGGAAGCCGCAGTGGCCGCGGGAATGAATAGCAGGGCACCCAGGCCCGTGGTGAAAAGACCCGTAACCATGGTCTTTTTGTATCCAATGGCGTCGACGAGTTTTGCGGAAGGAATGGAGAAGATAAAATAAGCTGAGAAAAAAAAGGCCTGGACGAGGCTGCTGCTTTTGTAACTCAGGTTGAAGATATCCTTGAAATGCGGAATGAGAACGTCATTCAAGACAGTGACGAATCCCCACAAGAAGAAAAGAGCGGTCACCAGGGATAGGGCGGCCACGTTGGTGGAGGCTGGGGCTGGGGAATAGGACCGCGCGACTTCTCCGGGGTTGCTGCTCACATTTACCATCAGGTGGCCTCCGTGTGCATTTTTGCGGGGTGCTTAGGCCTGGGCGGCAGCGAAATGCAAGTTACTGGCACGCCAGAAATATAAGCGCAAAAGCACGTGCTTGCGAATAAATCTCACGGCGCATGATGATGCCATAAGAGAGGGTCTAGAAAAACGATATTGTGGTTTTGCGATGTGGGTTGCCAGAGCGGCGCGGAGCACGGCACCTTTCAAACCAAGGAACAAATGCGCGCAGCGTCGGGGCGAATGCGTGACGTAAAACATGCACTTAAGGCGTAAATTATCCGGGGGGCGGTCCGAGATCGATCATGACCATTGCGCGTCGCGCAAATTACTTTTGAAGCGGATTGCCTAACATTTGCTTATAAGGTGGCTTAAGGCGGGGAGAGCATAGGCGAATGAAGACGACGAAACAAATTGCAACGATCATCCTGATCCTGTTGTTGGGGGTGATCGCCTATGGATGGTTTCGAACGGGCGGGTCGCGAACGCGGGTAATCGCAACGGTCGAACCATCGCGTGCCGAGCATGCGCCGGCAATTGATCAGAGTTCTCTGTATGCCGCTCGTTCGTTGGTGCAAATGCCAACTGGTGCTGACGAATTGCCATTGGCGCAGGAGGCGCTCCGTCTCGGCGATCGGGAGATGGACCTGGCATTCGCGGCTGGGGTGTCGGACGCCCGAGAGCATCCCGCGGTATTGAGCACCGAAGCGAAACAGATCCAAGGCAGATTGCAAAACGCGGAGAACGCTCTCGACCGAGATAAGGCACGAGTCGACCAACTTACCGCAGCGTTGGCAAAGGCGAGCGGCGCCAAAAAGGACAGCCTGGACAATCAGCTGCAACAGGCGAAGGTCCAGGTAGAGCTCGATCAGGACGAGGTCGACAACGCGAAACAGGAATTAAGCGATGCCGGTGGTGAAGCTCAAAGCCGGATTGAGGAGTTGATTAAGCAGCACGATGAGGCATCGAAAGTCGCGGATACCACGAGTGTTAACACCTCTACCCCGCCCGATTTACACGGGATGATCCACCATTACCTGCGATGGTCGGAGCTGCACAATAAAATAAAGCAATTGCGGCAAGCCAAGCAGGATGCAGAATCGGCCGCAACCGCGTTCACTACCCAGCGCGCCACTCTGCAATCGAGCATCAACACCAAGACGCAAGCAGTTCCGGAGAAACCTCAGAGTGCGCCTACAAGTGGAAGTGGACATCCCTCTGGCGAAAAACCTGCCAGCCCACCTAACGTAAGTTCGGGCGAAAGTTCGGCTGATGTCGTCAGCGCTACGAGGCACCGTTCCTTCGCCGTGAAAGCACTTACCAACGTTGACGAGCGCATCGAGGATCAAACGCGCTTAGCCGAAACGTATCGAAAATGGATCGACGTGGTTGATGCCCAGGAAGGAGCGGTAATTCACAAAGGGTTGACAGGCGCTGCCATCATTGTAGGAATCTTGCTGATCGGGATTTTTTTCGACACCTGGTCAAAGAGCCTTCTCGGCAAATTGAAATTGGACGCGCGTCAGGCCGAGACACTTCATGCAGTAATAAGCACGGCGCTGCAAATCATTGCTTTGGGCCTGATACTACTGGTTATTTTCGGGCCGCCGGGCCAGTTGGGGACTTTCCTTGGACTTGCCGGCGCAGGTCTTACGGTGGCGCTGAAAGATTTCATCGTGGCCTTTTTTGGTTGGTTCGTGCTGATGGGAAAAAATGGAATCCGCTTGGGCGATTGGGTGGAAATTAATGGGGTGACGGGAGAAGTGGCGGAGCTCGGAATGTTTCATACGGTCTTGTTAGAAACCGGCAACTGGACCGACTCGGGTCATCCGACCGGACGACGCGTTACTTTTACCAACAACTTCGCGATTGAGGGCCACTACTTTAATTTTTCCACCTCGGGGCAGTGGCTGTGGGATGAACTGACGCTGGTGGTGGACTCGAGCCAGAGTCCGTACCCGATCGTTGACGCGATTCAAAAGACGGTGCTCGAAGCCACCAAGGAGAGTGCCGGTGAAGCTGAAAAAGAATGGAAGAATGCCGCGCAGTCGCGGAACGTTGGAGCGTTATCAGCTGCGCCGGCTATTAATTTAAAGCCGATAGTCGGCGGAGTTGAAGTTGCGGTGCGCTACATTACGCGCGCGAACGAGCGCTATGCAATGAGGTCAAAGTTATATCAGGCTGCGGTGAGTTTAATCAGTAAGAAGGGCGAGCAAGAGTCTGTGTCCGTTACCGAAAAACCAGAGGCGAAACCCGCTTGAGAGGCTAAACTGGGCGCGGCCTCAAAGTGGATTTGAGAATTGGCTCCCCGGGGAAGATTCGAACTTCCAACATTTCGGTTAACAGCCGAACGCTCTACCATTGAGCTACCGGGGAATGTGTTTATCTTACGTAAGTTTATGGGCCGATTCAAACTGGCGCGCGGTGTTGGTGGAGTTGCTTTGAATTTTGCGTACGCCACGAATGGGACTTGGAACGTGCTTACCAGGCGCTAAACAAACCTGCGAAAACGGCGTAGGATCCAAGAACAGGCCTTCCGGTATTGGTAATGGAGCACAGAAATGAAAGACGCGGACCCTTCGAGCATCCCACGGGCGAACGAGACATTCAGTGAAACGTATGCTCGACTCACGAAGGAAGGAACGGCGAGCGAAATCTCGAGACCGGAGACAATGATGTTCTACCCGCTCGTAGGGTCGCTGGCAGCGCTCGCGGTTCGGTTAATCGGTGGATTGGTGCATCGGTCCCGATAAGTCCAATAACGAACATCTCACACAGCGACCTGTCTTGAATTAGTTTGAGTGGTTGAATTGCCGCCGAAGGGTTTCTATTTACGGGTTTGGTGTCCCAAGTGTCTCTTGAATTCTACTAGTTTGAATACGCTTTTGAAATGGCGGAGCTTTTGTTGATAGGACGTGCGTGCACAGCGCGTACTCGTTGATGGCAGCACGTAAATTGACGCTCCGTAGAGTCGTTCTTTTTGCAGTCCGTACTGGCACCTTGTCCCGGTAAATTGCTCGTAGACAACTTTGCCATTGAACACGAGCACGCTTGGTCCGATTCTCTTGAGCTTCCGATGAAGGAGTTTCCGGCCAGCAGCGAACTCCCGAGCTAACACGTCGGAGCTACTTTTAGATGGGCGCTTCACCAGGTCTGTCAGCCCTATTCCAAACTCGGTTACACGCACACTATCGAGCGGTCTTAGGGGTTCAGGTACGAGTTCGCTTTCATGGAGCAGCGACCAAAACTGATTACCGCGACCGGCGTAGTAACATCCAAGTCGGGCGGAGACAGGACTGGGATTACATCCTACGATGATGAGGCGGCTTCCTTTGGGCAGCAAATCGGTTAGCGTTTTCATTTGGGTTTTTGTTCGAGCTGCCTCCAATCACCTTTTACGCAAGGTTTATCCCTTCCACCAGGTGCCTCCCCGTTCGCCTAATTTGGCTTTTGTGTGTCTAAGTGCTTTGTTTTCCCCGTCGATTCGTACTTGAGGGGGACGATTCCGGCCTTAGAGCACGATCGTTAAGAGCCGAACGCTCTACCATTGAGCTACCGGGGAATGTGCTTATCTTACGTAAGTTTATGGGCCGATTCAAACTGGCGCGCGATGTGGGGGATGTTCCCGGAACTCAATGGTAGTCGCGGCGACTAATCGGATATTGGACTGGTTACGCGGGGCTGGCTTTGGAGCCGCTGACAATCAGAACCTCGGCTGGGAAGCTCATGCCATTGGCGGTGGAATATTCGGCGAGGGAGGAGAGCATCTCCTGGGTCACTTTGAGTTTCTGCTCTTCTGAGAGTGTTGCGAATTTTTCACTGAGCTTCTCTGACATTTCGCGGCGGAGATTCCAGAAGTCTTCCACAGAGACGGCCGCCGCTTCTATTTTGAATTGCAGCAGGCGTTCGGATGGGGCTGCGACGCCGGCATGGGAAAGAACTTCTAGCAACTTGCCACGAGGCGCAAAGCGAAATGCGTCAAGAGCGTCGGGCTCAAGTGGTGGCGAATCCACGTAGCGATCCATGACGCGAGACAACGCGGAGTGGAAGGGATTTCGTTCAGCGAAATGCCAGACTGCAAAAGCCAGCTTTCGTCCGGGCTTGAGTACTCGTAACATTTCGCGGACGCCGTCCACCGGGGAAGGAAAAAACATCACGCCGAAGCGGCTGATTACTGCGTCGAAAGTGTTGGCGGCAAAGGACAGATCGTCAGCGAAGGCCACATCAAATTTTGCGTTCTTCAGGCCGAGACGTTGTGCCTCAGTGCGAGCGGCGGCGATCATCCCGTGAATCGCGTCAACGCCGACGACTTTTCCGTTAGTACCTACCGCAGCCGCTACGCTTAATGCCGGCTCGCCGGGACCGGTGGCAACATCCAGAACGGAGTTCTGGGTGCCGATCTCCGCATCTTCAATAAGTGCTTGGGTAATTGGCGCGAACATTCCGCGGATGGTGTCGCGGTGCTTCTCCCAAAACGGCGCTGAAGTGCGCCATCGCTTGATAACTTCTTCGTCGGGTCGCATTACATGAAATTATAACTGCTCAGGGCGGTTGCACGAATGCGCCGGGGATGGAAAAGAATGGAAATGGCGCATGAGCGGTTTGATTGGAACCGCTGGCGCCGCATTTCCGTGAAGGTGTATAGTGGGCAGCCTGGGCCCCAAAATCGAGATACTGGTTAAGGAGGTCCCCGCATGCCGTTCTATCTTCATCAAGTCAGCTACACACCAGAAGCACTCGCAAAGCTCATTGGCAATCCGCAGGATCGCTTTGAAGCTGTGCGTGACCCTATAGAAAAGCTCGGTGGCAAGATCAAGGACTCATACTTCGCCTTCGGCCCGTATGATGCCGTACTGATTACCGAGATGCCCGACAATGTGTCGGCCGCAGCGATCGCACTGGCATTCTCCGCGGGCGGTGCGTTGCGAAATTGCCAGACAACCGCGCTGATGACTAACACCGAGGCGCTCGATGCCATGCGCAAAGCTGGCACCTGCGGCTACAAGCCGATCGCGGCAAAAGCGGCCTCAGCTAAGCACTAACTCTGCTAAAGAAGGTCCGCTCTTCGCATCAAGCGCGATGCAAGGTGGACGTGTGCCTCGACCGATCTCGACGAGTCCAAATGAATATCCGGCGAAGGCCTCGGGAAGATAAAATGCGTGTGCGAACGCGCGGCTAGCAGTTGATTAAGTTGCGGGCGAAGAAGGCTACGTTGGCGGGGCATGAAGTAGGGGAAAGCAGTGGCCCACGTTTTCTTTGACTTTTCTTTGTGCCTCGCGTTGGTGTAATTTTGCTCCGACGTTCCCCTAGAGGGGCATCCGAATCTGGAGAAAAAATATGGCGCGACGTGCATTCTTGGCTCAGCTGTCGGCGTTGCCTTTTCTGGCATGGGGCAGCAGGGCGGAGGAATCGAAGAAATCGCTGAAGATCATGATGAAAAGTGCGTGGGGGCCCGATGACCCGACTAGAGCGTCGTTTCCTTTTGCACACGGGCTGGCACTCGCGGAAGCTGGTCACGAAGTACAAATCTTCCTTCTCGCCGAAGCCACATCGTTGATGCGAAAGTCCATGGCGAACGCGATCCTGCCGGTGGGCTGGCCGCCGTTAAGCGAAACGCTCGAGAAGGTTGTGGCGAAAAAAATTCCAATCTTTGCTTGAGGAGCCTGCTCCCGGGCCCGTGGGGTCACGGAAACAGACTTGAATCAATGGGGAGCAAAATTTGGAAATCCGGCGATTTTTGTGTCGCTGGTGGAGTGGTCCGACCGGATTATTGTGGAGTGAAAAAAACAAATGAGATTGCCGACGCAAGGCTAGGAGCGGAGGAGGAGGTTGCGGGCGGAGGAAGGCTACGCGATTAATTCGCCATTCAGAGCGAGCTGACCATTTGTCTCGCCAACCACCCGCCTTAACTATAATCCGGGTGATTTTGGGAGCTAACTGGCCACCTTACGTATGAAGATTCTTGAACGAATTGAAGAAGAAGCTGGGGCGCTGGTGGTTGCAACAATCGCTGCGGTGCTCGGCGCTATCGGCGCCTTCTTGCTGACCATGTTGGTTGGCGCAAAATTTGTCAGAGGCGAGTTTGGCGCTTGGTTCGGTATTCTGCCGGCTTTCCTGTTGCATTAATAGTTGGGGTGATCGTCTTTGTTATCGTTTTTCTGAGGATGCGCTCTCGCTAAGCCATAGTGCCGGAGCTGGACACACCACCCAGTGTCGCCTCCTTGCTGCTGTGCTGGTTATAATTTGAAACATGTTTGGAGCAATTTATATTGCGATGTGGGTCGGGTGTCTGCTGGGAATCCCGGCCTTAGTTGTGTATTCAATTCGTGAATGGGCCTCGACAGATCTAAGAACACTCACCGCTTTACGTAGCAGAATTGGCGTGGTGTCGGTAGGAGCTATTTTCTACGGCTGGTTGTTCCTTGCTGTTCTGACTATCCTTGGGATTTTCAATGACCGTTGGGTAGATTTTTTCACTGAACAGAGGAACATTAACTTTCTCGTCTTTGCTATCACCGCTTCACTGACAAGCCTGACGCTGAAAAACGCGCGTGTACAAGCGGTGGCCGCCGGAGTGTTTTTGGTTTTGTGGTCAGTGCTATAGATGTCACGCGATATGCCCTAACTGAATGCGTTGGGGCTGGGGACGGCGGCAGAGGTTGCGCGCGAAGTAAGGCTAGAAACGCGCCAATCAAGATTTTGCGGCAGATGATGCGGGGGCATCGTCAACCACGACGCGACGTCTCTCTAAACCACCAAAGCAAATGCACGCAAAAAACACTCCGACTATTGGCACTAAACTGTTCTTTGCTAGGCCCTTCCAGAAATATGAATGACCAATCGAGTCTCGCAACCACTGCATGCGTGTAAGTCTTACCTCTCTTCCCGCTAGAGCGAGCCCTAGTTTTGTTGCGGGAAGTTGCAAGAGCTTTTGCCATTCCGCCTCAGTTATTGGAGGTTGATATTTGTGAGCGCCACGTAACCACAGCACAGTATCGGTTAATGCTGTTATCGGCCCAATGACCAATGCCAAAAGCAGCGAAACAAAAAAAACTCTCTTCAAGTTTTGGCTCCCGTATTCTCAGTCGAGATTAACATCCTCGAGAGGTATGCCAATCTGCTGGAATATCGCCTGGTGCGCTCAAATAGCTAAGGTCTGGTCCTAGTCCGTGGATTAACATCCGTTGGCCCTGAAGAGAAAAGCAAGAAATAATAGCGTGCGAATGTGCAAGAGCGCCGAGCTAGGAGCGGCGGAGGAGGTTGCGGGCAAAGAAGGCGACGTTGGCGGGGCGCTCGGCGAGGCGGCGCATGAAGTAGGGGAACCAGTCGCGGCCGTAGGGGATGTAGATGCGCAGTCGATAGCCGTCTTTGACGAGGCGGCGCTGTAGGTCGGTACGGACTCCGTAAAGCATCTGGAATTCGAAGTCGTCTTTGGAGATTTGTTTGGCGGCGGCGAAGCGGATGGTCGCGGCGATCATGGCGGGATCGTGAGTGGCGATGCCGTGATAGAAGCCGCTAGCCAGAAGCATCTGCATCAGGCGAACGTAATTGGCGTCCACATCTTTCTTTTTGGGGAAGGCTACGTCGGACGGTTCCTTGTAGGCGCCTTTGCACAGGCGGATGCGGCAGCCGTAGGCGAGGAGATCGGCGATGTCGGCCTCGCTGCGATATAGATAGGATTGAATCACCGTGCCGATGGCGGGATTTTGCGAGCGCACGCGTTTGACCAGCTCAACGGTGCGCTGGGTGTAGACCGAGCCTTCCATATCCACACGAAGAAAATTGTCATAGTCGGCGGCGCGCTGCACGATAGAAACAACCAGGCTCTCGCAGAATTCCGAGCTGAGGTCGAGACCGAGTTGAGTGAGCTTGCCGGAGACGTTGGCATGCAGGCGTTCCTGGGCGATGCGATCGAAAATTTCGAGGTAGGCGTCGCGCGCGCGTTGCGCGTCTTCCTGGGTGGCAACATTTTCGCCCAGATAATCGAGGCTAGCGAACATGCCGAGATTGTTGCAGTCGCGGGCAGCGGCGATAGCCTCGTCAAGAGTTTCGCCGGGAACAAAACGGTGGGCCATGCGGCGAGTGCGTTCGTTGCAAACGACCCAATGAGCAAAAGATTTGCTTTCGGAAAGTTTTAGAAGGCTCGCGCGGAGCATGCCCGTTGATTATGGCAGTGCGCGGGGGAGGAAACTAGTTCGTGGTGGTTACTTGTGCTCTTCAAGGAACTTTTCGGCGTCCATCGCAGCCATGCATCCTGAGCCCGCGGCGGTGACAGCCTGGCGGTAACGATGATCCTGAACATCACCGGCGACAAAAACGCCAGGGATGCTGGTCTTACTGCCATTGGTAGAAAGCAGGTAGCCATTGGCGTCGGTTGGAAGCTGGCCACGAAACGCGGCGGTGTTGGGATCGTGGCCGATGGCGACGAACACGCCGTGAACTTCGAGTTCGCGGGTTTCGCCGGTTTCGGGATCGCGTAGGCGAACTCCCTCCACACCGGCGTTGTCGGCGAGAATTTGTTCGACGATGGCGGGCGTGACGAATTCGATTTTTTCGTTGGCGCGGGCGCGATCGATCATGATTTTCGAAGCGCGAAATTCGTTGCGGCGGTGAATCAGATACAGCTTGGAGGCGTAACGAGTGAGGAAGTTGGCTTCCTCCATGGCGGTATCGCCGCCGCCGACCACGGCGATGGGTTTGTTGCGAAAAAAGAAGCCGTCGCAGGTGGCACAGGTGGAGACACCGCTGCCTAGCAAGGGGCGTTCTTCGGGAAGGCCGAGGAGGCGCGCGGATGCTCCCGCGGCGATGATGAGAGTTTTTGTCTCGTAGACATCATTGCCGGCCGTGACTGTGAACGGGCGCTTGGAAAGATCGACGTCGGTGACGATACCGGCGTTGAATTCGGCGCCGAATCGTTGCGCTTGCTTGCGCATATTTTCGATGAGCTCGTGGCCCAGGATGCCATCGGGGAAGCCGGGGTAATTTTCGACCATAGTGGTCAGAGTGAGCTGTCCGCCCGGTTCATGACCGTCGATGACGAGAGGCTTCAGATTGGCACGCGCGGCGTATATTGCGGCGGTGAGTCCGGCGCAGCCGCTGCCTATGATGACTACGTTATACATTTTCATTGCTCCTATTTGATTCTCGCACGTGCCTGGCGGATACAATGGCGCGAAGCGGTTCATTGTACCTGACGATTTGATGTCGAAGCTTGCGGGAGCCAAATTGGAGGGGGTTTTGTCGTTGATGGTTGCCCGATTTTGAAAGCCAGGACTGAAAATTTGGCAAAGTTAATGGCGGGCTGCAGCCCACAGGCTGCGAGGCGAGATTTGCGAAAGGAGATGGCGAATGGATGCGCGATACCCGATTGGGAAGATGGAAATGCCGAAGGAGATTACTGGCGCGAAACGGGCGCAGGCAATTGAATCGATTGCCGCGGCGCCGAGGAATTTAAGGGAGGCGGTGCGCGGGTTGAACGACGAGCAACTGGATACGCCGTACCGCGAGGGCGGTTGGACGGTGAGGCAGGTGGTGCATCACGTGCCGGACAGCCACATGAACGCGTACATGCGATTGAAGCTGGCGCTGACGGAGGCTAAGCCGACGATAAAACCGTACGAGGAAAGCGCGTGGGCTTTGATGGCGGATTCGAAGAGCGCGCCGATCGAGGCGTCGCAGAGACTCTTGGAGGCGTTGCACGAGCGATGGGATTGCGTGTGGCGGTCGCTGAAGGCGGAAGATTTTTCGCGCGTGTTTGTGCATCCGGAGCATGGCGAACGCACGATTGATTGGTTGTTGTTTGTTTACGAATGGCATGGGCGGCATCATGTCGCGCATATTACGGAGTTGCGGAAGAAGAAGGGTTGGTAGCGAAAGTCAGGCGGTTGCCTGCATGGCTTTGATCGTAGCTTCGATGCCTTCCGCGTACGGCGTCTTTTTCAGATCAGGAAGCAACTTGCGCAAGCGACTGTCTTCTAGTCTGACGGGCGTGGTCCAGAGATAATGCATCTCAACCACTTCACGCATGAAAGGGTTGAAAAGGCCCATCACACCCAACACGAATTTGCCGGCCACGCGGATCCGAGGTTTCTGATGAACGGCGGCGAAGACGAGCTCAGCGAATTTCCGGGTCGTGATTAGCGCAGGGCCTGCCACGTTCCACGCCTGGCCATACGCTTCTTCGTTGTCTGAAAGTGCCACGAGAGTTTCCGCCAGGTCGGGAACAAAGATGAATTCATGTGGCGTGTCGACCGGCCCGATTACATTGGCAGTGCCACCTTTTATCGCGGCATCAAATATTGAGCGCGCGTAACTCAGTTCTGCGTCGGGTCCGTAGAAATCGGGCGGACGCAAAATGGTGGTGCGCATTCCGGCACGCAAATCGGCCGCGAGGACCAGGTCTTCCTGCTCTTTGCGCATCTTCCCTTTGAAGGCGACCGGATTTCGCGGATGGGATTCGTTAACGAGGTCGGTTTGCGGAACGCCGTAGGGGTAAACGGTACTGACGTGGACGAAACGCGAAACGTGGGCTGCGGTTGCGGCTTCGAGCGCGATCTTCATTAGTTTCGGATGGAGCTGGAACTGAGTGTAAGGGACTCCCACGGTATAAAAAATGGTCTCCACATCTGCTGCGGCCCGGGCGGCAGCGAGCGGGTCACTCAGGTCGGCTTCACAGTATTCGACGAGCGGTTCGTAGGCGCGAAAATGGCGGCGCAGACTGTCCTCGGAGCGTCCTACTACTCGCAAGGATGAACTTCTTTTTGTTAATTCTGCCGCGAGGGCCTTTCCCACGGATCCAGTGGCGCCGAAAATTGCGTATTTCATTGGACTGTACCTTTCCCTGCATGTTGCGTGGGAGGGAACTGACGACCTAATAGATGCGCCACCAGAGCGTTTGTTACAAATGCTGGTGTCGACGGCCGGAGGCATTGCTGGTGCTGGAGTGGGTGGCGCGTGCGATGACGGGTCGTGTACGATAAATATGTACTTGGGAGAAGAAAAACTAATGAGCAGAGCGGCAGGAACTTACGCAATTTTTGAAACTTCGCAGGGCGATATTGTGATTCGTTTGCTGGAAAAAGAAGCGCCGAAGACGGTAGAGAATTTTGTGGGGTTGGCGGAGGGAACCAAGGAATTTACGAACGAGAAGACCGGGAAGAAAGAGAAGCGGAATTTTTACGATGGGCTGACGTTTCACCGGGTGATTCCGCAATTCATGATTCAAGGCGGATGCCCGGAAGGCACGGGACGCGGCGGACCGGGTTACAAATTCGCGGATGAGTTTCATCCTTCGCTGAAGCATTCGAAGGCGGGAAAACTTTCGATGGCCAATGCGGGACCGGGTACCAACGGTAGCCAATTTTTTATTACCGTGGCGGCGACTCCATGGCTGGATAACAAGCACACGATATTTGGCGAGGTAGTGGAAGGGCAAGACGTGGCGGACAAGATTTCCAACGCGCCGCGCGATTCCGGCGACCGTCCGAAGACTCCGATTACCTTGAAGAAGGTGCGGATCGAGCGGATTGCCGCGTAGCTGTTTTTGTAGACCCTAAGCTTTTTTCCAATGTGGTAAATCGCGATGTTCACTCCTGAGCGGCTTCTTCGAGTGGTGATAGAAATTATTTTTGTGCTGCTGGGGCTACTGGTGGTGTGGCTGGGGCTCACGGGGCACATTTTTTTTGACCGCCACAAATTGCCGTGGTTGATCCTGAGTGTGGCGTTGATCCTGTGGGGCATTCGCGGGATTTACAGAAAACCTGGGAGCAAGCCGCCGCAGCCGGAAGACTATACGCGCGCGGTTTCGCTAACGGTTTTGGGTATAGTGCTGCTGGCGATTTCGCGGGTACCGTTTGCGTGGGTGGGGCCGCTGCTGGCGTGTGCGGGGGTGGTGCTGGCGGCGCGGGGGATTGCCGGAACCGTGCTATTGTTACGGCCCGCTGGGGCGCAACGACAAGGCTCCAGGTGAAGCCGCCAGGGATGGCGCGCGAAAGGAAATAAATATGTTCAAGGAATTCAAAACTTTTGCGATGCGCGGGAATGTGATTGATCTTGCGGTGGGCGTGATTATCGGCGCAGCTTTCGGAAAAGTTGTGTCTTCGCTGGTGGATGACATCATCATGCCACCGATCGGAATGGCGATGGGACACGTAAATTTTGCCGACAAGTTCATCAGCCTGAATGGAACACATTACGACTCGGTGGCGTTGGCGAAAGCAGCGGGAGCTCCGACAATCAATTACGGATTATTTTTGAATACGATCATTAGTTTCCTGATCGTGGCGTTCGCGGTATTTCTGCTGGTGCAGCAAGTGAATCGCTGGGGGAAGAAGCCGGCGCCGGCAGCTGCGCCGACTACTCGCGACTGTCCGCAATGCGCGATGCCGATTCCGTTGGCGGCGAAGCGGTGTCCACACTGCACGACGCAGTTGGCGTAGCGTCTTGCAGCCTTCAGGGCCTAGAGGCCGCGTGTTGCTGAGGTGTGAGTGTCGCGGCCTGCCTGCGGCAGGCAGGCTGAAGCCGCGACCTACAAGGCGACGGGGAAAAAGCGGGGAGAGATCCCCCGACTGCGCAAGCTGACTCCTTCGCAGGAGCGAAGGAGAAAGAAAAAGCGTCGGCTTGCTCCGCTCGGAATGACCGTTAGGTGCTTTGGCGTGATGACTGAAGGAAGAAGATGGGTTCCTTCAGACGGTAATTCGGTTCACAGTTGTGGCAATATGCGGCTAATTTAATTTGTTCTGGGGCGTGGGCGTGGGCTTGCGCTTGCTTTGATTGGCGTCCAAGTGGGCGCGCAGGCGCTTGACCACTTCGTCTTCGTGGCCGTCGTCCAATTCTTTCTGAACTTCTTCCAAGGCAAAGTGGACGACGTCGTGATGGTGGAGCTCTTGCGGAGCGAGCATTTCGCTGAAACGCAGCCAGAGGCGATGGAGCAGATTGACTTCATTGCCGGTGAGGTTGGGCGCGTGGGGGCCGAGTACTTTGTAAACTTTGTCGCCGTTGGCGAGATGAATTTCCAGGTTGAATTGCGGTTTTTGATCGCCTAGTTGTTCCCAGGCGTCGCCAATCTGGCGAGCTTGTTCTTCAGTGGTTTCCTTCGCGGAATGTCCGAGGACGATGGTGCTGGATTTCAGCGCGGTAGCGGCACGCAGGATGCCGTCCCACAAATCATTGGCGGCGACGACAGCTAGGCGAATGGACTTGCCTCGTTTTTCGGCCATGGATAAGGCCTGAGAAAAAAGATGCTGCTCGATGCTGCCGAAAAGTTGGTCGACGTCGAGCTCGTTTTCGCCGGAAGCGGAGCGGCGCAGGAGGCGGATATGTAAAACGACAATGTCGCGGCGGCCAGGCTTGATGCGATCAAGAACGTTGCCGAGATGATAAAGCGCGTAGTGGTTGCTGACCGGGACGAGGATATTTCCTGGACGCGCGCCGACGCCTTCGGGGGTCAGCTCGCCCTCGAGCGCGAGATTGAACTGATCCATTTCGACGCGGGCAGCGTTGGTGTGATGACCGCGACGCTCCGAGATGGTGAACACAATGTAAAGCAAAATGGAGAAAGCTCCGCCAGCTACGGTGGCGACGGGCTTGGTGAACAAGTTGACGAAAGCGATCAGGAATAAGGTGAGTGTGATGAGGCCGAGGCCGACAGGAACCTGCACGCCGTTGATAGTGAAATTGAGAGGCACCTGAAAATCGCGCTGGCCGGGGCGCGTGTAGCGAAGAACGAGCACGGAGAGGCCGTTCATCGCAAAACTCCAAATGACACCGAAGGCGTAGAGGTTGGCGAGGAAGGTCACATCACCGCGGCTGATGATGATGGTTACGACCTGCAGGAATACGACGATATTTATGATGCGGTAGCTGGTGCCGAAACGGGGGTGCGGTTGGCGGAACCAGTCACTCAGTACGCCGTCTTCCGAAACGCGATTCAGGACGCCATTCGAACCTACGATGGCGGTGTTCACGGCTCCAGCAAGAATCAGCGTGCCAACAACTACTACGAAGGCATGAAAAAGAAGGCGGACTAAAATGGGGCCTTCCAAACTCATGGCCAAGCCGCCGATCAAATTCTCGAGGAAGTGCTGGCGGACATCGTCAGGAATAATCATCACCGCGAAGAAAGAGACCAGTGAAGTGAAAACCAGGCTGTAGATGAAAATTACCAGACCGGCTTTGCGCAGATTTTGCAGCTTGGGGCTCTCGATTTCGCGGTACACCTGCGCAAGCGATTCTTCGCCGCTCATGGCGAGAACGGAATGGCCGAGGGCAATAAAGATGGCGATGATGCCAAACATGTGAGGAAGACTGCTGTGGGCCAGCCAGCCCAAGGCGCTGGGGCCAAGCCGGAGATTGCGGGGATGTGGCCACGGAGGCAGAGACGAATGGCGAACGATGACGGTGTAAGTACACCAGGCGATCAACATGACCACCATGACGGTGACCAGCTTCATGATATGCAAAGCTTTTTCGCTGGATTCCGAAACGCCTTTGGTGTTTTCCCACCAGAAATACGCGGTGACCACAACGGCAAAGCCGGCGGAGATAATGCTGATGCTTACAGGGGCCAGCGGACCGCTGATGTGCATGTGCACCAGCAAATCACTGATAAGCCCGGCAAGATATTGGCCCGCAGCCACGCCGCTGATGGGGCCGGTCAGAACGTAATCGAACATTAAAGCGGACACGCTGAATTTAGCGAGCGTGCCACCGAGAGCGCTTTTGACGGCGCGATAAACGCCTCCGCGGACGAACATGCTGCAGCTTTCGACGTACACTGCGCGAACGGCGTATGAGAAAAGCATGATGGCGAGGATGAACCAGGGAGCGGTTTTGCCGATGTAGGCTTCGGCTTCACCGCCCGCGTAATAGGCGGAAGAGGCCAGGTCGTTGAGAACGATGGCGGCGGCGCGCCAGAAAGAAATGAATGTCAGGAGGGCCGTGGTCGCGACAATGACACGCGGAACCCCGCCACCCCGGTTGCCTGCGGCGACAGGGGGATTAGTAATCGTACTCATGAATGGATCGATTTACCCGAGACCAAAATCGTCGCACTTTTTGGGGGTGAAGTCTAGCGGGCGCGCAGAATCGGAGAAGGAAAAAATCGATTATTTAGCGAGATTACGGAAGGTCGCGGCGCAATCTGGGCAGGGGCAGATAGTGCGGAGGTGTTCGTAGCTGAAGATGCCGGTGTTGTGGCCGTCGTTGAAATTAATCTGTACAGCGTAGTTGCCGACTTGGGTGGCGGACTGGGCGCGAATTTTGGGTTTGAACATAGGCAACGCCGGCGAGGAGATCGGCGCGGCGGATTTTGCGCCGGAGTGTTGCTGGTCCTGGTCGCGCTTTTCGTTGCAGGTGGCGCAGGGGCATTCATCGCGGAGATAAGCGAAATCGTAATGGCTGGTGTGATTGTCGGCCCAGGTGATATCCACGCCGGTTCCGCTGGAGACGTGAATTTTTATGGTTAGAGGTTTTTTGCGCTGATCAACAGGAGTGGGCATGGATTCGATTCAGGAACGGCTGGACTTGGAGTTTCCGTCGCAGCAATCTCCGGGCGGGATGGGATTACCGTGCGGGCAGGTTTTCGGGTGGCCGAGGAAAGTGCAGATGCGCTGATCGAGTTCGGGGCTGATGATGTGTTCGAATTTGCAGGCTTGGGTGTGGGCTTCGGAATCATCGATGGCGAAAGTATCTTTGAAAAGGCGCTCTGCGAGGCGATGACGGCGCACCACGTCGCGAGCGCGGCGGCTGCCGGTGTCAGTCAGATGCACGGCGGTGTCGCGCATCTCGACGAGTTTCAGATCGGCCATGCGACCGAGAGTGCGAGCGGAATCGAGAGCCCCGGGAATTTGAATGCGATCGAGTTGCGCGCTGGTGCCTTCTTCGCCACACATCCAGATGCGCTCGAGCAAATGATCGAAGCGAATTTCGTCGTCAATGGAAATAGCGGCGTCGGTTTGCGTGGTGTCGAGACTGAGATGGCCGTGGGCAAGTTCGATGCGGCGGCCAGCCTGGCGAGCGATGTCGGGATCGTGGGTGACCATCAGAATGGTGTGGCCGGCATTGTGCAAGGCGCGAAAAATATCGATGACCAGGGCTTCGTTGGCTTCGTCGAGGTTTCCGGTGGGCTCGTCGGCGAGAATCAATTTTGGCTGATTGATGAGCGCGCGAGCGATGGCCACGCGCTGTTGTTCGCCGCCGGAAAGTTGAGCGGGAAGATGGGTGAGACGATCACCGAGGCCGACGCGGCGCAACGCGTCTTCGGCTTGCTGCTCATCGGTGATGCTGTGGAAATATTGCGCGAGCATGACGTTTTCCAGCGCGGAAAGATATGGGATGAGATGAAATTGCTGGAAGACGAAGCCTACTTTTTCGGAGCGATAGCGAACCAACTGACTTTCGGTGCGCTTGGAAAGGTCGACATCATCGACAATGACGCGGCCGGAAGTGAGAGTGTCCAAGCCGCCGAGAATATTGATCAAAGTGGTTTTGCCGGAGCCGGATGGTCCCATGAGCGCGACCCATTCGCCGGGAGCAACGGTGAAGGTAACGCCATCGAGAGCGCGTAACGGGCCGTATTGTTTGACGAGGGATTCGACCACAACTTGTGGCGCGTTCGGCGTGATTCGTTCCGATGAGGATGAATCAAGCGGGCTCACGCTTCCCCCCGGAATACCGCGGCGGGAGAGATATTGGCGAGACGACGAAGCGGATAAGAACTGACGATTGCTACAAGAATGGTAAGGGCCACTGAAACAGGATACACAATGAGGCGCGGGCGTGCTGCGACGCCGAAGACGGTTTTGCCAAGCCAGATGGAAAGTAAGAGTCCGGCGGCGGCGCCGACTATGCCGCCTGTGAGGCCGAGCAGAGCGGCTTCCGCGAGAAAGAGTCGCAACACACGGCGCGTGGCGCCGCCGATAGCTTTCATCAAGCCGACGTCATTTTTGCGCTCCATGGCCACGTTGGACATGGCGGCCATGACGCAGAGCCCGGTAAGAGCCAGCACCAGCGCGGTTGTGGCGGTGAGCAATCCGCTGACGCGGGTATAAATTTTTGCTTCGGCGTCGGTGAATTGGCGCAGACCGTGTACGTCTGCGGCGGGAATATTTTGCGCGAGGGTGGCGATGTACTCGCGAATTTCGCGGGGAGTTCCCGGGACACTTACTTGGATGAGGCTGACTTTGTTGGGAAGTGCGGCGAGACGTTGGGCAGCGTCGAGATTGACGACGATCTGGCTGTCCTGGGCGTCGCCACGGGAGTCGGCAATTTCTGAAGTACAGGCCTCTTCCCTTTTGTCGTTTTTCAACGCAAGGTCAGCACCGGGTTGGAGATTTAATTGCTGCGCAGCTTTGAAGCCTACCAGGCAGAGATTTGTGTTGTCGCCGGGAGTGACGACAGCGGAATTCCCGGATAACTGATCGGTCCGTTCGGTGCGCTTGCCGGCGACTACGGCGTTCACCGGCTGAGCCGAGTTAGCTGTCGATACGCTCGCTACCAAATACAGATAGGAATCGGCGGCGGCGCGCGGCGGGAGAGATTGGCGCACCTTTTCGACGACGGATTCGTCAAGGGTGACTGCGCTAGCGCCAGAAGATTTGGTGTCTCGGGGAGCGACGATAATATTGGCGCCGAACACGCGAAATTCTTTGGTGAGACGATCGCGGGCATCGACTTGGAGATTGAGCAACGCGGCGGTGAGTGCGGCGCTGGCGCCGAGCGCCAGTAGAATTACCAAGAGGCGGCCGCGCTGGGCTGCGAAAAGGCGGCGAACGATGCGCCAGAACATTTTGCGATCAGGCATTTATTCGCCTCGCAAGATGGGCGCCGGTTCATAGCGCGCGGCACGATGAAGTGGGATGGCGCTGCCGAGAAGAGTTACGCATGCAGCGAGAACCAGGATGACGATGAAAACGAGGATGGAAGGCTCGGGAGCCACGCCAAAGATTTTTTCGCCGAGGAAGCGGGCGAGAATAATGCCGAGGGCGTAACCGACTCCGCCGCCAACAAAGGCGAGCAGGAGTTGTTCGGCGGCGAGGAGAAAACCTATGGTTCCGGAGCCTGCGCCGATGGCTTTCATGAGACCAATTTCGGAGCGGCGCTCGATTACCGCCGCGGCAGACGATGCGCCAACGGCGAGCACAGCGGCCAGTAAGGCCGCGAAAGAGGCGAGCCAGAGAAGCATGCGGACGCGGGTGAGGATGCTTCCTTCGCCTTCAGCCACGCGGCGAATCACGTGAGCGTCAACGCCGGGCAAGACTTGTTTGATTTCATAGGCGATGGAAGAGGCGTAGGGGCTGCAGGACCAGCGCTCGAGGTCGGCGGCGTTCATGGTGGTGGGATTGCGGCGAGCGAAATCGTCTTCAGGTTTGGTGAGCGCGCTGACGTAAAGACGGCGGTACTGGCCGGGCTTGTTTGCGAGTTGTTGCGTGATTTGCAGTGAAGCGACGATGGCGTCGTCTTCGGGGCCGGCGGCGGAAAGAATTCCTGTGACGGTCAAGGCAATGCTTCGGTCTGAAGAATTAATGTGGAGAGTATCGCCGGGCTTGACGTTGGTGCGCGCGGCGAAGGATTTGCCGACTATTGCTTCGGGAGCATCGTCGTGGAACCACCGGCCGTCAACGTGCCACCAGGAATTGGTTTGATCCATTCCGGTCGTGTAGGTGCGGCTGTCCGGAAGAACAACAGAGTGGTGAGCCCAAGTTCCCAGGAGCGTCGTTTTGACGAGGGCCGCGGACGATGATGCGGTCGAGACTTCAGCGGGCACTTCCATTACTGGGGCGAAGCCCGCGATATTGTTGCGCCAGAAAATTGTTTTGATTTTGCCCAAGTCCTGCTCGGGAAGATACGCGCCGGAATTGACGGGACGATAATCGACGCCGCCAATTTCGAGAGGCAGCGAGTCGGCTTGCGGGGTGATGAGGAGATTAGCTCCCAGAGCGCGAAATTCATGCGCGAGGCGATCGCCGACGTCGAGCGAGACACTGAAGGCGGCGGTGACTACGGCCATGCCAAGAGCAAGCGCCGCACCGGTAAGTAGCTTGCGGCGGGGACGGCGTCCAAAGGAATCGGCAACGAGGCGGAGGAACATAGATGTTGGAAGAGATGCGCGGCTAACGCGGAACCTCTTGAGCGGCGTGGCCCAGGCTGGAGAGATCCATCACGATGTCGCTGCCATCGATGCGGGAGGCGACACCGATAGGATTGCAGCCGCCCTGATCTCCGATACTCGGAACGTAGATGGCAGAGCCGCAGTGGCGGCAGACGACATTCTGGCCGTCCTGGCGATAGCCTTCAGCGCCACAGATACGGCACGCATCGAGAGCGGTGCCGTAGCCATTGGGTTTCTTGATGATCATAAAACGCAGGGTTTGGTTGGCGACGTTCACGGTGAATAGATGCAATTTCCCGTCATCCACTTGCGAAAGCGGGACGCGAACTTCCTGGCCGTTGGCGGTAACCGGCGTGGAAGATGGCGGGGCTGAATTGGCGCGGGCGTAAATAAAATCGGCGGTGAGGACGAGGATGACCACGAGGCATGCCGTCGCAGCGGCCATCATCCAATTACGTTGGCGGCGATTTTGTGATTGCAGCAAGCGTTTTTCTGCTTCCCCGCCGGCTTGCTGCGACCGGTTTTTCTGAGCGGCGCTCTGCCATTCGCGGAGAACCATCAGCGCGGCAGCACCGAAGATCAAGACGAAGAAAAATAATTCGTTGCGAACGACCGGGCCGATGATAGCCATCTCCGTTTTGCTGGAGGGAATCCACTGGGCTTCGCTGAGTTCGTGCAAGCCAGTAATGGCAAGTTGAAAAGCCACGAGCATGAGAATGGCGCTGGTGACGGCGAAGAAGCGATGCAAGGGCACGCGCAAAGTACCTTTGAAGAAAAATAATCCGACGGCGACGGCGGCAGCGATACCTACGAGCGTGCCGATCCAGGTTTGCAAGCCTGCGCTGGAAAGCTCGACGGCGCGAAGAATGAGCGCGAGTTCCGCGCCTTCCCGCAAAACCATCAGGAAAACGAATAAAAATATGCCCCAGCCCGCGGCAGTGCCGGCGCGAGCCGCGTAGGCTTCCACTTTTTTTTCAATTTCATTTTTCAACTGGCGCGCAACGCGGTTCATCCATACGATCATCGTAATGACGAAGAAGGCGGCGACCAGCATCAAAAGGCCTTCGAAGCCGTCCTGGTTGATATGCCAATTTTCGAGGGCGATGGCGACGGCCAGGCTAAGGGCGGAAGCGGCGGCTACGCCAAACCAAACGAAACGCGCGAGATGGGCGCGGCCGGTACGCGACAAATAAACGAGGATAATGCCTACTACAAGAGAGGCTTCGACGCCTTCGCGGAGGGCGATAAGAAAGGCCGAGAGCAACGGGACTCCAATCTCCAGTTGTGAATCATTTGCAACTGAGATCCAGTGTACGCTGGCGTGCAATTCGGGTCAAGTCGCACGCGTTCCTACAGATACGTCACGGTAGAATGGATAGACCAACGTTAATGATGATTCGAGTGACACAACGGCTGTTTGGCTTAGTGTTTCTGTCTGCGTTGCTATTCGCTGCTCAAGCGGAGGCAGAGGACCCTGCGTCGGGTGCCCCGCGGGCCGCGGAACAGGAAGAGGCGCGACCGTCAAAGGGCGACGTGCGGCTGCATGTGGATTTGAAACGCGCGCAGAAGGCTGCGGAGCACGGTGACCAGGCCGAAGCTGAGGGGCATATCGATCAAGCGCTGCTCTATTACCAAGAAGCGACATATTACGCACCGAGAGATGCGCGCTACATCGCAAAAGAAGCGGTGCTGCGTTCAAAACTGGTGCGCTCGCATGTGGACGCAGCCGAGCGGGCAGCGCTGGAAGGCCGAATGGAAAAGGCTACCGAAGAACTGCGGCAGGCGCTGCATATCGATCCGGGAAATACCATAGTGGTCGAACGGCTTACGCAGATGAACTCCATGGAGGATGAGCCTCCCACAAAAGAGCAACTGGAGATGACCGGGCTGCCAAAATTGCAGCCAAAAAGCGGTAAGCAAGATTTGGATCTGCGGGGAGAAACCAAATCCGTTTACGAGGAGTTAGGCGCGCGATTTGGAATAAAAGCGTCGTTTGATCCCGACGTGGCGGGACGGCAGGTGCGGTTGCGGGTGGAGAATGTGGATTTTTACACCGCGCTAATGTTGCTGGGGACGCAGACGGGAACTTTCTGGCGCGCGCTGAATCCCACGCTGATTTTCGTGGCCCCAGATAATCCCGAGAAGCGCAAAGAGTATGCCCCGGAAGGGCAACAAGTGTTCCCGTTGCCGGCGTCCGTTGCGCCCGACGAAATGACGGAACTGTTGCGGGTGCTGCGAGATATTACCGGCGCAACGCATGTTGAACTGGACACGCGAAGCCGCACGATTACGATGCGCGACACGCCGGAGAGATTGGCGGTGGCGGGACAGTTGATTCATGAAGTGGAGAAGGCGCGCGGAGAAGTTTTGCTGGATATCGAATTGCTGGAAGTGGATCGCACCACGATGCAGAAGCTGGGTGTGACGCCGCCAACCACCGCGTCGCTGATTTACCTGACACCTAATATGGTGCGGACGCTGGCGAGTTCCAAGGACCTGGCGAATTTACTTACCAATGCGCAGCAAATATTCCAGGGGCAAGGATTCTCAAGCATCCCGCCGTTTGTGCTGGTGGGCGGGGGATTGTCGACGTTTCTGTTGACGACTCCGGGACTCACGGTGGACCTTTCGGATTCGCTCTCACTGGTGCGCAGCGGACGAGAAGTCCTGCTGCGCGCGCAGGACAACAAACCGGCGACGTTTTTTGTGGGAGACCGCTTCCCGGTTACGTTGTCGCTACTGTCGAATAGTTTGGGCACCGGCGGAAGCTTCACGGCGTCGCCTTCGGGCGCGGTTTTTCCAGAAACGAGTTTCGCGGTGGGGAACAATCCGACAGCGCTGGTGGCCGCGCCATTTACCGGTGGGGCGCTGCCGGACCTGGCGGTGGTTTTCGATAATGCGGGGACCAACACGTTTACGGTGCTGCAAAATCAGGATAATGGGAACTTCCTGCAGGTGGCCACGCCGCCAATCACTCTGGGCACCAATGAAACGGGACAGGTAGCAATCGGCACGGGAGTTTTTCGGACCGACAGTACTAAATTCGCCACCGCCCAGCCGCATGACGTGATTCTGGTGAACTCCACGTCAGATAACGTTTCAGTTTTGCTGGGTAACGTGGACGCCAACGGAGTGCCCAACGGAACATTTAGCGAGGCTCCGGGCTCGCCAATTGCGGTGGGAAAAAATCCCAGCTCGATTATTGTGGCGGACTTTAACGGAGACGGGATTCAGGATTTTGCGGTCACTAACAAGGCGGACAATTCTATTTCTGTTTTTCGCGGCCTGGGTGATGGAACATTCACGCAATTTCCGGCTTCGCCATTTTTGCTGAATAAAAGTGGAGTGGCGGAAACGGGTCCAGTGGCCATGGTCACGGGAACTTTCCGGCAAGGAGATGCGACCGATCTAGCGGTAGTGAACCAGACTTCGGGGAATGTATCGATCCTGCTGGATAACATTGATGCGAATTCGAATATAACTTTTACGGAAGCGCCGAATTCGCCGATCGCCGTGGGGACTTCGCCGGTAGCGATTGCCACGGGAGATTTAAATGCAGACGGCGTAGGGGACCTGGTAGTGGTAAATCAGGGCGACAACACGTTATCGATTTTCCTGGGCAGCACTACGATCAATGGAACGTTCACGGCCGCGCCAGGTTCTCCGTTGCCGACAGCGAACACACCAGCAGGGGTGCAGCTCGGAAGTTTTGCGGGTGGGGCTTCACCGGATATTGCGGTGACTAATCAAGGGCAAAGCACGTTGAGCGTTTTTCTGGGGCTTGGAGGAGGAACATTTCAGACCGGAGTGGAACTGAATACGCCCGCGAGTCCCGGGGCGCTGATCGTATCGCAGCTTACCAGCAGCGGACTTCCGGACGTGGCGCTGGTGGCGCAAGGATCGACGGCCGGTCAAGGAGTGGTGACCGTTATTCAAGATTCGTCCGCGCTGGCGGGAGCGGGGAGCGGTTCGGGGCAAACTCCCTATCCAGGGGCGGAATACATGGATATCGGTTTGAAGGTGAAGGCCACGCCGTCTTTGCATCCGAATGGCGAAGTTACGCTGCAACTGGAATTTGAAATTCGGGCGTTGGCGGGGGGAAATATAAATGGGATTCCCATTATTTCGAACCGCACGCTGACGCAAACGGTGCGGGTGAGGGACGATCAGCCGAGTTTGATCGGGGGATTGACGGATCGCGAGGAGACGCGCTCGATTACCGGGCTGCCGGGATTTGCGGAACTTCCGGGGATTGGGTATGCGTTTGGCGGGAGAAACAACAGTTTGTCCGATACAGAACTGATGATTTTGATCACGCCCCACAGGTTGCGATCGCCACCGCATGAGACTGGAACGATTTTTGCCGGGCATGGCGAACGAGGAGTCACGCCGAGTACGTTGCCTTCCGAGCGGGTGCAGCCGCCATGATGCGGGTGGAGTGAAGCGGCCGGTGCTTTTTATTCGCAGCTGATCTCCCCGATCAGCAAGTCAGAAATATTTTCCTGAAAAAATTAACGGGCGGTTACGGCAAAGGGTCGAAGACTACGACGGGCTGGTAGGTGCGTGGGACGACAGCCTCGGCGATGGCGATTAGTTTGTCTTGCTGACTGAAGACGCGGAGACGCGGCGGGCGTGGCTCTCCGCCATCGAGTTGAGCGGTGGCGCCGGGAGGCGGCTCAACGCGGCCGGGCTGGATTTGCGCAACGGAAATATTAAATTTTGAGCCGTGGCGGACGCGGCGTTCGATGACGGGCAAGACATTCATGCGCGGAAAATTGGGCAGCAAGTTCTCCAGACGGATCAGGCACGATGCAATTTTGCCCTGGCGCGCGGCGGCGGCTAATTCTTCGAGCTGAATAGCTTGCTCCTGTGAAAATTCTCCCACGGCGGTGCGGGTGATTTCCGCGAGGTGCGCGCCGCAGCCAAGTTTTTCGCCCATTTCATGGGCGAGCGCGCGAATGTAGGTTCCCGAAGAGCATTCAATGGTGAAGCGCGCGATTGAGCCGGCGATTTCCGTCAGACGGTATTCGAATAATTCCACTTCGACAGGTTTCAGTTCCACGGGCTGCTTTTTTCTGGCGAGTTCGTAAGCCGGGCGGCCGTGGATTTTTTTGGCGGAAAAGGACGGAGGCATCTGCGCGAAGCGGCCTACGCGTTCGGCAGCGAAACGCTCCAGTGTGGCAGCATCCAAGGAGGGCGCGGAATCGGGGCCTTGGGCTTGGCCATCGGAGTCGTAGGTGTCGGTGGCAAAGCCGAAACGGAAGCCAGCGTTATAGCGCTTGCGACGACCGCTGTAGAACTGCACGAGCCGCGTGGCTTTGCCTAAAAGTAAAACGAGAACGCCGGTGGCTAGCGGATCGAGTGTGCCGAGATGACCGATCTGGCGAAATCCGACCAGATGACGGACGGCATCCACTACGTCGTGTGATGTTTTGCCTTGCGGTTTGTCGATGACGAGGGCGCCGTCGAACGGTGGTGGTTGTGGCTGCTGACGCAAGATCGGTCTTTCTATTCGGAGTTCGAAATTTGAATTGCTAATTACTTAGTTGCTGGCACGCACTAAGGTAACCCAAGACCCATGCTGAAAACCGAGCATGGGCACCCTCCGCGTAGGTTTAGTTCGGGGAGACGCTCGAAACGTGAAATGCCGGCGCGCCGATAATTTTATCAGCTTTGCGGAGGGGCATTGGGTTTCTTTACTTCTTTCAGGAGCTGTTCGATGCGCTGAACTTTTTCCTGGGAAAGGTCCAGGGTGAAATGCAATTCGGGGACGCGGCGTAATTGGAGGCGTTCGATTAGTTCGCGGCGGATGTAACCGGCGGCGTGCTCCAGAGCTTTTATGGCGCCGGCTTGCTCCTCATCGGTGCCGTCCACGCTGACGAAGACGCGGGCGTGCTTCATGTCCTGCTGCACGCGAACTTCGTTGGCGACGACCATGCCTTCTAGACGGGGGTCTTTGAGTTCGCCGACAAGCATGGCGTTGATTTCGTGAGCGATTTCTTCGCCCACGCGGAGGTGACGATGACTCGCTGGACTCATGGTAATCCTGTAAGACGCTTACAAGTTTGAAGCAGTTTGAAGCACTTTAATCGGATGCGCGTTCGATAGCAAACTTTGCTTCCGGCCGAGTATTTCGGGAAACAAATATTTCCCCGACAAATATTTGTATTTCGCGAACAAATGTTTTCTAAACAAAGGCGAAACGATTTCAAATTATCTCGACGCCGTGGCTGACTAAAAGCGGGCCTAGAATATTGTCCGCTTCGGCCAGGACATGCTGCAAAGATTCCTGCACCTGGTGTTCTTCGTTTGAAAGGGTGACAACGCCGACCACAGAGCGTTGCCAAGTATCCTCGTGCTCGAGTTCCGCTACGGCGACATTAAATTTTGCGCGCAAACGATCTTTCAGGCTGCGCAATACCTGGCGCTTGTCCTTGAGCGACTGCGCATGCTGGATGTGAAGCTCGAGAGTAAGCAGGCCGACGGGCATGCGCGGCTCCGGAGACGAAAGGTACGGCTACCTGCTGCGCGAGGTCGCAGCGGTATTGATGTTGCGTTCGGCGGCGGCTTCCGCGGCAGAAACTTTGGTGACCTGGAAGCATTCCAGAACATCGCCAACCTTCACGTCATTGAAATTGGCGATGCCCGCGCCGCACTCGAAGCCGGTGCGAACTTCGCTGGCGTCGTCCTTAAAGCGCTTCAAGGAGCTGAGCTTGGAGGTGTAAATCACCGCGCCGTCACGAAGCACGCGAATTTGGCCGTCACGTTTGAGCACACCGTCCACGACGTAGCAACCGGCCACAGTGCCGGTGCCCTTGACGCGGAAGGTGTTGCGAACTTCGGCGCGGCCGAGATAGGTTTCGGTAACGACGGGTTCGAGCAGGCCTTCCATGGCCTTTTTAATTTCGTCGGAGACTTCGTAAATGATGGTGTGGGTGCGAATGTCGACATGCTCTTGTTGCGCGAGGTCGGCGGCCTTGCGATCGGGGCGGATTCCGAAAGCGATGACAATGGCGCCGGATGCGGAGGCGAGGAGGACGTCGTTTTCGGTTACGGCACCAACGCCTGAGCCGATGATTTTGAGCTTCACCTGATCGGTGGAGAGCTTGGGTAACATTTCGCTGAGAACTTCGACGGAGCCCTGCACGTCAGCCTTGATGACGATGCCGAGTTCCTTCACGTCGCCAGCTTTCAACTGCTCGTGCAACTGATCGAGGGTAATGCGCGCGCCGCTGCTGCGAGCCATTTGCGCGTCACGCTGCTTGCCTTGGCGGTATTCCACGATATGGCGGGCCTTGGCTTCGTCAGTGACCTGGAAGTGGTCGCCGGCATCGGGCACGCCCTGCAAACCAAGAACTTCAACGGGCGTGGACGGTGGCGCGTCGATGACGGGACGGCCGCGATCATCGAACATGGCACGGACTTTGCCGAAGACCGAGCCGCAGATGAAAAAGTCGCCGGGTTTTAGGGTGCCATTCTGAACGAGGATGGTGGCGACTGGGCCGCGCCCTTTGTCGACGCGCGATTCCAGAACGGTGCCACTGGCGGGAGCGTCAGGATTGGCTTTGAGCTCGCGAAGATCGGCAACCAGCAAAATGGTTTCGAGCAATTTGTCGAGGCCGATTTTTTGCTTGGCGCTCACTTCCACGAATTCGGTGTCGCCGCCCCATTCGGCGGGCATCAGGCCGTTTTCGGTCAGCTGGCGTTTGACGCGCTCAAGTTGCGCTTCAGGCTTGTCGATTTTGTTGATGGCCACGATGATCGGCACTTTGGCGGCCTTGGCGTGATCGATGGCTTCTTTCGTTTGCGGCATGACACCGTCGTCGGCAGCGACTACGAGCACGACGATGTCGGTAACTTTGGCGCCGCGCGAACGCATGCGGGTGAAGGCTTCGTGACCAGGAGTGTCGACGAAGACCACGGCGCGATCGTTGACAACGATTTTGTAGGCGCCGATGTGCTGGGTGATTCCGCCAGCTTCGCCGCCTGCGACATCGGCTTGACGAATTGCGTCGAGCAAACTGGTTTTGCCGTGGTCCACGTGGCCCATAACAGTGACGACCGGCGGACGAGGCTTGAGACTTTCCTTGGTTTCTTCCTTGGCGACTTCAAGAACCATTTCTTCTTCGAGAGAGACAACGCTGACTACGCCGCTAAAAGCTTCGGCGAGAGTGGTGGCGGTGGGGACGTCGAGAGCCTGGTTGATGCTGGCGAAGACGCCGCGATCGAGTAAATTTTTGAGTAATTCCTTGGCGCGCACGTCGAGTTTTTCAGCGAGCTCGCGAATGGTGATGCCTTCGGTGATGGTGACTTCGCGCGGGGCGCGGGGCTCCGGCGGCGCGATGACCGCAGCTGCTGAGCGGCGATCGCCCATACCCGGGCGTTGACGAGTGGGATGAAGCTTGCGCTCACCTTCCTGCTCGCGCTTGTCGGCAACGGGTCGTTGACGTTGAGGCGGTTTGCGGGTGTAAAGCGGCTTGCCAGGCTCGGCCTTCGGCGGAAGCTTTTCCGGGAAAGGCGGAGGAAGCATGCCCGGACGGCCGGGAGCTCGAGGGCCGGGGCGGGTGCCTGTAGGCATGGCGCCGCGGCGTTGTTCAAATGGGCGAGCTGGCGCACTGCCCGGGCTTCCGGCAGCACGTGGCGTGAATGTTCTTCCCTGCGCGGGCTGCTGCGGGCGCATGGGTTGGCCAGGGCGGGGACCGCCCGCGGGACGCTGAGCACCCTGACCAAGGGGACGCGAAGCTCCATGTGTGGTGCTGGGAAGTGGGCCGCGGTTGCCTGAGGGCAATGGCGGACGCGGAGGCATGACAGGGCGCGATGCAGGGGCACCTGCGCGGGCCGGAGTGGTAGATGACGCCGCAGGGCGTACAGCGGGCGGCTGCGGACGGAGGCCCGATGGCGATGGCGCGGCTGGCCGTTGTGCCGCCGGGGCTCCTGATTGAGCGGCTGGTGGTTGCGGACGAAGCGGTGTCGTTGGGGGCGCGGACGGTCGAAGTGGCGCACCAGGCTGCGGCGCAGCGGGCCTGACGGCTTGCGGAGCGAACACTGCGGGTGTGGCGGAAACGGATGGTGTTGCCGGCGTGGCAGAGGCTGGCGCCGGTGGGGTCGCGGGTTTCGCCGTTGGAACGGTTGCTGGCGACGGAGGAGCTGCAACGGGCGGTCTAGCCGTAGGGGTCGGGGCTGAAACAGATGGCGTGGCGGCGACGGGGGAAGGCGCAGTGGGGGCAAGTCTAGTGCGCGCGGCTTTGGCGGCCGCTTCCTTGGCCTGGGATTGAGTTGTCGCGGCGGATTCCTCGTCGGACTCGCCTTTAATTTTTGCGCGAACTTTTACGGCGACGTCTTCTGGAATGGAACTCGAGTGAGTCTTCTTTTCCGTGACGCCATAGCCGGGCAAAAGGTCGATAATGGCCTTGGCTTTAACTTCCAGCTCGCGGGCCAGCTCGTTAATACGAACTTGATTTGCTTCGCTCAGGACTTAGCCTCTTCCGGTTGCTCCGAATCGCCCGGGGCGGATTCGGAGGCATCCTCTGCTGCAGTAGCATGTTTTGATTTTTCAGAATGTTCGGTGGTTGAGTCAGTGGATTCCGCGCTGCCCTGTTGCACATTTCCGCTATTTTGCTCGGTATCAGGTGCGGCTGTTTCTTCCGCATCGGTTTCGCCGGAAGCTTCGGAAGTTCCTTCTACAAGCTCGTTGGATGCTTGTTCGCCTTCGGCGATTGGTTCAGAACCCTCAGCGCTTTCCACGGCTTCCACGCCTACTTCGGTCGCAGCCGCGGCTTCGCCGCCGCCTTCGTAAAAGCGATTCACGGCCTGATAAATCTTGTCGACCATTTTTTCGCCGATGCCAGGAATTTCCATCAACTGCTCGGGAGTCATGGCGCCGAGGGCTTCGACGTTGTTGATGCCGGCGGCTTCCATCTTTTCGATGGTCTTGGCGCCGACGCCGGCGAGAGAAGTTAGCGGCGTAGCTGGCGCGGTAAGGCGCGTCATCTGATCTTCAATTTCGCGGCGCTTTTCTTCTTCGCTCTTGATGTCGATATCCCAGCCGATGAGCTTGCTGGCCAGACGAACGTTCTGACCTTTTTTGCCGATGGCTAAAGAGAGTTGCGAGTCTTCGACGATGACCTCGAGCTTGTGAGCCTCGGGGTCGGTGATCTGCACGCGGGTCACTTTTGCGGGGCTCAAGGCTTTTTGCGCGAAGGCCACGGTTTCTTCGCTGTAGGGAATGATGTCAATTTTTTCGCCGCGCAATTCACGAATGATGGATTGAACGCGCATGCCCTTCATACCCACGCAAGCGCCTACCGGGTCGACGTCTTTGTCGCGGCTGGCGACGGCAACCTTGGTGCGCTCTCCAGCTTCGCGGGCGGCAAAGCGGATTTGCACGGTGCCATCGTAAATTTCGGGAACTTCCATTTCAAAGAGGCGCTGGACCAGCGAGGCGTCGGCGCGAGAAACAATTACCTGCGGGCCCTTCGCGGCACGGTCAACCATTTTGATGACCACGCGAAGACGCTCGCCGATGTTGTAGGTCTCCAGCTTGGACTGCTCGCGCTTGGGCAAACGAGCCTCGGTGCGACCCATATCGACGATCAAATCAGGACCTTCGGCGCGCTTGACGATCACGGTGATGAGCTCGCCCACGCGAGTGTGATATTCGTTGAAGATGGTGTCGCGCTCGGCTTCACGCACTTTTTGCAGAATTACCTGCTTAGCGGTCTGCGCGGCGATGCGTCCCAATACTTCGGTGGGCTTAGCAAGAATAATTTCCGAGCCGACTTCCACCTCGGGATTTTTTTTCTTGGCGTCGGTGAGGCTGACTTCCTTGTTGGAGTCGGTGACCTGCTCGACGACGATGTGCACAGAAAACACATCAATCTGGCCGGTGACCTGATTGAACTTGGCGCGCAGATCCTCTTCGGTTTTGTAATACTTTCGCGCGGCCACAACCATGGCGTCTTCAATTGCGGACACCACGACCTCAGGCTCGATGTGCTTTTCGCGACTGAGCATTTCAATCTGTTGGTAGAGCAGATTCGCCATTTCGCGTTCCTAAAGTCCCTTGTGACGCGAGAATAATATTCAGCGCGTCAATGATGCAAATTCGCGTATCTAGAATTCGACAACCAGGTTCGCTTTGCGGATGGCATCGAGCGGGATTTCAACTACTTTCGCTTGCTTGCCTTGCAATTCGATGCGAACTTTTCCGGGTGCTACTCCCGCCAGGCGCCCTTCAAAAAACTTGGCGTCGCCGACAGGCTCGGTGGTGACGATTTTGGCCTTGCGGCCCCGGAAGCGTTCAAAATCGGCCGCTTTTTTCAAAGCCCGGTCCATGCCTGGCGAACTGACTTCCAGGACATATCCGGGTCCTGGAATTAAATCCTCAACATCGAGGATGACGCTTAGCTGCTGACTAACGCGCTCGCAATCCCCGTGAGTAATTTTTGGATAGGGGTTGCTTGGCGGCCCTTCCTCTGCATCGGAAGCGTTAGAGCCATCTGAGTCTTGGGTGTCGGGAGCAGCGGTTCGTTCCGGGGGACGGTCTATATACACCCGGAGGAAGCGTTGTTTTCCAACTTTCCATTCGACGTCGGCGATTTCCAGGCCTTCCGAACGCGCCACCCGCTCGGCAGCCTGGCGGACTTTTTCCAGATCCAAGCGAAGACTCCCCGGCCTATGCCGGTCCAGCTAGCGCTGTAACCGCGAGCAACAAAAAAGTGGGCTTGCGCCCACCCATTCGTGCGACCCGCTTCAGAGCGAAAGAAGAGTATATTCCCGCGGCAAGGTAAATGCAACATATGGGGTCCGGGGGACATAAGCCGGGGTTTGATTCGGATTTCATACCCGGAACCCACCCGATGCGAGCCTATCATTGGGCTCCCGATGCGAATCTATGCTTGGTGGTGATTGGGGGCTTCGTGGTGATTGGGGCCAGATCTTGCGCCAGACCAAGGTAGATTGAGCGGGGCGATGGCGGTATTCTATAAAGGCGTCCTGACGTAACCATTCCGATTTTGAATCATACAGTCGAATTTTGAATCGCACAGCGTTTCCATACTTGAAACGCTACGGGGCCATCTCGATGAACGCCAGTAAGCAATTATCCGTTTCTTTAGTATCCGGTCGCATTATTAGCAAAGTTTTATTTTGTACGCTGCTCTTCGTGGGACGAGCGGCGGGGCAAGCCGATCAGGGGCCAGCGCAACTCGGGGGAATAAACTCGCACCCCGGGGATTCCGTGGTTGGGTCATCCGCTTCCAATGTGTATGTGAGCGTGCGCGAGCCTAACGGCTTGCCGGTCACGGAGAGCGCCACGGTGAGATTGTCATGTCCACTGGCGGGCGTAAATTTAAGCGGGCCTACCAAGGATACGGCGTTGGCACAATTTTCGAATATACCGGCGGGGGATTGCGTGATCGAGGTCAACGCGCCGGGTTATAAACCGGCGCACGAGCGCGCGCTGGTGGTGGACTCGCTGATGTCCCGGAATCAATACGTGTACGTGTATCTGCACCTGACATCGGAGAGCGCGCCGACGGGCGGGAGGACGCAAGTTTCGCTGAACGTCTTGAAAGAGATGGACAAGGCAACTGAGGCGATGCACAAGAATCGACCGGACGAGGCGCGAAAACATTTACTGAAAGCCGCAGACAGCTCGCCGCAAAATCCGGATGTGCAATATCTGCTGGGAACGCTGGAAGCCAGCCAAAAGAATACTGATGCGGCGAGCGCGAGATTCGAACGAGCGATTGCGTTATATCCAGGGCATGAGCACGCGCTGTTAGCGCTGGGGGAAATACAGCTGCATAGCAAGCAGGTCCCGGAAGCCACCGCGACGCTGGAAAAGGCGGTGCACGCGAATACGATGTCGTATCAAGCGCAGTTCTATCTGGCGGCGGCATTTCTGCAGCAGGGGAATTATGCGAATGCCAAACCACATGCGCAGAAAGCCATCGAACTTGCAGGAGGGAAAATTCCCATGGCGCACGCGCTGCTGGGGGAAGTCCTTGCGGGGGAAGGCAACCGTGAAGCGGCGCGGCAGCAATTTGAGGTTGTGATTCACGACTTTCCGAAAGATCCGGCCGCGGCGGTGGCCAAAGGTGATCTTGGAGATCTTGACAAGCCAGCGGATGCGGGGGTTTCGCATGTGAGCGCGGCGGTGTCCGCGCCGGGTGGCGAACGGCCAGCCGACGCTGGCCTTACTGCTGGTGGTGGTGATCTGCCCGCCGGGCCGGTACGTGCCTGGGGACCATCGGATGTAGACAGCATCAAGCCGGGGGTGGCCGGGGACGTGAGCTGTTCCGCGGACGATATAGTGAAGCGCACGGCGCAGGCTTCGACGGAGGAACTCGAAAATTTTGAAAAGTTCATGGCCTCCGAGCACATCGAACATGAAGAAATCGATCGCAACGGAAAACCGGGCGCTGTTCGAACACGCGATTTTTCTTACCTGGTTTTTATCGATCACGCCAAAGACGGGCAGATATTCCTAAAAGAGAGCCGGGACGGAGGAGTAGGACTTAGTTCGTTTCCAACGTCGCTGGCAACGGTTGGATTGATGGGACTGGGGGTATATGTGTTCCGCCCGGGATTCGCCAACACGCTGGATTTTACTTGCGAGGGGCTGGGGCAGTGGAGAGGCAAAGCAGCGTGGCTGATGTACTTTCGCCAAAAGCCAAACCAGCGCTCGTACCTGCGATTGTGGGAGACGCAAAGGCAAACGGTAGAGATACCGCTGAAGGGCCGCGTGTGGGTGGCAGCCACGACATACCAGGTGTTACACATCGAAACGGATTTGCGTGACCCGATGAAGGAACTGGAACTGACTCGGGATCATCTGGCGATTGATTACGGCCCGGTTAATTTCCAAAACGGCAAGACCGAGCTGTGGCTGCCATGGTACGCGGACATGTATATGGAACTGCATCACCATCGCTACCATCACCGGCACACGTTATCGAATTACGCGATTTTCGGCGTGGATACCAAGAATGACATAAGCAAACCTAAAGGGGCCGAGGAGCCGGACGTTCCTCCGCAGACTCCGTAAAGCGACTGAGTGTTAAAGAAGAAAATCGCCTCCGGGCTTGAAAGCCGGAGGCGATTTCTTGTTGCGAGATAACCTAAGCGATCAAGGCTTGGCGGCTGGCGGCTGAGACGGAGCCGGCTTGGGCGTAGTGGCTTGGGCGGCGGGCCTGGATGCCGGCTTGGGAGTAGCTGCGCCAGCCTTCAACGGGTAGGCCTGATCGTATAAGCGAATAATGTCCTGGGTCACGTCGATTTGATTGGAAGCATACAAAATCGGAGTGTTCTGCGCGGAAGAGTCCAGAATCGCCACGTAGCCGTTTTCACGAGCGTAACGGTCGAGGACGTCAATCATCTTGCGGCCGATTTTGTCGATGACGTCGCCTTGCGAAGCATTGACGTCTTCCTGATATTCGTCCTGTTTGCGCTGCAGCTGGCGAGCCAAAAGTTCGCCCTGGCGGGTCAGACGCGCTTGTTCATCCTGGCTCAAGGTAGACTGACCGGCGGCCAGACGCTGCCGCAAATCAGAGATCTGTTTGTTGAGATTTTCCAGTTCGGATTGGCGTGCCGCGAATTGCGATTGTAATTCGGCGGACGCTTGCTTGCCTTCCGAAGTAGTTACGATCGCCTGGCGAACGTTAATGACGCCGATCTTGTTGCCAGCAACGGCGGACGAAGCCGGAGCAGCGGCGGCTCCCTGCGCACGAAGGGCCGATGCCGACGCGCCTAAGACGAAAGTCCCGGCAAGAATGGTGGTAAAAAGCTTTCTACAATTCACTTTGTTCTCCTTATGATGGCCCGCAAGGGGCTCAAAACCGCGCCAATTTGCATTGGCAGTAATCTATGTGCTGCAGGCGATTGTCCAGCAGCTATCCAAACCCTGAAGTATAGCGAGCCGTTTTCTTACCTGCAACGAAGAAACATGTCTAAATGCAATCAAGCTTTTTTCTCTCACCCGTCAGTATTACCTGGTGACGAGTAAATAGATCAAACAGCGGCACAACGAATTCACGTAACAGAATTCGCGAAAAGCTGGCCGGGACTGACTCACGGCAAAGGCAAAAGTAGAACACGATTGTTGGATTGATCGGCGATGACCGCCAAGTTTGTGAGCGGATGTATGGCGGCGGCAAATTGCGACGACCCGCTGATACCGAGCGTCACTCTGGTCTTAAAGGTCTGGGCATCCACGATAGATATGGTGTTACTTAGGGCATTAACGGTGAGAATGGTGCTGCTCTGATAGTTGTATGCCAAAGAAGTGGGATTGACGCCCACGGGTATGATCTGGGTTTGCCCGTTGTCGGGGTTGAGCGCAGTGATCGAATTGCCTTGACTCGAGGTGGCAAGGAACACGGTGGTGACTGGATCGAAGACGATACCAGTGGGCGTAGCCTGAATAGAAGGCAATGTCACAGAAGTGTTCTTGCTGGGGGGCGACACGCCGAGATCGACGACGTCCAATCCGCCCGTCGGGGCGTTAGAGCCATTCAAGATTAGAGAAGTTACAACGGCCTCGCCACGATTATTGGTGCCGCGATCGGGATCGATGGCCACCGCAATGGGGCTCTGATCGACGGCAACCGTAGAGGCCGCTAGAGTACCCGCGGGCACGGACAGCAAGGGAGTGAGGTCAATGGCCGAAACGGTGTTCGAACCGGTGTTGGCAACCAGAGCCAAGGCGTTTTCCTGATCGATGGCGACGCCGTTGGGTTGTGTACCGACGGCAACATCGGCGGCGGCTTGGGTGTTGCTATCGAGATTCAAAACGGAGACGGTTCCAGCGGTGTTGTTGGTGACGACCGCAAAGCCGTATCGGGGAATCACGGCAACCGCAGCCGGACTCGCTCCGGTGGGAATGCGATTAGTCAAGGTACCGAAGGTGGAGTCAGATTTCAGACTGATTATGGAAGCGTCGGAGCAACCGGAGTCGGTGACCACGGCGATATTACGTTGCTGGTCGATAGCCACCGCGCCAGGCGCGGAAGCGGTGCCGGAACATGCAGGAATTGGAACAGCTTCGATTACGGTGAAATCGGTGCTATTGGAAACGACGCCGGTGCTATTGACGACGTCGAGGGCAAAGCGTCGCGGAGCAGTCAGGAATGAAGATGGAATGGTTGCGTCGATTTCACGCGCAGAAAGGAAACTGGCGGGCACAGTCTGACCGTCGAGGCGAACCACCGAACCGGCATCAAAACCGGAACCCAAAATTCGGACTCCAGTGATCGCGCCCGGTGTGCTGCCACTGGTGGTGATGGCGGTCTGCGGTAATAGCGCTCCGGCAACAGGCGGAGTTACGACTTGTTCGATGTTGACGGTCTTAAACGATGCATTGCGACTGAGATTGAAGAAGCTCAGGTTGTCGCTGCCGGAATTTGCAACCAACACTGTATTGGTACTGGCATCGACGAACAACGCGCCAGAAAGTTTCAACGTAACGCTCACGCCAGAGTTGGTAAAGGTAATGGTTTTTAGACCATTTTGACCCGTTTTCACAATGGCGTCGCGCTGCAAAAGTACCGGATCGAGCAAGGAGACTTCATTGCGCTGGGGATTGAAGGCCACCGCAGTATTGGTGAAGGGCTGGAATGCCACATCCGCAACCCCAGATTCGGGGGCGAGACCAGTGGTGGGAACTCCGATGGTTTCGGAATACAGCGTGAAGGAGCTAACGGTTTGATCCAGCGAGTCAATGAAGCTGATCTGCGCGACATTCGCATTGGGATCCGCGAGAACCGCAGTCCGGGTGATCGGGTTGATAGCGATGCCTTGCACCGTGGGGGTCAAGGAGAAGGTGAGGAATGCCGTACCGTAGGTGACAAAACCGGGACTTGCAGCGGTGCTGGAAGTGGTATCGTCCGCGGCCGTTTGAGAATAGGTGAAGGTAGAAGCATCAATTACGCTGGTAACGCTAAACGTGCCGTCAAAGATGGTGCCGTTTTTCCCGGCCGGAAGGCCGCTGATCAAGACGGTGCCGGGATTGCCGGGATTGAGATTGTGCTGCGCGGAAGTCGTGACCGTCACAACATCGGACGTTCTGGTGGCGGAGGCTATGCCGATGCGGGCCTGCGTGGCTACGTGCTGCAGATCCACTACGGACAGGTTACCGCCGCCGCCGGGTGTGACGTAGGCGAGATCGACGCGAGGCTCGAGAGCGATCTGGGGATTCGAGCCGGTATTCAAGGTTACCGAGGCGATGGGGCAATACGTCGGTGTCGAGGCTGGCGGCTGGCCCGGCAAACACACCGAGGCGGGCTGGGTGGGATCGAGATTGATGATGAATCCAACGTTAGTGGAGGCAAAAGCGACTATGCCGCGATGAGTCTGGGAATCGATGCCCACCGAATAGGGAAACGGTGGGGCGCTGGGCGGAGTTGTGGGAGCGGTTGCCGGAATCAACGTGCTGAGATCGATTTTGCCGAGCGGGGTTGCAGACGGAGCAGCTGGAGGAGTGGGGATCTGGAAAATCCACAGGCTGCGGTCCGCGTAATTAACCACCGCGGCGATGTGGAGATTTTCGTCCACCGCCACACCAGTTGGGAGACTACCTGGCGCGGTGGTCGCGGGAATACTCCCGGTCGGAATTGGACCGCCGAGTAACGCCGGCGTTGTGCGCATATCTACAAATTGAATCGAACTTGTACCAGCTTCCGCGACTACCGCAACTCCCAGAACAGTGTCCTCAGCGATCGCGCTGGGGGCCGAACCAACTGGCAAGGTCATCGCGGTTGGCAAGGCCGGCGGGTTGATGCCGGCGTAATCGGGAACGATGGCGATGTTGGTGTAGGCGGTCGATGGCGAAGCGTTGTTATTGGTAACAGTGACGGGATAGAGACCTGGACCACTCGGAAGATTCGCCAAATTTGGCAGTGTGACGTTCAAGCGGAGGGGCGTCGAAACCTGTGGACTGGTGGGGTCTACGATAGCCACCAAATTTGTGCCGTTGAACTGTGCAGAAGCCACATTCCCAAAAGGACCGTAGTAGCCGCCGTCAATGCTCATAAAGGGACCGGCAGGAGTTTCAAAACCTGGCACCAGCTGAGAACTCTGAGGGAAGCTCTGCGGATTGGAAGCCACTGCCGAGGGGGTGACAGGAACAACGTTTATCGTGAAGTTTCCACCGGGAACAGTGGTCACCGGGCTCGCGGGATTCGTACTGGTGATGTTCACGGTGAAGGATCCGGCCACGGCAAGCTGTTGAGCACTAAGGCGAACCCGAGCTCCCAGAGAAGTGGACGAGTTACCGGCAGCAAAAATGACTTTTACTTGAGAGAGTTGATCGATGGGAGGGGTAACGCCACTTACGGTGACGCCGACGCCGCTGGAAGTCAGATTCGAAGCACTCAAGAAAATATCCTGAAACAGGCCGCCCTGAGGAGCGACCGACGGAGAAACGTTTGAAAAACCAATGGGTCCGGCCTGAACGATGGTTACGGTAGCGGTTGCAAAGCGGGTGGTGTCAAGCTTTGAGGTAGCGATCACCGTGACCGTATTTGTTGAAGGCACGGAGGCTGGTGCGCTGTACAAACCGGTGGTGTCAATTGAGCCGCATGCGGGAGAACAAGTGGTAGCCGTAGGAGAAATCACGTTGGTCGTAGTGGCCTGGGCGAGCAGCCAAGTTACGTCATCGGGAGTGGCGTCGTTGGTAAGGGTGGCATGGAATTGAAAAACTGAGCCTGTAGATACTGTAGCGGTAGCGGGAACTATCGTAACGCGAATTCCGGAATCCAGAGCGATCAGGGCGGTGCCGGTTTTGTTCTTGTTGGCATTCGAAGTCGCGGTGATGGTGATGTTGGGCGGTGGATTAGGAACGGTAGCGGGAGCGGTGTAGGTGACGGTAGTGGTTTGGTTATTGGTCAGGACACCTTGCGCGGTGGTGCAGGGAGCAGCGGCCGAAAAGGTCGGAGTCGTAGCGCCAACGGGGCTGGTCGTGGTCGTGAAGGTGCAAGTCCAGACTACGGACGTGTCGGTTGCACCGGTGACGGTGGCAAGCAGGGTGAGCGACTGATTGACCACCAGGGTGTCCGTCGATGGACTGACGGTGACCACCACTACGTTTGCAGTAGTACCGCTGCTGCATCCAGTGAGCCACACGCATAGGGCGGCGACGAAGGCCAGCCCGGCAAGTTTAAAAATATTCACGAACTTAATTCCCACTTTTTCCCCCAAAAAAATTTCGCTATTTCCGCGAGAAAATCAAGCTCGCAGAGCGAAGTTGCCGCGCCTAGCTATAGTAAATTCGCGAATGAAATCCAACCTCAAAATGTCCGACTCACGGTAAACCGGAAAGTCCGCAAAGGCTCGAAATAATTCAGACGACCGGGATTGGCGATGAACTGATTGATAGTCGGAGCAAACTGGAAATTATAGAAATCCTTGAGGGCGGGATTGTTTTTAATGAGATTGATTTCGCTCGGCTCGATGTAGTCCGGAGGCGCGATAATCTGCTGGTGCAACCGGTTGATATTGAACGCGTAGTAGATGCGGAAGGGCGCCTGGATGATGGGGAGCTGCACTACGAGCTCCGCGCCAGTGGAGGCGCGCGGACGGAAATTTGTGCCAGCAGCGATTTTAAGCTGTTGCTGCAAGCCGGCTTGCGACTGTGCACCGGGGAACTGCGTGAGCAAGTTGTCAAAGCCCGTGGGATCAAGCTTCAAGGCGCTTTCGCGGACAATGCCTACGGTTCCAACGTCCAAGAAAAGTCCGGCGGTAACCGGCCCGGCAATGGGAATGCGATATTCGAAGTTGGTCCAACCCTGCAAGTCGCCACCCGGGAAAGTAATGGTGTAGCCGAGGACCGGAACATTCAAGAAACGCTGGGTCGGCGATCCACTGCTGCTCAGACTGGTGGGATCCAGATAGATGAACTGCTGGGTGGTAGCAGTAGGAATAAAGGTAACCGGCGAGATGGAGCGAATATCAAATCCGCGAATATCGTTTTCGCCGCCCATGTAGAAGCGGCTGAACGGCGGGACTTCCCGGCCGCCATAGCCGGTGATATAGGCAGCGGTAACGTGCATGCCGATTACATTTCGGCGTTTGCGATGTGGACGGTAACTGGTCCATTGGAAAACGTTGGAGATGCTGTTTACGTTGCCACCCAGCGGGCCGCCCGAAACACCAAGACTATAAAAGTAACTTTTGCCGGTCGTGGGATTTTGCGGATTGTTTATGGTGTTGTAGGTAATGCTAGGCGTGACGGTGCTGGAAATGATGCCATTGAGTGCGCTGGGCCCGGCGACGCTGCGGAATTGAAGTTGTTCGAACAAAATCGAGGAAGCCTGGTTGAAGGCGGTGATGTTGGTGCGGGTAAGGCCATAGGTTAAGGAAACGCGAGTGAAGGGGCGTTTCTTAAGAGGATAGCTCGCGAAGGTAGTGAAACCGGTGCTGTTCTGGTTGTAATCCTGAATGAATTGCGGATTGATACTGACGGACTGGCCGGTTATGAGCGCTTGTTGCTGGGCCTGATCAAAATTGTAGCGGCTGGAGAAAACGGTAAAGCCGGTCTGGATGGGGCGGTCAAAGAGATAAGGCTCGGTAAAACCAAACTGGAAGACGCGCTGGAGGTTTCCGAACTGAGCTGAGAAGGATAAGGTTTCGCCGAGGCCCAGGAAGTTGTTGGTCTGGTAGGTGAGGCCGATAAAGGTGCCAGATAAGCCGCTGACTCCGCCCTGCAAGCCGATAGATTGCTTGCCCTTTTCCTTGACCTTGAGATTGATGTCGACGGTGCCTTCTTTGGTGTTGCGCTTTAGTTCGGCGGCTTTGTCTGCTTCAATGCGATCGAAATAATCGAGTTGGTTGAGGCGCAGGATACTCAATTCCCAGGCACGTTTATTGAAAAGCTGGCCTTCGTCGATGAGCAACTGGCGACGGATGACTTTGTCGCGGGTGGTGGTATTACCGCTGAAGTCGATGCGGCGAACGTAGTACTGCTTTTCTTCGTTGAACTTCAAAGTCAAATTGATAATTTTCTTTTCGTCGTCGATGTCCATGCCCGGTTCAGCGGTGAAGTCAATGAAGCCGTATTCGCCATAGGCGTTTTTATAATTCTCGAGGGATTTGCGAAGTTTGTCGGTGGCAAAGATGTCGCCCTGTTTCAAAGGGAAAATGCTCTTGAGGGCTTCGACCTTGAGGGACAACGCTTTGTCGGGGTCGGCGCTAACAATTTTTAAAGTACCCATGTGGTAGCGTTCCCCTTCTTCGACGTGGATGGTGATGTTGACGGCTTTTCCGATACCGTGGGCGGTGAAGGGCAAAGGAACGCCGAGCTTGTAAGAGGGGACATCGACATTTTCTAGAGTCGGGTCCGGGACGTTTACTTTGAAGTAGCCGTTGTCCTGATAAAGGCCGCGAACGCCGACTTCGAGGTCTTCGGTTAATTTGTCGCGGTCGTAGGTTTTCGAGAGCACGGCAATTTCTGTGAGGTACAGTGGGATCGCATAGGGACGATCGTGACGCATGGCGCGAATCAACTTGCGATCGCTGAACGCATGATTGCCAACGAATTTGATGTGACCGACTTTAACCTTGGGGCCTTCTTCAATTTTGAAAACGAGGATGACCGCGTTACTGGAAGCGATTCTTTCGTATTGGGGGGTAACCTTGGCGAATTGACGGCCGTGTTCACCAAGCAACTCGCGCAGGACGACTTCGGCTTTTTTGATTTTCGTGGGATCAAACTGGCTTTCCACGCTGAGGCCGACTTTGCGTTCCTTGAAGCGGTCGAGAATGTCGGACTCGGAGATGGAATGGATGCCGTCATAGCGAATGCGGCGGATGACGGGGCGCTCTTTTACGTCGAAGATAATAATTTTTGCGTCAGCGCGGTCGGGCGAATCTTCGACGCGCAACTTTACATCTTCAAAAAATTGAGTATTCCAAAGCGCCTGGAAGTCGCGACGCAAGGTTTCTTCGTTGTAGTTATCACCTTCGCGGCTGAAGATGCGAGCTTTTAAGGTGTCGCTACGAATACGGCGATTGCCGACGAATTCGATGCGTTGGATGACGCCGTGCGTTACCGGAACGGCTGGCGACTGTACGATCGGATTAGAAAGCGACTGATCGCTAGAATTAGATTGCTGCGGGGATGAAAGAGGGGACGCGTCTTCGCCGGAATTGTTTCGCGGTGCGGCGGGTGAAGTGATCGCGAACAGAAGTATAAGTATCGCGATGCATTGGACCCGGCCCGTCAAAACTCCGTGAGAAACACAGACTTCTCTTCTTTGAGCGGCCGTTGAGGTACTCAAGGCCGCGCCCCCAAACCCAAGATGTTCATCTCCTACCGGACCAGGTGTGGGCCGGCGTCGAGCAGCTAAGCGCCGCCGGGAAGGTCAAACCCTTCCGGCGACGCGTTTGGTGTCAGATTCGTTAGTGAACTACAGGGGTTGCCTCGCCAACAGGCCGGAACGAGAGACCTTCCGCGGCAACATAAATCTGCAGCGTTGCGGGTCTCTGAATTCCACCCTGAATCAGTGCTTCGGAGAGCGGATCTTCAACGTACTTCTGTAAAGCCCGCCGCAGCGGCCGCGCACCGTAGTTGCGGTCCGCACACGTTTTCTCGAGAATCCACTGCCGTGCTTCCGGTGAAACAACAATCTGCACTTGCCGGTGAATCAGGGTGTCATTCAATTGGCCAACGAGCAAGTCGATAATTCTAAGGAGATCCTCATCGGCGAGAGGATTGAAGATGATCACTTCGTCCAAGCGGTTGAGGAATTCCGGATTGAACGCGCGCTTCACTTCGTTCATCACCAATTCTTCCATGGAGCGTTGACCGGCTTCGTCGGCGCCGGACTGGAAACCGATGGAAGTACGCCGTTCCAGATGGCGGGCGCCCAGGTTGGAAGTCATGATGATGATGGTATTGCGGAAATCGACGGTGTTACCAAGACCGTCGGTGAGCTGGCCGTCTTCAAAAACCTGCAACAATATATTGAAGACGTCCGGATGAGCTTTTTCAATTTCATCCAGGAGGATGACGGAGTAGGGAGTGCGGCGAACGCGCTCGGTGAGCTGGCCGCCTTCTTCATAGCCGACATAGCCTGGAGGGGCGCCGATCAGTTTGGAGACGGAATGCTTCTCCATGAATTCGGACATGTCGAAGCGCACCAGAGATTTTTCCGAGCCGAAAAGAAATTCGGCCAGGCGGCGAGCTACTTCGGTTTTGCCAACACCGGTGGGCCCGAGGAAAAAGAAGCAGCCCACGGGACGCAGAGGTGATTTCAAACCGGCGCGACTGCGGCGAATGGCACGAGCCAGAGCGGTAATGGCTTTGTCCTGACTAATAACGCGCTTGTGCAGCTCGGGTTCGATACGCAGAAGCTTCTGTTGTTCGTCTTCCTTAATAGAGGAGACGCCGATGCCGGTCCAGCGGGAGACGACTTCTTCGATGTCTTCGCGAGTAACAATGCCGGTGGAAGCGTCGTCGAGTTTGTAGCGCTCGCGAAGGCCACGCAGATTTTCTTTTTCCTTGCGCTCTTCTTCTGAGTAGAAACGCGCCTTCTCAAATTCGTGATTGGCGATGGCGGTTTCCATGCGATGAGTGATGAACTTGACGCGCTTCTGAACTTCGCCGACTTCTTCGGGGACGGAAGCTTGACGCAGTTTTACGCGGGCGCCAGCTTCGTCGATCAGATCGATGGCCTTGTCTGGAAGAAAGCGATCTGGAATATAGCGATTCGAAAGATAGACCGAATATTTCAACGCTTCATCGGTATAGCTGACGGCGTGGAATTTTTCATAACGCTCACGCACGCCGGTGATGACTTGGACGGCTTCTTCTTCATTGGGCGCGGGAACTTTCACGGATTGGAAGCGGCGCTCGAGAGAACGATCCTTTTCGACGGACTTGCGATATTCGCCGGGGGTGGTGGCGCCGATGCACTGAATTTCGCCACGGGATAGAGCGGGCTTAAGAATGTTGGCGGCATCGAGGGAGCCTTCCGCGGAACCAGCGCCGACGAGGGTATGGAGCTCGTCGATGAAGACGATGGAGTTTTGACTCTCCATCAATTCCTTCATGATGGTTTTGAGACGCTCTTCAAATTGGCCACGATACTTGGTGCCCGCGACGATCAAGGAGAGATCGAGAGAGAGAATGCGCTTGTCGGCGAGGAAAGGGGGGACGTCGCCATCCGAGATGCGCTGTGCAAGACCTTCGACGATGGCGGTTTTGCCAACGCCAGGCTCGCCGATGAGCACAGGATTATTTTTTGTGCGGCGGCACAAAATCTGGATCACGCGTTCCACTTCGCCGTCGCGGCCGACTAGCGGATCAAGAGAACCTTCAGAAGCAGCCTGGGTAAGATCGCGGCTGAACTCCGCGAGTAAAGAGGTTTCCTTGGGGCGGGCAGCAGTGGTCTTCTCACCGGAAGTGCGGGCGAGCTCTTCGCGAAGAGTGGAGAGGCGCAGACCGCGCTCCATCAAAATCTCAGCGCCAAAACATTTTTCTTCGCGCAAGATGCCGAGCAGCAAATGCTCGGTGCCGACGTGTTTTACGCCGAGACGTTCGGCTTCCTCACCAGCCATATTGAGGATGCGTTTGCACTCCGCGCTGAGAGGGACCTCCACGGAAGTGGAGATGCGCTCACGAATGGTGATGCGCGCTTCAATCTCTTTGCGGATGGACTCGATGGATCCCTGTTGCCGCAAGAAGCGATTGGCCAGGGCTTTATCCTCGCGCATCAAACCGAGCAAGAGGTGCTCGGTCTCGATGTAAGGACTGCCGTACTGACTGGCCTCATACCTTGCAAAGAAAATAACGCGACGTGCTTTTTCGGTATAACGTTCGAACACGTTAGCTCGCTTCTCCCCCGGGGGTCTCACTCGCAGCGGCCGTAGCCTTGCGGGTGGTAAGAACGCCATGCTCCAGCGTTAGAATCCGATCACATCGCGCTGCGAGGGCCAGATTGTGCGTCGCAATAAGCGACGTCAACCCTAGCGTGCGATGCAACCGAACCAACAACTCGAACACAGCCCAAGCATTCTGCTCGTCTAAGTTCCCCGTCGGTTCATCAGCCAGCAACACCGCCGGCCCAGTGACAAGCGCCCGGGCAATCGACACGCGTTGCTGTTCCCCGCCGGAGAGTTCCCCTGCACGGTGGCCGGCTCGAAATTCCAAGCCAACCTCCGTAAGCCACTTCCGCGCCATCCCCAGCGCAGAGGTGAAATTTTCGCCGCGCAACAACAGCGGCATGGCCACGTTCTCTTCGGCCGTAAAATCAAGCAGCAACTGGTGCCGTTGCCAGAGAAATCCAACGGCCCGATTGCGAAATTCCGCGAGCAACGAGTCTTGATTCGATTCAACAGCTTTCGTCGCGAAGTATACTGTACCGCTTGTCGGCATGTCTAGCGCGGCCAGCAAGTGCAGAAGAGTACTTTTGCCCGCACCGGATGGGGCCACAATGGCAATCATCTCGCCTTTGTGCAAAGTGATGTTGGCGTCCAACAACACCGGCAAAACTTTAGAACCTTGACCGTAACTTTTCTTCAGATTGCGACCTTCCAACACGACAGCACTGAGCGGCGCATCCGCGAGTTGCGGAGTGGCACCTTGCGCGATGCCAAAACCCGAGTTGGAATCTACTGTGGTCATTTAGGATCTGCTAAACCTTACGTGGATTACTTGCTTTTCGCTAAGTTCACCACGCCCCATAGCTACTTAGATGCGTCGATGGTGCGACTTGTAGCTAATAGTCTTGGTCGCGAAAAGCTTGCCAAGATTGTCTGCACAACTGGACAAAAGGATTCCTTTTTTTGCCCTAGCTGGATGGTTCGCGAAAGTGGGCTCTCGAGTACCATTTTGGTACATTTACTAACATCCTTTGTTTCAACTGATTGAAGAGGGCTATTTTGGAGCTCACCGGCTTGAGGGTTGCACCGGTGCGGGCCCGCCTCGCCTTGCACTGCTTTAGGAGCAAATTGCGCACCAATCGAAAGCGCTTATCATTCGTAACGGAGTATCTCCACAGGCAAGAGACTGGCGGCGGACCAGGCCGGCAAGATAGTGGCACCAAACGAGATAGCCATGGCTATTAGGGTGATCCACAGGCCATCCCATAAGCCTGGATGAAAAGGAACGTAGGGCACGGCGTAAACCTGGGGATCAAGCGGAATTAAGTGGTAAAAACCGGCGATAAAAGCGAACAGATAGCCCCCACATAGACCGATAAGGGTGCCGATGGCACCGATGGTGATTCCTTGCCAAAGAAAAATTTTTCGAATCTGGGTGCGGCGGGTTCCCAAGGACATTAGAACGGCGATGTCGCGGGCCTTATCGGTCACGGTCATGGAAAGCACGACCAGGATGTTGAGGCCGGCGACGAAAGTGATCAGCCCAATGAAAATCGCGGTAACCAATTTTTCCATTCGCAAAGCGCGGAATAAGGCGCGGTTCTCGTCCATCCAAGTGGAAGTGGCAAAACCGGGGCCGGTAATTTGCTGAATTTGTTGCGCGATGGCCGAGGCGTTCTCGGGATTAATCAACCGAAATTCCAGAACATTGACGGCATCGCCGCCGCCGGAGAGATTTTGCGCGTCAGCGAGGGTGAGGAAACACCAATTCTGGTCGTAATCGTAAAAGCCGGAATCGAAAACGCCAGCGATGCGAAATCTTCGGGAACGCGGAAGCAGTCCGAAGGGAGTCAAGCGGCCCTGAGGACTCATGAGGGTCACGTAATCCCCAGGCGAAAGTTTCCACTCTTCGGCGAGTTGTTTGCCGATGAGGAGCGCGCCGATGCCGTCTTTGTCTGGGGAGAAATCGAGTTGACCAGCAACGATGCGCTGCAGCGCTTCGTCGGCGCGACGCTCTCGCTCGGGGTTGATGCCTTTGGTGACCACGCCGCGCGATTGACTAGCAAAGGTCATAAGCACGGTTTGATACACCGCTGGAGTGACAGAGCGGACTCCGGGTATCGCGGACAATTTTGTGGCCAGCGATTCGTAATCGCGAATGCCGCCGGAACCAGGATGCGTAAGGGAAATGTGGGCGGTCACGCCAAGCAAGTGATCCTGGAGCGTTTCGCGGAAGCCGGTGTTCATGGCCAGCGCGATTACTAATGTAGCTACGCCCGCAGCTACACCAATAATCGAAAATAAAGTGACCAGGCGGAGTACCGCTGGACGGTGTGGTGACCGCAGATAACGCCGGGCTACAAACCATTCAAAGCGCATGGGAGGCCCTGCTGGTTACGCTTTCCCGCTGGGATTGGCAGCTGGTGAATCCGATTGAGATTCTGGAAGCTCCGGGCGTAATAAAGGAAATAAAATAACGTCGCGAATGGATTTGGAATCGGTGAGCAGCATGGTCAGACGGTCTATGCCGATACCTTCGCCGGCGGTGGGGGGCATTCCATAACAAAGAGCTTGGATGTAATCCACGTCGAGGCGCTTAGGAGATTCATCACCGCCTTCCGCAATTTGCGCCAGGAAACGGCGCTCCTGTTCCGCGGGGTCATTTAACTCGGAGAAGCCGTTGGCGATTTCCATTCCGGCAACGTAGATTTCAAAACGCTCGACCAGCGAGGGGTCGTCGGGTTTCTGTTTTGATAGCGGCGAAATGTCGATAGGAAAATCGTAAAGGATGGTGGGCTGGATCAATTTGTCTTCGGCTATGGTTTCGAATAACAGCCCGGTCCATTCACCGGCAGTTAAATTTCCCTTGGCAGCGGCATAAGGAGCGCCAGCAGTTTTGGCCCAAGCGTTGTAGCGCCGGGCGATTGCGGCGGGGCCATCAGGTAACGAAAATTCTGCCAGCGCCGGTACGTGGTGCAGTTGCGCGGGCCAATATTTAATGATGGCTTCGCGCATGGAAAGACGCTCGAATTTTGCAAAATCGAGTTCGTACTCCCCGTACTTTATAGTCGTGGAACCGGTGATGTTGGTAGCCAGGAGCGCAAAAAGATTTTCGTTGAGGTCCATCAAATCGCGATAGTTGCTGTAGGCCTCGTAAAATTCCAGCATGGTGAATTCGGGATTGTGCTGCGTGGAGATCCCTTCGTTGCGGAAATTGCGATTGATCTCGTAAACGCGGTCAAGACCGCCAACGGTTAATCGCTTCAGGTAAAGCTCCGGGGCGATGCGCAAGTAAAGGTCCATGTCCAGGGTGTTGTGATGGGTTACAAAAGGACGAGCAGTAGCTCCGCCAGGGATGGGATGCATCATGGGGGTTTCTACTTCTATATATCCTCTGGAATCGAAGAATTTGCGCAACTCCTGAATGATGCGAGCGCGGGTGGCAAAAATCTGACGGGACGCGTCATTGGCAATAAGATCCAGATAGCGCTGGCGATAACGTAGCTCGACATCGGTCAAGCCGTGCCATTTTTCGGGCAGGGGCAAGAGCGCCTTAGAAAGCAGGGAGAGCTCCTCCACAAATATGGACAGCTCGTTGGTGCGAGTGCGAAACAGATGGCCGCGGACCCCAATGGAATCGCCCAAGTCCAACAGGTGAAAAAGCTCGAAACCTTTTTCTCCGACCACATCCTTCTTTACATAGATCTGAATGCGGCAGCCGCTGCCTTGCAGATGGGCGAAACCGGCCTTGCCCATGAGACGAAGGGAAACGATGCGTCCGGCGACGCGAACGTCGCGACGGTTGGCCTCCAGTTCAGTTGCGGATGATTGGGAATAGGCGTGAACAAGCTCTGCTGGGGTGTGAGTCCAGCGAAATTCGCGAGGAAATGGATCAAAGCCAAGCTGTTGAATCTGCTCAAGCTTTTTCTGGCGCTGCTCAAACTGATCGCGAGGCTCAAATTGCAAACGGGAAATATCCTTTCGGTTGTTGGAGGGCGAGTATAGCGGCCAATGGCGGAATTGAGCAAGGAACCATGGAGTGGCGTGGAGAGAATTCCGGCCACGCAGCACATTTCGGCTGACCCGGCGTAAACACGTAAGCAAGTCAGAATGCGGACAATGAATCTTAATTAACTGACAAATGAGCCATTGCGGGTATAAGCCCAATAGCCGGTGGTTTACCGCCCTACAAGCCATGGGGTAAGAGGAACTAATAAAAACGGGCCTCGGCTCGCGTAGTTTGTTATACTCCCGGTCTGTCCCCAGGAGACCCAACTTGAGAGACCCCAGCAGCCCGCTCTCAGGTCGTCGTGGCACTGTGCAAGAAGACTGGCGTGCCCGCCTACCGGAAGAAAAATTAAAAGTTTTTACCGCATACGTGAGAAGGCTGGAGTGCGCGTACGGGATGCTTAGCGTTTCGCTCAACGAAGCCCTAGCACTACGTCGCGAAGGCCGGCTGATGATGTGTTGCCAAGCGGTGAACGTAACGCCGAGCCTTTGCGCGCGGCTGACCGAGCCGCTGGCATCTTTGATTCGCGTGCTGAGCGAACATGCCAAGCATTACGGCACGGTACCGAATGCCGCTCCACTGGACCCTCAAAACTTTCAAACCGCAAAAGGGCAGCGGTCGGCGCGCATGAGCGGGCTACTGAGTAGAGTTTTGCTATCGCAACGCACCCAGTTCCTGCATAAATTGGGCACATTACTGGAAATGGTAGAAAACCTTGGGAAAGAGTATTGCGCGAGCGCGGAAGAGTTGGGTACAGGATTATCGGTTGATCCCTTCCTGCTGTGGAATACCATCGATGCCGCCCATTACGATCTCAATACTTGCCTGAGGGAAACGATTGTATTGTTGAAGTCGTTCCTGCGGGCCTTGCCAGACGATCAGCTGGGAAGCTTCCAGAAATCGGTAATGGGGGCATGGAGAGCTGCCACAAAGGAAAGTGAAATTATCGCGAATCACCATTTACGGCATAGACGTATAGCCCATAGCGCGGGAAAATAGCCAAACCTGCTCGCCGGCAGCATCCCGATGGGTCGCTTCGGGGAACAAAACCCGTGGAAGCGGGTTTGTACTTTAGGGCAATGCCGGCTACTGCAAGGACAACTCTAGGAGGGATACGGTGCATCCGAACGTGTGGATGCGCTGCAATTGGACCGTTGGCGCGTAATAGACCAAGCGATCCGAGCGCTTCAGCTGTTTCACAATCGCCAAAACAAGCGACAAGTTCGCTGTCGCCTAAGACGATGAGTGAGGCGGACGCTATTCGTCTGGCTCAGGCCGGAGATGCTGCGGCTTTTGAGTTTTTATACCGGCTTCATGGCCGCCGCGTATACGCACTGTGCCTGCGAATGGTAGGTAATCCGAGCGATGCGGAAGATCTGATGCAGGAAGCGTTTCTGCAGCTTTTCCGCAAGATCGGGACTTTTCGAGGTGAATCGGCGTTTTCCACGTGGCTGCATCGCATGACCGTTAATGTGGTGCTGATGCGCTTGCGGAAGAAAACGCTCCCGGTAGCTTCTCTGGAAGAAACGACGGAGCCAGACGAAGAGACCGGAGGGCCGAGAAAAGATATAGGTGCGCCGGACTTGAAGCTGACGGGCGCGGTAGACCGGGTCAATCTGGAACGTTCGATTGAAAAACTGCCCCCGGGATATCGCACCGTGTTCGTGCTGCACGACGTGCAAGGCTACGAGCATAACGAGATTGCAGACATCATGGGATGCTCGGTAGGCAATTCGAAGTCGCAGTTGCATAAGGCTCGAACCCGGTTGCGTGACTTGCTGCAAGAGGAAGTACGAGAGCAGGCCAGAAATGAACGCCAGATCGCAAAAACGCAGACGGGACAGACGGGTTGAGCTAGAATAGGGCGCAATTCGTGTTATGGACTGCGCACGAGAAGCGGGGCGGAAAGCCATCCAGTGTCCTTTCCGCGGGGTGATGTGCAATGCAGTGCAGGGAATTAGAAGTATTCTTTGAAGAAGAGGGTTTGGCGCCACTTTCCGCAGCAGCCCGCCAACACCTTTCTGAGTGCCATGCCTGTAAGCATTTTTTTGAGGACGTAACAGGCATCGTGGCGTTGGCGCACCAACTTCCCGCCGAGCTTGATCCTCCTGAACACATTTGGATTTCCATTCGAAATGAGCTGGTACGCGAAGGAACTATTCGCGGACTTTCGGGCGACCGGGTACCGTGGTGGCAATCGTTCGCGGAGCTATTCCGGAATCGCAGCCTGGCTACCGCAGCAGTGGCTATGGTGATGATCATGGTGGCATTTTTGCTGGGGAGCCAGCCCCGCGACCAGATGCGGCAGGGACAACAGGCACAAGAAGATCCTTACGCTTCGACGGTTACGGCTTTGCGCCAACAGGAGCATGATCTCGCGAACATGCAGCTGGCCAGCACCGGGGAGAACTCGGCGGTGGATGCTTCGCTGCGACAAAATTTGGAGCAAGTTAACGAGTTCATTGCAGATTGCGAGCGTCGCGTCAGGGAAGAACCCTCCGATGAACTTGCACGCGAATATTTAACTAACGCGTATCAGCAAAAAGCGCAATTACTGTCCGCGATGATGGATCGCGGGGGGAGCCTGAACTGAAATGAAGCTATCGACGGTGTTGAGGCGAAGGGCGATTCTGCCGGTAATCGGAGCGGGCGTGCTGCTGTCGCCATGGATGGCGGCCAACGCGGCGCCGCAGCGAGTGGAAAAACACTTCACTGTCAAAGGCCGGCCGGTGGTGGTGATTCGCAACGTTGGCAACGGACGCATTGAAGTGAAGTCCTGGAAAAATTCTGAAGTGGTGGTGACCGGTACGAAGGCCTCCGAGAAGATTGCTGTTGAGACGGAACAAGCCGGCGACCGCATCGACGTGACCTCCAGTATTGTCGATTCCACGGCGAACGCCAGAGAAATGGAAGCGAACTTTCAGTTGACGGTTCCGGAAGAAACGGAACTGCAGCTTAAAACCCAAACAGGATTAATTTACGTTGAACAGGTAACTGGCGACATGACCCTCGACAGCGTGGCGGGGGACGTCCATCTGAAAGAAGTTTCCGGCTACATAATCGTGACCACAACCGGTGGCTCACTGGTATGCACGCAATGCGCTGGAAAATTGGAATTCAGCTCCATCAGCGGGAGCGCTCAAGTGTTGCAACCAAGTTTGAGTAACGTGAAGTTGCGGACCATGACCGGCAATATTTTGTTTGACGGCGATTTCGTGCACACCGGGCTGTACAGCATGCGCAGCGGCAAGGGCTTGGTGGAAGTGCGCTTTTCTGGCAACGATTCCTTTGACTTGAACGCGCAAACGGCAACCGGCACGGTGGACAATCAAGCGGCGCAATATCTGAAGCCTGATTCTCACGGCGTAAAACATATGGCCTCTAAATTTTCCAAGGGTCTTTTCGGCACGGTGGGCATGGGTTTCGCGAAAGTCGAACTTTCTTCCTACAGTGGTACAATCCGCATTCTGAAGCGCGATTAGTTTTTCGCGGCAAACAAACGTGACACAACCTCCGCCTTTGCGCGGGCCGCGCGCCCGTGTACAGATTTTATGCCTTGCAGGCTTTATGGGCTCTGGCAAGACTACCGTGGGCTCGCTATTGGCGCGCCAACTTGCCTGGCGATTCGTGGACCTCGATGCACGCATCGAAGAGGCCGCGGGATTGGCCATTCCGGAAATATTTGAACGGCTGGGCGAGACGGCGTTTCGGCAAATGGAAGCGGATCAGCTGCGGGCCGCGCTGGGACGGGCTGCGGAACATAAAGAAGGTATGGTGCTGGCGCTGGGTGGAGGGACGTATGCGCAAGCGGGATGCCCGGAATTTTTGCGCGCCGCCGGCGTGACCGTACTATGGCTGGACACGCCGATGGAAATGCTGTTGTCGCGCTGCATGATCATGCCGGGGCGCCCATTATTTCGCGATGAGTCGAGCTTTCGAATGCTGCACGCGCAACGGCTGCCGTCGTACCAGCAAGCAGATTATCGCGTGGACAGTTCCGCGGAACCGGCAACGGTGGTGGCGGAAATATTGCGCCGTGGAATTGTAGGCGGCGGCGCGGGGGAAGAGCACCTCGTCGTGGAGAAGCCGTGATGCTCGGGATGAGATGGATGGAGATGCCGATGAAAAAAGCGCCCACAAAAATGTCTCAGCTGCCGGCACTTGCGATGGTTTTGGGCTGCACGATTTCCCCGCTGCTGTTGGCGAATGGCGGTGCGGCCGCTGGCGGAGCGTCAGTTTTTAGTCCAGACAAAGGAAAATTGGTAATTCAGCTGAACGGCGAAACTATCGGCAGCGAGCAGTTTGAACTTTCGCAGACGGGAAACAACTGGCTGGCGAAAGGGACGACGGAATTGAAGGTGCCGGGGACGACGGCCGCTACCAGCGTCAGCGGAACATTGATGTTGCAAGCGGACGGCGCACCCATCAGCTACGACTGGACTTCGCGCGCGGACAAAACTAACGGAGCACACGTGGTTTTTTCCAACGGCACGGCGAAAATTACTTTGCAGATGCAGGGAGCGCGGCCGTTCGAGCAGGATCTTTCCTTCAACGTCCCAGTGATTGCGATTTTGGACAACAATCTGTATGACCAGTACGCGCTGCTGGCGAAGTTGTATGACTGGACGAAACGCGGCACGCAGACTTTTCCGGTGCTTATCCCGCAGGATCTGACGCCGGGAACTATCTCGGTGGAAGCTACGGGCTCGCAGACGGTGGATGGAAAAGCTTATGAAGGATTGCGAGTGACGACGACTGATCTGGAAGTGCTGCTGCTACTTGATTCGAACCACCGGCTCATGCGGCTGGAGGTGCCTAGCGCGAAAGTTTCGGTGGTGCGGCAATAATTCGGCTGTAAAGCCCTCCGAGGGCCTGCGTGCCTCAAAGGCTCGACTTCAAGGGAAAACTTAAAGAAAAGTTCAAGAGCTCAGAAAAAGCCCCACCCTTGCAAAAACCGCAAGAATGGGGCAGCCAATTTCCAAATCAACTTCGAAGACCGCCGAGACAACAACTAAAAAAGAAAAACGGGATAAACATTCTTGTTTATCCCGTTTGTTACGTTGAGCTGGTCGCGGTAGATCGATTACATCTTGGCTAGCGAGCGCTGATAAACCGGCGCACCCGGGCGTCGCATTGGATAGCCCTGGGGATTGCCGTGGGCATGGGTGAGCGCGTGTCCATTCGAATGGCCGGTCCCGATGTGACCGTTACCGTTACCGTTACCATTGCCGTTGCCATTCGCCGACGCTTGCTGCTGAGGCAGGCGCGCCGGATTACCGATAGGGCGGAGCGTGGCCGGAATCGCAGCAACGTGATCGCTGATAGCCTGGAGCCTCTTCAGAATGGATTGCCATTGCTCCCAATCCAACTGGCGCAAAAAGGGGCGCAATCCCTGGATGAACGGATCTTCGAGGAGCGCTTCGCCGTCGGATTCCGGGATAAAGAACCGGTTCAAGCCGACGTTGAGCGCTTCGGAGATTTTTTCCAGAGTGCCGAGACTAGGAGTCATCTGGCCACTCTCAATGCGCGACAGGTAGGAACGCGAAACCTTGGAGCGCGATTGTAGCTGGCTCTGGGTCATCGCGCGCGATTCGCGCAACTGGCGAATGCGCTGGCCGATATTCTCGACCGTCTCCTGGTTAATGAAGCGGTCAGAGGCCACCTCAGCTACTACTTCCTCCTCAGGTGCAGCTTGAGGAATCAGAAACTCCAGACGCTGCGGCAGGGCTCGCACACAACGGCGGCAGTTACCGGTACGCGTCCGGTATTGCACGAGGCCACAGGTTTTGCAGCGAATGACTTCCCTGTCCATCTCGAATGAATCCAACGAATTCATAGTTTCTTTATCAATTTGTGAAGACACCGGCACTCCTTGCTGACTGTTTTTTCCGGCGTGCGGATGGGATGAGAACGCTGGAACGTTCTAAGGGGGGAAGACAGTAACTGGCGCGAGAGGGAGTTTCTCCCGAGAGACGGTTGGTGTCAAGAGTATTTTTAGTTTTTTTTAATTTTTTTTGAGAGGTTACGCTAGGCGTTCGCCCTGTACGGAGGGACAGGTACCAAATAAATTAGGTACTTTTTAACGCGATGGTCCGCAGTCAATAACAGCCGATCGATTTTTTACGGCGCACAAACTTCAGCAGAAAATTGCAGCATTCAGGAGCTAAAGGCCGAAACCCTGCCAACGCATTTGCGTCGCGGCTAAAGCCGCGACCCACAAATCTCACCTTAAACTTGGCTGCGTGCAACAATGGAAAAACATTTTTCGCGCGAGAAAAATACTGAAGCGAGCGGATAGTTAGATTTTTCTGTATGCTGTTGAGCTTTTGAGAGAGGTGCAGATGCCCACGCGTGAGGATGCCTGGAAATTGCTGTGTGAATATACGAGTTCGGAGAGTCTGCGCAAGCATATGCTCGCGGTGGAAGCGTGCGTTCGAGCGTATGCACGGAAATTCGGCGCGGACGAAGATCTCTGGGGGATTACCGCGCTGGTGCACGATTTCGATTACGAGCGGTGGCCAAACAATGAGCACGCCGCGGACAAGGAGCACCCGGCGGAAGGCGCAAAGATTCTGCGGGAGCTGGGGTATCCGGAAGAAATGGTGCGCGCGATTCTTTCGCATGCGGATTATACAAACGTGCCGCGCACATCTCAGTTGGAGCACACACTTTTTGCCTGCGATGAGCTGGCTGGATTTCTGACGGCCTGCTCATACGTGAGACCGTCAAAAAGCATTCTGGATTTGGAAGTTGATTCGGTGAAAAGGAGGCTGAAGGATAAGGCCTTCGCAAAGGGCATCAACCGCGAAGATGTGCGCAAAGGCGCGGAAGAGTTGGGAGTGCCGCTTGAGGAGCATGTGCAGTTTTGTATCGCGGCGTTGCGAGAAAATGCTGACGCCCTGGGATTACGCGGAAGTTTGTAGATTAGCCGCAACGCGAGGCTCCGGTGATCAGAATCATAGCTATCTCTCCTGAATCAGCGCGCTGGCGATCGCAGTGGTGCCGCAAAATTGCCGATGGCGCGGATGGCATAACGGGGATTCAGACGCAGAGACCGCTCAATCGACAAGGTCGCTAAAGCATCTTCGGGCTTCGTTTCTGAAAGTAGCGTTAAGCCACGGTTCCCGAACCACACAAACAGAGCGCGGGTTCCCTGCAAGGGGTGAATCACGTTAGAATTGAGGAGAATGTTTACGCAAATAGAAGGGTTTGAGGCCAACGTAAGCAAGCATCCGCGGCGGAAGACTTACGCCGTGAAGGTCGGGCATGTGCGCGTAGGCGGCGGTGCACCTGTAGTGGTGCAGTCCATGACCAATACGGACACCGCGGACGTGGAGTCTACATTTCGGCAGACCGTGGAGTTGGCAGAGGCGGGTTCGGAGATTGTGCGCTGGACCGTGAACGTGCCGGAAGCAGCTGCGGCGGTGCCGTTGATCAAGAAACGGTTGCTGGAAGCCGGATGCAACGTGCCGATCATTGGCGATTTTCATTACAATGGGCACGTGTTGCTGACGAAATATCCGGAATGCGCGGCAGCGCTGGATAAATATCGGATTAATCCCGGCAATGTGGGCGCGGGACAACGGCGAGATGAGCAATTCTCTACGATCTGCAAAGTGGCGCGCGAGCATGGCAAGCCGGTGCGCATTGGCGTGAACGGCGGTTCGCTGAATCAAGAATTGGTCATGCAGAAGATGCAGGAAAATACCGACCAGAATCTGGGAAAAGAATCGGAACAAATTATCAATGAATGCATGGTGCTATCCGCGCTGCAATCGACGGAACTGGCGCTGGAATCGGGATTGAGAAACGATCAGATTATTATTTCCTGCAAGACCTCGCGGCCGCGCGACCTCATTACCGTTTATCGCGATTTGAGCGCAAAGACCGAACAGCCGCTGCATCTTGGGTTGACGGAAGCGGGCATGGGAACGAAAGGACTGGTGTGGTCCGCGGCTTCGCTGGGCGTGCTGCTGTACGACGGGATTGGCGATACGATTCGCGTTTCGCTCACGCCGCGTCCAGGCGGCGACCGGCGCGAAGAAGTCTACGCAGCTTGCGAACTGCTGCAATCGCTGGGGCTGCGTTCGTTTTCTCCAAGCGTTACGGCGTGCCCGGGATGCGGGCGGACTACCAGCACTACGTTTCAGGAGCTGGCGGAAAGCGTTCAAGATTACATCCGGAACATGATGCCTATCTGGAAGACGCAGTACGACGGCGTGGAGGAATTGACCCTGGCGGTGATGGGCTGCATCGTAAACGGGCCAGGTGAATCGAAAGCCGCGAATATCGGCATCAGCTTGCCGGGAACCGGCGAGGCGCCGCGGTGCCCGGTATACATTGATGGGAAAAAAGATGTGACTTTGGAAGGCACTTACGCGGAATTGGCAGTAGCTTTCCAGGCCCTGGTGGATAACTACATTCAGAAAAAATACCCGCGCAAGGCAGTGGAAGCGGCTCCGGCGGGGCGCTGAGGAATCCAGTGAAAATTACTCGCGAAGATGTGTTGCGTGTGGCGGAACTTGCCTACCTGGACTTAAGCGAAGACGAGTTGGAAAAGTACCGGCGTCAGCTCGACGAGATTCTCGATTACATCGGCAAATTGAATGAGTTGGATACATCCGTCGTGGAGCCCATGGCGCAGGTGTTGGCCGACGACCAATCCGCGGACGCGACCCTGCGCGAAGATCTGGTAGTGCCTTCCGCGGTGGCGGAGGATGTGCTGCGCCAGGCACCCGATCCGGAACCGCCTTATTTCCGCGTGCCGAAAGTGATTGAACGGTAGACTTCACAAGTCGCGAATCTATTTAATTGGATTTAGCTAGACTTACCGGGCGAGTCCCTTTTCATTTTATTAAAAATTTCGCGAAGGATGAGCTCTAACTTTGACGACAGCGTGGACAATCGATGGAGTCCGCACCGCGCTTACCGAGAAGAAGATTTCCGCGCGCGAACTTACCGCGGAATTTTATAAGCGCATCGAAGCGCGAAATCCGGAATTAAACGCTTTTCTGGCGCTGGCTCCCGAACGGGCTCGCAAGCAAGCCGACAAAATAGATGCCTTGATCGCATCCGGTAAACCGCTGCCTGCCCTGGCCGGAGTGCCAATTGCGGTGAAGGATGTGATCAGCACGCGGGGGATCGTCACGACCTGCGGATCGCGGATATTGCAGAATTACGTGCCGCCGTATGATGCCACGGCTATCGAACGGCTGGATGCGGCGGGCGCGATCATTCTGGGCAAGACGAATTGCGATGAATTCGCGATGGGTAGTTCCAATGAAAACTCTGCTTATGGGGCGGTGAAAAACCCGGCATCCACGGACCGTGTGCCGGGAGGATCGAGTGGCGGGTCAGCGGCAGCGGTTGCGGCAGGACTGGCGGTAGCGGCGCTGGGCACGGACACGGGGGGGTCGATACGACAACCAGGGTCATTTTGCGGGGTACCGGCGATGATGGGCAGCTACGGGCGGGTGTCGCGCTATGGATTGATCGCATTCGCGTCATCGCTGGACCGCATCGGACCTTTCGCCACAAATATTAAAGATGTGGCCGCGGTGTTAGGGGTGATCGCGGGGCGAGATCCCCACGACTCAACTTCGACTACGGCTTCAGTGCCGGATTACCAAAACGAGATCGTGAAACCCGTAAAGGGATTGCGCTTGGGCGTTCCCAAGGAATATTTTGGGGAAGGCATGGATGCCCCGGTACGGCAAAAAATTGAAGCGGGTCTGGAGATTTACAAAAAGCTCGGATGCGAACTGGTGGAGATTCGCATGCGGCACACCGATTACGCCATTGCTACGTATTACATTATTGCGACTGCCGAGGCGAGCTCCAACCTGGCACGGTATGACGGCGTGCGATTTGGATTGCGGGTGGACAGCGATTCTTTGCTGGCGATGTATCGAAAAACTCGCGGGGCAGGATTTGGTGATGAGGTAAAACGGCGGATTGTGCTGGGAACGTATGTACTGTCGGCGGGATATTACGACGCCTATTATTTGAAAGGGCAGAAGGTCAGAGCGCTAATCGCGAAAGATTTCCGAGATGCTTTTGAGAAGGTGGACGCTATCGTGACGCCCACTTCGCCGGTGCCGGCGTTTCGATTAGGGGAGCGTTCGCAAGATCCTCTACAGATGTATCTTGCTGATATATATACAGTTACAGGATCATTGGCGGGGGTGCCGGGAATTTCCGTTCCGTGTGGAAAGGTCTGCGGCAAACTTCCAGTGGGGTTACAGATCTTTGGCGCGTCGTTTGACGAAGCGCGGGTGCTGCAACTCGCGTACGCGTTTGAGCAAGCGGGCGGCGCTAGTGTTTAGACGCACTCTTCTGGATTCTGGCCAGCAAAATAATTTTTGCGACGAAACGGCAGCTTGAGATGCGCAACGCAGCCGAAAGAATAACCGCTGGCCTTCCAGTTCTGACCCGTCGATATTTACTGCCAAAATAACGACACGGCGTCCAGCAGTGTGGACGGAATTTTGATTCACCGCGTCAAAAAATCTGTCCTCACCATGAACGCTTCGTTAACACTCAGTAAAACACTGTAGGTAGACGATTGTTTCGCCGCTTCAGAAATGTTCGGCTACCGAAAAGTGTAGCGACTTTGCAAAATGGGGACATTTTTACGCGCCGGTTTTCACTAACGCACTGCCGCCAAGTCCTGAATTTCCTGTAAAAGGATGCGAAAAACAGGCGAATTCACTGGATATTTAACGAAAGTACCAGCCGGTAGTTTTCCGGCCATAGAACGGAACGACTATTGCTCTGAATTTCGTGCAGCCGATATGATGCTTTCAGCATCTCAGTAATCGGAGCAACTCGACGGAGAGATCGAGGGAGCCATGGTTACCGTAAAATCGAGTCAGAAGATTTTCACCGATTCAGAAGTGGCCACGCTAACGGGCATTTGCGTGGATCACCTGCATAATTTCGCCAAGAGCCGTCATCTCGGTTTCATCGCGCGCGCCGCTGAAGCCGCCAGCATGACCGCGGACCAATGGCTGTTCACGCTCTCCGACTTGATGGTGCTGGTAACTTTATTTCCGAAGTGCACGCACTAAGGAACGATTAACGGAAAATTGTTGCGGACGGTGGCTCCCGGCTTTGGCCGGGAGCTTTTTTTTTCTGCCGTTTGCGCCTGGCGATAGGGATTAGCTGGAAGTTGTCAGGGCAAAGTTGCGGGGTTATGCTGGCCGTGAGACAAACCGTTAGAACTCCGGACGCATCGCATCCTATATCTCCATGCACACCGCAAGAACAACCATACTGGCCCTGTTATGTTTTATGGCGGGGACTGGCATGCTGACAGTTACAGGCAGTTATGGCCAAACGGCGGGGAGTGCCACGGGCGACTCGGGTAAATCTGGTACGCCGAAAACAGATGCGGCGAAGAACCGCTTGTCGCACGGCACGAAATTGATGCTGAAGGACGGGAATTTCCAACTGGTGCGCAGCTACGAACGAAATGGGGACCGAGTACGGTACTTCAGCGTGGAACGTGGCGACTGGGAAGAGATTCCGGCCGCGATGGTGGACTGGGACGCGACGGAAAAAGCACGAATTGCGGACGAAAAAGCCGAAGCAGCGCTGGTAAAGAAGGTTCAGGCGCAAGAGCAAGCGCGACAGGTGGTGTCGGTCGTCGACGTGGACGCGAGCCTGACCGTGGGCCAGGGAGTTTTTCTGCCCAGCGGCGAAGGCATGTTTGCGGTAGCGGGAAAAACGGTTACGCCACTGGAACAAGTGGGAGCACGAGCCAGCAGCGACAAAAAACGCGTGCTGGCGCAGGTGATTTCGCCCATTCCCATCATTCCCGGCAAACGTAATGTCGAAATTCCGGGGGCGGCTTCCAAGATTCGTGTATCGATCGCCACCGGCCCGCCTGAATTTTATCTGCGGGAAGTAGCGCCCGATCCGGATAATCCAACTGCCATTTGGCAGAGCAGCCGCCCGGGCATGGATGGGCCGGACGTGCAGCTGGTGCGGGCCACGGTGAAGGGCGGTAAGAGACGGCTAGAGTCCATCAAGAGTATGTTTGGGCAGAAGATTTCTTCGGAAATGAATACCATTTCCATTCAACGGTGGGAAATCGCTAAAAATGTTTATCGTTTTACGCTGAGCGAACCGCTGCCCCCCGGTGAATATGCGCTGGCGGAAATATTGCCCGACGGGCTGAACATTTTTGTGTGGGATTTTGGGGTGGACGCACCGTCAGGGCACTAACAAGCAAGACGTAGGCTGACTCTCTTATATTTTCCGCGGTTTGCCGACGGGCCGCGGGGAACCGTCAGTTAGTTCTTTACGTTTACGTTCACGTTTTCGAAGCGCCTCGTGGCGCAAACTTCCTGCACCAGGGTCAGAACATCTGAAATCCTGAAGGGCTTTTGCAAGATCCGAGACTCGCTTGAGCCTGCCGCGGATGCCTGGGCTTCGACAAAGTCTCCAGTCATGAAAATGGTGGAGGGCTTCTCCGGACCTACCGCGGCGAGCAATTGATCGACAACATCACGACCGCTGACCTTGCCATCGCCGCCACGCCCAAGATTCAAATCGCAAAGCAACACGTCGTAGGGCCGCACGGCCAGCTGGGCGGCAGCAGCCTGGGCATCGGCGGCACAATCCACGCGGAGACCGAAAGCGGACAAACCTTCTTCCAGAAGCATGCGGATACTTTCCTCGTCATCGATGACCAGGACGGCGCGGCCCCGAACCTCTTTGTGATTATTTTCCGGGGACGCCGGAAGAGGCTTGGCAGAGAGCTTCGGTGATGGGACTGGTGCCGACGCTATGGCGGGATCCGCGACAATCGGAAGATCGAGAGCGAATATCGAGCCACCGGTGGGCAGCGCCTTGGCGTCCAGGTTGCCGCCGTGTTCCCGGATGATCGACATACAAATGCTTAAGCCCAGGCCGGTGCCACCGCCGGGCCTCTTGGTGGTGTAAAAGGGATCGAAGATTCGCGGCATGGCTTCGGGACGAATGCCGACGCCATCATCCTCTACGGTGACGGAAATGCGGCCGGCGCGCAGTGCCATGCGGATGTGAATGTGCCCGGCATCGCGAACTTCACGGATGGCTTGTTCGGCGTTAGTAACCAGATTCAGCAAAACCTGAATCAACTGGTTGCCGTCACCCATGACCGCGGGCAAGCCGGGCTGCGGCTGAAAATGAACTTCGATCTGATTGCGCCGCAAGGAGTGCTCCTGCAGCTGGAGGGTGCGCTCGATGAGCACATTGACGTCCAGCGGTTTCTTTTGCGGCGAAGCGGGGCGGGAGAATTCCAACAAATTTTGGACAATGCGCGCGGCGCGGCGGGCTTGGCGATGGGTCAATTCCAACTGACGCTGCATAGTTTCGTCGGAGCCGGGGCGTTCGCGAAGCAACTCGGTAACACCCAGGATGGCGGTGAGCGGATTGTTTAATTCGTGGGCCACACCCGCGAGCATCTGGCCCATGGCGGCAAGTTTTTCGGCCTGGATCAATTGTTCTTCGAGACGCTTGAGGTCGGTAACGTCGCGGCCGGAAATAATGACGCCATCGATCTTGTCCATTTCGTCGAAAAGCGGGCTGAAGTGAAAGCGCAAGCGGCGCCACTCGCCTTTTTTATTACGCACGCGAGCTTCGACGGAGGCAAATGTTTCGCGGCCGGCCAGGATTTCGTCATACATGGTGCGCAGAGCACCTCGATCTTCAGGATGAGTGCGCGCGCCGAGTTCCGTCTCGAGTATTTCTTCGGGCTCAAAACCCAATATTTCCACGACACGAGGGCTGACGAAGGTGTAGCTGGCGGCGTTATCCAACACGAATATCAAGTCCGGAAAACTATCAATCAGGCGGCGCGCAAATTCCTGCTGCTGGTGGAGGCGACGCTCCATGACGCGGCTGGCGGTAACATCCATGAGCGCGCCTTGATAACGGATTACCGTGCCAGCGCTGTCACGGACGGCGGCCGCGGTGTTCAGGCAGATCAACGAAGTGCCATCTTTGCGCGTTAGCGTGATTTCGCGGCCTTGCAAAATAGGCTGGCGCTCGACCTCGTTTTTCAGGCTCTTGCGCTCATCGCGGTCGTGAAATATGTCCGGGACGCGGCAGGCGAGGAGCTCTTCCTTGGAGTCATAACCGAGCATGCGCACTAACGCGGGGTTAGCGTCGAGGATATCGCCGCTTACGTTGATGATGTAGATGCCCTCTTGCAGGGTTTCGAAGAGTTCGGTGAAACGGGCTTCGTTTCTGCGCAGGGCGCTGACATCGCGGGCGAGCACGGTAATGCCGTGAACCTTTTCATCGCGCAACATGGCGTTCGCGGTGCAGTCGAAATAAAAAACGCCCGGCTGATTGTTGAGACGCACATTGACCACACCGGACCAGGTGCGACGCTCGAGGAATTTCGGCATGGCGCGCTTGACGAGATCGTGACCCTCACCAGCGCCTTCCTGAGCGAATTCAGACAGAGGCTTACCAACGATGTCCTGGTAGGGAGCCGAAACGAGATCGGCAAAACTGCGATTGACTGCTCGGATTTCGCCGTCCAAAGTCAGCGCGATCAAAACGTCATCAAAGGAATCGATGAGATCGCGATAACCCTGCTGGGACCGACTGATCCTGTCGAACAACTGATCGAATTGCTTTTCCGTGGCAGGTTCCGCGTCACGCTGCTCGATGCCTTGAACCAAGCCGCGGAGCTCGGAGATTTCCTGTGAGCGCTTCCAAACGTGTGCGCCGAATAAAACAAGCAATACGACGAGCCCGATGGGAAGCGCTTCGTAACGATGTGTGAGCGAGCGCAGCGTATCCCATGAGGTTGCCGCGAAAACCGTGGCGAGGACCAGGAGAATCAGGAAGGTGACACGCCACAATTCCTTTTGGCGTTTCTCAAACTGCGCCAGGCGCGACGATACGCTGGCCTTTCCGTTCGCTGGCGGCGTGCTGGACACAGCTTGATTTTTGTTTTCGGTGTCAGACATGACGTGGCGGATACACCCGTATCACCTGGTTAACGCAAGAGCACTTTGATTGTAGGCAACCTGTCCCCGCTTCTTCAATGGAAGCGGCGTAGGCACGTTCCTGAACGTACCTAAAAGTACCGCTAAGTTCCGTCTAGCAAAGAAAAAAGGGCGCCCGCGTTAAGCGAGCGCCCTGAATTTCCTGGATGGAAGTGGCTTAGCCTTCGGTTGCGGCGTCGGCTTCGGTGTCCTTTTGGAGGAAATCGAGCGCGGCGGCCTCTTCCGGTGTAAGTTCGGCAGCTTCCGGAATTTCGTCCATAGGCGCCGGTGGCGGCATTTCCGTCAGCAATTGAATGCTGCGGTAGTGCTCCAGACCGGTTCCGGCGGGAATGAGCCGGCCCATGATGACGTTTTCCTTGAGCCCGCGGAGATAATCGACCTTGCCGGCCACCGCAGCCTCAGTGAGGACGCGCGTGGTTTCCTGGAAGCTCGCGGCCGAGATAAAGGAGTCGGTCGAGAGCGAAGCCTTGGTGATACCCAGGAGCAGCGGACGGCCGGTTGCGGGACGCCCACCTTCGGCGATGATGCGATCGTTTTCTTCGCGGAAGCGGAACTTGTCGACCTGCTCTTCGAGCAGGAAGGTCGTGTCGCCCACATCTTCGACCTTTACCCAACGCATCATCTGGCGGGAAATGGTTTCGATGTGCTTGTCGTTGATGTTCACACCCTGGAGTCTGTAGACCTCCTGAATGGCGTTCACGAGATAGGACTGCGTGAACTTCTCGCCGAGAACCGCAAGCAAGTCATGGAGGTTGAGAGGGCCGTCAATCAAAGCCTCGCCGGCTTTAACGTGATCGCCTTCCTGGACGTTGATGTGAATACCACGCGGGATGGAATATTCCTTGGTGGTTTTGCCGTCTTCGGCTTCGACGAGAACCTTGCGCATACCCTTGACGATATCGCCGTACTTGACGATGCCGTCGATTTCGCTGATGACGGCAGGGTCTTTCGGTTTGCGGGTTTCAAAGAGTTCGACGACGCGCGGGAGACCGCCGGTGATGTCCTTGGTCTTGGTGGTTTCACGCGGAATTTTCGCGAGCACGTCACCAGCTTGCACCTCGTCGCCATCCTTGACCATCAAGTGGGCTCGGGAAGGCATGAGGTACTTCTTGCGAACCTTGCCCGAAGAGTCACGGACAAGAATCGCGGGCTGATGCTTTTCGTCGCCCGGAGGGAGCGTTACGACGTCTTGTGAAAGACCGGTGACCTCATCGACCTGTTCTTCGATAGTCAAGCCGGGACGCAAGTCGTCGAATTTAATGGAGCCGGCCGTCTCGGTAAGAATCGAGAAGGTGAACGGATCCCACTCAGCGAGAATCTGTCCGTGAACGACCTGTTCGCCGTCGACAACGCGGAGACGCGCGCCATAGACCACGTGATAGCGCTCTTTTTCGCGGCCCTTTTCGTCCACGATGGCGATCAAGCCAGAACGATTCATGGCGATGGAAGTGCCGCCGCGGCCTTCGACGTATTTGAGGTCCACAAACTTGACGCTGCCGTTGTTGCGGGCTTCAAGCGTGGAACGCTCGGATACGCGGGTAGCGGTTCCGCCGATGTGGAAGGTACGCATGGTCAGCTGCGTGCCGGGTTCTCCGATGGACTGCGCGGCGATAACGCCGACAGCTTCTCCGAGTTCCACCATGCGGCCGGTGGCCAGGTTACGCCCGTAACACAGAGCGCAGACCCCGCGACGCGATTCGCAAGTCAGCACGGAGCGGATGCGTACTCGCTCGATACCCGCGCCTTGCACGGAGTTGGCGAGCTCTTCGGTGATTTCCTGATTCACTTCGACGATTACGCTGCCCTCGAAGTCCTTGATCTTGTCGAGAGAAACGCGGCCAACGATGCGGTCGCGCAACGGCTCGACTTCGACGCCGGCTTCGATGATGGGCTCGACGAAGATGCCGTCGGTGGTGCCGCAATCGCGCTCGTTGATGATTACGTCTTGCGCAACGTCCACGAGGCGGCGAGTGAGGTAGCCGGAATCGGCGGTCTTGAGCGCGGTATCGGCCAGACCCTTACGGGCACCGTGAGTAGAGATGAAGTACTGCAACACGTTCAGGCCTTCGCGGAAGTTTGAAGTGATCGGAGACTCGATAACTTCGCCGGAGGGCTTGGCCATCAAGCCGCGCATACCGGAAAGCTGACGAATCTGCTGTTTCGAACCGCGCGCGCCGGAGTCCGCCATAACGTAGACGGGGTTGATGTTGCCTTCCTTGTCCTGATTCTCGAGAGCCTTGAACAACTCGTCGGCAACTTTTTCGGTGACGTCTCCCCAGATGGCGATGACTTTGTTGTAGCGCTCGCCGTTGGTGATCGCGCCGTCGAGATACTGCTGTTGCACTTTGACGACTTCTTTCTCGGCGTTTTCGACGAGACTGTATTTATTGCTGGGAATGAGCATGTCGTCGATGCCGATGGAGATGCCGGACTTGGTGGCGTAATGGAAGCCCAATTCCTTCAAGTGGTCGAGGAGGATGACGGTGTCTTCCAACCCGAAACGCAGGTAGGCGTAGTACACCAGTTGCTGCACGCCCTTTTTCTTGAGCAAGCCGTTTACGTACGGAAATTTCTCCGGCAAGTGAGAGTTGAAAATTACGCGACCGACGGTGGTCTGGATGAACTGACGCTCCATCTTGACCGGCACGGTGTGCGGCACGTCTTGATCGTCGTACGCAGTGGTGAGGTCGATTACTTCACCGGTATAGCGCAGGCGGACGGGAGTGAGCAATTCCACTTCGCCGGCTTCCAGCGCGAGGATGACTTCATCGGTAGCGCCGAAGACGCGGCCTTCACCCTTGGCTCCGGGCTTGGCCTTGGTGAGGTAATAGATGCCGAGCACCATGTCTTGCGACGGAACCGCGAGAGGCAAACCGTGCGCGGGCGAAAGAATGTTGCGCGAGCTGAGCATAAGCACAGAAGCTTCCACCTGAGATTCGGGTGAGAGCGGAATGTGCACGGCCATCTGATCGCCGTCAAAGTCCGCGTTGAACGCGGTGCAGACGAGGGGATGGATGCGAATCGCTTTACCTTCGACGAGCACTGGTTCGAACGCCTGAATGCCGAGGCGGTGAAGCGTCGGAGCGCGGTTGAGCATCACGGGATGTTCGCGAATTACGTCTTCCAGAATGTCCCACACGACGGGATCCTGCTGCTCGACCATTTCCTTGGCCTGCTTGATGGTGGTGCAGTGACCCTGGGCCTCAAGCTTGTGATAGATGAAGGGCTTGAAAAGCTCGAGCGCCATTTTCTTTGGCAATCCGCACTGGTGAAGCTTCAGTTCGGGGCCGACGACGATTACAGAACGGCCAGAGTAATCAACGCGCTTACCGAGAAGATTCTGGCGGAAGCGGCCCTGCTTGCCCTTGAGGGTATCGGACAAGGACTTGAGCGGGCGGTTGTTGGTGCCGCGCAGAACACGACCACGGCGGCCGTTGTCGAAGAGAGCGTCAACCGCTTCCTGAAGCATGCGCTTTTCGTTGCGCACGATTACGTCGGGCGCGCGGAGCTCCATGAGCTTCTTCAAGCGGTTGTTGCGGTTGATTACGCGGCGATAGAGGTCGTTGAGATCGGAGGTTGCGAAGCGGCCGCCGTCCAGAGGAACGAGCGGGCGCAACTCCGGCGGAAGCACCGGGATTACGTCGAGAATCATCCACTCCGGTTTGTTGCCGCTCTTGCGGAATGCTTCGAGCACTTTGAGGCGCTTGGCGAACTTGATGCGCTTTTGCAGCGACGCATCGGTCTTCATTTTTTCGCGCAGCTCGTCGGAAAGCTTTTCCACTTCGACACGGCGCAGAAGTTCCTTGATGGCTTCGGCGCCCATCTTGGCGTTGAACTGGCCGGGATACTCTTTCTGGAGTTCGCGATATTTATCTTCGAGAAGCACTTCGCGCTCGCGAAGAACGGCGACTTCGCCTGGATCGACGACTACGAACGCTTCGAAGTACAAGATGCGTTCGAGGTCACGCATGGAAATGTCCAGCAAATAGCCGATGCGGCTGGGCAAGCCTTTAAAGAACCAGACGTGAGAGCACGGGGATGCGAGCTCGATATGGCCGAGGCGCTCGCGGCGAACCTTGCTCAAGGTAACTTCCACGCCGCACTTGTCGCAGATCACTCCGCGATGCTTCATGCGCTTATATTTGCCGCACAAGCATTCCCAGTCGGTGACGGGGCCAAAAATTTTGGCGCAGAACAGGCCGTCCCGTTCGGGTTTGAAGGTGCGGTAATTGATGGTTTCCGGCTTGGTAACTTCGCCATGAGACCATGAGCGAATTTTTTCCGGACTCGCCAAACTGATTCGAATGGAGTCGAAGTCCGCGATTAAACTGGCGCGATCATAAGGGCTGCTGCGATACAAGGTTGTTTCCTCCCTCCCGATCCGGTTTGGCCGGAGCGGGTTGCGGTTCGGCGTTTGGCGCCGAACCGGCTGAGAACCCAACTACCAAAATTGCTACTTACTAAGAGCGGAACAGAAGAGGAAAATCTCCTCTGCTGTTTAATCCGCTGCTTTATCCGTTGCTGGTTTTTGCCGCTTCATCAATTCGACGTCAAGGCACAGGGACTGCAACTCGCGGACGAGCACGTTGAAGGATTCGGGGACTCCAGGTTCGATGCCCGGCTCACCCTTCACGATGGCCTCGTATATTTTCGCGCGGCCATACACGTCGTCCGATTTCGCGGTGAGCAGCTCTTGCAGGATGTGCGCCGCTCCGTAAGCTTCCAACGCCCAGACTTCCATTTCGCCGAAGCGCTGGCCGCCGAACTGCGCTTTGCCGCCGAGCGGCTGCTGCGTAATAAGCGAGTACGGCCCGATGGAGCGCGCGTGAATCTTGTCGTCGACGAGATGGCTTAGCTTGAGCATGTAGATGTAGCCCACGGTGACCGGCTGATCGAACTGGTCGCCGGACATGCCGTCGAACAGGTTGATCTTGCCGGCGTGCGGGAGACCCGCAACTTCCAGCAGGTGGCGAATTTCCGCTTCGCGCGCGCCGTCGAATACCGGCGTGGCGAAGGGAATGCCTTCGCGGAAGCCTTCCGCGTACTCGAGCAACTCGTCGTCGCTGAGTTTGGAGAGAGTCTTCCAGACCGCGGTTTCGGTGAAAACTTCGCGGAACCAGCGGCGCAGAGCTTCGGCTTTTACTTCCTTGCTGAGCAAACGCTTGAGGCTGTTGCCCAGTTCCTTGGAAGCCCAGCCAAGATGCGTTTCAAGAATCTGTCCCACGTTCATACGCGAAGGAACGCCGAGCGGGTTGAGCACGATCTCCACAGGAGTGCCGTCGGGCATGTAGGGCATGTCTTCTTGCGGAACGATGCGCGCGATGACGCCCTTGTTCCCGTGGCGGCCGGCCATTTTGTCGCCGATAGAAAGCTTGCGCTTCATGGCGATATAGACCTTGACCAGCTTGATGACACCGGGAGGCAACTCGTCGCCCTTCTTGAGCTTTTCCTTGCGCTCTTCAGTGATCTTGCGAAGCACATCGATTTGACGGGAAGTCATCTCCTCGATCTCTTCGATTTTCTCGATGAGCAAAGGATCTTTTTCGTTGAGTTTCAGGCGCTTCAAGTTACGGGTGGAAATCTTTTCGATGATTTCCCGGGTAAGCTCGACACCCTTGGTCAACAGGCGCTTGTTGGTCTTTTCGTCATGCAAGTCGGCTTGCAGAACCTTGCTGCCGAGCAGGTCGGACAAGCGCTTGAGACGCTCGTCGGTCAAGATACGGATTTCGTCGGCAAGGTTCTTTTCGAGTTTAAAAATTTGCGTGGCTTCGATGGACTTGTGCCGCTCGTCTTTTTCGCCACCCTTGCGAGTGAAGATTTTCACGTCGACGATGGTGCCTTCGATGCCTGGCGGGCAATAGAGAGAAGCGTCGCGAACGTCTCCGGCTTTTTCGCCGAAGATGGCGCGCAACAACTTTTCTTCCGGGGTCAGCGTGGTTTCACCCTTGGGCGTAACTTTGCCGACCAGAATGTCGCCGGGCTTGACGACTGCGCCGATGCGGATGACGCCGCTTTCGTCAAGATTGCGAAGGAAAGATTCGCTGATGTTGGGGATGTCGCGGGTAACTTCTTCAGGGCCAAGCTTGGTGTCACGAGCTTCGATTTCATACTCCTCGATGTGGATGGAGGTGTAGTAGTCGTCCTTCACCAGCTTTTCGCTGACGAGGATGGCGTCTTCGAAGTTGTAGCCGCGCCAGGGAAGGAACGCGACGAGCACGTTGCGTCCGAGAGCCAATTCACCGCGCTCAGTGCAGGGGCCGTCGGCGAGGACCTGAGCCTTTTTCACGCGGTCGCCTACGCGAACGAGCGGCTTCTGGCTGATGCAAGTGTTCTGGTTGGAACGCTTGAATTTAATGAGCTGGTAGATGTCCGCGCCCACTTCGCGGCTGAGTACGCCGGAGTGGTCAGACTCAACGCGCACGATGATGCGCTCGGAGTCGACTTGATCGACGATGCCTTCGCGGCGGCAGAGCACTACGGCTCCGGAGTCGCGAGCAGTAACGCGTTCCATGCCGGTGCCTACTAGCGGCGCTTCGCCGCGAATCAAGGGCACAGCCTGGCGCTGCATGTTGGAACCCATGAGCGCGCGGTTGGCGTCGTCGTTCTCGAGGAACGGAATTAAGCTGGCGGCTACCGAAACGAGTTGCTTCGGAGAGACGTCGACGTAATCGACTTCTTCGCGGCTCTTCAGCACGAAGTTGCCGGCCTGGCGGCAGTTGACCAGTTCGGTGGTGATCTTCAAGCGATCGTCGAGAGAAACGTTGGCCTGCGCGACGACGTACTTGTCTTCTTCCCATGCGGAAAGATAGAAGCAGTACGGTTCGTAAGTGACCTTGCGGCGCTTGAGCTCCTCGTTGAGATCTTCGACGCGATCTTTTTCGACGATTTCGCCGGCTTTGAATTCGCTATCGCCGGCATTGACGATGTGAACGTAATCGATGATGCGTCCACCCTTCACGCGGCGATACGGCGATTCGATGAAGCCGTAGTCGTTGATGCGGGCGAAGCAAGAGAGTGAGCTGATCAGACCGATGTTCGGGCCTTCCGGCGTTTCAATGGGGCAGATGCGGCCATAGTGAGTGGGGTGAACGTCGCGCACTTCGAAACCTGCGCGTTCACGCGATAGACCACCGGGTCCAAGAGCGGAGAGACGGCGCTTGTGAGTGATTTCGCTGAGCGGATTGGTCTGGTCCATAAACTGGCTCAACTGCGAAGAGCCGAAGAACTCGCGAATGGCGGCCATAACCGGCTTGGCATTCACCAGGTCGTGCGGCATCGCAGTGGACATTTCCTGGTACACACTCATTTTTTCTTTAATGGCGCGTTCCATGCGGACCAGACCGATGCGGAATTGATTTTCGAGCAGCTCGCCAACCGCACGAACGCGGCGGTTGCCAAGATGGTCGATGTCGTCGACTACGCCGATGTTCTTGCGCAGCTTGAAGAGATACTTGATGGCCGACACAAAGTCCGGCGTATCCAAGGTGCGATTGTTTAACGGGGTGTCCAGACCCATCTTGATGTTGAACTTCAAGCGGCCTACGCGGCTGAAATCGTATTTGCGCGGGTCGAAAAACATTCCGCGGAAAAGATTGGTGGCGGTTTCGAGCGTCGGAGGATCGCCGGGGCGCAGCTTGCGATAAATTTCGATCAAAGCTTCTTTGGAGGTGCGAATGGAGTCCTTGTCCAAGGTGCGGGAGAGGACCAGTCCGATGTCGTCGCGCTCCGGGAAGAAAACGTCAATTTCAGTGATACCGGATTCCGCGAAGGCCTGCCAGAGATCGGCGGTCAGGGGCTTGTTGGCTTCCAGCAGAACTTCGCCGGTCTGGCGATTAACGATGTCGGCAACGCTATAGGCACCTTCGAGATCGGCCAGCGCCGCGCGAATCTGCGAGACTTTCGCTTTGATTAATTCCTTGAAGAGGTTGTCGGTGATGCGCTTGTGCGCGCCAACAATCACTTCTTCGGATTTAGGATTGCGAATTTCGTAAGTGAGCTTGCGGTCGACAATGCCGGGTGAAACGTTCCAGAACATTTCCTTGTCACGCAAGGAAATGCGTTCCACCTGATAAAAGGTGCGCAGGATGTCTTCGTTGGACTTCATGCCCAGCGCGCGAAGGAAAATCGAGCCGAGGAATTTGCGCTTGCGGTCGATGCGCACGTACAGAATGTTCTTGGTGTCGTATTCGAATTCCACCCACGAGCCGCGGTAAGGAATAATCTTGCCGAGGAAATAGGTGCGGTTATTGGCGCTTTCAAAAAAGACGCCGGGAGAGCGGTGCAACTGGCTGACGATGACGCGCTCGGTACCATTGATGATGAAGGTGCCGTTCTCCGTCATCAAAGGAATGTCGCCGTAGAAAACTTCCTGTTCCTTGATGTCGCGAATGGTCTTCGCGCCGGTGTCGGGGTCCTTGTCGTAAATGGTGAGGCGAATGGTGACTTTCAGGGGCGCGGAGTAGGTCATCCCGCGTTCCTGGCACTCATTCACGTCGTATTTCAACTGCATGGCCACGGGGTCGCCGCACTTGTTGCAGAAGGTGGGCGTGTTCTTGTTAAACGTTCCGCACTTGTGGCAGATCACATCGCCAGTCTGGTACGGATTGGTGACAACGGAAGCGCCGCAATGACGGCAAGTGGCGCGCAGATGGTGCAAGCCCTTCAGGTTGCCGCACTTGCACTCCCAATTCCCGATAGCGTAGTCCACGAATTCGAGCTGCGACATTTCGCGGAAATCCTTGATGGGAAAAACGGAAGTGAAGACGGACTGAAGACCGCCATCGTCGCGTTCGCTGGGCAGCAAGTCCATCTGCAAGAAGCGCTGATAGGACTTCATCTGCACTTCGATCAAATTCGGAATCTGTATGGATCCCTGAATTTTCGCGAAGTCCAGCCGCTGACGTTCCCGGATATGTTGATTACTAGTCGGCATGCGTATTACCTCATCCCTTTTTGGACAGCCTGAAAATAAAAAGAAAGGCGGCTGGCGCGCGGCCGCTCTTTCGAATGATGGACCGAGGAGAAGGATTCGGGTTGACCAACAGTAGAGTGCCGCGCCGCCTGCCCAAAACGTGCGCACACACAACCGCCGACGGCCTCAAAAGGACCGTAGACACTGCTGGAGTTACCGGCCTCGACTTGCGTAGTTGAATTCCTTTAGCACGGCTCACCGCTCGAAGAGCCGTCGCGAATACCAATATCGTTGCTAAATCCTGCCTGACCGCCGAGCGGCGTCAGGCAAGCGCGAACAATTCATGAACTGCTGCTGCTTCGCAAACGCGAAGCGCTGTCGCAATTATTTAATTTCGACCTTGGCGCCGGCATCCTCGAACTTCTTCTTGATGGTCGCGGCTTCGTCTTTGTTAACGCCTTCTTTAATCGGCTTGGGAGCGCCATCCACCAGGTCCTTGGCTTCTTTCAGACCGAGGCTGGTTACTTCACGAACAGCCTTGATGACGTTGATCTTGTTGCCGCCCACGTCGGTGAGCGTCACGGTGAATTCCGTCTTCTCTTCCGCAGGAGCCGCACCAGCAGCCGCTCCTCCAGCCGCAGCCACCGGGGCCGCAGCCGCGGCAGACACACCGAAGGCTTCTTCCATTTTCTTCACCAGGTCAGACGCTTCAAGAAGCGTCAGACCCTTGATTTCTTCCAGGATTGAGTCAACTTTCGCCATGATTCTTTCTTCTCCTCTCAAACTTAAATTAAAATTTTATCGGCTCTTTTCGGTGCTCGCTTCGGTACTTCCTTCGGCAACTGCCGCGGGTACTGCTTCCGGCGCCGGTTCAGATTTTTTCTCGCCAGATCCCGCGTCTCCTGCGCTTGCACCGGAGGACGCAAACTTGTTTACCTTGATGGCTTCACTGATGGTAATCGCCAGATTGCGAGGTAGCGCGTTGAGCGCCATGGCAATTCGTTGCGCGGGAGCGTTCAGCAGGAACATCACCTTGCTGAGCAACTCTTCTTTCGACGGTAGATTCGCTAGTTGCTGAATTTCGGCGATGGAAATGACGCGGCCTTCCACCAAGCCGGCCTTGAATTGGAAAGCGGGAACATCTTTCGCAATTTTGGTCAGGGCTTTCGCCAGTGCGACGGGGTCATGCTCGCTGTACGCGATGGAATTTGTGCCCTTTAAATCCTTGAGCAGTTTTTCCGTGGGCGTGCCCGCGCCGGCACGTTCGGCCAAGGTGTTCTTCACCACCTTGTATTTGCCGCCGGCAGCCTGCACGGCGCGACGCAACTTGGTGTCATTCTCGACAGTAATCCCCTGAAAGGTGGTGAGGATGACGGTCGAAACCCGTGCCAGTTCGCCCTTCAGATTGTCGAGATCCTGCTGTTTTTCACTGCGCTTTTTCATAAACTCTCCGCCGCTTTCCAGATTGATTCGCTACTAAGCAGCCGCTGCCAATGCTTCGGACTCGGCTAGGTCGACGGGAATTCCCGGACCCATAGTCGAAGTCAGCGTAATTTTTTTGACGTATTTACCTTTAGATGCAGATGGTTTGGCTTTCACTACGGCAGCGATCACCGCGTGAGCGTTCTCAGCAAGCTTTGCCGCGTCGAACTTGATTTTGCCGATGGCACAATGCACGATACCGGCCTTATCGACGCGAAACTCCACTTTTCCGGCCTTCACGTCCTTGATGGCTTTGGCCACATCAAAAGTGACCGTGCCGGTCTTTGGATTCGGCATTAAACCGCGTGGGCCCAGCACTTTACCGAGCTTACCTGCGGAGCGCATCATGTCCGGCGTGGCGATCACGGCGTCGTAATCGGTCCAGCCTTCCATGATTTTTTGCACCATATCGTCGCCACCGACGAAGTCAGCGCCAGCATCTTGCGCTTCGCGAACCTTGTCGCCACCCGCGATGACCAGCACTCGGACAGACTTACCGAGTCCATTGGGAAGCACCACAGTGCCGCGCACCACCTGGTCTGAATGCTTGGGGTCAACGCCGAGGTTGATGGCCAACTCCACGGTCTCATCAAACTTGGTATGGTGGGTGCTCTTCAAAAGCTCGGCAGCCTCTTGGAGCTTGTATGGGCGCGCTTCAACTTTCTTGCGCGCATTCTCGACATGCTTTCCTGCTTTTTTTGCCATTGCCTGCTGTTCCCTTCAATTCCAGACGCTAGTGCGGGTGCTGCCAGATTTCTTGAGCTATACGACGTCGAGCCCCATGTTGCGCGCCGTGCCCATCACGGTACGGACTGCGGAGTCGATATTCGTGGTGTTGAGATCGACCAGTTTAATTTTGGCGATTTCTTCCACTTGCTTCTTGGTCACTTTGCCAACTTTGGTGCGATTCGGTTCCGCGGAGCCTTTGACGATTCCCGCCGCTCGCAAAAGCAGAATGGAAGCCGGAGGAGTTTTCAGAATAAAAGTAAAGGTGCGATCGGTGTAGACCGTCACCAGCACCGGAAAAATCATTCCGTCCGGTTCCTTGGAGGTCTTGGCATTGAACTGTTTGCAGAAATCCATGATGTTCAAGCCATGAGGGCCGAGCGCCGTTCCGACTGGAGGCGCAGGCGTTGCTTTGCCGGCCGGTAATTGCAGTTTAATGGTCGTTTGAATCTTCTTTGCCATTTCTCTATTTCAACCCTATCTCTCTCAGCTTCTGTTGCTAGATCAAATGCGCGGTTAATTGAGCTTTTCCACGCTGGCGAAATCCAGTTCCACCGGCGTTGAACGGCCAAAAATCGTTACGGAAACTTTCAACCGGCTGTGGTCGTTATCGATTTCTTCCACCGAGCCATTAAAATTCGCGAACGGACCATCCACGATGCGCACCTGTTCGTTGCGCTCAAATACAACTTTCGGCTTGGGCCGGTCCTGAGGGGTGTGCACGCGGTTGATGATGCCGTCGACTTCGGCCTCGGTTAGTGGCGAAGGCGAAGTCGCGGAACCCACAAAACCCGTGACGCGCGGCGTGGACCGCACGATATGCCAAGTGTTTTCGTCCAAATCCATTTCCACTAGCACGTACCCAGGGTAAGACATGCGCGAGGAAACCACTTTTTTCCCGCTGCGCACTTCCACCACATCTTCCATGGGAATCAGCACGCGGCCAATCTTGTCCTGAAGCGTGAACGCTTCCACACGGCTCTCGAGGCTCTCTTTTACCTTCTTTTCAAAACCCGAGTAGGTATGGATGATGTACCACTGCATGCTCATGAATCGAAATCCCCTTACACGCCAAACGCTTTGAAAACGTACGCGACACCACGCTGTACCGCGAGGTCGACAAGCCACAGAAAAACGCCAAAGAAAAACACCGTGGCGATAACCACGCCAGTAGTCGAAATGACGTCTTCGCGGCTTGGCCAAGTTACTTGACGCATTTCGATGCGCACATCGTGCAAAAATTCCTTGGTGTCCTCGATGGTGCCAGTAACTTTGTGGCCCAGCTCAGCACCTTTGCCGCCGCGTGATTCTTCGTTTTTCACTTTGACCGCGTGCGTTGCCATTCGACCTCTAGTGTTCGCTGACGAAGCCTAAACCTCGTCGTGGTAAAACTCTGGCAGGGGAGGAGGGACTCGAACCCCCATACCCGGTTTTGGAGACCGGAGTCCTAGCCGTTGGACGACTCCCCTAAAACCAAAACCAGTCCTGCACTGCCTGTCATTTCACTTCTTTGTGCGCCGTCTGTTTGCGGCAAGTGTTGCAAAACTTCTTGGTTTCCATCCGTTCTGTGTGCTTCTTTTTGTTTTTGGTGGTGGTGTAATTGCGATTTTTGCAATCGCCACATTGTAAGGTAATAATGTCGCGCATAAATTATCTCTTCCCCGCCGCTGCGCAGCGATAACACAAAATAATTATTCGATGATCTCCGTGACCGCGCCTGCGCCCACGGTGTGGCCGCCTTCGCGAATCGCGAAGCGCAAGCCCTTTTCAAGAGCTACTGGGGTGATGAGGGTGACTTCGCAGCTGACGTTGTCGCCGGGCATCACCATCTCGACGCCTTGCGGCAGCTTCACGTCGCCGGTGACGTCCGTGGTGCGGAAGTAAAACTGTGGACGGTAGCCGGTGAAAAACGGGGTGTGACGCCCGCCTTCTTCTTTGGTCAGCACGTATGCTTCGGCCTTGAACTTGGTGTGTGGCGTGATTGAGCCAGGCTTGCAAACTACCTGGCCGCGCTCCACATCTTCTTTTTCCGTGCCGCGCAGTAACAAACCAACGTTATCGCCCGCGAGGCCTTCGTCCAGCAGCTTGCGAAACATTTCTACGCCAGTAACTACTTTCTTTTGCGTGGGGCGGAAACCAACGATTTCGATTTCTTCGCCAACTTTTACTTTGCCGCGTTCCACTCGCCCGGTAACCACCGTGCCGCGGCCGGAGATGGAGAAAATATCTTCAATGGGCATGGCAAACGGCTTATCAATGTCGCGCACCGGTTGCGGCACATTCTTGTCCACCGCATCCATCAACTCATCGATGGCCTTTTCGTATTTCGCGTCGCCGTTTAAAGCTTGCAACGCTGAGCCGCGAACGATGGCAATGCTGTCGCCAGGGAATTGGTAGCTCTTCAAGAGTTCGCGAACTTCCAGTTCCACGAGTTCCAGCAACTCCGCGTCTTCCACCATGTCGCATTTATTCAGAAACACCACAATGGCCGGCACACCGACCTGGCGAGCCAGCAGAATATGCTCGCGCGTTTGCGGCATGGGGCCGTCGGTGGCCGCGACCACCAGAATGGCGCCATCCATCTGCGCCGCCCCGGTGATCATGTTTTTGATGTAATCCGCGTGGCCCGGGCAATCCATGTGCGCGTAGTGGCGGTTCTGCGTTTCATACTCCACGTGCGAAACCGCAATGGTGATGCCCCGCTCGCGCTCTTCCGGCGCGTTATCAATGGAATCAAACGCGCGGAATTGCACCTTGGGATTGTGCTTCGACAGCACCTTGGTGATGGCCGCCGTCAAAGTAGTCTTGCCGTGATCAATGTGACCAATGGTCCCAATGTTCACGTGCGGCTTATTACGTTCAAATTTCTCCTTCGCCATCTGTTCCTCAGCTCCTCAAATCAAAGTCGTTTTCGCTGCCACTACAAATCCTGAATTCTTAATCCGGGTTACCCGCGGGTACTCTTACCCTTGTTCTTGTCAATAATTTCCTGCGCGATCGAATTCGGCGCTTCAGCGTAATGCGAAAAGTGCATGGTGAAATTGGCGCGTCCCTGGGTGCGGCTGCGCAAATCGGTGGCATATCCGAACATCTGCGCGAGCGGCACTTCCGCGCGGATTACGTTGCTACCGGAACGATTCTCGGATCCTTGAATGGCCGACCGACGGGCGTTTAAATCGCCGTACACTGCGGCCATATATTCTTCCGGAACGACCACTTCCACTTTCATGATGGGTTCGAGCAAAACGGGCGAAGCCTTGTGGCAAGCTTCCTTGAATGCCATGGAACCCGCAATTTTAAAGGCCATTTCCGAGCTATCT
>DATHRB010000083.1:0-72968 GCA_035482155.1 Verrucomicrobiia bacterium | reverse complement strand
AGAAGACTTCAGCGGCACACAATTGCACTATTCCGTCGACACCGTGCGTTATTTTCGGCACAGCTACAACCACGCCGGCGACCGAGTTTTTTTTATCATTGGCGCCGACGCATTTCTGGATATTCCGATGTGGAAGGAATACGAAACGCTTCTGGGGTTGTGCGATTTCATCGTCGCCAATCGCCCGGGCATTCGCCCGGAAGCGCTGCGACTGGTGATTCCGCCGGACTCGATTGCGCGTCCAGACGTTAAAAAAGAAACTGAAGCTACGCACCCTTCGCAGGTGGTCGCGCACCTGCATCGCAGCACCGTCTATCTCCTGGAAAATGTGAACAGCGATATTTCCGCAACAGATATTCGCCGGCGGGCGAATCGCGGTCAATCGATTCACGGGCTGGTGGCTGCCCGTGTAGAGGAATACATTCTGAAACAAAGGTTATACCAGTGAAACTAGAATCCTTTCCAAAAGATGTGCAACTGGCCGTTCACGCCGCTCAGGAAAAAAAAGCCGGGGCCATTACCGTTCTCGATTTGAGCGGTTTGGGGGCGTTTACGGAGTACTTCGTAATCTGTACCGGCTTCAGCACGCCGCAGGTGCAGGCCATTTGCACCGAGGTTGAAGAGCAATTGTACAAACACGCGCAGCGCTCGCCAGCGCACCGGGAAGGGCAGCGGTCCGCGGAATGGGCGCTCCTTGATTTTGGAGGCTTCGTCGTTCACGTGTTCAGCGAACAGGCGCGCCGCTACTACGACCTCGAGCGCTTGTGGCGCTCCGCAGCTAAGCTGGAAATCCCAGATTCACCCGAAAGCCTGGGCCACGATAGCGTCCACCGCCGCGGCTCGGGAGACCCGTTGCATTTCCCCGGGGAAGCAGTTTCCTGATGGCCTGACAGAAATGCGTCTGAAGCTGGTCATGCTTGGCAAGACTCGCCGGCCCGAGTTTCGAGTCATCATTAACGATTACGTCAAACGGATCAGCCGTTACGCGCCCATTGAAGTTACTGAACTGCGCGAATCAGAAGCGGCGCTAAAGAAATTTACCTTCGACCAGCCGTCCACTATAGTGCTGTTGGATGATGGGGGGGGGAATCAGGACTCCAAAGCGTTTGCCAAGTGGCTCGGCGAGCATCGCGACCGCAGCACTCGGCAGTTGATCTTCGTGTGTGGCGGAGCTGAGGGTTTCCCGGAAGACATTCGGCGCCAGGCTCAGCAACGGTTATCGCTCAGCGCCATGACCTATTCGCACGAACTTGCCCGTGTTATGCTCGCTGAGCAGCTCTACCGTGCCTTTGCAATTCTCGCCGGCGGCGCCTACCCAAAGTAGTTTTTGCATTTCGAAAGCAGCAACTATGTCCATTCGCATCATCGCCGACGTAAATCAGCCCTCAGCAACGATCGAAATTCCGCTCGATAAGCCTTTGCCCGATTACGATCTCGATCAACTGGAACAGCCGACGCCGCGCGACGTTGATTCTATTCTGGTTTCCCAGGGTTTTCGCGATCTTGTCGACGATGCGCGCGGTGTTTTGATGGACCTGCTGGTTCATCCTCCTTTTCAGGCAGGCTCTCCGGAAAACGCGAAACTGGATTTCACGCATTCCAAGCCTCCTGCGCTTGAGCTGGTTCAATTGACTGGCGCGATTTGTCCCGGTGACGACGAAGTTTACCGTCCCGGCTTGTGGATCGTCTTGTCCGACCCGCATGCAAAAACAAAAACGGCGATGCCTGCAGCCACGCAAGACCGCATCCATTGCATCGCCGGGGAACTCGTGAAGCGCCTGCAATTGCTGTAGGAAGACTTCTTGCCGGCTTACTCGAGGTGTCGCTCTTGACGTTTCAGCGACCAATCCGCACACTTCTTTGGTTTTCGCGAATAACCCAAGCCATTGGATCGGACTCTGATGCCGGAAGAAAAGGGATTGCTTATTGTTTACACCGGACCCGGCAAGGGTAAAACCACTTGCGCGCTAGGTACAGCTTTTCGCGCCGTTGGTCAGGGCATGCGTGTCCTGATGGTGCAATTTATCAAGGGCTCCTGGCATTACGGTGAACTGGACGCGGCCAAAATGCTGGGCGACGATAAATTTGAAATCCGGCCCATGGGACGGGGTTTCGTAAAGATCGGCGGCGCCGAAACCGATCCCGAAGATATTAAGCTGGCGCAGGAGTGCTGGCAGGCAGGCCGCGAAGCAGTTTACGGCGGGAAATATGATCTAGTGATCCTCGACGAGATCAACTACACCATCAGTTACAAAATGCTCGACCCAGGCGAAGTTGCGGTAGCATTAAAAAATCGTCCGGAGCGCGTTCACGTAATCTGCACCGGCAGAAATGCCCACCCGCAAATAACCGAGCTAGCGGACCTAGTCACCGAGATGCGCGAGGTGAAACACCCGTATTCGAAGGGTATACTGGCGCAGCGGGGAATCGACTACTAGTCCGCACTACTGACTATCCATGACCTGGTTTAAGCGCGACAAAAAAGCCATCGAACAAAGCACTCCGCCTGAAGAGCGGCGGGTGCGTACCGAAGGACTGTGGGTCAAGTGCGACTCCTGCCGCACCATCGTCTTCCGCAAAGATTTGGAAGAGAATCTTTTCGTCTGTCCCAAGTGCCAATTCCATTTCAAAATGGATGCCAAGAAGCGTCTGGAAATGCTGCTGGACGGGCGTTACACGGAACACGACGCGGGCATGACTTCCTCCGATCCGCTGAATTTTACGGACACCAAGCCGTACGCCACCCGACTGACCGAAGCTCGCAAGAAATTAGGAATGAACGACGCGATCATCACCGCGGAAGGCCAACTGAATGGCCGCCCAGTGGTTTGCTGCGCGATGGAGTTTGGGTTCATTGGCGGCTCCATGGGCGCTGTCGTGGGAGAAAAGGTGACCCGCGGGATCGAGTTGGCTATCGAAACGCGCCAGCCGTTTATTGCCGTGTCCTGCTCCGGTGGCGCGCGCATGATGGAAGGAACGATCAGCTTGATGCAGCTCGCAAAAGTTTCCGCGGCGCTAGCTAAACTTGATGACGCCAGGCTGCCTTACATCTCCTTGCTTACGGATCCTACTACTGGTGGCGTGACCGCCAGCTTTGCCATGCTCGGTGACTTGAATATCGCCGAGCCCGGCGCGCTGATCGGGTTCGCTGGCCCACGGGTGATTGAACAAACCATCGGCCAGAAATTGCCGGAAGGCTTCCAACGCTCAGAATTTTTGCTGGAACATGGGTTTCTGGATGCCATCGTGCCGCGCAAAGATCTGAAGTCCTTCATCGGCACTTCGCTCGATCTGCTGCTGAACTGACTTCCGCAGAAATGGATTACGCCGCCGCGGTAACCTACCTGCTTTCTCTCGGCCGGGAATTAGCCGCACCCACGCAAGCCGCTGCGGCCAAATTCAATCTGGAAAATATAACGGTCCTCGACGAACGGCTGGGTCATCCTAGTCGCGCATATCCCAGTGCGCATATTGCAGGCACGAATGGGAAAGGATCGTCGGCCGCTTTTCTCGAATCGATCTTGCGGCACGCCGGGTTGCGGACTGGACTCAATACCTCGCCTCATCTCGAAAAAATAAATGAACGCATTCGAATCGATGGGCAAGAAATTAGCGACGAAGATTTTGCCGCGGTATTTACGCGAATCCAGGGGACCATCGAGCGACTGCTTGCCGATGGCATATTGCGCGCTCACCCCACCTATTTCGAATGCGTCACGGCCATGGCCATGGAATTCTTCGCCAAGCAACTAGTGGAATTTGCAGTTTTCGAAGTGGGATTAGGCGGCCGACTGGACGCCACAAACATTCTCGCGCCGGCGGTAACTATCATTACCCCCATCGATTTTGACCACGAAAATTTCCTGGGTCACTCTTTGCGTGAAATTGCTACTGAGAAGGCCGGAATTCTGAAGCCGAATACCCCAGTCGTAGTTGCTCCGCAACTTCCTGAAGCCCGCGGAGTAATCCTCAACCGCGCCAGGGAGCTAGGCTGCCCGGTGGTCGAATCCAATGTGGCTTATCGCATTCAGGAAAAATCGGTCAACGCAACGCAGGCGAAATCAGAAAGCGTTCAACCAGGAAGTATCAAAGCGACCATTGTAGAAGGCTCATCCGGCTGGTCCCTTGATATCGCCCCATCTTTACCGGGCCATTTCCAGATTCAAAACGCGCTTAACGCTGTAGCAGCAGTGCGCGTCCTCGCCAGTGGTGGTTTACAGGTCACCGACGAGGTGATCGCCAACGGCATCTCGAACACCGTGTGGCCTGGACGCCTGGAGAAACTGCAAGCGCATCCGGATGTTTATCTCGATGGCGCGCACAATCCAGCCGCAGCTCGTGAGTTGGCGGCATTTTTCGCCGAGAATTTCGTGTCACGCAAAATCTGGCTCATCTACGGAGCGCTGCGAGACAAATCCGTGGACGAAGTAGCGGGGTGGCTGTTTCCTCTGGCCGGCGAAGTAGTTTTAACCGAACCGCGCACGCCGCGGGCTATATCCGCTTTACAATTGGCCGAGATCGTCGGGTATCATGCGCGCCACTGCGAAACTATCCCCGACGCAGAAAAAGCCTTCGACCATGTCTTAGCTAAAGCTCAGCCGGAGGACGCCATCTTCATCTGCGGCTCGCTTTATCTGATCGGCCAACTTCGCGCCTATTGGAAAAATCGCGCGCGAGTCGCCGCAAACACCAAAACACCGTAGAATATTCGCCTCATCATCTGCTTTGTCTTTAAGCGGAACGCATACTCAAGATGCCTTATAAGAAATCATCGTCGCGCGGTAACACAAATCATTTGCACACCAAACCGCTCGTCGGTGTGATCATGGGCTCTTCTTCTGACTGGGACACACTGGAACCTGCCGCCAAAACTCTGTCGGAACTGGGCATTCCCCACGAAACAAAAGTCGTCTCCGCGCACCGTACTCCAGATTTGCTGTTCGAATACGCTTCCGGCGCCGAAGCGCGCGGAATCGAAGTGATCATCGCGGGAGCAGGGGGTGCAGCGCATCTTCCGGGCATGACTGCGTCGAAGACAGTGCTGCCCGTTTTAGGAGTGCCCGTGGAATCCAAAGCCCTCAAAGGACTGGATTCGTTGCTCTCCATCGCACAGATGCCTGGCGGAATTCCAGTAGGGACCTTAGCCGTGGGCAAGTCGGGGGCAATCAACTCCGCGCTACTCGCTGCCGCGATTCTGGGCATCAAATATCCGGCAATTCGAGAATCGTTGCGCAAATTTCGCGAGGCCCAAACCAATCGCGTCCTCAAAGCTCCAGATCCGTCATCATCGCAATTCGAAAAAGACGGCCCCCAGCCACGCCGAAACAAGTCGAGGAAATCCTCGTGACCATCGGCATCCTCGGCGGGGGTCAACTGGGTTACATGCTGGCGTTGGCAGGCTATCCGCTCGGTCTCCGGTTCCGTTTTCTTGATCCTTCTCCTGAGGCGCCGGTAGGCCGCATCGCGCAACGGGTTACCGCCGATTTTGACGACGAAGCCGCGCTCGAAAAATTTGCCAGCGGGCTTGAACTCGTTACCTACGAATTCGAAAATGTTCCCGTTGCCGCCACCAGATTTCTCAGTGAACGCGTTCCGGTCTTTCCTGCACCTGCGGCCTTGGAGGTCGCGCAAGACCGCCTGAAAGAAAAAGCGCTCTTTCGCAAACTGGGAATCGCAACTACGGAGTTCGCGCCAGTCCACAATCTCAAATCGCTGGAAGCTGCCGTAGCCGCCATTGGTTTGCCCGCGATCCTGAAGACGTCCCGCTTCGGCTACGACGGCAAAGGCCAGTGGACGCTGCGAACCGCCGCCGATGTAGAGAAGCTAAGAACCGAAATTGCAGACGCTTTCGCAAAAGGTCCGAGCATGAACGGGACACGAGCCTCACAGGACTTGGCCCCGTTCATCCTGGAGCGCTTTATTTCTTTTACGCGGGAACTTTCCATTCTGGGCGTTCGTGGGCGTAACCGGGACATCGTTTTCTACCCGCTGGTGCAGAATCGCCATCACGGTGGCATTTTGCGGCTTTCCATCGCGCCCGCGCCGTCGCTTGCGCCCGGTCTTCAGCGCGAAGCCGAAGATATCGCTCGCCGCATTCTTACCGAGCTCGACTATGCCGGCGTTTTGGCCATCGAGTTTTTCGAATATCAGGGCCGCCTGGTGGCCAACGAAATGGCGCCGCGCGTCCACAATTCCGGCCATTGGACGATCGAAGGCGCGGTAACCAGCCAATTCGAAAATCACTTGCGCGCAGTTCTGGATTTGCCCCTTGGCTCCACGAAAGTGTATGGCTTCGCGGCTATGCTGAATCTCATTGGCGAAACGCCAGATAGCGCCGAGGTTCTCGCGATTCCGGGCGCGCACCTGCACCTCTACGGGAAATCGCCTCGCCCAGGCCGCAAATTAGGCCACATCACTCTTTGGACCAGTTCCTTCGAGCAACTTTCTGAGAGTCTTCGCGCGCTACCGCCATTCTTTCACCAACCCTCGTTTTGCTTGGATGAGCCGTATGCTCCAGTAGCTCGCCATGAGCGCTCCCGTCCCGCTTAAGGCGTAAAGCATCGCGCGGGCTTGGCCGTCAATAGCAGGCCCCACCAAGTTGCTGCCCTTCGAGCTGGGATGCTAGGATTCATGGGTTCCATGTCCCCCCAAAAATCACAGCCCCCGAGAGTCGGGATACCCTGGCGGACGTCTGCGGAAGAGACCGCAGTCAATCTCGCCAAGACCAAGAATTATCAGGACGCCGTGCGTGCAGCCGGCGGTGAGCCTGTGCTGCTGTCGCTGCAGCGCCCTCGTGAGCTCCAAGAGCTATTACCCAGCCTCGATGCTTTCGTCCTGCCCGGGAGCCCTGCCGACGTGGCACCCGCCGAATACGGGGAGGTAAATCGCGGCAAGTCCGAGCCTCCCGACAGCGCGCGGGAAAATACCGATCGCGCTATTTTGAAGCACGCGTTCAGCGAAAAAAAACCGGTCTTAGCTATTTGTTACGGCTGCCAACTCCTAAATGTTTATCTGGGCGGCACCCTGATTCAGGACCTGCGCGAGGAGACAGACACGCCGATAGCGCATACCAAGCACGACATGGTTCCTGAGCCGAAGGATGACCCGATTCATGCTGCAAGCTTTGAAGAAGCTAGCCGCCTGGCCAAAATTGCCGGGACCGTTGAGGCGCCGGTGAACAGTTCACACCATCAGGCTGTGGAGCGCGTCGGGAAAGGCTTGCAAGTCACCGCACATGCCCCCGACGGCACCATCGAAGCCGTTGAGTGGACCGGCGATTCGAACTGGGTGGTTGGTGTTCAATGGCATCCTGAACGCATGTTCGGAGATGCCTTTTCTGAAAGGTTGTTTCGGGATTTCATTGCGGCGGCCAGTCAAGCCCACAGCCCGGTCGCGCAAAAAGCTTAGCTGCGACGATTCTGCACATTAAAGGGCCTTGATAAGGCGCAGGTCTGCTGAAAAAGTTTATTCGCTTCAAGAACAGTTGGGGGACAGATGATTTCATTGGCGGGCAAGGCGGCACTGATTACCGGAGGTTCCAGAGGCATTGGCGCGGCGGCAGTCAAACTCTTCGCCCAAGCTGGAGCGGACGTGGTTTTCAATTATTACAAGTCCAAGGAGCCTGCTACGCAGGTGCAGCAGGACGCGGCAAAGCACGGCACCCGTGTGGAAGCTTTCAAAGCCGACGTTGGCCGCCACTCGGATAACAAAAAGTTGGTGGACTTCGCTCTATCCCGCCTGGGGCGCCTCGACATCGTGGTTCCCAATGCCGGTGTCTGGAACAGCGACGATCTACCCATCGACAAAATGACCGAGAAACAGTGGGACGACATGATTCGCGTGAATCTTACCAGCGTGTACTCCATCATTCATTTTTCCGTGCCGCACATGATCAAACAAAAATCGGGAAAGATCATTCCCATAAGTTCCACGGCAGGGCAGCGCGGCGAATCTCTACACACGCATTACGGGGCATCCAAAGGCGGAATCATCAGCCTCACCAAAGGGCTAGCTGCGGAACTCGCTCGGCATAACATTCTGGTCAATTCCGTTGCGCCCGGGTGGGTTGCCACGGATATGTCCAATGACGTCCTTAATTCGAAAGCGGGCCAAAAAATGGTGGCGGCGGCCATTCCGCTTGGCCGCGCCGCTACTGCGGAAGAAATTGCCGGACCCATTCTGTTTCTAGCTTCAGATCTAGCCAACTTCATGACCGGCGAGATCATCAATGTAAATGGAGGATCGGTCTTGTGTGGCTGAAGCTTCCAAATGCCTGGACGCGGCTGTCGTGCGCGCTCGTTCTCGCGAGCGCCGCGTTCATCGTGAGCGATGCGGCTATGGCTGCGACGCTACCAGAGCAAAATCCGGATGCAATGATGCCCGAGCGGCGCGTCGCCAAGGCACGCGAGATTCTCCACCAATTGACTGAGGCTCTGGGCGGCCCCGCTTATCTCGAAGTTCGTGAGCGCGAATGCGATGGACGCCGGGCGCAATTCGGGCATAGCGGCGAACTGATGGGCTTCATCGACTTCAAGGATTACTGGCGTTACCCCGACAAGCATCGCATTGACTACTCAAAAAAGGGCAACATTATCGACGCTTTTGACGGCAACCAGGGCTGGACCATGGATCGCGCCGGTGTCAGTGAAGAACCCGCTCAAGCGGTCTCTGATTTCGCCGCGACGGTGAAGTACAACGTGGATAATGTGCTGCGCTTCGGGCTTAAAGATCAAAATTCAAATCTCAATCTGAATTACGCGGGGCAAGGCATCGTCGATATGCGGCCAGTCGATTGGGTGGAAATTTCCGATGATCAACGCACCCTGCGACTGGGGATTGAGCGCTCGTCGCATTTATTGCTGCACAGCGTCATGACCTCCGTGGACGAAAATACTCAAGAGCGTACGCAGGAAACAACTATCTATACGAACTACCAGCGTAAGGGCGGCGTGATGGTCGCGTTGCAAGTCTCCCGCGAGCGCAACGGCCAACGTTATTACCAGGCGTTCTACGACGCCTGCACTTTTGATCCCCATCTTCCCGAAGACATGTTCTCGAAGGCTGCGCTCGAAAAACGCTACGCGCAAGTCGGAAACAAGAAAGACAAAGACAGATACCGGAACGCCCGAGACTGATTATCTGAAACGGTTTTCAGTTTTCGAACCTGCTTCATTCCGAAGTAGCCGGCCCGCTCCTTTCCTTCCGCCGTCAACTATCTTTTGTTAGTCTTGCCCTGCTGATGAAATTAACTCCCCGGCAACAGCGTTCCCTCCAATTAATTTGCGACACTTTCGCGCCCCAGGCCGATGGCTGGCCATCGGCTTCTGAGCTTGGCGTCCCCCAAGCGATTGCGGATGCCATGGATTTCAATCCGCGCCGCGGTGATCATAAACAATTTCTGCAGCTTCTGAATTTCTGGGATTCGCAATTGCACAGCATAATTGTGGTGAAGCGCTTATCGCGCTTCTCGGCACTGCCTGAAGACGCCCGCGTTCGTGTGTTGCTCTCGTGGGCCGAAAGTTCGCTTGGCCGCCGCCGCGCCGCGTTTCAGGCTTTGCGCAAAGCGGTGTCGTATCTCTACGTGATGTTGCCACGCTTGCGGGACGCACGTACGCCGGTCTGGGACAAATTAGGTTATCCGGGCCCCCCGAAGCTCGGCGATCGGTCTAGATCATCGTGCGAACTGGCCACCCGTGTTCCTCAACAAGATACAAAATTATCCTGTGAGATTTGCATCATCGGTTCCGGGGCCGGTGGTGGAACCGCAGCGGCAGTGCTAGCGGCTGCCGGAAAGGACATAATCATCCTCGAAGCCGGCGGATATTACGACGACGGCGACTTCGACGGCGCAGAACTGGCCGGCTACCAGCGCTTGTATACCGAGGGCGGCTCTGCGGCGACCGCCGATCACAGCGTCGGATTATTGGCGGGGCAATGTTTGGGCGGCGGTACCGTCGTCAACTACACCACGTCGTTTCGAACGCCAGATGACATCCGCGCGGAATGGGCAACTAGTGGCGTGCCATGGTTCACGAGTAATGAATATTCCCGTAGTCTCGATGCCGTGTGCACTCGGCTTTCGGTAAACAAGAATCACAATCGCATTTCGGCTCGTGAGCAGATTCTTGATCGTGGTTTACGCGCTCTGGGCTGGCACGTTGACGCTATGCCGCGCAACGTGGTCGGTTGCGACCAGGGAGAAATCTGCGGCTACTGCGGAGTCGGGTGCGCCTTAGGCGCCAAACAATCGGCAACCAAAACCTGGATTGCCGACGCACAAAAAAATCATGCGCGAATCGTAACGGAAACACGCGCTCAGAAAATTCGTATTGAAGCCGACCACGCGACGGGTGTCGAAGCCGTCTCGAAAAGTGGCCATCGGGTTTCCATCGCCTGCAAAACCGTTGTAGTAGCCTGCGGCGCGGTTCATACGCCCGCACTCCTGCGCCGTTCTGGCCTTCGCAACGAACATATCGGCAGGCACCTGCATTTACACCCGGTCTCCAATGTTAACGGTGTGTTCGACGAAGAAATCCGTCCCTGGGAAGGAACGATGCAGGCCATCTACTCTGACGAGCATCGCTCCATGACCGGAAATTTTGGCGTGAAATATGAAACCACCGCGATGCAGCCCGTGATCGCCGTGGCCGCTCTTCCGTGGCGCAATCCAGCACAGCATCGGTTTTTTCTCGAGCGGCTTGCAAACACCGTAGGCATTGGCGTTCTTCTCCGCGATAAGGATGGTGGCCGCGTAACTGTGGATCCCCAAGGCCATCCGGTTGCGCACTATGCGCTTTCACCTTTCGACCGTGCGCACTTGCGCAGGGGGTTTATCTCCGCGGCGCGGATCCTTGAAGCGGCGGGCGCCCGCCATATTTTTTCGCCGCACGCAAGATGGTGCGCTTACGAGCCAGGCCGTAATGGTTCGATCGAATCTTTCACCCAGGCTATGGATTCCACGGGCTGGGATTCTGGGCGACTCGCGCTTTTTTCCTTCCACATCATGGGGACGGCTCGCCTTGGCAGCTCTCCCAAAACTTCCGCCACCAATTCCGACGGCGAAACGTGGGAAGTGCGCAATCTTTTCGTGATGGATGGCTCCAGTTTTCCAAGTGCTTCTGGAGTGAACCCGATGATTACCATCGAAGCTATCGCTCATCGCAACGCTTTGGCTCTCGCGACGCGAACATAGACATTAGAGCGACGCTCTGGTGCAGCGAAAAAACTGGTGCACTCAGACGAATTTAGGGGCCGGAAGGTGGTCAGCGGTATAATATTCCGATGCCTCATATCCAGGGAGACGCACTGATGCACGGAACCACGGTTCTGTGCGTGCGTAAGGACAACAAAGTCGTGCTCATCGCCGATGGCCAGGTAACTATGGGCGATCACGTCATGAAACATACTGCACGCAAAACACGCCGGCTCTACAACGATAAAGTTATTGCCGGTTTCGCCGGCTCGACCGCCGATGCGATTACTTTGTTCGAACGGTTCGAAAGCAAGCTCCAGGAACATTCCGGCAACTTGCAGAAGTCCGCGGTCGAGCTTGCAAAAGAATGGCGCAAGGATCGCGCCCTCCGCCATCTGGAAGCGTTACTGATCGTCGCTGATAGCAAGGCCACGTTCATTTTGTCGGGCAACGGTGACGTCATTGAGCCCGACGACGGAATTGTATCCATCGGTTCCGGCGGCTCCTATGCCTTAGCCGCAGCGCGCGCGTTGACAAAGCACTCCAAGTTAAACGCCAAAGATCTGGCGATGGAAGCCATGCGCATCGCCAGCGAGATTTGTATCTATACCAATGCGAATTTTACTGTTGAGGAGATCTAGGAGCGGGTTTTTCAACCGCAAAGCTTCGACAGTGCATCCTATAGTGGGCTTTCTTGCTGGATCACAATACAACGAGTTACAAGCCGCCGCGGTAGCTAAGTATTGGAAGTAATGTAGAAGGAATCGATGCCGTCCAAAACCGATAAAGAGATTGTACTGACTAGCGGCGCCAATGGAACCGCACCTACCGAAGAGGGCGAACTGCTGCCTGCCCTCGACGACATGACGCCGCGAGAGATTGTCGTCGAACTCGACAAGTACATCGTCGGCCAGAATGCTGCGAAGCGTGCCGTGGCCGTAGCGTTGCGCAACCGTGTTCGCAGGCAAAAACTCGCGCCTGAAATCGCTGAAGATATCCTGCCAAAAAATATTTTGATGATCGGTCCCACCGGCGTGGGCAAAACCGAAATTGCCCGCCGCCTTGCGCGACTGGCAGGTTGCCCGTTCGTCAAGGTCGAAGCCTCCAAGTACACCGAAGTCGGTTACGTTGGACGCGACGTGGAATCCATGGTTCGCGATTTGGTCGAGACCTCCATCGATATGATTCGCGAGGAAAAGCTTGACGAAGTCGCCGACCGCGCCGAACAAGCCGCCGAGGAGCGCGTCCTCGACTTGCTGCTTCCGCCGTCGCCAGCACCTGCCACCGGGTCTACAGAAGCTGATGTTACGGCGCAACGCGAACAAACCGACCGGACCCGCGAAAAATTGCGCGTACAGCTTCGCGAAGGCAAGCTCGATCAGCGCATGGTCGATATTGAAGTTCGCGAACGCTCCATGCCTTCCTTCGAGATTATTTCCAATCAGGGTGTGGAAGAAATGGACGTCAATATTAAAGATGTCCTGTCTGGAATGTTTGGCCAGCAGAAAAAGAAACGCAAAATGTCCGTGGCCGATGCGTTCGAATACCTGATCCAGGAAGAAGAAAACAAGCTTCTCGATATGGATCAGGTCACGCGAACTGCGGTCGAGCGTGCCGAACAAATGGGCATCATCTTCATAGACGAAATCGATAAAGTTGCCGGCCGCGAATCAGGACATGGCCCGGATGTTTCGCGCGAGGGGGTGCAGCGCGACATTCTGCCGATCATCGAAGGCACGACCGTCAATACTCGGTACGGAATGATTCGCACCGACCATATTCTTTTCATCGCCGCTGGGGCATTTCACGTCAGCAAGCCATCGGATTTAATCCCGGAGCTGCAGGGACGTTTGCCTATTCGTGTCGAACTGCAGTCCCTGAAGGAAGAAGATTTCATCCGCATCCTTACTGAACCGAAAAACGCGTTGCTCAAGCAATCTGTCGCGTTGCTCGAAACCGAAGGCGTAAAGTTGGTCTTCACCGACGATGCGGTAGCCGCGATAGCGCGTTTTGCCACCAGCGTCAACGAGGCAACTGAAAATATTGGCGCGCGCCGCCTGCACACCATTCTAGAAAAAGTTCTCGATGAACTTTCGTTCGAAGCCCCGGATCTAAAGAAAAAGAACGTCAAGATCGATGCCGCCTACGTCACCAAACAACTCGCCGACATCGTCAAGAACCAGGACCTGAGCCGTTACATCCTGTAGTCTTCATTACTCCAAAACGGAGAGTCCAATCGAGTGAGCACCCCGCCCGCGAAACTCCGACGGCCAGCCCGCAGGAATTTCGCGTCAAGCATAACGTCGGGCATTGTCCCGGGCGGTCCGTTGTGCAGCGTCTGGATTTGTTTTGTTTTGCTGATCATTACTGGCTGTGGCGCGCCCGGCGAGCCAGTCCCACCTACACCTCCGGTCGCTGTTGCCATCAGCGATCTAACCGCACGCCAGGCCGGTGACGGCGCACAACTCACATTTACAATGCCTGGCAGATCGATCATCGGCGATCGTTTGCTATCAACCCCGGCGGTCGAAATCCTTCGCGGCACTGCGAACCCCGATGGCTCGCCGGATTTGAAATCACTGCGCGTGGTCGACACCATTCCCGGCGCCCTGGCCGAGAAATATTTTGTCGGCGATAAGGTCCAATTTACTGACCCCCTGAGGCCCGAAGAAACGAAAGCCCAAGAGGGTAAGATCGCGATCTACGCAGCGCGCACCCGTCTGTCACAAAAACGCGCCTCCGCGAATTCCAATATTGTTTCCTTGCGCATCTTTCCAGTACCTGCGCCGGTCGGATCGGTAGAGACTCGTGTCACCGAGCCTGCCATCGAAGTCAGCTGGGCTGCAGTGAATCGCACGTCTGCTGGCGATCCGCTGACCGTCCCCGTCCAGTACGATATTTATCGTGCCGAGCTGGACACTGATTTGATGGACCTTGCGAACCGTGATGTTTCGCAACTGAATTTAAACGGCAAGCTTCAATTGCTTGCCTCGCAACCGGAACAGAGCTACAGCGATAAGTCGTTCGAATTCGGCAAGACCTATGCGTACATTGTCCGCTGCGTGATAAACCGAGATGGCGTGGCTTTGGAATCGGCCGACTCTAAGCCTGCCGTCCTCACACCTCGCGATACTTTCCCGCCCGCTGCCCCCCAGGCCATTTCCGCTGCGGTGATAGCCGGCGAAACCGACAATTCTCTGGTCGTTGATCTTTCGTGGTCCATCAATGTTGAGCCTGATTTTGCTGGCTATCGCGTCTATAGGAGTGAACAGCCGGACACAAAAGGTCAGCTTCTAACAACGGAGTTGTTGCCCACACCCGCTTATCGTGATACCTCTGTACAGCCCGCGCGCCGCTACTGGTATGTAGTCACAGCAGTGGACCGTGCAGGCAATGAAAGTGCACCAAGTCCCCCGGCCCTCGTAGAAACAGCGCAACCATTACCATAATTCCGGGTTATATCTAAGTCGGAGTCGTTACGTATGTTGGCTCGCCCACAAACTCAGGTTCCCCAACAGTTCCACTTGCTGAGGAACCCCGCTGTGCGCATCGGCCTGCTCGCAGGCGGCGGACTGTCATTGGCTTTTTCTGGTTGGATCTATCTCGCCAACCGTATTCCTGTTTTTGACCGCGTATCCATTGAGCGCAATCTAGCGGCAGCCGCCATCATGGGAGTGCTTGCATTTATCCCGGTGTTGAGCTTCTTCCGCGAACCTGCAAACTTACTCATTTCCAGTCTCATTTCCTGGAGCATTCTGACGGTTACCTACTGGACGCTCAGTATGTTTTTTTCTGCTTTGCGCGAATGGTACAGCACCTTTGAAGTTTTCATGCTTGGCGCGGTTTTGTATTTGATCGCCGTGACGGTTTCCTGGATTGGAAGGTGTATCTGGAAAGCTCGCTCCGCCCACTTCGAACATCCTCACCATCGCGCCAGCTGATCTCAACCATATTTACAGCCGCGATGCGGCTAGATGGGCTGAATCCCCAGAATTCGGCTTGAAATCATCTTGAGCCGTGTGTTGTGTAATCCAGCGCATGCTCCTCAGGCGCACCTTCACGCGCATGTTGATTCCGGTAAACTACCCTGCGTGGGTCCCCCGGGCAGTAACATTTTTACTGCATCAAGTTGCTGGCGCCGCAAGGTTCCCATTCGGTATCCGCGAACATTCTAGACTGGAGTCTGGACGTTGAATTTTGTCCTTCTTGATCTGAATATTATCCTGGCCATGGCTGCTGCCGCGATAGTTGCCATAGCGATGATCGGGTACGCGTTTTCTCGTCCCGCGGAAAGCTCCGAGGCCATGGAGCGTAAGCGTCGGCTGCATCTAAACCAGATCGGACGAATCGCTGAGGGCCAGATTGTGGAATTCACCGAGCACCCGCCCGAGGCTTCACCGAAGCCGAAAACCTTGTTCGGATTCGGGGCCCGGCCGCTGACTGGCAATCAATTGCGTCAGTTGGTTTCTTACAGTTACGCAATTTCTGGCGTGACCTATCAGACCGCGCAGGATATTACCGGTCTCGAAGGCCAGATCAGTTTCGAACGCCTGGTGGCCGGGCAACCGGCCAGCGTTAAGTACGATCCCTCAAATCCCAGCGACTCTATTCTGGTGGCGGACGACTGGTCCGGCCTGCGCTGACAGCGGCCCAACCAGCATTGTTGCAACTTTGCCGCCGGCTTCGTCTCGCCAGAGCCTCAAGCCAGGCAGTTGAGTTATTCTTGTTTGCGTGATTCCTGACGCCTATCCTTCTTTATGAAGATGATTTTCGCTTCCATTTTCACCACTATCCTGATCGTAGCGATGAGTCTCGGCGCGATGTTCATCCTGGTGCAGACCACCATTTACGTCACCGCCATTCAGTCCACCACGCAGCGTGCTGCGGCCATCGGGGCGGAACTTCTCCTTGGCGTGGTACTCCTGCTTGGCACAGTGTGGCTCGCCACCCATCTCGCTGTTCGCATCTTTGGCAAAAAAGATTCTGCACCCGCTGGAGCACCGCTTGTCTGATAAGAAAAAGACCCTTTCCGCTTCCGCCTCGAATCATCACGATCGCATGGAAGAGTTGCGTAAATTATCCGCGGAGGCCGAAGCCGGTGGCGGCGTTGAGCGCCGAGAAAAGGAACACAAAGCCGGCAAGCTTACTGCTCGCGAACGCATCCACCTGTTGCTCGATGAAAACACTTTTGAGGAACTGGATAAGTTCGTCCGCCACAACTGCGTCGATTTCGGAATGGAAACTCAACGCCCGCCTGGTGATGGCTTTGTCACTGGATTTGGGCGCATTGATGGGCGCCTGGTTTACGTTTTCGCGCAGGATTTCACCGTTTTCGGTGGCTCACTGTCCGAAGCAAACGCGCGGAAAATTTGCAAAATAATGGATTTGGCCATGCGCGCAGGCGCTCCGCTTATCGGACTGAATGACTCCGGTGGCGCGCGCATTCAGGAAGGTGTAGCTTCGCTCGCGGGTTACGCCGATATTTTTCTGCGCAACACCCTCGCCAGCGGGGTGATTCCGCAGATAAGCGCCATTATGGGCCCATGCGCCGGAGGCGCCGTATATTCTCCAGCGATCACTGACTTTATTTTCATGACTCGCGAAACTTCGTACATGTTCGTGACTGGCCCCGACGTAATCAAAACCGTTACCCACGAGGAAGTCACCAAACAGGAGCTTGGTGGCGCGATGACTCACAACGAGAAGAGCGGGGTGGCCCACTTCATCGCCCAGGATGACGCGGATTGCTTGGCCATGATCCGAGAGTTGATGACCTTCTTACCGTCAAATAATCTGGAAGACGCTCCGCGACGCGCCACTTCCGATAGTCTCAACCGCCGTGACGAATCCCTGAACACACTGGTGCCGGAAGATGCTCAGCAGCCTTACGACATTAAAGATGCGATTCACGCGATCGTAGACGACGGCTATTTTTTCGAGGTGCACGAACATTTCGCCAAGAATCTCGTCGTAGGCTTCGCCCGGCTGGATGGCCGGCCCGCGGGCTTCATCGCCAACCAGCCATCATTTCTCGCCGGCGTCCTGGATATCAGCGCTTCAGTCAAGGGCGCGCGCTTCGTGCGCTTCTGCGATGCCTTCAACATTCCGCTGATTACTTTTGAAGACGTGCCCGGTTTTCTTCCTGGGACGCAGCAGGAATTTGGCGGCATCATTCGCCACGGCGCAAAGCTCTTATTCGCATTTGCCGAAGCCACTGTCCCCAAAATCACGATAATTACGCGCAAAGCTTACGGCGGAGCGTACTGCGTGATGGCCAGCAAGCATCTGCGCACCGACGCGAACTTCGCATGGCCTACCGCTGAAATCGCGGTAATGGGCCCGGAAAGCGCAGTGAACATCGTCTATAAACGCGAATTGGATAAGGCTTCTGAATCAAACCGTGAGGTATTGCGTCAGGAAAAAATCGAAGAATTCCGGGAGCGATTCGCTAACCCCTTTGTGGCTGCCGAGCGAGGCTATATTGACGCAGTCATCGAGCCCGCTGACACCAGGACCCGCATCATAACCGCTTTGCGAGCCCTGGAAAACAAGCGCGATATAAATCCGCGCAAAAAACACGGCAATATCCCGCTGTAATTAAGTGCTTGTCATCGCCGCCGGCCAAGCGCACGTTGAAAGACAGTTCGCTATTTAAGAAGGTATTCCTCTAAGAATTCCACTGTCGTATAAAATTGAAAATCCTGATTCTGCTTTTTGCGAAAGCCGTGCCCTTCATCTTTCGCCATCAAGTACCACACCGGCGTCCCCTGCTTCTTCAACGCGCCAACGATTTGTTCTGATTCGGTCACCGGTACGCGCGGATCGTTCTTTCCCGCGACGACCAGCATGGGCATCTTGATTTTATCGAGGTTATTCATCGGCGCAATTTTTTCCAGAAAATCATGCATTTTAGGATCCCGCTCGTCGCCGTATTCGACGCGGCGTAAATCCCGGCGATAAGCTTCGGTATGCTCCAAAAAGGTAACCAGATTGGACATTCCCACGACGTCCACTGAGCACCGTATGCGGTCGCCATAAAAAGTGGAAACCGCCAGGGTCATGTGGCCGCCGTAGCTGCCGCCGGTCACCGCAATTCTGTCGGCGTCCAGATCCGGCCTGGTGGCCACCCAGTCAAACAACGCATTTATATCCTTGTAGGTGTCCTCGCGCTTAAATCCATTATCCATCAACGAAAAAGTTTTCCCGTAGCCCGTCGATCCTCTGACGTTCGGATAAATCAAGGCAATGCCAAGTTCGTTCAAATAATAATTTGAACGTCCCAGAAAAACCGGCTGCGATTGCCCTTCTGGCCCGCCATGAATCACTACCAGTACGGGTCTTTTCCCAGTAAATTTCGCGGCTGGCTTGTACAAAAATCCGGAAATCATTTTTCCATCGAAGCTTTTCCAGTGAACCAGCTCGGCCCCGGGAAACGCATCGGTCTTCACCGCCGTTTCGCTCACCGTCCAGCGTTCCAGCTTGCCGGTTGCCACATCCAGCGAATAGCAATCTCCCGCTCCTTGCGCATTGGTAAGCGAAAAGGCCAAATCATGCCCATCGCGATGCCAACGTACCTCCTGCATGACTCCTGCGGGCAATTTTGGCAGTTTCATTTCTTTTTGGGTCGATGTATCCATCACGTGCAAAACACTGAGGCCTTCTTCATTCGTGACAAAAGCCAAGCGCTTTCCGTCGTGTGAGAGATCAAAGGACTCCACATCCCAGGAAATGTCGCTGGTCAAAAATTTCGGGTTCTTTCCGGACATATCCAGAAAGCCCAGCCGCTGAAACTCCGAGTCCTGATCGCTGGTCACATAAATTCCTTTGCCATCTTTGCTGAATCGCGCCGACCCGTAGGACACTTTTTCCTTCGTGTCGCGAGGCGTTATGGCTGTCTTCTCTCCGGTCACCGTATTCACCAGCCATAGGTAGGTCTCGTTGATGGAAATCTCTTCTTGCAGCAAGATATTTTTGTCGTCAGGAGACCAGTCGATGGGTTGCCAACCGCCACCTTTCAGCTGTGTCAACAAATGATCGGTCTTGGGATCGGCCGGGTTCATCACCCACAAATCCGTATCTTGTCCGGTGCGCCTGGTGGAAACATAGGCAATCTGGTCCCCACCGGAAGACCAGGAGCCCAGCAGGTTCCGCGATTTGCCATCCGTCAGCAGCGTCACATTCGCGGTCTCAATGTCGTAGCGGTACAGCTGATACCATTCCCCGCCGCCAATATCTTTCATAAAAACGAAATAGTCGCCGCCATTGGGGTGAAACTCCGCATTCGCTATCGAATCGGGATAAAACGTCAATTGCTGTCGTTCCCCTCCGGGCATCTTTACCAAATGAACTTGCGGCGTCTCCGCAAAACGAGTGCGGATGAGCATCTCACGCCGTGTAGGATGCCAATCCGAAACCAGCGCAAACCGGTAGGACCCGTAGCGGCCTGCGGTCTCCGCCAGCGGAGCGGGGATTTTGGGTACGCCATCGACCACCAGATTCTCTGGGGGTGCGATCGCCGCTTCCTGCGGGTATCCCGCCGTGACGCCTGCAAATAAAACGGCGGCCAACATGGTCAAAATTCGCTTGCGCACTCCAACCTCCTTGAAAACACCCGGTCTTGAAACGATTGGACACCTTACTCCAACGCGGGCCTTTGGCCAAGCGCACTGCGTGTTAAAATTTCGCCGAACCATTCTTCGGGTATGTTCAGAAAAATTCTAATCGCCAATCGCGGAGAGATCGCCGTGCGCATCCTGCGCGCTTGCCGAGAATTGGGCATTCGCTCTGCCGCAGTATTCAGCGAAGTCGATCGTAAATCTCTGCATGTCCGGCTGGCCGATGAAGCTTACCCGATAGGCCCCGCAGCGTCAGGCGAAAGTTATCTGCGCATCGATAAATTGATGGACGTCGCACATCGCGCCGGTTGTGACGCCTTACATCCCGGTTACGGCTTCCTCGCGGAAAATCCTGCGCTGCCCCGAGCATGCGCAGATGTGGGGATCACGTTTATAGGGCCGTCCGCGGAAGCCATGGAAGCGCTAGGATCCAAAACCGCCGGCCGCCAACTCGCTCGCCGCTCCGATGTGCCCAGCGTTCCCGGTACAAACGATTCCATCGAAACTCTGCAGCAAGCCCAGGCCTTGATCGAAAACATTGGGCTGCCCGTCCTCCTTAAAGCGGTTGCCGGCGGCGGTGGAAAAGGTATGCGCGTTGTAAACCGCCTCAGCGATCTAGCGGCCGCCTTTCGCGATGCGTCCTCCGAAGCCCAGAACAGTTTTGGCGACGGGCGCGTTTATCTTGAAAAATATTTGTTGAAGCCACGCCACGTGGAAATCCAAATTCTCGCGGATTCTCACGGCCGTGTTGTTTCGCTCGGGGAGCGGGAATGCTCTGTGCAACGTCGCCATCAAAAAGTCATTGAAGAAGCCCCTTCGCCGATCATGACTCCCGACCTGCGCAAAAAAATGGGCGACGCCGCGGTTCGCCTGGCGCGCGCGGGCGGCTATACGAACGCGGGCACGGTAGAATTTCTCGTCGACGCAAATCTGGATTTTTATTTTCTGGAAGTAAACACTCGCTTGCAGGTCGAACATCCCGTGACCGAACAGGTTACCGGGCTCGATCTCGTTAAATTGCAAATCGCCATCGCCGCCGGCCACCGCTTGCCATTCGCATGGGAAACCATCACGCCCCGTGGCCACGCCATGGAAGTTCGGCTATATGCCGAGGATCCGGACAATAATTTCTTTCCCTCACCCGGAAAAATTCTTTCTCGACACGCGCCCAGCGGCCCGGGCATTCGCCTCGATGAAGGCGTGTATGAAGGCTGGACTGTCCCGAACGATTACGATCCACTGCTTAGTAAACTGATCGCCTGGGGCAATAGCCGCGAAGAAACCATCGCGCGACTACGCCGCTCTCTAGAGGAGTACACCGTCTCCGGCATCAAGACCAACGCTGCTTTGTTCCGCCGAATTCTTGGCGAGCCTGAATTTGTTCGCGGTGAAATTCACACTACCTGGCTTGATGAATTGCTTCTGCGCAAACATCGTGCGGCTCCGGTCGAGCAAGGCAGTGAAGATGCCGCCGCTATCGGCGCTGCAGTTTGGCAGGCCATGCAAAATGCAGCCGCATCACCTACCTCATCCTTAGCCGGTGGCGAAGAATCCCAGTCGCGATGGAAGATCGAGGGCCGCAAACAGCAAGTGGACCGCACCCCATGAAATTCGAAGTACAATTGACATCTCCGGCGGGGACCAGAACGCACACCGTTGAACTCGAATGCCTGGGTAACCAGTGGCGCATCATCCTCAATGGTGAGCAGCTGGATGCCGACGTGGCGGAGATTGCTCCGAACACGCTGTCAATTCTCATTCGTGGCGAATCGCACGAAATTCGCGTGGCGCGCTCCTCCGAGGGCCAGCTAAAAATTCAAACTGGTCTTCGCGAATTTACCGCCGAGGTAACCGATCAACGCTCTTGGCGCGGGCGGCGTCTAGGTCACGTGGAAGTGGAAGGGCGCCAGCAGATCACTGCGCCAATGGCGGGCAAGGTAGTCCGCGTGCTCGTAAAATTTGGCGAAAAAGTGGAAGTGGGTCAGGGTCTGATGGTCGTCGAAGCCATGAAAATGCAAAACGAGATTCGTTCCACAAAATCAGGCACCGTGGAGCGGCTCTTGGCCGAAGAGGGTCAAGCCGTAAACACGGGCGAAACACTCGTATGGATTAGTTAGACGCCGACATTGGCTATTAGTGCCTGTTGGGCGACGGCGTCTGCGGTTACGCGGTGGCGCCACACAAACATCCGCGACAAACGTCGGCGCGTGTACGCGCCGCCAACCGATTTTCCGAACCAGCCTAATGGAAATTCATAATCCACGCGATCTTCCAACCAACTTCTGCTTTGTCCATCGGGAATAAATAGATGGGTGTGTTCCCAACGCCGAAACGGCCCAGCGACCATGACGTCGCGAAACATTCGCCCTGGTTCGCAAGCGGTATGCTCGGCCGTCCAGGTTTGGAAGAAAGGACCGACGCGAAGTCGAATCTTTACTCGAGAGCCTGGCTGTTCTATCGAGCCAGTGCGTTCTATGACACGGGCATTTTCCCAGGGAGGAGTGAGCCGCGTAAGCGCGTCTGGCTTGGCGTGCCAGGCGTAAACAACATCCGCGGAGGCGGGCATCTCACTGCGATAAACGAACAGTTCGCTCACAAGCAATGATAACTGGATCTGGATTGAACACCGGGACAACGCAATCAGCGACGTAATAGTTTTGCGGCACCGTGACTGAAACGTTCCAGCGCGTCAGACTGCAGGAATTTTTTTGCTGAGGGGTCTTCTTTTAAGTATGCGTCCCAGAAAGCCAGCGAAGCGGAGTTGGTATATCCGAGAATTGCTGCGGCTTGCGAAGACCCAGCGGAGTTTACGGTTTCCGCGGTGATAAAAGATATGTGACGTGCGCCCTGGATGAACACTTCATATTTATCGTCTGGATGGCCGCGTTCGAATGGAATTTTGTGCCACGCCGAATTTGCCAGCGGTCCCAAATTGTCGAGCGAGCCAGTTATGCCCATAAAGGCCAGAGAAATGTTATCGAACGAGTGCGCCGTTAAGCCGAACTGTCCCGGGCCTTGAGGTGAGAGGCAAAGAATGGCCTTCGCGCGAGGATCGGAAAAATTTTGACCAGGATGACCCGGAAGATCGACTAGTGCTCCGCCGATAGCCTCCGCAGTGTAAGCGCCCATCGAGTGACCAGCTACCCCTATGCGGCTGGTATCGATTTTACCGTTGAGGCCCGCGACACGTTTTTGCAAAACAGCAAGCGAATCCAGAAGGAAGGAAATATCCCGCGGACGGCTTTCCCAGAGCGCGGGATTTTTCAGCGCTTCGCGGACTGCTTGCGGAAACTGTGCGTTCTTGTCGCCGCTGCTACGCCACTGCACGACTGAATCGTCATGGATGGGCTGAAGCGTAATGTAGCCATAAGTTGCCCAATGGTGTGTCAGAGATTCGCAGCAAGTGTCGGATCCCCCGGCACCGTGGGAAAAGATGATGACTGGATAGTTGCCGGCAATCACCGGGTAGAAGATTCGAACGCGCACATCCTTGTTACGCTTGTCGTCATGGAGCACCAGACCTGCCACTTCGATTACTGCCAAAGGCCCGGTTTCGAGTTTGTAGCCGTCTTGTTCTTCCTCGGATAACGATGGCAGCGCGGGAGGCGAGGGTTGAACGGAAGAGCTCGGTGGAGCGATAGCCGATTGCCTGGTGGAATCCGAGATGGAGAATCCAGTGCCGCCGGACTGCCAGGTAATCACCAGCGCAGCAACCATACTCAACACGGAAATAATTATAATATTGACGATCAGCGTCCTGCGGCGGCGCCCTCGCCGAAGATCGCTTTGACTTGAATCAGGATTTTTTTTTAAGGCTTTGAATATCGACATGTCCGCTTGATGTACCTATTTACTTTAAGAACCGAAATGGCCGTCAGAGTTGCGTCGGCTCGGCTCGGGCAAGGAAGGCGTCTTGCAATCCTCGAACTTCCAACAATGGACCGAAGCCTACAGCGCCGATGAAACTACGTAACAATGCAATTTTTCGCTGGGGGAGACAGGGTGGACGGGATTTCCTGTAGCTCAGGTAGTATATCAGGGTCGGGCGCAAAGGACGTGCTGTTGGCTGAATAGCCGAATCTAAAAGGCTGGTGCCGTCATGTACTCTTGAATATTGTTCCTCACCGAAAGCCGCCTACGTAACCACATGACCAAATCTGTTATCTGAGCTTGCGTCTTACCGTGGCACCTCGCCTAGAATAGTAGTACCCAGCACAATCGATTTACGGAGTGCAAAATGTCCGAAGCCTGGAAGACTTGGGAAGGTCAGGCGGTGGATGGCTTCCCGCTGCGCCAATATTTGGGCGGCTCTGACCACAGCGCAGTTTATCTAACACAACTGAATAGTTCCGGCGAGCAGAAGGCCGCGATCAAATTCATTCCGGCGGACGCGTCGGCGTACGCGCAACTCGCAAAATGGCGTGTCGCTGGCGAACTAACCCATCCTCATTTATTGCAGCTCATTCGCGTGGGACGCTGCGAGTTTGCGAACACCAACTTTCTCTACGTGGTGATGGAATATGCGGAAGAAAATTTGGCGGAGATTCTCCCGCAACGCTCACTGCAACCGGACGAAGCGCGACAGGTGTTGGAATCAGCTCTGGATGCGCTGACTTATCTGCACGCGCAAGGGCTGGCACATACACGGATTAAACCAGGGAATATCCTGGCGGCAGGCGATCAACTGAAGTTATCGAGCGACACGTTGAGCGAAATCGGCAGCTCGCCAGTTGCTGTGACGCAAACCGGCATTTACGCTGCGCCGGGGTACGGGACAACGGCAGTCTCGGCGGCCGCCGACCTGTGGTCGCTGGGCGTGACGCTCGTGGAAGCTTTAACGCAACGGACGCCGGTACTCCGCGGCCAATCGGATGTTGAACTGCCGCTACCCGAGGCCATACCGACGCCATATCTGGAAATAGCGCGGCGCTGCTTGCAGGTGGACCCTTCGCGACGAGCGACCTTAAAGGAGATTTCGGCACTGTTGAATCCAACGACCGCTCCCTATCGTGACGCGGTTCAACACGCTGAGGTTCACACGCCCGCAACACAGTCTCCCGAAACTCTTGTTGCGGCACTGGAGCATCCCGAAACGCCCAAAACCTTGCCAATTGCCGAGAGCGCTCTTGCCGTCGCCGCAGTCGAGCCTACGAAGAAAAGTTTGGCGTCGCAGCAAGTTTCGTTGCTGCCGCACACATTGCTTCCCGCATTGCCGGTTCGTGACACAACGACCAAGCCAACGCCACGCAAGTCTCGCGTGGCTATTCCGCTGGTCGCGGCGATGATATTGCTGGGCGCGATACTTCTGGCACCGCGTGTGCTCAACCGCTTTTCTCAGTTGCAACCGCAGGCGGCCACCGTAGAGCCGTCAATCGCTCCGGCACCATCTTCTTTGACGCCTCCCAGCACCGGAACCGCGCCAGTCTTACCTCCCACGCAAACTAAGGCCGAAAAACGGGCGGCAGAAAGGCAAGCGGCACGGGAGCAGAATTCCGCTGCAGCGAAGGAAACAGTTTCCTCAAGTGACGCCGTGAACCCAGTTGCAGGACGTCCGGTTGATGCCGCCGAAGCTCAACCAGCAGCCAACTCCGCCAAGGTGGCACAAACAACTGGAGCCCGGGGCACGGTGCTCTACCAAGTGGTGCCCGATATCTCTCAGCGCGCGCGCGACACCATACAAGGGACGGTTCGCGTGGGCGTAAAAGTTCACGTAGACGACGCCGGCAAAGTGACCGGCGCGGACTTGGACAATTTTTCCAGCAAGTTTTTTGGGGATCAGGCCGTGCAGGTAGCCCGCCGGTGGACTTTCACGCCACCGCAAGTTGACGGACGCAACGCGCCAAGCGAATGGTTGCTGCGATTCGAGTTCACACAGAAAGCGACTAAGGTTTTCCCGACTCAAACCAACCCGTAACGGCACCGAGCAGGCCGACTCGCCTTACTAACATATTTGTGAATAATCAATTTACGCCCGATGACTGTCGTGCAAGGCGCCCGACTTTTGGATTAAGATACTTGTCCCAGCGCTTGTGATGCTACCGGCCGTTTTCGTCGGCCAGTCAGATCGGCGCGCGCGTTTCGCACTCGGATTGAGGGAGCTAATTTGCGCACGACGCTGAAGATTGTCCTGCCGTTAATCATCAGCGTAGCTGTCATTTCACTGCTATTTGCCGGTTACCAGGTGCGCACCGAACGGCGCATCCTGCGGAATGATCTTTCCCGCCGCGCGGAAATTCTTGGCGAAAGCTTGCAAGAAAGCGTGGAGCCCCTCCTCGACCACGGGCGAGAGAAAAATCTGCAAAGGCTGGTTGATCGTTTCGGTCAACGCGAACACTTGAAGGGCGTAGCCGTGTATGACCCGGGTGGTAACGCGCTGGCCCTCACACCGGGATTGGCGCCGGTTTTTAAATCGCGGCCGGCGACCGCAACACTAGCGGCAGAAAAAGATTCTGGCTATGGACAGTTCCTCAAGGTTGAGGGACAGCCCATGCATATTTACGCCCTGCCTTTACACAGCAATGGCAAAGCGGCGGGTGTTCTGGCGCTTTATCACGACACCACCTACATCGACACACAGCTTTCACATACGCTCCGTGATGCACTGCTCACGGCGCTAATTCAAACGCTGCTGATTACCGCGCTAGCGATGGTGCTGGTGCGCTGGACGTTCACCAATCCGTTGACACGCACGGCCAAATGGCTTCGTACGCTGCGCACTGGGCAATCACACGCGCCGCCGACGCTTCCCGAGGGTGAAATATTCGATGAGCTCCACCACGAAGTAACCCACTTGGCGCGTGATTTAAACGCAGCGCGTGCTTCCGCTGAAAAAGAAGCGCGTTTGCGCGACACCAATGCTTCGCAATGGACTTCTGAGCGCCTGCGCGTCAGCCTGCGAAACAAATTGAAGGGCCAACCGCTTTTCGTGGTGTCCAATCGTGAACCGTACATGCATGTGCTGAACGAAAATCGCTCGGTGAGCGTCATGGTTCCTGCCAGTGGATTGGTTACCGCCTTGGAACCGGTGCTGCTGGCCTGCGACGGAACGTGGATCGCGCACGGCGCAGGTAGCGGAGATCGCGAGACGGTTGATTCGCATGATCGCTTGCGCGTCCCTCCCGACCGGCCGAGCTATAACCTGCGGCGCGTGTGGCTGACGGCAGAAGAAGAGAAAGGCTACTACCAGGGTTTCGCCAACGAAGGATTGTGGCCCCTTTGCCATATCGCGCATACACGGCCGGTTTTTCGTCCGGACGACTGGCTGTGTTACCAGCAGGCCAACCGGCATTTTGCCAACGCGGTGCTCGATGAAATGGAAGGCACGGAATCGCCCATCCTGCTGGCGCAGGATTATCACTTCGCGCTCCTGCCGCGAATGGTGAAGGAAGCCCGTCCCGATGCGCGCGTAGCAATTTTCTGGCATATTCCGTGGCCGAATGCGGAAGTGTTCGGAATTTGTCCCTGGCAGCGTGAGCTGATCGACGGCCTGCTCGGGGCGGACCTGATCGGTTTTCATACGCAGACGCATTGCAACAATTTTCTTTCAACTGTAGATCGGGCGGTGGAAGCATTAACTGAATGGGACCGTTTTGCAGTGAACCGTCAGGGCCGTGTTACGCGCGTGCGGCCGTATCCGATCAGCGTTGCGTTTCCTGAGCAGACGCGCACTATCAACGACTCGCGCAACGCCGGTGAAGAACGCGCCGCACTGTGCGCGGAGCTGGGCATTGAAGCTAGCTTGCTGGGCGTAGGCGTAGACCGGGTGGATTACACTAAAGGAATTATTGAGCGCTTTCGCGGCATCGAGCGTTTTCTGGAACTAAATCCCGTGTATCAACGACGTTTTACATTTGTGCAGATTGGCGCACCCAGCCGCACGGATATCGAGCGCTATCGACAATTTCTCGATGAAGTGAGTGCGGAAGCGGATCGTATCAACGCGAGATTCCAAAACGGTCAAACAGGTCGGTGGAGACCGATTGTCTTTCTGCGAAAACATCACTCTCATGAAGAAATCGATCGGTATTACCGCGCGGCCTCCGTGTGCCTGGTAACTTCCCTGCATGATGGAATGAATCTGGTAGCCAAGGAATTTATCGCTGCGCGCGATGATGAACGCGGGGTGCTCATTCTGAGCACCTTTGCCGGCGCGGCGCTGGAGCTTGGCGACGCGCTATTGATTAATCCTTACGATGTTCAGCAAATGGCAGAGGCCATTCACCGCGCCGTGGACATGCCTGAGGAACAACAAGCGTCTCGCATGCATCATATGCGCATGCATGTCCGCGAACACAATATCTACCGATGGGCCGCAAATCTGCTTTCAGACTTAACGGAAATCCGCATCGATACGCCGGAGCGCGCCGAGGTTCCTTAAGATATCCAGAATGGACTGCATAAGAGCGGACATGTGTGCTAGCCGAGGATGTAATTAGCGCATTGTTCCTACAGCATCTTCGGTATCTCCTCGCGAAAAGTCCTGTAAAAACCATGTTTATTTGACTCCAAGTCCGGCACACCTCCAGTTCTTACAGCAACCCGCCTTGAAGCGACTTCATCCAAACCACTGAGCAGAATCAGTGGCGCAACTTTGCACGGGTGTCGGTGTTGATTCCATTTAGCCGTTAGGAGAACTGCTATGAAACGCGTCGCGTTTTTACTTTTGTTTGTCGCAGGCTGGGCCGTGCCTGGTGCGTTCGCCCAGGAGAACGAGCATGTACAAGTTGGCGTTTTCGCCGATTATTTTCGGTTGTCCCAGACCGACACGGACTTGTTAGGCGTAGGTGGCCGCGCGTCGTTCGTGGCCTATAAGCGTCTGAAATTTGAAGCCGAAATGTCCTACGACTTCAGCAGAGCCTTCACCGAAGGTTTCACCGACAATTCGACCGGCACGGTAATAGTGCAGCGCACGAATATGCGGGTGATTCATGGACTGTTTGGGCCGCGCATTAACCTGGGCCGACACGCCATTCAGCCATTTGTTACCGCGAAAGGCGGTCTAATTAATTTCCGCTTGGATAATTCTCCAGCGACATTCGGAACCTTCACGAGCTCGGTCTCCGGTCTGCGCGAAAACAACGTGATGGGGACTTTCTATGCCGGCGGCGGTCTTGAAGGGCATCTCGGTCCCATCGGATTGCGCCTAGATGTCGGTGACGAAATGTATTTCAACGACAACACGCACCATAATTTGAAAGCGACCTTTGGGCCGATTATCCGTTTCTAAACAACGCAGGCGTTCATGACAGTGCTTTAGAAAAGGTGGAGATAAAATCTCCACCTTTTTTGCAACAGAATTATCAAATCCTTTCGCATGCTATTATTCTCTGGCCCGGTAGAAGGAGATCTTTCGATGAAGTGGACTCCTGGCGGCGAAAGCCCGGACGTCGAAGATCGCCGCGACGATACTGGCGACGGCGGTGGCGGCGGGTTTCAATTCGGCGGAATGCACATCGGCATCGGTGGCGCGATCATCCTGCTGATCCTCAGTTTCGTTTTCAAAACAAATTTTTTTGCTCTTTTGAGTGGTGGCGGCTCACCGACACCTTCATCGGTTAACGAGCCGAACCGACCGCGTGGCACGTCCCCACGCGATGAAGCGGAAAAGCCGCTGGTGCAGTTTGTGTCTTTCGTTCTGGATGACACGCAAAAAACATGGTCCACTATCCTGCCGCAGCAAGAGAACAAATCTTACCGGCACGCCAAGCTGGTGCTATTTCGCGATGCCATTCAGTCTGGTTGCGGGGGCGCCGAGGCGGCCACCGGCCCATTTTATTGCCCGCAGGATGAAAAGGTTTACATCGACCTGGATTTTTACGACGAGTTGAAGCGCCGTTTCGGGGCCCCTGGTCAGTTCGCGCAAGCGTATGTTCTCGCGCACGAGATCGGGCATCACGTACAGAAAATTCTGGGCATTGAGGGTCAAGAACAACGGATGGTGCAGCAGAATCCGCGAGCGAAAAATCAATTGTCGGTGAAACTGGAATTACAGGCGGACTGCTTCGCGGGCATCTGGGCGCAAACCACGCAGCAGCGGGGTTTATTGGATCCGGGTGACATCGATTCCGCGCTTGGCGCGGCTGCGGCGGTCGGAGATGATCGCCTGCAGAAGGAGACGACCGGGCACGTGACCCCAGATACGTTCACGCACGGCACGTCTGAGCAAAGGGTATCGTGGTTCCGCAGAGGCTTCGATAGCGGTCAAACCTCCGCTTGTAATGCGTTTGGACGATAAAATAACTTTTCCGCAAAACTTCACGCTGGCGCATTGGTTCTTACTTCAAATTCTTTTTATAGCTCGCCTAGGCCGAATTGTTCCTGATGCTGACGCAGCAGGAATTGGTCAGTCATGCCGGCAATGTAATCGCAAACCACAATTGCTCGAGGTGCCTGCGTAGCCGCGTCTTCGTAGGGGGCAGGCATCGATGCTCGTGACGAATAGTAATGCTTAAAAAGCTGCTCCAGGCTACGTACTGAGCGGTCGCGGTCTTCTGTGATTGCGGGATGACTGTATACGTGGGCGAAAAGAAAACTCTTGAGCTCGCGACTAAGTTTCAGGCCTTCATTGCTGAATTCCGCGAGACGTTGTGGTGCGTGCCGAATATCTTCAGCAACAGCGACTCCTGCATCGCGAACACGCGCCTGAGTCGTTTCAATTAAATCGGTGACCAGGAAATTGAGGACCTGCTTTAAAGCTTCATTAAATTTTAGTTTATCACGCGCGGAGGGATGCTCTTTTTCGACCGCGGCATAAGCAGAGCCAAAGAATGAAATGCCATGGCTCAGGGCCTTGACATCCAGGAGACCGGCTTCGAGTGCGTCATCCAGGTCGGCAGTGTCGTAAGCGATTTCGTCCACGCAGTCTATAAGCTGTGCCTCAAGTGTGGGACGCAACTCGAGAAGATATTCGCTGAGTTCCGGGAAATCCACGGCGCGATAGTCGCGCGAATGCTTTACGATGCCTTCGCGAACTTCGAAGGTTAAGTTCAGGCCGGGGAAATCGAGGTAGCGCTGTTCGAAATGTTCGACGATGCGCAGGGCGTGAAGGTTGTGATTGAAGCCCCCGCCATGAGCGCGCATCAATTCGTCGAGTTTGTGTTCGCCGGCATGGCCAAATGGCGGATGGCCAATGTCATGAACAAGCGCGAGTGCTTCCACAAGCGCGGCGTTCAACCCCAGTGCATCCGCAACGGTACGAGCGATTTGCGCAACTTCGATGGTGTGCGTCAAGCGATTGCGAAAATGATCGGAGAAACGCATGGTAAAAACCTGGGTTTTGGCTTCCAGGCGGCGAAAGGCCCGCGCGTGAACAATACGATCGCGGTCGCGAACATAGTCATTGCGGTAAGAGTGCGCCGGCTCAGCATAGCGCCGGCCCCGCGAATTCTGCACATTCATTGCCCATGGCACGCAGCGCGGCAGGCTATGGTGAGTTTCGATGAAGGGCTCCGCAGGGTGAGAAGTAGAGATTGCTTCGTTCATCTTACGATTTTAGAAAGGTCGTCTGAAAATTCGCAATGAGCAAACCAGCCCGGAAATTAGACCTAGGACTTTGGCGCAAGAGTTCCGAGTCCGCGATCGGCTTCCTCTGAAATCGTGGAATCGGGAAATTCCTGCTTGATTTGTTGATATACGCTAGCGGCTTCCTGAGGCTTGGTTTGCCGCAAAACTCCGGCAAGTTCCAGCAATACTAGCGGCCGGGGAACGAAGACCAGCTTCTTGTCCGCAAGGGCGCGGTAGACTTTTATGGCTTCATCCGGTTTGCCAGTGCGCTCATTGATTACCCCAATCTGGTATTGCGCCATGCCCGACAGCTCCCGATCGCCGCTGTCGCTGACTTTCTTAAGCTCCTCGAGGGCTTGATTGTATTGCTCCAGATCCTCCAGACACAATGCGTCGTAATAGCGGGCGAGCTTCCCGTAATAGGTGTAGGAATATTTGTTGGCCACGTCCGTGAACCGCCGGGAAGCCTCCCGTGCACGAGTCGCTTCCTCCGGGAAATTCGGCTCGTTAGGGTCGACCGGCTCGCCAGGCGCTGGCGGACCGACCCGCGCGCTATAAACCTTCTGTGCCGCATCGAATGCCGCGTTAGCTTCCGCGGTCTTGCGATCGTGGTAAATTCGCCAGCCGCCATAGACGCAAGCGGCGACCAGCACTACCAGTAAAACCGCCAGCGTGAGCTGGCTATGGGAATAGACGGCCTCCGCCCCATGTTCCAGCGTCTCTTTGATTTTGTCCTGCTTCAGTTCTTTGCGTGAAATATGATCGGGCACGAACGTTTCCTCACTTGTTTGGGAATAGTAATCGTAGCACAGTAGGGGCTGCCCGCTCATGAACCGCATCTCTGCTTGCCTGATTACTTATAATGAAGAGCATAATCTGCCTCGCGCGCTGGCGTCGCTAGCGGGGGTCGTCGACGAAATTGTGATCGTCGATTCCGGCAGCACGGACCGCACAGAGGAACTGGCTCAAGGTCACGGCGCCAGTCTTTATTTCCGCGAGTGGTCGAGTTATGGCGAACAAAAGAACTTTGCCGCGGAGTGCGCGCAAAACGAGTGGATCTTTTCCATGGATGCCGATGAAGAATTAAGTAGCGCACTGCAAACGTCTTTGCTGGCTTGGAAGAAAGCCGAGTCAAAATTTCCGGTTTATGAGGTGGCCAGAAAAACGTGGTATCTGGGCGCCTGGATCAACCATTCCGGTTGGTACCCGGACTTCCAACGGCGGCTTTACAATCGCGATGAAGCGCGATTTTCCGGAATCATTCACGAATCGGTGCGTTTTGTGGGACCTCCGGGAAGGCTTAATGGTGATCTGCTGCATTACACGGTGCGTACTTTCGAGGAGCACGAAGCAAAGGTAGAAAAGTACGCGGAGCTCGCCGCTCAGCAAATGCACTGGGAAGGCAAGCGGCAGTGGCGATTCGCTATGCTGCTGGCGACGCCTTGGCGTTGGTTTTACACATTTATCCTGCGCGGCGGTTTTCTGGATGGATATCGTGGAGCGCTCATCGCCAAAATGGCGGCGCGTTCGGTACGCCTGAAATACGCCAAGCTGGGAAAACTAATCCAAACAAAAAAGCTTGAACGCGAACGCAGGCCTACTTCGTGAACATTCTGCTTGTGGATCTCGAATCGGAATGGCGCGGCGGTCAAAATCAGGCGCTGCTTTTGCTGAAAGCCCTTAATGCGCGGGGCGACTGCGCGGAACTGGTGACCGTCAAAGGTTCCGTTTTAGGCAGGCGAGCTGCTCGCCGACGTCTGAAAGTGCACTTCGTTATGCCCCTGGGGGCACGGATTTCCGCAGCCCTGAAAATTCGCAGCCTTACGAAGCGTGGCTCGTTTGATGTGGTGCATGCGAATGAAGCGCATGCCGTAACAGCTGCGTGGCTGGCCGGAGTGCACCGTCGAACAGCGTTTGTAATTTCGAGACGCGTCGGATATCCATTGGCAAAAAGCTCACTGGCCCGCGCGCGCTACAGAGCTGCGGCCCGAATTGTGGCGATCTCACAATGGGTTGCCGAGCGGCTGGTGGAGTCGGGTGCGCCGAAAGAAAAAATCTCTGTGGTTTACGAAGGCGTGGAAATGCCCGCAAACCCACGACTCCAGTCGCCCCACCTAGCTCGCATGCGATGGGGTGTTGCCGGGGTTTCCGATGACGCAAGGGTGGCCAGAGAATCGCCGCTGTTGGGTTCTGTGGGAGTTTTGTCTCCCGACAAAGGGCACGACTTATTGATTCGGGCTCTCGTCGAGGTGCGCAGGGAATATAGCGGTTGCCGGCTGTTACTCGCGGGTGATGGGCCGTCTAGGCCAATGCTGGAAGCCTTGGCAAGAGAACTTGGAGTTCACCAGGCGGTGATTTTTGCGGGATTTGTCACGGACATCGAGTCGGTGTACCCCGCCTTGGATGTGTTTTTGTTTCCGTCGTCTTTCGAAGGGCTGGGGACCTCCCTGTTGGCGGCGATGAGCTATGAAGTTCCTTCGATCGCATTTCGATGTTGCGCATTCGGAGAAATTATTGAGAACGAAAAAAGCGGATTACTGGTGGAACCAGGCGACTTCGAGGGTATGGTCGGCGCCGTCAGGCGATTATTGCAGGACAGGAAGTTCGCACGAGACCTCGGGGCAGCTGGCCGCGAACGCATCGGGAAGATATTCTCCAGCGATCATATGGTGGAAGAGATGAAGAAAGTTTATCGCGAAGTTGTTCAGGATAAACTGGATTCGCGCCTAACCAAATCCCATGCGAGCAAAACAGAGTGAAGACCATCCGAGAGCTGTCATTCTGAATCAGGAATCAGCAGCATAAAAAGCAAAAAGCGCCGGACGTTTGGTGCTCGTCGCGACGCTTAAAGCTCAGTAAAAATTTGCGCTAGTTTACTGTTTTTCCCTTTTTCCAGCGGTCCCCTCCTATCCGCCTGCCGAATTCGTCAAGCGTTTTTAGAATTAAACAACCCATCGTCCTTTGGCTTCCAGGAACTCCACCCCAACTGCAAAGCCGTCGCCTTGCAGCGGTTGGCAGTAGGCCACTCGAGCCATGGAACGAAACTCTCCGGTGCGCGATGCGAAAGTTAGTTTTTCGCCTTGTTCCCAGCGGCGCATACTCACCACACGCGCGCCGCGCGCACTTACATTTTCTGTAAAAGTCGATTCGGTACCGGGCAGCCTACGGTGTCCGTCCAGGAACACCGGAACTTCCATGAGAATGCGCTGCTCTCCGCGGTGATAGGTGAACGGTCGTGTGCGCGGGGCCATAATGTTCACAGGCACGCCGCGATGCGCGTGAAATTTTGTACGTTACTGTTGCCGCGATTTTTCATGCGATACAAAGCGCGGTCGGCGGCACCCAGTAATTTTTCAGCGGAGTCGCCATCTTCCGGGTAGCAAGCCACGCCGGCGCTGGCGGAAAGCGATGGCGCTTCGTCTTCCGAGGAAAGGCGTTCGCGAATGCGGGTGAACACGCGAGTGGCAATGTCGCGGCCGGCTTCGGGCAAAATCAACGCAAACTCGTCTCCGCCGTAACGCGCGGCGGTATCGATGGCCCGCGAGTGATTGCGCAGAATTTTTCCCAGGCGAACGAGAGCGCGGCTGCCAGTCAAATGTCCGAAGCGGTCATTGATCGTTTTAAGACCGTCCATGTCCAGCAGAACGATGCTGAAAGGGTGGTGAGTGCGACGAGAGCGATCGAGTTCCGCTTCGATGACGCTGATGAGCCGGCGATAGTTGGCTAGTCCGGTGAGTGGATCGGTAACGGCCATAGAACGCACCTGGTCAAACAAGCGCGCCTGATCCAGCAAAGCGCCCCCCAACATCACCACATAGCTGGTGGTCTTGCTCAGTTCAGCAAGGAAGAAGGGTCCATCGAAAAGCTGTCGGGAGAAGGCAGCCGAAACGTGACAGATGACATTGAGCGAGGCCACGAGAAACAACGAATAGTCATACAGGGAGGGAGCGGTTTGAGAGTTCCTGTCGCTCTTGAGGCGATACCAGAAGCACACCGCAGCCAAAAGGAATAAGCACCCAGGGAACAGATCCCATGGGCGAGACAACGCGCTGCCGTGCTGCGCAAGAGGATCTGAAGGAGCAGCCAGGAAGGCCGCACTCGTGACGTAGGCGGCGATGGCAACGACAAGCAGCGCCCCGGCCGTCTCGCGGCTAGGCTGCCGCGCGGTGGGCATATAACGTTCCACCGCGATGGCAGCAAGGAGGAGAATGGCTAAAAGAGTGCGGCTGACCATCCAACCGGTGGGAACCCTCGAAAGAACCACGTGGCCGGAAGCGAGAGCCTCATTCAGCCCAAAATAACCCACAGTCTCGATAATGCCGGAAAGGACAAATCCGAAAGCCAGGATAAGAGCGGTGCGATCATGAGTGCCGCGGAAACGTACCAGCGCGTTTGCGGCGTAACAGAAGCTGAGTAATGTGCCGCCGACTTCCAGATACAAATAGGTTTGGGGGGAACCAACAAGACTGGCCTGTCGCAATTCCATCATCAAGGCAGGGAAAAGTGCCAAGGTAACAAGGGCAACGCTGAAAATTATCAGCGAACGACGATAGTCGGCCGGCTGTTCAGCCCGCAGATACCCGACGATTTTGCCCCAACCGCCCACTATTACCCCCAAATGCCTAAGAAAACGTGACAACTACCTAAGGAATGCAAGTGGGTGCCCGTTCAGGCGGGGATTTTGACCATTGTAAATAGTTGAAAATATGATGGTTACAGACGAGGCGAGGAATTATGGGAAAGTTCTAATTGGGGCGAGACGCGGAAAACAGGGGCATTACGGGACTTTGCAACAGATATTTCTAATGTTTCGTTGTGGTTAACCCGTTCACAAGGCCAGTATCAAGACGGACTCACGACTGTCTCAAGCTGAGACTGTCTCACAACCTAGGTGACTAGAGATTAGATTTTCGGCTTAGGAGGCGGCAAATCGCGCGCGGTTACCGTGTCTACAAACCCGCAGGCGTTGTGGGTGCCATCGCAAAATGGCTTATTCATGGAGCGCCCGCAGCGGCACAGGCCGACGGTGGTGCGCCCACCCAAGCCGAACGGCTTACCCTGGGGGTCGACCAGCTCGAAATCGCCTTCGATACGCAGGTTTCCGTTACTGTTTACGGTGATTTTTGTGCCCGCCATTTACGCTCCTGAGATTTGTCGAAATCTACGCTCAAATCACTCCATGATTAATACTTCGGCACAGAAGGATCCACTTCATCGGACCAGGCGAGAATGCCACCCTTGAGATTAAGTATCTTACGGAAGCCCGCCTTGCGCAAAAAGTCGACGGCCTCGGCAGAACGCTTTCCGCTGCGGCAGTGAGCCACGATTTCCCTGGAAGAGTCGAGCTCATGGACGCGCCGCGGCAATTCTCCCAGTGGAATCAAATGCCCGTTGAGATTGCAAATCTGAAATTCGTGCGGTTCGCGTACATCGAGAATAAACAGGTCATCGCCGCGGTCCAACCGCGACTTTAAATCCCGCGGACTTATTTCTGGCACTTGCACGTCCGGCCCAGGCGCTTCCTCTCCACGCACGCCGCAAAATTCGTAGTAGTCGATCAGTTTGGTGATGGTGGGATGATCGCCGCACATAGGGCAGCTGTGATTCTTGCGCAGTTTCAATTCACGAAACTTCATGGCCAGTGCATCGAAAAGCAACAAGCGACCTTTCAGACTTTCGCCCGTGCCCAAGATGAGCTTGATGGTTTCCATGGCCTGGATGGAGCCGACAATTCCCGGCAACACGCCAAGCACACCGCCTTCCGCGCATGACGGCACCAGTCCGGGAGGCGGTGGCTCAGGATACAAGCACCGATAGCACGGACCATCAGACATGCCGAACACGGTCACTTGGCCCTCAAATCTAAAAATCGAGCCGTACACGTTAGGCTTGCCAAGCAGGATGCACGCGTCGTTTACAAGATAGCGGGTGGGGAAATTATCGGTGCCATCAACGATAATGTCGAAATTCTTGAAAAGCTCAAGAGCGTTCTCGCTAGTCAGCTTGGTTTCGAAAGTCTCGATCTCAATGTCGGGATTAAGATTCGAGAGGCGAGATTGCGCGGCGGCGGCCTTCGGTTTACCAACATCATCGGAACCAAAAGTTACCTGACGCTGAAGGTTGGTGAAATCCACCACATCGAAATCGACCAGGCCCAGATGACCTACCCCGGCTGCAGCAAGATATAAGCCCAGCGGCGCGCCAAGCCCGCCCGTGCCAATCAACAGCACTTTGGCGTTTTTCAGCTTCAGCTGACCCTCCATGCCGACTTCCGGCATGATCAGATGGCGGCTGTAGCGGAGGATTTCTTCGTTGGTCAAGGTCGTCGCCTTGCCCGTGGAGCTCGGCGGAGATGTTATCGGCTGAACTTTTGTCGACATTGTAATGTCCTCTTCTGAAGCTATTGCGCGTTCCTGATTTTAAATATTTGTCGGTTCTGAGCTTGGCAGATGCGCCGCGTTACGTGCGCGTCGCTAAACGAATCCGCCGGCGATAGAAGGGATGATACTGATCGTGTCGCCATCTTTGGTCGGCGTATTTTCCTTGGACAAGTAACGAATGTCTTCATCGTTCACATACACATTCACGAAGCTCCGCAGCTTGCCATCTTCCGTGAAGAGATGTTTGCGCAAATCACCAAACTTCACGGTTAATTGTCCGAGGGCTTCGCCGACAGTCTTGGCGGAAACTTCCGTCGAATCGGCCTTACCCGCATACACGCGCAGCGGCGTGGGAATAATCACTTTTACAGACATCTAAGCTCCCCTTTCGACGACCAAAAAAAACTGACGCGGTCAAGCGCCTTCAGGAAGCAACCCGCTGTAAGCCAATTTCTTCGCTTTCGAACTCGGTGCGATCGTCGGCGAGCCTCCACGAAGTCATTTCTTCGGGAATCCTGTTCGCCACGCTCACAATAATGTAGCTGTACCACGGCCAAGCATGATCGCGGTCGTATTGACTGGGGCGCGCCGGATGATCCGGATGCGAATGATACCACCCGACGACTTCCAGGCCTTGCTGGCGGGCGGCGTTTTCGGCATCAAGAACGTCCTGGCTGGTCACCGAGAAACGGTTGTTGGGAGAATCATCGCGGCGATTTACAAGGGGATGTAGTCCATGAATCTCACGATAGACTCGCCGATCCGCAACTTCTGTGTCTCGACCAAGAAGCGCGCCGCAACACTCGTGCGGATACGTCTGCGCTCCATGGGCGCGAATCTTGTCGGCAAGCTCGGAACTGATTTTTAGCTGTGCTGTGTTGCCCATGAGAACTACTCCTCATCCCAGAAACGTTCGCTTAAATACTTTGCCGCGGAATCGGCGAACACCGTGACGATCAACGCGTGATCGGCGGGAATTGACTTGGCCACCTGCAAACAACCCAGAAGTGCGGCCGCTGCACTGGGGCTCAGCAACAAGCCCTCCTCCCGCGCCGCGACTTTTACCATGCGATACGCGGCTTCCGTGCCTACCTCAATATTTTCATCCGCCAGCGTTTCGTCGTAGATGGCCGGCACCAGCGCTGTGGCCATGTGCTTCCATCCTTCCAGACCATGAAACGGGGCGTCAGGCTGCAGGCTGATACAGCGAATCAAGGGATTCAATTCTTTGAGCCGGCGTGTCACGCCCATAAAGGTGCCACTGGTGCCTAGGCCCGTCACGAAATGGGTAACTCGCCCTGCGGTCTGCTCCCAAATTTCATTGGCGGTGCCGTAATAGTGCGACTGCCAGTTGGCGGGGTTGCTGTACTGGTCGGGATAGAAATATTTTTCAGGATCGGCCGCGACCATTTGGTGCACGCGTCGAATTGCGCCATCGGTGGCCTCATCGCCTGGAGTAATTTCTAACGTTGCTCCGTAAGCGGTAAGAATGCGCTTTCGCTCGTCTGAAGCGCTGTTCGGAAGGCACAGCGTCACCGGGTATCCGAGGGCCGCGCCAATCATGGCGTAAGCGATCCCGGTGTTTCCGCTTGTGGCATCAATTATGGTTTTACCCGGGACCAATGCGCCGCTTTTGAGCCCGGCATCGATCATTCCTAAAGCCGGGCGGTCCTTCACCGAACCTCCGGGATTGAACCACTCGGCCTTGCCACAAATTTCCACGTGTTCAAATTCACGGCCAATGCTCGCTAGCCGCAACATAGGAGTATTGCCAATGCGCGCGAGGATGGATTCCCCTGCGCGAGCAGATGAATACTGCGGTGTGCCGGTGGGGGAAGCCATTTGTTTCGTCGCGAACATACTCGATTTCAGCCGGTGGTGCGGGCAGCTATTAGATGCCCGACACTACAGCGCAGATATAATGGCCTTCGCAGCCTTCAATGATAATACGGATAGATAGCGAAGGGCCAAATCGGCCGCCGCCTTGGTGGACGGCGTTGCGATTACGTGCTCAGGACCGCTGGAGATCTCGACATAACTACGTTTTCTTGATGGCCTAACATTTCGACAAACTCGGCATTTTACCCAGTCAACGAATAAACCCGCGAAATGCTGGTCATTTAGCGGCAGCGTGATGATCGTAACTGATGACCCGCGTAATCTTCCATGCGCCGTCTTTGTATTGCCACAAGTGAACGAATTTCCCTTCGCCAACGCCCTCTTTGCTTTCATTGCCCGGGTGGTGAAAGCGATAAACGCCCATTTCGACCGCGCCATACCCTTTCATGTAATAAACCTGCAGGGCCCCCGGAACAAGCTCGCGGGTGACTTTGCCGCAGATATTCTTTTTTATGCTTTCGGTTAAATTTGCTTTACCCAGGGTCACACCGCCCTGGTCATGGTAAAACTCCACGTCATCGACAAAGAATGACGCGAACTTATTCAAATCACATTTGTTGTAAGCGTCGAAGAGAGAAGCGTCCAGCGTAGTTAAAGCCTTGTCCAGTTCCGCTTGGGAATTGATTTTGTCCAGGGCCGGGACCGTTTGAGCATTCACTCGGCCAATTCCTAAAGAACACAACGCGAAGACCAACAGCATTCTTGTAACGGCAAAAACAGCTCTCATGTGTCCTCATTTGCTCGAAAGTTGATTACGCAGGAAGGTACGTCATGCGCGACAAAATGTTCCCGCCGTTAGACTGGCGTGATGAAAGATATGAATTTGAACCCCCTTTTTCGCGATGGCGTAATTTTGTTAAGCGACCAAGAGGAGGAAGGACACTAGCGCGTTAAATCACGCGAAGTCTATTCGTATGCTTCGGCAGCGAATCTCAAATACTTACAGTTTGAGTTTTGACCACTGCTTCGTCGGAAGCGATCCGTCCGTCGCGAATATAAATGATGCGGTGCGCATGCTGCGCGATATCGTGCTCGTGGGTTACGAGAATAATGGTATTGCCCTGCGCGTGCAGATTGTGAAACAAGTTCATAATTTCGTCGCCGGTTTTGGAGTCGAGGTTTCCGGTCGGCTCGTCGGCCAGCACGATGGACGGCGAATTCACGAGGGCGCGAGCGATGGCCACACGCTGCCGCTGTCCACCGGAAAGTTCGTTGGGCTTGTGATGCATGCGATCCACAAGGTCCACACGCTCCAGAGCTTTTTTCGCTTTCTCAATGCGTTCTTCCGACGGCGTGCCGTTGTAAATCAGCGGAAGCTCCACATTGTGAAGAGCGGTGGCGCGCGGCAGAAGATTAAAAGTTTGAAACACGAAGCCAATTTCTTTATTTCGAATATAGGCAAGCTCATCGTCATCCAGGTCGCTCACCAGCCGGCCCGCCAGCCAATATTTGCCGGAGCTGGGCGAATCCAGGCAGCCAATCAAATTCATCAGGGTGGACTTACCCGATCCCGACGGCCCCATGATCGCTACGTATTCGCCCTTGCGTATCTCCAGGTCCACGCCGCGCAAAGCATGCACCTGCTCAGAGCCCATTTCGTAGACCTTGGCTAGCTCTTGCGTCTTGATAACCACGCCTGAGGACACCAGGTCTTCGCGATACGAATCCACCGAAGTGGCTTCAACAGCCATTTGCATCTCCTCGCATTGCGCTCAGTTTAACTTTGTCCTTCTTCTTCAGGCTTCTTGGGTACGGTGTTGTCTACCTTGACGCTGGACGCTGGTTTCAGGGTGCGCAAGGCTTTATAGCTACCGACCACGATCTCGTCGCCCGGCTGCAATCCCTTAGTGATTTCAATGTCCGTTACGCCGCTGATGCCAGTTTCGACCGGCCGAAAAACCGCTTTCTTACCGTTCACCACGAACACGCCCTGCACTTCTTCCTTTTTGGGATCACCCGGCGCGGGCGGCGGAGGAGCGGCCAGGGTAACGCTGGAATTGCCCTTCTTACTCGCGTCCTTAGCCGCTTGTTCCAGGTCCTTGCGCGTCCGCACCGCCAGCGCCTGAATTGGAATGGCCACAACGTTCTTCTTCTCCGCAGTCTTTATTTTTGCCGTGGTAGAAAGCCCTGGGCGCAAATTATCGGGGGGCGCAGCAAGCGTGACGACCACCTTGAAATCCTTGGCTTCCTGGGTGCTTGTGGTGCTCTGGGTAGTCGCCAGCCCGGAGCTCCGCAGCGTAGCCTGCGAACCGATTTCGGTTACCTTACCCTTGAATACTTTGCCCGGGACGGCGTCGATGGTGACATCAGCGTCCTGCCCAGTTCTAACATTGACGATATCTGTTTCATCGACTTTCACTTCCGCGGTAACCACTGACATATCCGACAAGGTCATCAGGAAGCTTCCGTTCGAATTCTGAATTCCTGGCACCACGTACTCACCAAGACGAACAGGCAGATAGCTGACGATTCCGTTAATCGGCGAGACGTAGGTGGTTTTGCTCAAGATGTCCTTGGTGTGGACAAGCACCGCTTTATTCTGGTTCACCATCGATTGCGTCTGATTCAATTGAGCCTTCAGCGACTGAACCCGAGCCTTGGAAGAGTCAACTGCGGCAAACGCCGCATCATAAGTTGACTTGCGTTGGTCGAAATCCTGCTTAGGAATCAATCCGTCCTTAAACAAGCCTTGTCCACGTTCCCAATCGAGCTTGGCTTTTTCGAGATTGGCCTGTTGTTGGGTGAGGTCAGCTTGGGCAGAGCGGAAACTGGCTTCCGCCGCTTGCACGCCCATTTCAGAAGAATTGATAGCCGCAGATTGCGCTTGCACGTCGGCAGTGGCCTGCACGGCTTCCTGTAGCAACAGCCGGTCACCTTTTTTGATCTTGTCGCCCTCTTTGACCAGGATCTGCGTAATCCTCCCGAAGCCTTGGGCGGTCACGTTGGTATAGGTGGTCGGCTTGATCTCGCCGGAAGCCGTAACCTGAGAAATCAGCGTATCTTGGGATGCAACTTTCGCGGTCTGCACCGTGACCACGCCCTTATTAGCCTGGTTGATGCTGAACAACACAATCCCGCCGAGGACGATCACACCCCCGACACCAATCGACACCTTTTGCCAGGTCTTCATCGTTCATTCCTTACGAGGGTCCGCGCTGGCGGACACATCACGCCCACAGGCATAAAGACTTTATAAAGCTTGGATATACTTTACATACGCCGTAGCTGACCAAAATGTTTCAGAGCTGCAGGCAGGTTACAGGGAAGGGTGACAAGCCAGCCGAACCTATGACACCCCACCGTACCGGTTACTCATGCACCATTTTAGTTTCAAAGCAACGAAAAGGGAAGGATACGCTTAAAAGCCTTTTCCTCGCGTACCGCAATTCCCCACCACCGCCCCCCGGTTGGACGAAGGAAACCGTATTTCTTCTTCGCGATAATTTGGATAAGCACAGCGGAAGAATCGAGAACGCTAATTGATGCTATAATTCTCGCTCGCCGAGTGATTTCTGGCTCACACCGCGGAGAGGTGGCAGAGCGGCTGAATGCGGCGGTTTGCTAAAACATCGCCTGCCCCTCGTACGACGCCCAACCTGTTGAGAACGCACACTGGCTGTCGGCAAGCTCTGTGTGGTTTGGGCACGCGAATCCGGCTATTGGGATAAGGTGTGATAAAGCTCTCCCGCTCAACCTCTCTAGACTCTCGCTCTCAGTAGACACCCCCGACCCCCTAGACACCCCCCAGACTCGCCATCGCGCGTTATACGCGCGTACGCGAGGAACCAGAATTTCTCTGAGAGGTGACCGGCGGCGCAAAAATTTCAAAAACCGACCGCCAAAAAAGGTTGCCGAAAAACGCTTGCCAGTACCCGTGTATGCAGGTGCGCGGAGGACACGCACGCGAATCGGTCGGAAGGAAGGAAGAAACTATGGAAACACTCGCTTCGACTGTAGCTGGATTACTAAGAACACTAGGGAAGATCGCCGCTGGTATAGGTATTGTAGTCGCCTTACTGATGGCGATTGTTGTTAACGACGGAAGAAAGATTAACGCAGAGGATGCAATTAAATCCAAAGCGGAAGCAAACTGGGAATGGAATCATTATATACAGGCTATCGCATAACACGTAGCCCGTGGTGCTGGAACTTAATGCACGACATAGGGAAACCGATTTTAAAATAATTGTCAGATAACCCCCCTTGTCAAACGCTACACCTATAAAAGCCCAACTGCTACGCCGTTTGTTTAACAAAGCACCGTAATACGCGCCGACGTGGCTAGTCCTGGCTAGTGCCTATGTCCGCGCGAAACTACGGCCAGTCTAGACTAGGCTCGCCATCGCGCGTTATACGCGCGTACGCGCGACGTTTGCGAATTTTTCTGAGGGTTGGCGGCGGCAAAAAACTGCAAAAATCGGCAAAAAGTTGCCTGCCAGTACCCGCACTCGCAGCGTGCGCGTACTCCGCGTGCCAGAGAGGCGAATAAGTCGCTCCTCCGGGAAGGAAGGACACAAAATGTTTATCGCAATCGTAATTATCGGTATTATTATTTTCGCATTCGGGAAGGGCGGGGCTAAAGCCTTGCTTAATATCGGGCTTGGATTAGGTCTAGTAGGCATTGTAATTTTCCTAATCGCCGGGCTTAGTATAGAGCACAGCAACCGCGCCGAGCGTTCTAAACGCGCTCAGTGGGAATGGAATCATTACACGGGCTGGCGCATAGTGGGGCTAGGTGGCTACCCATCGGCTGACGACGCCGCGCACGGTATCTGGTTTGACAAAAAGACAAAGGTGGATTGTACCGACAAAGGTTATCCGGGTTACCCCGCTTGCGCTCCGCAAGAGTACTTTATCAACGGCAAGGTATCACCAGCACCTGACCCGTGGGCAAACGCAGTTCCTATCACGCCCGTCCAAACTCCGTCTGTACGGCCAATAGAGACAAAACCGCAGCCTGCACCAACCCCAACTGTACCTGTCTTTTTTCACTACGGAACAGTTACCCCTAATGAAAATTATAAGGACGCTTTTTGCAACTCTGACAACCAAAAGGTGGGGGATGTTTTCAGGTCCGGAACACTCTATTTAATTAACAATTCAATCCACGCTGTTCCAACCTATGAGACGCCGGAGCAGATACTAGAAGCAGGCGACAAACTTGCTGCTCAGAAGTTCAACGAGATATGCGAGGTGGGTGTGGAATGGTACGCACTTGGTGCAACGCCAGCACCTGCACCCATAGCATCTACTCAAAAGCAATATGCGCCAAACGCTGACGGTCTGATTACATTCAGTCCGAGCAGCGGGGCTCCAAAGGTAAGACCATGATAGGTACATTTATAATGTTCTGGTGCGTCGTACTTTATGTGTTCGATGTTGGCCGAACCGGCAGCAAAAACCTTCCCCCACCAAGAAGCCCCTGGCGGATCAAGAGGCCGCGCCAATAGCCCCGTAAAGGCCCTTGGGAGCCTATTACAGCCATTATAAAACAAACTGAGTCTTCTGGTATCAACCGATCCCCTAAAAGCCCCTAGCACCTAGAGGTAGCATTTAGCATCCTTCCTGTAACTACCTATAAATACAGCAACTTAATATGATTCTTCGGCGAAGCCGACGGATTTTTAATTGGAGTGTATGCCAGTGGAACCCACAGCAGATTTGACCATCCCCGACGTAGCGATAGAGCTACCTGAGGAAGTACTTCCGGCACCTGTCTCAAGACCTAGAGCAGCAATTCAGCCCGATCACGACCAAGCACTTCTCGCCAAGATCGCTGCCTGCCCGTGTCCTAATAAGCTCAACTTTGCGTTCGGCGGGCTCTTGCTCGCGAAGAAGTTCCACAACCCGGCTATCGGTGCGGAACTGTGGGATGAAGCGCTTCAGGTGCTCTTCAAAGCGGCTGTCGCTATCGGATCTCAGAAGCGTTGGACGCACCCGGACGGTGTGACCGAGATAAAGAAGGCTAGCGGCACTTTCAGGACATGTAAACACGAGTGGGAAAGTATGGCCTGGGAGTGTCTCTCCGAGCGACTTGAGAAGTACGCCCAGTTGACAGAAGACGAAATACTCCAAAACATCCAAGGCAAGCCGACGCGAGGCTTGGCAAGGTTTTGGGCGTGGCGATGGCTGTTCGAACGCATGATTACAGCCTTTCGGCGCAACGCCGCAGAACGTAATCGGCAAGTTAAACTCTATTACGCGAAACGATCAGATCGCCGCCGAAGCGCCGTCAAAGCGGGTCAGTTTAAAGAGGAAGACGACGACAGTCTGCTGTCGCTTTATGACCGGAGTGAGAATACTAACGAGAGCGACATCGGTCACACCAGCGAAGAGACTGAAACAACTAACTTTGATGCAATTGATACCCAGTTACAGGTTGACGCAGAGTGTGCTTACGAGGAGACCCAGAGTGCTGTTGATGAGCTAGCGCCTGGGCATCAACGCCTTGCGAACGCGGCGAAACGGGACATAATTAGGCATGTTAACCCCGATCTGCAAGCGTTCCTGGACCGTTTAATTCGGGATGCGAACTTTAGGTCTTCTGTGTTCGGCTCCGACCTAGAGGAACCCACACCCGGCTTGGAGCCTGCTGGACAGAAGCCTAAACTGGCAAAAGACTATGACAGAGAACTCCCGCATATCGCAGCGCAGGTGCTTCGCCAGTACGCCAGGATGCACGGAATAAGCGAGCGAACAGCCCAACGCACGATGCAGGCAATACGAGCACTGCGCGATAAACGGAAGCGTTTAAAAAATATATTGTCGTAAAACAGGGTAGCTTGCAGATAGTTATATAGGAGCAGGAGATACTACCTCTTCCCTCGTCCTACCCCTTAGCCCATAGTTTCCTGTAGTTTTCCCCTCGGCTACGCCGGAAGTTCAATCAGTAGTCTCTTAAGGACTAAATACCATGCCAAGAGTTAAAACTAGTCGCATCGCGAAGCTTGTCAAGGACTACGTCCAGACGGAGACTCGTCTTTTAAGAACGCTTTTAGAGCTGAAATCCTTCTACGGCGAGCGAGCTGAAGTCCGAAAAGCCTATCTCGATGCGACCTTCAAGACGCCAGAGGGGGTCGCAGAGAGTGTGTGGGCTTTGTTAGCTGGCGGCGATGAGCCTGCTGAGTGGTTCGATGAAGTCCTACTCAATCTAGCACCGGACGCCAAAAACTTTCACACAGCCGACGCGATCCTCACATGGTGTGCAGAGAAGGGCTGGAGCGAACAGGTGCAGACCGTAATGAACGAGGACACTAAGCTAGCACTCGCAGACCGAGCAGCTCGCGGAGAGATGCTGGCAGACGCGGCGTTCGCCGCTCAAATCGACTCGATAGACTGGACTCGGCCCTCAGACGGCACCCACGAGGATTTACTCAAGCTACTGGACGCGAAAGAGCGCGAGTCAGTGAACTAAAATGCCAGCCAAAGAACCATCGCGAAAAGCGGTGAAAGCAGTAGCAGCGTTAGCTAAAAAACATGGTCTTGAGCTTAAAGACTCGCAACTCGCTGGCCGACACGTCGGAATTGACGTTCTGTATGCAGGTGGGGCTAGTCTATCCCGGCTCATTCACGAAAACTGTGCCATCCATTTCGCGCAAGCGGGGAGTAAGGGCGAATGGTTTGCTGTACTACCTGCAAGCGAACTCGTGCAGTTACTTGAGCTGGAAATGATCTACTCCGCGTTCCAGAAGAAGCAGTTTGCTAAGTACAAACAGAAGGTAAACTCCGATGAGTGACTCTGACACTAACACGACGATTCCGACTCCCGACGAGCTGACTCTGGCATCCGATGCGCTGTGGAATAGCATCCGGGAGACTGTTGTACCGCTCGCCCAACTGATAGTAGCGAAGCGCCAACAGTTTCAGGAGGCTGCTAGTTCGCCGACTCTCGACGCTATGTATCGGCAGGACGCTCTACGTCAGGTGGAGCAGCTATCCCAAGCGGAAAATAGTCTGATGTATGGTCTCCAACTATTCAAGCAGGCGTTATATGTGCGCTACCTAACGCCGGAAACGAAACCCTCTCCAACGCCTAAGCCGCAAGAGCAAGAGGAGTTTTTCCTCGCTAGACTTAATGAAACACTTGTAAATTAAAATCACTAGTAGCAACTCGTATTCAGTCCTTCAGTTAGCCCTCAGTAGTCCGCAGTTAGCCCACCAAAGGAATTAAAGGTAACCACAATGCCCTACGACCCTTCCGATCCAAATAGTTTGTATACTTACGGAAATAGTTCCGCAACTAGTGATCCCTCAGCCGGACAACCAGCGCCTTCTTGGCCCGGTGTGCCTTATCAGCAAGGCGCACAGAATTATCCATCGAACCCTATCCAGACAAATCAATTCGGGAGCGCGTTGCAGGAAAGTCTCAGGCGTTTGAAACTGTCGCAGGCGTTGTACGCCCAGCAGGACGATCAGAACCTTCAACGTTCTCAGGGTCTACCGGCTCCGTACAATGGGCAGTATCTTCCGTCGGCTAGTTCTCTACAACAGCAGCCCGGATCGCCTGTCTATCCGCAGTTCACGCAGCAGAGCGGACAGAACGGTCAGGGTGGCGCTCAACCCAGCACGCAATCTGGCCAAACTGGGCAACTTCCAAATTCTCAGAGCGGGCAGAGTGGGCAGTTCCAGACTCCTCAAGGTGGCCTAGACTACGGCGCTCTGTTGCGCTTTTACGGAATAAATCAGCAACCTAACATCAGGCAGTCGCCGTTTATGTCGAATGATTTTATGCAGAATCACCCGACGCTCGGCGGTGCTTTAAACAACGCTTTGTTCGCTGCTGCGGGAACAGAGACAGCCCGAGGTGCGAGCGGTGCTGGCACCGGGATTAGTAACGTGCTAAGAGGCGTCGCTGGAGTACCGCAGGCGGAAAATCAATTTCAATTGCAACAGCAGATGCAGCCGTTCCAGATGGCGGAAGCGATGTCGAAGCTTTACGGTCAGACTGCGTCGGCGCAAGAGAATCTGGCGCGTGCAGGTTGGTTCAGCGATAGGTCTGGAAATCAGCAACTAGCAATACAACAGCGAGCGGACGCTGCGAAAGCTAAATTCGCCAGTCCACAGTACGACCAGGATAACAAATTGGTCGGGTATATGACACCGGATGGTTTCTTAAGCGCGAAAGATGCGGGTGTCCCGGACAACGCACAGATATACAGGCCGGACCCAGCCGGTCGGGGTGGTAATCCCACTATCACGTCTCTAGCAGCCGACGTGGCGAATGGCGTACCGGGTGCTGCTGCGCGTTTAAAAGCTGCGATCAACGCTAATAACCAAGTTGCTGGCGGTCGCCAAGGCGCAGTTAACAACGCGAATACACCTGAAAAGTTACTCACGTCTGAAACACAAGCAACTCTAGACCAAGTCGGCGCTGCACCAAAAAACGCTCACGCGGACTATCAATCCTATCAGGCAAAGCAACTGATGAGCGGAGTTCCGTTCGAACAGGTTCAAGACGAAGCGACTTGGTCTGCGCAGAACACCGCAAAGTACAACACTGCTAAAGCGGCTGCTCAACAGGATGTTTCAAATTACACACAATCAAAAGCCTGGCAGCAGGGAATCAGCTTGCAACAGTGGAAAGCCATTCGCGCCAGAACTGCTCTGACACCGGGTGTTTCTCAACAAGCAGCGCCAGCCGGTGTGCCGGGAACCGCACAGCCGCAGCAAGCTCAAAGATCGAACGTTCAAGTCGGTTCTAAAGTTACCCTCAAAAATGGTCAGACCGTGACCGTCACAAAGCTTAATAACGACGGTACTTTCGAGCACAACTAATGCCTACAACATCGATAAACGACGTACAAAGTGTCTCTGGCGGAACCGCATCGCTCAGTGATATTCAGAGTCAGACCGCGTCAATGAGTGACATTGCGGACTCTCAATCGCAGTCTGCCCCGCAGTCACTTCAAGCTCCTACGATGAGTCTCTCCGGTGCTAGCAGCATTAGCGCAGCTCCGCACTCAATGTGGGACCGCTTTACACACATTTTCACGGCGGGCGATCCGAACTACTCCGACTACACTTCGTCGAATCCGAAGTACGGACAGATGCAGCTTATTACTCCTGAAGCTGCAATGACTCCGGGCGAACAGCAACGCAATCCAAGATGGACGGGCACAGGTGAAGTCGCCGGTAGTCTAACCACGCCAGAGAGCGTCGCGATTATGGCGGGAACCGGCGGACTGCCCGGTGTTCCAGGAGCAATTGGTAGAATAGCTCGCCCTACTGTTGGTGCTTACTTTGCTGGTCAAATGGGGCAGGGTGCTTACAATGCGCACCTAGCCGCAGATCAGGCGACTGATCCCTCTGAAAAAACGCGGTTAAACACTCAAGCGGTTCTTAGTGGTTTGGGTGCAGGACTTGTTGGTGCAGGCACTCTTTACACAGGCATCGCTGACACGACAGCTCCAAAGGCTTCTACAACTACTACAGAAGCTCCTACAGCCACGACAATTCCGTTTGGCATGAAGGCTCCAGACGCAGCCGTTCGACCCGCTCTAGGACCGGAGTGGGACGCTGGACAGAGGCAGCATGAACTGAGCCGTAACCAAGCAATACTGACCAACCCTCGGGCGACACCGGAAGACATCCAGATCGCTTCCCAACGTCTTCAGGAGATGGGCCAAGCGGGTGCAGAAGTAACTCCTACACCGGTTGCTCCAGCCGCGCCAGCGTATGCTCCGGCGACGCCTGCCGATCTAGTCGGCAAGGCTGGATTGGTTTACAAGGGTGAACTCGCACCTGGGACGGATGTGCATCAGTTTGAAGATGCTGCATATCCAGGAATGACAGCCGCACTAAAAGCGACTGATATGACTTCGTCGGCTGCGATCCGCGATGCGATGAACACGAAGCTTGCTGCATTCGGAGTTGATCCCGCCACGTTCAGCCCGTTGCCTCCGGTCGCTTCGCCTACGATCCGAAATGTCCCTAGCATCGAGCCTGCCGCTTTCGACGCGGAAGACTTTAACACACGTATGCAGACGCAGGAGAAGTGGCAGAGTCAGCTCGACAATAAGGAGATAGTCGGCCAGCAAGCCGGGATGTATGCAGACGTGCTCGGGCGGGTGCGTGGGGCATTAGTGGATCACCTCAACGACGTTAAGGACAGGACGGAGCCGGGCTCTCAGGGGCATATAGATATTCAGGATGCGGCACAACAGTTGCGCGACCAAGCGATAGACCGTCGTCAAGCCGGCGATCCACCGCTCGCTGACCTGGCGCTAGCGAATAACCTGGACAAACGAGCTGACTTGCTAGACACAGTCTCTAGGAGTATTGATGCGAAATCGCCGAACGCTGGTGAGATATACCGTCCAAACGTACTTACATCTTTACGTGACGAGGTTCAAGGATTTGGCTTAAGTGCTGTTAGTCAGGGTCGCGACTTGACAATGGGCTTGCGCGACTTCTTCGCGCCGACAACCGCGCTCGCGTCCGACAAACTCACCATGTTAAACCGGTTCGCCGGTGGATTCGAAGCGTCTAAACGTTCGGCGGCGAATGCCTTAGACATCTTCCGTCGCAGCGTGAGCAAGCTTGATAGCGACGCGCACATTGACATGATTGATCGCGCTCTACAAGGTAAGAGCCAGGCGACACCAGAACTCCAGGCGTTTGAGAACACGCGCAAAGTTCTTGATAAAGAAGTCGGCCAACAAGCGCAGGTGTTCCGGCCTGGACTGCCGCTCTTAGAGAATCACTTTCGTATGATTTACAAGACTCTGCCGGGTCGCGATGAAGCAGGCTTCCAAACCTTTATGGGTCGCCAACGTCCGTTAAGCGGAAGTGGTGGCTTTCTTCAACAGCGCACGTATGACTCTTTGCGCGAAGCGATGGCTGCTGGTGGTGTGCCGATAACCACAAACCCGATAGACCTGTTCTTGCTTGGACACGCTGATGCTCAACGCTTTATTCACGCCAATCTGTTGTGGAAAGAGATGAAAGAGAGCGGTTACGCACAGTTCGTCAAGAAGGGCGGTCAAGTTCCTAAAGGTTTTACCACACTAGACGACAAGATTGCGAACGTCTTTTTTCCTGCTCGGTCTGGCGAAGGCTTAGTCTCTCCCGGCAAATACTACGTTGACGAAGGCATGGGACGTGCGCTCAATAACTATCTCGGCAAAGACTACATCCGTCAGAACGTATTGGGCAAAGCGATTGTAGACGGTAAGAATATAGCGAATGGTTATGAGCTACTTGGCCTGCGTCACGCAGTGCTAATCAATGCTGCTTCTATTGCACAGAACCTGGCTATGGCTGGACGCCGCGCATTTAACCTCGGGCAACTTGGCGGGAGTCTGAAGGACATGATTAAAGCGCCCGCCGAACTATTGCTAGGCAACCGTACAGTTTATCTAGAAGGTCGAGACTTACAAGCGTTCGGCGCTGCGATAGATCGCGAGCATTACGGAAGCGAACCGGGCGCAGTAGCGAAGTTTGCGGCGTCGGCGGCGGGCGAACGCTTGCTTAAGAAGTATCCAGACGCAGGCGCTTTGCTTCAAGACGCGGCTGATGGTCGTTTGAATATGAAGTTGTCTGACGAACTTCGGTCGAATATCGGCAAGTCGATGCTTCAGGATTTTGCGGACAAGAAATACATTCATGCCGGTGTAAAGTTAGCTCCCGCCGCTTTAAACGCGATGAACCAGCCGCTATTCGACTACTACATCCCTCGCATTAAGCTGGGGATGTTTATGCGCGATATGTCACTCGCTCTGCAAGAGAAAGCGCCCCAGTTGCTCGCGGGCACTTTGACTCGTGAGGAGCTGGCTCGTAACGTAGCAAACCGGACAGAGAATATTTTTGGCGAAATGAATGTTGACAAGTTCTTTTGGAATAGGACCTTTAAAACCGCTATGCAACTATTCTATCGTTCCGTTACTTGGCGCTTAGGAACTATGCTGACTGAAGCGAGTGGTATTAAAGACCAGGGTAAGGAGCTATTTAACGCGGCGAAGACCGGTCGCCTGCCCAAGCTTGATCCAAGCGTTGCGTTTATCGGAAGCGCGATACTAACTACTGCCGTAACGTCTGCCGTAATACAAAAGATCATGTCTGGCAAAACTCCCGGCTCGATGGCTGATTTGACCCACCCACAAACGGGCGACAAGAATGACTTAGGCAGGCCGACTCGTCTCAATATACCGGACTATGGTACGGAATACCTTAAGTCGGCAGCGAACCCTTTCCAGTATATGTATAACGGAAGGTCAGGCGGCGTAGACAGGTTGATGGAGGCGTGGAAGAACAAGGGCTTCTACGGCAACCAGATTGCCGATTCGAATGATCCCAAGCTGGTGCAGTTCGGTGCTCGCGCGTTGCATGTGATGGCTCCCCAAATGATTATGTCTTCTAACATGGATCGCATGCAAGCAATAGGCGGCTCGAAAGCTGAGGGCGCGATGAGTCTATTCGGCTTCTCACCAGCGAGCAAGGATATTGATAAGACTCCAGCGGAGTTAAAGGCGCAGGAGATTGCGCTGCGCTCTTTGCCTGACATCGGTAGAACAGCGGGACAAATTGCACACTCTCAAGCAGTGACGACTATTCTGACGGGTATTCAGAACAAACGGGACATCAGCAAAGACCTGAAGCAATACTTTAACGACGGTACAATGCAGCCCAGCGACTTGGACAACGTTTCAAAACGTTTGACAACGCCCTTCCTTGCGCAAAAGCTTCAAGGAAAAGATGTCCATATGGCTGACGTACTCAGTGTCTACGACCTAGCATCTCCTACTGAGAAGCGCCAGCTCCAGCCGATTGTCCAAAGTCACTTGGACGAATTAGCCAAGATGACGCCTGCTATCCGTAACCAGATACTGCCGCGAGCTATCGCTGCGTTACAAGGTCGCTAAACAACTTACTAGTAGTCTAGCAACAGAACCCAATAGGAGACTTAATGTTACTCACATCACTAACAGAAGTTATTCGTGGCGAGACCAACTCACCTTGGCTCATAGATGGACTATTACAAAAAGGGTCTAGCATACTACTCCACGATAAAGATTCCTCGCTGGCTCTACAGTTAGGATTAGATGTAGCAGGAGGAAAGCCCTTTTTGGGGGAATATCCCACGTCGCTAGGAAAAGTTTTGTTCATCAGTCGCGACAAAACCCAACTCCAGGAACACGCCCGGCTACTCGCCCGAAGACCAGCAAGCACCGACAACGTGACCGCAATGATACTTGATCCAGGCGACGAAAGAGAGCTAGTTCGCGTGATGAAAACGGAGAACCCAGTACTCACTATCTTGGGGAATTTTCCGGGCTCTTTGGATCAACTTCAATTTATAACTCGCGTCGGCTCCGTGATCGCGCTTACTAGCGGCACGTGGCAAGGCCAGTTGCCAATAAGCGATATGTGGAGTCTGCAATATACGGACGCGGGCTACAAACTTATTGTCAAGCCGATGGGACTCTCGATCAAGCTCTCAATGCAGGACTCCGGGTTTGTATTCGAGTCTGTCGAGGAGTGGAAGCCCAACTCCATATACACGCCTCCGAAGGCGGAGAAGGTTCAATGGCGCAACACCAGTGCGCACGGTGGCATTGGCGTCAGTGGCTCGCATGCTGAACAGCAGTGGACTTCGTTAACGATCCGGTAATGCCCTTAGTAACCTCTAACAACTTAGCAAAGACTTTCCAGAAAGCACTCCGAATATGCCACTAAATTTGAAAATCCCGAATGCTGTAAAAGGCACCCCATTTGATCCAGCGGTGAAGCAGGCCCGAACTCGGAGCAACCCGATTCTAATATGTCTAATATGATCGAAAACTCGCCCGAAAGTTTTACTGCCCTACCCAATCCCGCCCTTCAACAGACGATCCGCTTGCTCGCCCGACTAGGCAAGGAGCGATTTTTCGGGAAGCTCATCCTCAGCTATGAGTCAGGGCAGATAACCTACGTACGTAAAGAAGAAGTTCTCAAGATGACGCCTTAGCTCGGCAGTCCTTTAAAAATCTAATAGGTAGTTTTATCGCTACGGGAACCGTGCGCACACTTTTCGACGGGAGCCCAAAAAGCCTGTCGATTTTTTATTTCTAGTTCGTAGCAGCCGGGCATTTCTGGGATCAATTCAGTCTGGTCTGAGGCGGGGTCTGAGTGGTTCTAATGATCCAACAATGCCCCTAGTAGCAACCAGTTTTGTAGCAGTCAGTTGTAGCAAACGCACGTAAACGAACCGAAGTAGTAACCGAAAGACTAACGAAAGGAAACAATGTTTCAAATTAACGTAGAAGACATAAGGCAGAGAACACAAAGGCACATACTCGCAAGTTGTACCGTGAGACTCTCGACGGAGAACGAGGATGAGTTTATTACTATCTTCGATGTTCGTGTACTTAAAAACCGCTCCGGAGAAAAATGGATAGGCTACCCGACACAGCAGACGCGAGACGTTGAAGGCATTAAGTATGTGCCGGATATGGATTTTTCACGAAATTTACGCAACCGGATTTCTGAAATTGTTTTAAAGGAATACGATAAAAATGATGCTTATTACGACGTGACCGGAGCGGTTCGTCCAGCGGTTCCAGCCGCCCGAGGAGTTCCCTTTAAACGGATTGAAGCGGCGGATCGCCGAGCGAGCTTCCAATTCACGGGCCACAACATCAACTCCGGCCACGAAGCGAACCGCCCGAACGAAGCGAACGACCAGACACAGGATAAGGCGGTGGGCAATGGCCGCTAATCCTACTCCGATTGCTCCGATTCCTATCGTTCGCGAAGCGAATCCTGCTCCGGCAACTGCGGCGACTCTGCAAATAACTCCTTCTGAGCTTGCAAAAATTCGCGAACAAGCGAAAGAGGTTATTGATTGGATATGGCAAGGTGCGAGAGCGTCCGCGACCAACTCTAGCAACTCTAGCGAACCTATCAAACTTATAAGAGGTAGTGAAATGGAACCAGAAGAAATAACGTGGCTGTGGGAAAACCGCATCCCATTCGGAAAACTTACGCTGTTTGCGGGCGATCCGTGGCTGGGAAAAAGTACGATGGGGGTTTACCTCGCAGCGGCAATATCAACCGGCCAGAAGTTGTACGGCTCACCCGCGTATATTCCGCCAGCGGAAGTTTTAATTTTCTCAACCGAAGACGATCCCGAAGATACGATTCTGCCGAGATTCATGGCGGCTGGCGGAATACGACACAACCTACTTACCGAACAAATGGAAAGCGGTCCCGGTGGTCCCATGCGGCTTGACCGAGACATCCAGCGTATTCGAGAAATGCTTGCGAAGTACCCGAAAATCCGGCTCTTAATTATTGATCCGGTGTCGAACTATCTTGGCGACACTAAGATGAACGACGAGCAAGCAGTCCGTCGGCTGCTTATCCCGCTTACCAGACTTATGAAACAAACAGGTATAGCGGTTGTCGGGATTATGCACTTAAACAAGAAAGACGACTTGCAAGCGATGTACCGAGTTGGCGGAGCGGGAGCGTTTGTCGGTGTATCCCGCGCTGTTTATGGTTTTTGTCAAGACAACGTGCCGGGTGAGTTTCAGATGTTCACCTTAAAAAAGAACGTCGGGCAGCCTATGCCCGATCTGAAATACAAAATCGACCTAAAGCCCGTCGAGATTAAAGGCAAAGCCGTTCCACAACCGGTTATTAGTTGGCTAGGAGAGATGGAGACATCAAACAATGGATTCGCAACTCCGCGCTACGGCACTTCTGCCGCTACCGCTACAAAGTCTGACGAAGCGGCTGAGTGGCTAAAGAACGTTTTAAGTAACGGGCCGATGCGAACAACGGAAGTCCAGGACGCAGCGAAAGTGGCGAGATTCTCAGAGAGAACACTGGAACGCGCCAAACAGAAACTTGACGTGCAATCCGACAAAAAGGCTGATGGATGGTATTGGGAACTTACGCGAAGCGAGCCAAATCAAGGCCGCCAAACTTCGGAGAGCGAGGGGGGTTGGCGGTGTTGGCACCCTTGAAAAAACAGCCTATTCTCTATAAAGGGTTTTTATATTATATATATAATACTAAAGGACTTAGCTATTCACTGTTTGGCAAGGTTGCCAAGGCCGCCAAGGCCGCCAAGGCCGCCAAGCTCTCCCCCTCTCAAGGGGTTGGCGCACTTGATTTCCAGTTAAGTCCTTTAAAATCAACAAACGCATTTTTAAACGCTTTTACACGTTCCAACACCCTCAAGCAGTCCGATCCGAAAGGTCACCATGCCCCTCAAGAACACCAAAGCTCCAAAAGCCCTCGCGACAGCGAAGCCGTTGACCGCGAAAGCGAAAGCCCTCGCATTAGCCCAAACACACTTCCTCCAACAGCAAGGCAAATGCCTACTTTGCGGAAAGGTACTGACTACGAAGAAATCGGAAGCGGTGATCGACCGATTGCCGTGGGACAAGAACGTTGTTCGCGGTTTGCTACATCGAGATTGCAAAGCGATGCTCCAGATTGAGTCGCCTGCCATGTTACGAAAGCTTAAGAACTACCTCGCTGTTGACCGGTTAGATTGGCTCGCGAAGGAACAGAAAGCTGAAAGAGAGGCTTATAAACACTAATGACGCAAAGCGAAGTAATCCCTCTCGGCGAAGCCGTCGAAACCGTTGCGAAGCGGAAGTGCAACCGTGGCGGACGCCCACGTAAGTTTGAAGTCTGGTTTCCGCGCGTTGCTAGAACGATGGGCGATGGAACGACGCTGCCCCGCGCACTCGCCGCGAACGGTATCGTGCTCTCGCCGCGGGCGATCAAGCTGCTGTGGAAGAGTCGGGGCTTCCGACGATTATATAAAATAGAACGTTATCTCTATCTTCATAAGGATTCAAACAATCTGGAAGCATTACGGAAGTTCGCAAGCGAGCGTATCTGGCCGAAGTAGGCCGAAAAGCTCGATTTAAGCTAAAAATACCTAATATTTCCTGATTTTAACGTCGCCGGAGAGATAGGAACCCACAAACTCCCCGCGCTGCCTTTTTACTTTTCCCGCTTTACCAATCCTACAGGAGCTATATATGACCAACCCAGAAGTACAGCAAGCTACACAATCCCTCATTACGCCAGCAGACATCCTTACGCCACAACAACTCGCGGACAGGTTACAAGTAAAACGCTCGTGGATTTTTGAAAGGACGCGCAACAGGGCTGACATCCGTAATTCCGATCCTTTTCCGTTTTTCAAATTAGGTCTGTATTTACGCTTTAGCTGGGCCGACGTTTGTGCCTGGATCGAACGCCAGAAGTCCGACTACAAGCGTCCCAAAACCCACTAAATAAAAGTCTTAGTCCGCCCGCGTAGTTCAACGAATCGTCCCCGTAGCACCCCTCATTTTCCCCCTAAGTAACGCTTGAAGTATTTCCATATCCTCAAAATCCAAAATCAGCTTTGCAATAACTCGCAGTAATTCCCATTTTGAAAGGACTCCCAATGTTAGACATTACGAATCAACGATTCGGTCGGTTGGTGGCTAAGTGGCCCGCCGGGATAAACGCCGGTCATCACGTATATTGGCTCTGTCTTTGTGATTGCGGAACTGTAAAAGCTATCGCAAGCGATCATTTAACGAATGGAGATACAAAAAGTTGCGGCTGTCTTCGTCGTAAACTTTCCGCCGAGCGTGAGACCAAGCATGGTCATAAAAAAAGAGGCCAAGTGACTCGCACTTATCATACGTGGTACTCGATGAAATCGCGCTGTCATAACCCTAATACGAACCGTTATTCAAACTACGGTGGTAGAGGGATTACAGTGTGCAAACGCTGGCTCGTGTTTGAGAACTTTTTAGAGGACATGGGTGAACGACCACTGGGCACAAGCATTGATCGCTATCCTAACAACGGCGGGAACTATGAAAAGCAAAACTGTCGATGGGCCACAAGTAAAGAACAGCGGGCAAACCAGCGCTCGCGGACTAAAACAGAGCTTCCGCTGGCAGCCTAGGCTTGTATTTGCGCTTTGACTGGCAGGATGTAGACGCCTGGATAGAACGACAGAAGCCCGAAGCCCCAGCCGAAGCATGCCTAAGGTGAATTTCTTCTTCATTAAACCGCATGCTAACATATTGGCGGGTCCGGAGGCTCGGGCCGTTGACGCTGTTGCGAGCCTCACTTATTTTGCTTGGTTCCGAACATTAGTCTTTGCATTTCAAGAAATTTATCAATTTCTCCCTCTACTGGGGTGTCACCAACTTCAACCCACCATACCGATGATGTACTCACTGGAATTGGTATTCGTTTCAATCCTGGACCGGGAGGTTTTTGATTGAACTTTTCGCCTCCGTTTCCAGGTTCCCGGTAACGCTCTTCAGTACGGCTGAATAAGGGTCGAAGGGTGTCACCTACTAGCTCAATCGACCCTGAACTTACGAGGATTTCTTGAAGAATAGTGACTCCAGTTGCGAACCCATCTGTCTTTCCGTTCATGCGAAGAGCAATCTCGTCGCTAAAATTCTTAACTTTTAGTTCGCCCCTGCCCCTAATAACATCTAACATATGGCTCAGAAGCGTATTACTTTTGATAACTAGCTGTAGACCTTCCCGTAACATGCTCTCGTTATCGCCTGAAATACCAATGCCAATGCGCTTACCCGCTTCTGTCAGAGAGCTTCCGTCCGGAGTCAAAATCCCAATCGCTTGTAGAAATGCCTTATTAGTGCTCACTTGGCTCTGTTGAACATCGGCGATCTCGGCAATTTTTTTCTGGGTAACCTCGCCGCTGCCTTGCTCAACCGTGTACCAAGCACGAATGATCTTCGTGAGGATGGCCCAGGAGTTTTTGGGCCACTGGATAACTGCCTTTTGTGTTTCGCCCACAGGTGACCTCCGAACTGGAATTCTAGTGAATGGAATGTCAGTTGTCAACGGTGCCGTTATAATGGAATCCAGTTCTAGCGTTAACTGAGAAGTGTGATATGCTCTTCTTTGTTAGGCCGCTGGCTTAAACTGGATAGGAGAAAGTCCTGCCATGTCAGACGAGAAAGAAATTCGCGAGGTTATGCACGACGATCTTCGCGCGGCGAGAGGGAAACCGCCAATTTATACAACAACGGCGGAACAGCGGGCACGAGTAAGAGTGGCGATGTTAGCGGCGATACAGAATGACGACGAGGGAGATTATATTAATTGCGTTCTCGATCTCGGGCATAAACAGGGCAGTCCGGAGTATAAGAGGATGATGAGGGTGTGGACACAACGGCCCGCTTCTTTGAGGAAGAGGAAAAAGTAGCGACTCTTTTTTCCAACGCCTGAATGCGCTTCTCTCGTTCTTCTGGAGACAGTTTGTCAAGATGCTCGACGGCAATCGTAGTTAGTTCGTCGGCGATCTCTCCAGCAGTCTTTTTTTTCTTCTTTGACAAGATACCTCGCTATGGGCAGGAAGAATATCAACCTAGGGGGCAGCTTTGCAATGCCCTTAAAGTACTAGTTAAAGCAGCTGCCAGCAACCAGTAATCCCATGATTTATTCTGCTACTTACCCATTAAGTTTGACTATCAAAAGGGAATAATGGTTACTTGCCCTGTCACGGCGTCTCATTTTGACATCGCCCTGCTATTGTAAACGGAATAATCACCGCCTAATACACACTAAAGAAAGGCTTTAAACGGGATTGTATACTTCACGCTTCACGCAAAGGAACTGTATAATGCCCCCACCATGCTCAAATCGGTCAAGCGAATAGGCGGTTTTGTGCTGGTAGCGTGGGGAATAATCAGATTCATCCCAGACCTGCTTGAGAGTATTCAGGCGACGGCCAAGTACGGCAAGTGGTCGTATGCCCATCTTCTTGTCTTCCCGCAGAGCGCCTTGCTGACTATTGTTGTATTGGTTATCGGCCTTGGTTTGATTTTTTCCGACACTATCCAAAAGAAACTTCACGAATGGCGTAAACCCGAACCATTTATTACTCAGCCGCCTCCAGAACCTGAGATGTTTACGCGTGAGCAAAAAGAACGCATGAGGTCTGTAGCGGGAATAGAACCTACCCCGGTACCTGAGAAGCACCCCGATATTATTTTGGAGTGGACGTCACCACGTAAGGGGGACGACAAGATTAAATTTCGGAATATCGGAGAACGCAGCGGATTCGGTGTAACGTTGGGGCCTTTTTCTTGGCCTGAATTATCATTTTTAGTTCCTCCGCAAATCAATGCGCTCCATCCAAATGAACCCGTCGAAGTGGAGCCGCAATTTATGGAGAGACTTGGGGAGGATCGCACGACGAACGTTGGACATATGGGGATAATTCTGGGGAACACCCATTATAACGGACGAGAGCCGCTAAGAATCGAGATAGCTTTTTCCGATTCCGATGGTCTGAAATTTGTAAGGGACATAATTCTAAAACGCGGACATGGTGGTATCTGGGGGCCGGAAATCATCGTTGAGCTTGGCGATAAACTGCGAACTACGTTTTAATTATTTCGCCGCGTCCTGCACCTTCGGGGTGAGGTCTTTGTACTCAAGGTTCGAAGACAGAATCAACTTGGTCAGCGTATCGCGGAAGATCCCTCCATAAGCCGTCAGTGCTTTTAAAGATTCTCAAAAACTCAAAATCGCTATTCGGCGTTTGAAAGGAATCCATGTTAGACCTCACGAATCAACGTTTTAGTAGGCTGGTCGCTCAGTGGCCCGAAGTGGACACTCTGGAGCGAGCGGTCGTGCCGACTGCGGCGATGGAGCCGATTAAACCTCAGTCGAAAGCTTATCCAGCAGCGGAGGCAGCACATCGTCGGTGATGTGCCGCTTGAATTGTTCCACGGTTCCGAAGTGTTTACGGCAGAACGTGCACCCGGTGATGACAATCTTGTCCTTCTCGTCCATGAATGTCGATAAGGTGTGCTTCTGAATTTCCGTTTGGAGTGCGCGAAGCAATTCAGACTTTTTCATATAAGCATTTTATCTCGGGGTGTAAATAAAAAGAGTGCCGCACTGGCGCACCCCCTCATTACTTTTCAGCCGCGCATGGTATTCTCGTTTCCAACTTGAAATGAGGCTTCACATAAATGCCCAAACAGCCGATGGCAGAGGTTTTTGGCTTCCCAATCGACAACAACTCCAAAGGGGCTGCACGCTACAGAGACCAAAGGCTGTGTCCATTCAACAATAAAGTTCCCAACTGCACGAAGGACAAGGCGCAAGACCCGTTAGGAGTTTGTTCCGTATTTGAAGGTGAAGACAGAAATAACATCGCTATCACTTGCCCTGTTCGATTTCGCGAGGACTGGCTAATCGCAGAAGATGCGGCGAAATTTTTCTTCGCCCCTAAGACTAGGTGGACATCACTGGTGGAGGTCCGGCTTCACGATAAGCACGGGGTCTCAGCCGGGAATATTGACGTTGTGCTGGTTGCGTACAACGAAAAAGGCAAGGTCACGGACTTTGGAACATGTGAAGTGCAGGCCGTATATATCTCGGGAAACGTGCGTGATCCGTTTGAGCACTACATGGAAAACCCAACCAAAAACGCCAAGATGGACTGGACAGGGCAGCCGAACTATCCGCGTCCGGATTATTTATCCTCGTCACGAAAGCGGCTGGCCCCACAGCTACTTTTTAAGGGGGGAATTTTGAAGGGTTGGGGGAAAAAGCAGGCCGTTGCAATTCATCGTGGGTTCTACAACACCCTGCCTAAAATGGCCACCGTTGACAAAGCGCGAGCGGACCTCGCTTGGATGGTCTACGATCTTAAACATGACAAGAAACTTAATACGTACAGGCTTTGCTGCGGCGAGATGGTCTACACACAGTTTCAACCCGCGCTTTTGAAGATAACCACGGCTGAGGCTGGGCCAATGGACAAATTTGTAGAACATCTACAAGCTAAACTGAACCGCAAATTGGAAAACGCCCCGGATGCGCCAGCTTTGACGGATATTATAATCACGGAGTAGGGGAGCGAACGGGTGTATCAGCAAACGCTTTTTGAAGATGACCGCCTTTCTAGGATCATCAACGTCGCGTCGATTCCACAGAGAAGTCCTTTCAGGTATCCGGGTGGCAAGACTTGGCTTGTGCCGGAGGTTCGCAGATGGCTCTGGAAGATGAAGAAAAAGCCCACGGAACTGATAGAGCCGTTTGCCGGGGGTGGGATCATCGCGCTGACAGTAGCGGCAGAAAATCTTGCCAAGCATGTGACGATGGTTGAACTTGATAACGAGATTGCCGCCGTGTGGCGCACAATTCTTGGTAAAGATGCGCAGTGGCTAGTTGACAGCATTCTGACTTATAAGCTCTCACGCGAAGTGTTGTATGAAGACCTTCAAAAGAAACCGAAGTCAATTCGGGAAAAGGCATTTCAGACGATTCTAAAAAACAGAACGTTCCACGGCGGCATCCTAGCTCCGGGTTCTGGCTTTCTTAAGCATGGTGAGAACGGCAAAGGTATTTTGTCACGTTGGTATCCCCAGACTTTGGCGACACGAATTCTGAATATCGCTGCCATTCGTGACCGCATCTCTTTCGTCGAAGGCGATGGCATCGAAGCCATTCGCAAAGCGTCTTCGCGGTCTGGCGTCGTCTTCTTCATTGACCCGCCTTACACGGCAAGTGGGAAGAAGGCCGGGAGGCGACTGTACACGCACTTTGATCTTAACCACGAGAAATTATTTGAAGTTGTCGGGAAGGTTTCCGGCGACTTCTTGATGACCTATGACAATGCGGAAGGTGTGCAAAAACTTGCGAAAGCGCAGGGCTTTGATACGGAGCTTGTCAGCATGAAAAACACCCATCATGCTGAAATGCGCGAGCTTCTTATTGGACGCGACCTGAGTTGGGCCAGAAGCAACGTAATGGTTCGTGCTGTTTCGGCTTCATGATTACAAGAGCGGGCTTCAAGAAATGAGCCGATCCGCTCGCAGCCTAATCTAGTAGCTTGAAAAACTCAATTCGCAAAATTTTCTGTGCGGAAAACAGCCCTTAATAATTCACTAGCATTTCGAGTTGCTCGAAAAACCGATTCGAGAATTCCGTCGGAGAGCTGGCTCCAATAGGAAGGGGAACGTGGGCTCCGGGGTTAAGCCGATATTACCGGCGGACCACCCTAAGCATGCTTCTAGACAAAGGAATGCTTACTGATATTGCTAATGGTTTTAGAATCAACCGGGTAGGTGGGTACCACCCTCCCGACCACCCTAGGCTTTCCTACCACCCTCCGAAGGAGTGATCCTGCAATGCCCGGCTCCGGCTGCGAGCGAGCGTAAACCGGCTGCAAACCGCTGGCAAACCGCGAGCACGTTGAGGTAGTCGGCTCTGGGCATTACGGGATCATAGCCAACACATTGCACATGCCGGACGGCGGGGTGCGAGGGTTCATTGAACCGTCCCAGTCCTGTGAGCACCACAAAACACACGCGGTTATAGCGGGCTTATCACACGGTTATCACACAACTAGGTGACTTGGCGTACTCGAATGGTGGCACATGTTTGCTCATATTGGCGCAATGTGTTCCCAGTTTGCACGCGGTTTACACGCGGTTTGCGGCTAGGTTCTTTGCTGCCACCATTCTAGCATTGGTGCGTTGCGTGCTCATATTCCCGATTGCCACCATTCGACTAACGGACGGTGAGCGGGAGAACCGAATGAGCAAGAAACATTTCATCGCATTAGCCAATGCACTCCGCGCAGAGAAGCCCGGCGTTAATTGGGACCCAAACAAAACGGTGCAATGGGAACTGGACGTTAAGGCAATCGCGAACGCATGCGCAGCCAGTAATCCCAGATTCAATCGTGAACGCTGGATGTCCTACGTTAACGGCGAATGCGGACCAAACGGCGGGAACATCAAGAACGGGGTGCAATCGTGAATTGCGACCAATGCCAGATGCTTTCTATCAACGGAGTGCCTTGCCATGAGACAGGCTGCCCTAATTCCCGCAAGAGGTATTGCTACGGCGCATGGCTCACGATTGTCGAATGCTCTGAATGTGGATGTGAAGTAGAGGCAGGCGCTGTCTGCGATTGCATCGCGGATGCGAGCGGGGCAGCATGAGCCTCTTTGACGGTATGAGCATGGTGACTGGCGCTAGGGTGAACATCGAGCAGACGGCGATGTGCTTCCCTGCCTCGTTGTCCGAGAAGTACAGGCCACACAGTTTCGACGCCTTTGTCGGCCTAGACAAACCCCGGAAAGTCTTAGCTAAGTTCGCTGCGAGTCCGTTTCCGAATGCCGCGTTCCTATTCGTGGGACCGTCTGGTACAGGGAAGACTTCGATTGCACTCGCATTGTGTGAAGCTATTCGCGGAGAGTTGCATCACATCCCGTCACAGTCTTGCAACGTTGCGACGCTTGAAGACACGGTTCGCATGTGCCATTACGTACCCCGCAATAACAGCTTGCATGTTGTCCTAGTCGATGAGTCCGATCAAATGACACCACAGGCGCAATTAGCGTTCCTGTCCAAACTAGACGGTACTGCGTTTCCGCCACAAACCCTGTTTATCTTCACGGCCAACGATACGGAAAGATTGCAACCTAGGTTCCTATCGCGCTGTATGACTCTCCAGTTTTCGAGTCACGGCATGGCTAAAGACACGGCCAGTCTGTTAGAGCGTATATGGCTTGCTGAGGGTGGGACTACGGACAACATGCCCAACGTGTTGCGCATGGTGCAGGACAGCAAAAACAACGTTCGTGATGCAGTGAACAGTCTGCAAGTCGAATTGCTCGCCCTTTAAAAACGGTAAAGGCTTTTAATCGAATGGTGGCCCACCTCGCTCGCGAGCGTATACTCGCCGGATGCGAGACAAACCGGACGGACGCAGGAGAGACGAGTTGCGCGACGCGATAAAAGGAATGCTTCAACGCGGGATGTCGCAGGCTGCTATCGCACGCCAATTGCACAAGAGCGTTAGCACAATCGCGTTCCACGTTCGCAACCTAGGAATTGAGGCGAAACCGTACCTCTCGCCTGAGCCTATTAAAAACGGCAAGCGCAAGTGTGTCACATGCGGTAAGCGCAAGACGCTTGGCGCATTCAAAACTGAACGGACAGCCGAGTGCACCATGTGCAGCCGAAGCCGAGCGGAAAGCGGTTAAGCACAATCGAGTTTTTAAAGTAGTTAGCTAATAGGAGGAAGGAAGCCTTATGAAGACTCAGAATGGCACTATTAAACGCATTGGAAAGAGCTGGTACGGACGTTGGCGAGAAGACGCGATAGTCGATGGCCAGGTTCAGCGAGTCCAACGGTTTGTAAAACTCGCGGAGTTTGACGACCGCTATCGCGCAAAGGCGGATGTTCGCCCACTGCTCGCTGAAAAACTCAGCGCGTTGAACGAGGGCCGAACGGATGCGCGTGGCACGCTTACGCTCGCGCTTTTTGTCAGCGAGTATTACGAGCCGTATGCTCGCGAGAACCTTAAACCCTCAACCGTCAACGGGTATACAAAACTGTGGGATGTACTCTGCCCGCGTGTAGGCGAAATCCGGCTGCGAGACTTCAAAACAGTAGATGCCGCAAACTTGCTCCAGGCGTTCGCTGCGAAAGGCTTGGGACGCCGTTCACTCCAGCATGCGAAATCGTTACTGAGCGGGATTTTTACCTACGCCAAAAACCTAGGCGTCCTAGACGGAATTAATCCCGTACAGGACACGCTCATCCCTCGTAAAGCCGCCGCTCCAGCGGAGACGCACGCAACCACGCCAGAAGAGGCTATCGAGATACTTGAGCTGCTCGGGCGTGCCAAGGAATTGAGCGCTCACCAGCGCATTCAGGCGCAAGTTGCGATTGGCTTGGTGTTCTTCGCCGGACTGCGACCAGGCGAAGCTCGCGGCATTCGATGGGAAGATTATAACGGCAAAACGCTCACGGTTCTGCAAAGCGTTTGGCGCAAACACACGACCGATCCTAAAACCGCGAGTGCCGCGAAGCCCGTTCCAGTAATCGAACCGTTGCGCGAGCTGCTAGAGGGGTTGCGCACGCTGGAGGGTTATCAAGTTGGCCCAATCCTTCGTGGCGTCGCTCACGGCAAGCCCCTCAACCTGGATATGCTCGCGGCAGAGACAATCCGACCAGCGATAGCTAACCCGGAGAACTACGCGCCTGATGCGAAGCGCTTAATATGGCACGGCTATTATGCTTTCCGCCGTGGTATCGCAACGCTTGCTAGCACTATCTCTCGCGATCCGATGGCCGCGAAAGGCTTGCTGCGTCATGCGTCTGTGAACACAACCCTAACGCACTACATCAAAGATGTTCCCGAAGTAACGCAGAATGCGATGACTCAGGTAGAGGCACTATTTGCCCGGCCTGAGGGTTCAGTAGTTCAGTAGTAGTTGTAAATCGGTTGGGATAAAACTGTGATAAGCTTTAAATCCGCAATCGAGTAAGCTGTTGATAGCACACGTCGGAGAGGTGGCAGAGCGGCTGAATGCGGCGGTTTGCTAAACCGTTTTAGGGAATAAACACCCTAACGGGGGTTCGAATCCCCCCCTCTCCGCCAGTTCTTGTAATCATGCCGTTATCACCGATCCCTAACTTGGTTTTGAACTCAGTTAAACCAACAAGCCCGCTGGAATTGTAGTAAAAACGTAGTAACGGCAAGGTTCCCATTGCTACACTCCAAATTTTCCCTACCATCACTATTTCTTTATGCATCTGTGGATATATATTTAGGCCACCTTCTTTTCGCCAGGAGTTGCCGAGCAAGAATCCATTTTCACGAGAGAAGATTTAGATCAAGAAACAAGCCTGAAGAACGCGTTTACCCAGGTATTGGGACCTATAAAACGCCTCTGGGCCTCCCAGCAGCGGTTCGAGAGGGGTTTTTGGGGTAGGGCAACGGGTTCAATAGGGGTTTTCGGGTTGCAACCGGGAAAACGGGGTTTGCACCGGTTTAGAGGGTTGGGCTGAATTGGGGCACTGTTTTGGGTTCTACCTTGGATTTTCTGCCGATCTCTGTTTGTCCTTTTACTCGGGCTAATTGTGCACCTTCCGATTAACTCGCGGCCTCAAAAACTTTTTACCACCAAATCCCGCGAAGTCAACTTCGGCGATTTTGGAACGAGCTTGCGGCCTACGGTTCGGGATCAGACTTGGATTCGGGAGGAACTCTCAAATAAGACACCCCATGCCTAAAAAGCCCCACACCCCTCACGGGTACCGAACATACGATTCGACCCGGTACAAAAATTGCTGTGATTCCCGGCCTAAACGGAACGGCAATTTCGACTTGCGAACCTTCAGCGTATTGAGTGCGGCTCCGAAAGCTTAGCCCGCCTTCTGACAGGTTTTCGCACACAGCCTCCTCGTCATGACCTCGATAACGAATGCAGGCTACGAGCCGTGATTTTATGCGCGGGTCGGTTCGCGCCGGAAGGAACTGCTCTTCAAGCTCGGTGTCAACCTGCACCGTTTGTCTCGACTGCGTTTCTGGCTGAGCTTCAATCCATATCGACGGCGCAGAGCAAAGGTTGCAAATTCGCGCAATACATCTCCGCTCTTCAAAAGACTTCAAGTCCACCGCATTCAAAGAAACGACTTCGGGAAGGTGACAAACACTGCATTCCATTAACAATCTGCCTAAAGCAACCATTTGATCGTCCGACCGTTCACGCCGTATTGACTATCCGTCTTACAGCAGTTATGGTCCCGTCCAACGAGAGATTTCCTTGGACAGGATTGCAATCTTCGGGGTGATTATCATTCTCGGGCTACTCCTTTTGGCGGCGCAACGCTATTGTGCGAACAAGCGGCTTGCAAACAAAAGGCGGAATAAGGACGAAAGTTAATTCCGGGTTTCATAGTGCTGTATGAACTCTGGCGAACCAATACCCACTTCGCCGTAATTGCACGGGAATGACACACCATGACCTCGATAATGTTTGACAAGAGGTACACGAATTTTGGGAGTCGTTTACGTAGCCTGCTGGATAGTTTCGCCCAGACTACAATCTACAATCTGCATTCTCGTCGAGAGGGTTGATGATACGCCTCGATTCCAGATTTCCATTTTCGGCTTCCGCCGAAGTGGCTTCGGATGATTCCGTTGAGGTGACCCGCGTGACGGAGCTTAGCCGTCACGGGTGTTATCTGGAAACTACGAAGCACCGGACAGCGGGGACGCGGGTGACCGTCAAAATAATGAGCGAGGATCAGATATTTGAAGCAACGGCCACAGTGCTGTACTCCCGACCGATGATGGGCATGGCGGTCGCTTTTCGAGCGGTAAAGCCACTCTTCCGGTCGATGCTTAAGGACTGGCTGCAAGAATCGTTAAACCAGCAGAATCAAAAGCCATCAATAGATAATTTTGAAACGGAATAATTCTTCGGAGATTAACTGGCCGTGATTCGATGCGATAACACTCAATCTTCATGGCTGCTACATTGAATTGCCTAATACTCTTCCAATCGGTCGCGAGGTATCAATTAAAATTTTCGCCGAATCAGAGTGGTTCGCCGCTACGGCTAAGGTTGTCTATGAACTGGCGGGCTCGGCAATGGGACTTGCCTTCGATGAAGTACCAGCAAAGAGCCGAGAGATTTTGCGAACGTGGCTGCTCAAAGCCAGCGGTGGGCCGGAGCTTCTTTAAGGAGTCGGCCGGCGTGTTGGAAAACTGCTGGCACACCCCGCAGGATGAGCTACGTAAACTTTGCCGGATTAATCAGGTCATTGCCGGATTTCTTATCGCGCTGTTCGCAAGAAGTATGGTCGCCTGAAGCCGGGAGCCCGTATGTGCAGGACTGGTCAAAGCGAGCCATTGCGCCTGAGACCTCAAGCGATGTCGCTAGATGAAGCGCGTCAAGTAATCACTTGCTGGCTTGAATCGATAGAGACCGTGGACCCTATCGATTTGACCGAGGAGCAGTTTGACGCTGCCATAGCGTCTGATGAACGACTGAACGCGGCCTTCGATATCATCGCTGCGTCAGCAGTGGAGCAGTTTTCAGCACACGTGCTGCACGGACGTGTGAAGCTAGCTTGGCGCCTTCCGATGTCCACGGAATTCATTTAAGACCATGTAATGAGCCGTGACGCAAGATTGTTGTCCGGGATCATTCTTATAACGGTTCCTCCGATTCAGTACGATGGATATTTTCGGGAATTATATACTTAACTCCTTAACTTATTGGAGGCGAGCGGTTCAGATGGCGGTAAGCAGCACTGGTTCACAACAAGCTGAGGGGAACTCATGTATCGGCGCTATTCGTCAGACTGTCGATGCACAAACGCTTGTGAACGCTCATGTTCGGATCCGGTGTTACTTTCCTGAACCACGCGGCGCTTCCATCGTGGAATTCACCAACCTCGATGAAGCCATTCTCGCGAACAGCGGATCGTAACTGTTCAAGGATTTCCATAATTTCAGTTTACGCGCCTCAGACTCCCAGCACTCATACACATTCGATTGCGTTTCCAGCAGGTGCGAACGTATCCGTCGTGCCTGGTCCACGTGAAAGCCTAGCAGGTTGAGATGATGCTAAAGCACATGCTGTTCGCATATCTGACGAGTGGCTCAAATATGGCGCGCATGCTTTAGCAAGGTCGAAAGGAGGCCGTGATAGTGGAAGGATGTCGCAGAGCCGGTTAGCTATCCTCGCTGATTTGTTGTTGCTGTTACTTCTTTGCTTCGGCTGTGACGGTAACCTCAACGTGAGCGCCATTTTTGAGCCTCACATCATCGCCGTGCTCGTCAGTTAGCGCATTTTCGACACGGAGATCTCGGTACTGGTGGTCGGCCCCACTAATACCAATTTGCGCCTTTTCCGGTTGGTTGAGACCCGGGGACGGAATTATTTTATTGACGGTTCCGGGCATGGTAGTACTTGGCTGCTCTCGAATTCGCGCCGTATCCAGATTCAGTTCCGTTATTCTTGCGGACCTGGCCGTCCGCGGCGCCGCCATTTCCTTCTTGACGCTGGCACGTATCGCGTTGCCGGATTCTTTGCATGCACCCATCATGACATCGAGATGCAAGCCACGCAGTCCCATTTGCACGGTTGCGAAATATACCGCCGATACCAGTCGGTAGCATCAGGTTCAATTCGTACAGTATTCGGAACGAATCAGGACGAAGGTCCTCGCTCGACTAAGCCCGATTCTCGCAGATGATGGTGATAAAAAACCTGCCTGCCAAAAATGTCGAAAAGACCAAAGGATCCAAGCTTCTGAAGAGGTCCTTCGGGATCTTGGGGCCTGGGTTGATCACCGGGGCGGCCGACGATGATCCGTCGGGAATCTCAACCTATTCCGTTGCTGGAGCAGCCTATGGATATGCCACGCTGTGGATCGCGCTGCTCACGTTTCCGTTGATGGCCGCGATCCAGCTGATGTGCGCACGGCTGGGTATGGTTACGGGGAGAGGGCTGGCAGCCGCGGTGCGGATCTATTATCCCCGCTGGGTACTCTGGGGATCGTGCTCCATTCTCGTCGTCGCTAACGTCATCAACATCGGCGCTGACCTCGGCGGGATGGCGGAGGTCACGCAACTCATCACGGGGATTCGAGCACTGATCTGGGTTCCGTTCTACGCGTCATTCATCATGGGGCTGTTGATTTGGACTTCCTACCAGCGGATCGCGAAGATTTTCGCGGGCTAAAAGAAAGAGACTCGCGAACAGATTGCCAAAGAGCAGGACCGCACACAACGCGATTGCCCATCCGTAATTGTGGAAGATCGGTTGGCGGTAAGGAATCAGGAATTTCAGGCGATCCATTAGGAGAAAGCAGAAGGCCATGTAGAGCACTAGCGCGAGAAGTAGCGCGTTGCCGATCATTGCTGCACCTCTGCTACTCAGACGAAGGGGAATAATGCTATTGAAATTATTGAATCTGTGACCTGCCGGTCGATCTGAAAGACTAAGCAAGTTGGGCTTGATTGGACCGCAGCCGAGTAGGTCGTCCCAAATCAGGATCGATGACGCCAGCGATTCTCGTCACTTCCCGGATGCCGAAATAGGTCGTCCGGAGATTGACGTGCGGTAGTAGCGGGAGTAATAGACTTGCTGTCAGTGGAGGTTAATATGCCGGCCTCTTCTCAGCGGGAGGTTGTCGCAGCACGGAAGCAAGAACGGCTGGCGTTTCTGATGACGCCCTGGTTCGACAAGGTCGTGGCAGCTATCGCAGTCGTACCCTTCATCTGGCTAACCTATGTTCGCCTCCGAGCATTCGGATTTGATCTGCCGCGGGCGGTGTTTGCGATTCATTTGTTGGTCTTCATTGGTACCATGATCACGCGCAAGACGCCGGTGCGAGTCAGCACAAATCCATGGTTTTGGCTACTGACGTTTGTGGAGACGTACTGGGGCGTACTGACCTTTGGGGTGATGAGCCGTGGGCGTCCGATTGCGCCCCATTGGGCGACCGATTCACTTGCCATCCTGAGCGTAGCGCTCGTGATCTGGGCCCGATTAAGCCTAGGCCGCAGCATCGGACTGGTTCCGGCCCTGCGCACGCTAGTAACTCACGGAGCGTACCGATATGTGCGTCACCCGATTTATTCGGCTACTTCCCTAAGTATTATCGCGGCTGCGCTGAATGCATATTCGCCCTGGAATTTCGCGATATTTGCGCTCGGGATCTTCTGGTTCGCGCTCAAGAGCGTGGTGGAAGAGTCTTTTTTGCGTTCCGATCCCGGATACGCTGATTACATGCGGCGCGTCCGGTGGCGCTGGTTGCCTGGCATTGCGTAGCCCAGCCGAGAGTCGAAACTCAGAAAAAAAGAGAGTGGGGGGAGTTGCCTGTTGCGGTGCCAGAGAGACGAAACAGTTGACTGGAAGGTTCAGGTTCTGTGCTTTAAAACGTTTCCCGTACCATTTGCGTTTCTCTCCTGCTCAGCCCGCTCCAATTCTTTCCTGATCCATTCTGCAAGTTCGGCGGGCCAGAATCTGATTGCTCCCTTAACGTGAAAGCATGGAATCAGGCCAGCCCCGGCCATTTTGTAAATATGCTGTGGAGTCACACCTAAAATTCTTGCCACCTCAGAAACTTTCAGAGCCTCGTTCCGCTTTTCCAACATCTCGATGAGTTTCATGGTCGCCCAGCTTTTGAAGAGCCCGTAGGCTCATTGCAAAAGCACCTCCATTGCAAGGGTCCTGTTTTAGATACACCTGTACCTCAATACAAGAACGAGTATTTAGACACCGTTTCAAAATTCTTGTGGTGTGGGTGGTCTAGCTAGGGGTCTGAATCGAGGAGTGTGGAGTGTAGTAAATTTGTAGTAGTTCATGGTTCAAAACGGATCAAATGAGATACAAAGGGTCCAACCTCGGCGCGTTGTAACTCCTTGACGAATATAGTAGAGTCCGAAGTTTTCAAAACTGATCAGAAAAGCCGGTAGTTTTGCTAAACCGTTTTAGGGAATAAACACCCTAACGGGGGTTCGAATCCCCCCCTCTCCGCCAGAAAATAAGTGCTTGAAAATACGGACTTTTTTCTGGCGATTTTTTCGTGTTACTCATTCTTGGATTTTTCCCGCCGAC
>DATHRB010000082.1:0-159917 GCA_035482155.1 Verrucomicrobiia bacterium | reverse complement strand
CCCGCTTACCGAAAAGGCCGCCGACCCCATATCACCGGTCTTCAGCGTATCGCCCGGGAAAATAGTCAAATCCGCCGGCGCCGGCACGCCATTAATAAATACCGGTCCCACCGTAGTCATCGAGCCCAGCGCTTGATTCTGCGCCTTCCGCGCAGCCCTCGGCGCGCCCGCTATCAATGGCAGCGCGCACAACAATCCCCCGGCCACCAGCAGCGCTCTCATCGATGTGTTGACATGCTGCCTCAAAGATCCCCTCAAAACTTCACCACTCTCCGCTTGCATGAATCACCTAAGATGTAGCACCAGCCACGCCAATTGTCTACTAGCTTTGCTACTGACCGACGTCAGTCTTTATGTCCCGCGCCAGTCATCTTCAACGCCGCCTGCCTGCGCCTTTAGCAGGCGTGCCCGGACTATGAGGACGCTCTGCGCCCATCTTTCCCCTCTGCGCAACGCACCCTTTTGCGGTATTGTTTTCAGTGCGTTCATCAAAGTTCGCGCCGTGACCACGCGCTGCTCATGAAGATCCTGCACATCGTCAAAACCGCCACCGGAGCAACCTGGGTCTACCATCAAGTCCGAGTCCTGTCCTCGGTAGGCTTTGAAATAGTGGTCGCGCTTCCCTCCGCCACTGCAGGCCTCGCGCCCAAGTATCAAGAAGCAGGCGCCACCGTAATCCCCATAAATCTCGACGTCCCCACCAGGCACCCCTGGCAAATCCCCGCCGTACTCAAATCCTGCAGAACCTTAGTCAAATCCGTACGCCCCGACATCATCCACACTCACCACGTCGGCACCACTCTGGTAATCAGAGCCGCCCTAGGCAAATCCTCCCCCATCCCCCGCATCTTCCAGGTCCCCGGCCCACTGCATCTCGAGCATTCTTTCTTCGCTCATCTCGACACCTCTTCCGCTGGCCCGCAAGATCACTGGATCGCTGGCTGCCGCTGGACTCAGCAAAAATATCTCCATCTAGGCGTCCCTTCCGAGCGCGTCTTCCTCTCCTACCCAGGCACCGATCTGAATTTATTCACCACTACACGCAAAAATAATTTACGCGGCGAGCTGCGCCTCGCCCCGGACACGCCGCTAGTCGGCATGGTCTGCTACATGTACGCGCCCAAGCGCTTCCTCGGCCAAACCACCGGTCTAAAAGGCCACGAAGATTTCATCGCCGCCTTCCCCATCGCAAAAAAGCAACTCCCCAATCTCCACGGCGTAATAATCGGCGGCGCCTGGAATGGTGCCACCAGTTACGAAAAACATCTGCGCGAACTAGGCCATCGCTACTGCAACGGCTATCTAACCTTCCTCGGCACGCGCTCCGACGTCCCCGCTCTCTACCCCGACCTCCATTTAGCCGTAGTCCCCTCCCACTCCGAAAACCTCGGCGGCGCCGTCGAGCCCCTACTCAGCGGAGTCCCCGTGATCGCCACAAACGTAGGTGGCCTCCCCGACCTGGTTCAGGAAGGCATCTCCGGCCGCCTCGTACCGCCGCGTAATCCCCAAGCCATCGCCGCCGCCATGCTTGCCTCATTGCAAAACCACGCAGAAGCTCACCGCCTCGCCGTCGCAGGCCACAAAATGACCCGCCACCTCTTCGACGTAGAAAGAACCGCCGGTGAAGTCGCACAAATTTACGGGACACTTACTTCAAGGCCGCTTAAACTAGTAGCGGAATCGGGCAAGACCAATCAATGTACATCGTTTAGTGCCACTATTCGCTGACGGAGTTGTCGAAACAAAATGGACACCTGCCCTGCTGGCGAAAGCATCTACACCGATGGCTCGTACCTCGCTAAAACTGGCGGCACATGGCATCTAGAAGATTCGCTGTTCAAGGCTCAACGCATCGCCTCCATGCTGGCACGGCACGATGACATTAAACCCAATACCATTTGCGAAATCGGCTGTGGCGCAGGAGGTATTTTAGCCGAACTTCAAAAGGTACTTCGGTACAATGTTGTCTACACCGGCTACGACATCAGCCCACAGTCGCACGCCCTCAGCGCACAATTCTCGAATCCTCGCTGTCAATTTATACTCGGTGATGCATTTGCTGACGCGTCAAAATTCGATTTGGTATTGGTCATGGATGTTATCGAGCACATTGAGGACTATTTCTCATTCCTGCGACATGCCAGGGAAAAAGGCCAATGGAAGCTGTATCACATTCCGTTGGACGTCCACATGCTCGGAACAATCCGAGGAGATAATCTCTGGGACACCGTCGGCCATCTGCATCTTTTTACGATTGAGACGGCACTTAAAGCCCTCCAGCACACCAGACATCAAGTCGTTGACTGGATTTTTACCGACCGCGCAATTTCTATTCCGAACCAGACGCTCCGAGGTCGCATCGCCAATTTAATTCGCATTCCCTTATCGAAGTTCAGCACCAAACTCACTTCACGGATATTAGGTGGATATTCGATGCTGGTTCTTGCCAAGTGAATCTGAACACCCGAACCCGGAGTACCCCTGAACCACAATCTACGCGAAGGCCGATAAAAATACTTCATTGCGTCGGTACCCTCGACCCAGGTGGCGTCGAGACTTGGCTTCTCCATCTCGCAAAGTCCCTCAACACGAAGCAATTTCAGTTCGATTTTTGCACTTTCGGCGCCCACGCTGGTTTATACGGCCCCGAGGTTGAAGAGCTAGGAGCCAGGGTGCTTCGCTGCCCGCGATCCCAGAACTTTTGGAAGTTTAGCCGAAGCTTTCGAAAAATCTTGAGGGATGGCCGATACGATGTGGTTCATAGCCACGTTCATGGGTTTTCCGGTGTGTTGCTTCGATGGGCGCGGCTCGAAGGAGTTCCGGTCCGGATAGCGCACAGTCATAACAGTCACGATGGCAAATCCAACACTGCTGGCCGTCGTGCCTACCGATTTCTGGTGAGAAATTGGATTCGCCGCCACGCCACTCATAAGCTGGCCGCATCTCGCGAGGCTGCCGACGATATATTCCTGGATTGGAGAAATGATTCCCGCGTTGCGATACTTCATTGTGGTATTGACCTTGATGGTTTTCGCGGTGCCGTTGATCCCTATCTATCGCGGAAAAAAATTGGCTTACCGCCAGGAGTGGCCGTAGTAGGCCACGTAGGTAATTTTATACCAGCCAAAAACCACGCTTTTTTTCTCGAAATCGCGGCTCAAATACGGAAACATCGTTCGGATACGCACTTCTTATTGATTGGAGATGGACCTTGCCGCGCTGAAATTGAAGCTCGTGCTGGGACAATGGGTTTTAAAGGAAATATACATTTCCTTGGCACTCGCACTGATGTCCCAACCTTACTTCGCACTTGCGTCGACGTATTTGTCTTCCCCTCTTTGCTGTGGGAGGGCCTGCCTCTGGCGGTGGTCGAAGCTCAGGCCGCGGGACTTCGTTGCGTCATCTCGAACGATATTACGGATGAAGTAGTAATCGTTCCCGACCAGGTTGTTCGCCTTCCCCTCACATGCGGCGCGGCAAAATGGGCTACAGCGACGATTGAAGGTGTAAACCGGGGAAAATTCCACGCGCAAACGGCCGTCGAATTCATGCAACAAACCGATTTCACGGTCGAGCACGGGTTGTCATCGCTTCTTGATATTTATTCCGCAGGTGAAGCAGAAGCCAATGTCGCTAAAGACTAAAAATCTGACTCTCATTTTTTCGGCGCTTTGGGTTTGCGTCGCAATATTTGCGATCTGCCAAACAAATCTGCGCGCTAATGATGTCGCTTCCGCAATTGGTGCTGGGCTGCTCCTCCTAAGCTCGCTTTTCTACGCGCGATATATTCTTTCTGTCCCGATTGCAAGCGCCCCATTGATTTATCTTAGTATTCTCGGCCTCTTTCACCTGGGCCTCATCTTGCCATGGGCTCTTGGCATCTACGATATTTCGCGCACCCCTTTCTTCAATCCTTACGGCTTGTCGCACGCTATTGCCCTCATCGACTACTCTATAGTCGCCTTTCACATCGGAATCATTGTCGCGTTGAGTCGTAAAAAACATACCTTCCTGTTTAGTAAATCGGGGACGGACACTGAAGATAAGAATGTATATGTCGGCGGTTGCATCTTGCTGTCAGCAGGCATCTCCTTGTTCATCGTGGGCTTGATCGGGCTTGACCCTCTCGGATACTTCCGGCTCACCTATTCGGAAACTTATCGGCTTCGCGCAGAATCGGATCCTCGACTCTTCGGTTCCGGTATGACGGTCGCTTTCATCGGCCTCAGCATTGCCGCCGCAGGGGCCTCCCGGCGACGCTTTAGGGTAGTGTCCATTATTGGTGCCGTTTGGTTAGTGAGTCTGATGTATTTGGGTTTCCGCGGACCCACTGTGATCGCTGCGTTGATCGTTTACGTCATCGCGCGAAAAAAAGGACTGCGAATTTCACCACTCGCATCGCTGGCGGCCGCAACTCTTCTCTTGGTGATCCTGCCGCTCTTACATGAGAGCCGCGAACTACCTCTCAATGAGCGCTTAGCGCATATATCATTGAATGACTTCAATATTCTTGATGCGCCAGCGGAAATGGGTATGAGCGTCCGTCCGCTGGTTGAAACCGTCGACCTTCTAGGCCCGAACGATTTCCGTCTGGGCCGAACCTATTGGATCGCCATTAAAGGCATCGTGCCTAACCTGGCTTTACGCTGGGAAGCATCCTCAACAACATCAGACGTCGATTTACCGCCGAATCACTGGATTACAGCCCTCGTTGATCCATGGACCTACAAAAATAACGGCGGCATGGGCTTTTCTGCGATTGCCGAACCATACATGAATTTCGGAATTCCTGGCGTGATCGTTTACTTCTTCGTACTTTCCTTTTTTCTGATCTACCTCGAACAAATATCGATTCGCAACGCTTACGCGCTGGCGGCTTGGGCTTTGATACTTGGACCCTTGCTATGGACCACTAGAAACGATTTCACCAATTTTTTCCGCCCCGCCGTCTGGGGATTATTGACTCTCGCCGCCGTGAAACTATTCGCAGAAGGGTATTCCAAATTTTTCAAAAAGTGGAACCCTCGTCCTTCAAAACTTGATCCCACGTTAGTGCGAGCCAACCACGTCTAACCACCACTACAATCATCTTTTGATGACTAGCGAAGAACACTTTGTTCAGTCAGTTTCAGGCGCTATCTACTCCAGCACTTTCGCGAAATATGGGACTTGGTCTCGGTATCTCGACGTCTTTGATCATGTATTAGTCCTCGCTCGAGTAACCAAGCAGGAGCCAAAGGAAAATGAGCGGCGCGCCGATGGCCCTGGCGTTTCGTTCCGATCGCTGCCGGATTACACCGGGCCGTGGCAATATCTGCAAGTCCGCCGCCACGCGCGCATCATTGCTCGCCACGCCATCGCGGAATGCAGCGCATATCTTCTCCGCGTGCCTGGACTCGTAAGCCAAATGGTGTGGCGCGAAATTGTGCACGCGAAAAAACCTTACGCGTTGGAAGTTGTGGGCGATCCGTGGGACGCGTTAAGCCCGGGAACTTGGCCCCATATTTCCCGGCCCATTTTTCGCCGCGTCGCAACTTATCAATTGAAGCGCATTTGCGCGGGGGCGACCGCTGTCCATTACCTAACGTCGCAGGCACTGCAGCGGAGGTATCCAGGGTCAAAACACGCCTACGCCGTCGGTTTCCCGGATGTAATGCTGGAAAGCGCGAACGGTGCAACGGACACGATGCAAAACCGGCATCAACGTCTCCGGGAGTCGCCTTGGCGAGACGTAAAAAATGGCAGCCCCCTCCGTATCGGTTTTATCGGCACTCTTGCGAGCTTGTACAAGGGGCCTGACACCCTTCTTCATGCTGTCGCTTTATGCCAAGGCCGTCTTAACCTCCAACTCGAGATGGTTGGCAATGGTCGCTATCTCGCTGACATGCAAACTCTGGCCGCTAAGCTCAGCATCGGCGATCACGTCACCTTCCGCGGCGAGATTTCTTCCGGACGCTCGATTTTCGAATTTCTGGATTCGATCGATCTATTCGTTATGCCTTCTCGCCAAGAAGGCTTGCCTCGCGCCCTCGTCGAAGCCATGTCCCGTGGTTGCCCGTGCATTGCGAGCGCTGTGGGAGGAATTCCTGAGCTTCTCGAAGCCAGCGACCTAGTGCCACCTAACTCCCCTGACAAGTTGGCTAAATTGATCTTACAGGTCGCGGCAGATTCCGATCGCTTGCTTGCCATGAGCGCACGCAACCTTGCCAAGGCCGCTCAATTTAGTCCACAAACCTTAAACGAATCTCGCCGCGCATTTCTTGAAGAGGTAAAGCGCCGATCCTCTTTATAACGTTGTTCATCTCACAGTCCAGCTGTATGACCAACGCCGCGCTCGGGCGTATTCTCATCCTCCGTTTGCAACGGAACCGACTGCCTCGCCCCAGCACGCACCAGCGCCCGCAACGCAAACTGATTGTTGAATTGCGCCGTCGTAAAATCCGTAATCAACCCAGCGCGAATCGCTCCATAAATCTCTCGTATCCCGTTCTCCACCGTCTTCCAGCAATCAAATCCCAGCCGCTCGCGAATTTTGTCGAACGTCACCCGGTAATTCCGGCGATCCTCGGTCTGCACCGTCTCAATCTCCACCTGAGGAATCACTTGCGCCACCACACTCCCCAATTCTGCGATCTGCAAATTCAATTCCGCCGCTCCCACATTAAATACTTCGCCGCTCACCGATTCCGACGTAGCCTCCAGGCTCGCGATGCACGCCCGCGCCGCGTCCTGCACATGCAGCAACGGCCGCCACTGATCACCGTTGATAACCGTGACGCCGCCCATGAATACCGCGCGCGCTACAAATAAATTCGCCACCAGGTCGAACCGCATCCGCGGCGAAAGCCCAAACAGAGTGCTGAATCGTAAAATTGTCGGCGCAAACGCAGCCGTCTTCGCCCCCAGAAGAATCCCCTCAGAATCAATCTTGGTCTCCGAATACACCGACAGCGGATTCACCGCCGACTCTTCATTCACAAAAAAATCCGATGCCCCGTAAACGCTGCACGAAGACGCAAAGATAAATCGCCGCACGCCGCATTCCCGCGCGACATTCGCAAGCATCCGCGTCGCCGCCCGGTTCACCTCCACCGCCAACTCTTTATTTTCTTCGCAAGCCGGGTCGCCAACAATTCCAGCCAGGTGAATAACCGCTTCGCAACCCCGCATGCACCGCACCACCACGCCCACGTCTCGCACGTCGCCGCGCACCACTTCCAAATTCGGGTGATACTTCACTCCCTCCAGCGCCTGCTCCCCAAACATGAACGAATCCAGGACTCGCACCCGCCGACCCAACTCCAGCAATTGCCGCACCAGCACCGACCCCAAATATCCCGCGCCCCCCAACACGAGGACGCGCCGGTTCGCCTCTCCACCCACGGCCGTTTTAGCTCTCATCTATTAGGCAACCCCCGTTGCCCATTTGGCCAAATTGGCATTGTCCAGTCCCTGCGCCCGCCGAACCACTTCACACACTTTGTCAATGCTGTCATCCGTCAGCGAAGAATAAATCGGCAGGCTCACCACTCCATCCGAAACTGAATCCGTAACCGGTAAAGCCCGTCCGTCCCACATCGCGCTATAAAGTTTCTGCCGGTGCACCGGAGGCGAAAAATATCTTCGCGCTCCAATATTTTCGCGATGCAATAGTTCCACCAACCAATCGCGCGAATGCCCGAATTTCTTTTCGTCCACAATCATTGAAAAATCCTTGAACGTTGACCGCGAGCTTTCCGACACTTCCTGAAATCTCAGCCCCGCAACGTCCAGCAACTTCCGCTCGTACCTCAATCGAATCTCGTTCCTGCGCTCGATGCGCGCATCCAATCCCACCAAGCCATGCAGCGCCATCGCTGCATTTATCTCGCTCATCCGCGCGTTCACTCCCAGAACCTCCGGATTGTAGTTGCCGGCGTCTCCGTAATTTCGCGCCGCGCGTAATTTTTCAGCCAGCCTGGCATCGCGCGTCGCAACCAGTCCGCCTTCGCCCGCAACCACCAATTTCGTGGGCGAAAAACTGAACACTTCCGCCGTTCCGAATCCTCCTACGCGCTTGCCTTGACTACTGCTCCCAAATGCATGCGCCGCATCGAATACGAGGGGAATCCGCAATCCCGCCGCAATTTCTTCCAATTCTTCTATCGCCGCTGGATTCCCAAACAAATGCACCACCAGAATCGCGGCCGTCCGACTCGACACTTGCGCCCGCACCGCTTCCGGCGCAACACAAAACGTCTTCGCATCGCAATCCGCAAACATCGGCGTCAATCCATTCCACACCACCGCGTGCGCGGTAGCGTGAAACGTAAAACTCGGCAGAATTACTTCCCCGCTCAAATCCAAGGCCTTCAAAACCAGCAGCAACCCCGCCGTACAACTCGAAACCGCCACGCAATGCGCAACGCCCAAATATTCCGCCGCCGCTTCCTCGAATTTCCTTACATACGCGCCATTCGTGAGTTGCTTGCTCGCTAAAATTCCGCGCACCTCTTCCAAAAACTCCTCGCCCGGCACGCCTTCCGGATCAACAATAGGCAGCAACTTGGGAAACGCCGGCCTACCCGCTGCGATTTCCGCCCGCACGCGATCCGCAATGCTCATCAATTTTCCTTGCCCGGCCGTTTTTTCTGATCGCCGCGCACTTTCGCAGGCACCCCAAAAACTATCGTTCCTAACCCAACATTAGCTAACACCACCGCGCCCGCACCCACGTAGCTATATTTCTCCACGGTAAGGTTCGGAGCGATCACCGCCCCTGTTCCTACGTACGCAAACTCTTGGATGCGCACTCCACCCGTTAGCGTGGCATTCGGAAATATGTGGCAGCTTCTCTCCAGATAATTGTCATGATCCACCGACGCTGAAGTATTCACGCACACATTGTCCTCAATCGTCGTGCCCGGATTTATCGTCGCTCCCGCGAGAATAGTCACTCCCTCGCCCATCTTTACAAAACGCGAAACATGCGCGCTCGGGTGCACCACATTCACCGCCGTAAGCCCGGCGCGCCGCAACTGTTTAAATTTTTCAAAACGCGCGTAATTATCGCCGATTGCAACGGCTATTCTCCCGCAGTCCAATCTCCTTGCGGCCTCCCCCACACCGCCTTCCAGCGAAAACACTTTCACACCCAAAACTTCTGTACCGCTTTTTTTCTCGTCCTCATCCAGAATTCCCGCCACTTCCCATTCACCACTCGCCAGCAGCGCATCCACGGTCACTTTTCCATGCCCGCCGGCTCCCCACACCAGCACGTTTTTATTCCCCATGCAGCGGCTACCCTAAATCCTGAACGCGCACTCGCCCATCCTTGCCATATACACCTTCGCTTCGAAATAAAACTGGTATCGTGAGTGCCATAATCTCGCAATCCAACCACAGCGAATAATGCTCCACGTAAAAAATATCCAATTCCACGCGCTCCGTCCACGTCAATAGATTCCGCCCTTGCACCTGCGCCAATCCCGTCAAACCCGGCCGCATCGCCAACCGCCGCGCCTGCTCCGCGGAATATTTCGACGCAATTTCAAAAAACGCCGGCCGTGGTCCGACAATACTCATCTCTCCGCGAAGTACATTCCATAATTGCGGCAATTCATCGATGCTCCAGCGCCTCAAAAAATGCCCCACACGCGTAATTCGCGGATCCCTCGACGACGTCTCAAATCGATCTCCGCCTTCCCGCGCGCCGTTCACCATCGTCCGCAATTTCCATTGATCGAATCCTTCACCTCCTAATCCCGCAACACGCAAACGAAAAAACACTGGCCCGGGCGAACCCAGCTTAATAGCGACCGCGCTGATTAACAGGAGTGGCGCGACGATAATCAGACTAAATATCGCGAGCACCACGTCCATAATTCTCTTAGCGAACAGTTGCAGCTCACGCCTCATTCGCCCGCCTAAGCACGCTCGAATTGGCTGGCGAGATCGAAGCCGCCAATCCCAAAATCAAAGAAAACAACAGCGCGTTCGCCGGAATATACAAATTAAAATCCGTCAAGCTGTGTAGCAGTATTGCCGCAATGCTTCCCAGACAACCCAAAGCCATTGCTCGCTCGAAGCTCACCTCAGACGACGCGGCCTTCCGCGCCACGCGCACCAATAATGCACCAGTCGACCCAAAGAACAACGCTGCCGCCGGAATCCCTAAATCGCTCGCCAATTCCAGATAATCGTTATGCGCGTGGTTAACAAATTGTCCCAGGAACGTGCTCTGCACCCTCGTAAACGCCACGGGAAAAGTACCCAGCCCGCTTCCTAGCAATGGATGCCCGCCAATCAGCCGTGCCGTATCTTTCCATAACGACAATCTACTCTCGTCCACGCTTGTATATTCCTCGCTGATCATTCCAAAACGTCCCAGCGCCGGCCCCGCTCCCATCCACAAAACCAAAATAATCCCGCATGCCATGATCGCGGCAGCGACCCATAATCCTGCTTTTCGTTGAAATCCAGAAAATGCTGCCATCACCCCTAGCGATGCGACCGCCGAAATAATGCCCATCCGCGAAAGCGAAAAAAACAATCCCGCCACCATCACCGTAGCCGCGAGCAACCACAATCCAATCCGAGAAAGTTTTCTGCCTCCCAGCACCTGTTTAATCCGCGCATTTTGTCCCCGAATAACCTTTCGCGGCAGCTTGGCATTCTCATACAACACCAGGGCTACTCCAAAGGGAATCACCATCTCTAGAAAACCCGCGAAGTGATTCCGGTTGATGTACGTTCCGGTCGCCTCTTCGAGGTTATATTTCTTCACGTACCCAAAAATCCGTTGCCAACCAGCCAGATACTGCACAAGCCCATAAAGCGCTTCAAACGTTCCCAGCGCCACCAACCATGTCACTAAACGCCTTCTGCTCTTACGATCTTGGCCTAGCATACGCGCAAAAAAAAATGTTACTGCGCAGCAAACCAACAGGATCAAATGTATTCGCGTGTTGTATGGAGCGATGCTTAAACTGGAAAGAAAACGATGCTCACTTCCAGGTAGGCTCGTGTTCGAAATCGAATTATCCGGGCGCAGCAACCGCACTAACGGCTCGGGCAATGGAACCAGTTGAAATATCACCAACCCAATCAAAGCCGCAGGCACCGCTGCGCTTCGCAAAGTACCCGCCCACACGAGATCTTTACGTACGATAAGCATCGCCAAAACCGTGCCGAATAGCACAATCTCCACCGCCGCAAATGAAATCGGCTCCGTCCCGCCAAACGCCAATACCGCCGCCGTAACGCAAAAAATGAGCGAAGCCTCGGCAGTCTTCAGCACTCGCCCACTCTCCCGCCCCGAAAAACTTCTCTACTTTTCGGATTCCTCTGCTTCCTGGTGATATCCCGAATAGTAGTAATCGTTTCTCACGTCTGCAAAATTAATCGTCGCACCAATTACGTGCGAGCCCGCGTCTACCGCCGACAAATACGCCCGTTGCACCAGTTCGCGCGGTGTGGTCCCGCCTCCCACAACCAGAATCACCCCATCCACCAACGTCGCCAGAATGCGGCTGTCAGAAAGATTCAGCAGCGGCGGCGAATCCAACACCACAAACTTATATTCCTTCGACGCCTCGCGAATTAAGCTGCGCATATATTCCGAAGAGAGCAGGTCAGCAGGGTTCGGCGGCACCGGTCCGCAGAAAAGCACAGAAACACCGATGGGCGCGGCTTGCCATACCAGGCTTCGCCAATCGGAATCTCCGGTAAGGTAGTTCACCAGTCCTGTCGATCTCGACACTTGAAAAAATTTCTGTAAGCTCGGCCTTCGCAGGTCCGCGTCAATCAACAACACCGAGTCGCCCAGTTGCGCCAGCGAAGCCGCCAAATTCGCCGCCACGGTAGTTTTTCCTTCACCCTGTTGCGCGCTGGTCACCAAAAGTGTCGCTGGCGGACGCTTCGCCGTCGACAGCAGCACCGATGTGCGCAGTCCGTGAAACGCTTCCGCCAGCGCCCCGTGCGGGTGCCCTCCGCCATCCTGCACTTCAATGCGGTTCCATGGCGGCGCCAATCTCGTCCCGTTCTTTGATCGGTTATTTCCATTGCTGCCATTATGTCCGTTTGTTCCGTCGCCCTTCCCAGCCTCCAGCACCGCCGCATTGTTTTGGAATCCGTGGAGCCGTCTTGGATTGGCAGATAGCTCCATCGCAGGGACCGCGCCAAGCGCTGGTATTTGCAAAAACCGTTCAATGTCTTCAGAGCTTTTCAGCGTGTTATCCAGATGCTCCTGCAAAAACGCCGCTGCGATCCCCAGGCACATCCCGACAATCAACGTGATTGATAAATCCAATAAAATTCGCGGCCGGGCAAATTTCTTCGGTGGATATGCCGGATCAACCACGCGAATATTAGTCGCCTTCAAACTGCTCGATACTCCCGTCTCTTTCAACTTTTCCAGCAGCCCAACATATAACTGCTTGTTGGTATCCGCCTCCCGCTTCAAAATATTGTATTGCACCGATTTGCCGGCTATATCGTTCGCCTGCCGTTCCTGCTCCGTAAACGCTTTTTGCAGCATCTCTTCGTGGCTTACCGCCGCTTTGTAATCGTTCGCAATGCCTCCTGCCGCCCGTGCGCGCTCCGCTTCCAGCATCGCCTTGCTTTCGTCGATCTGACTCTGCAATTCCTTCACTCGCGGGTAATTTGGATTAAAATTTGCGCTCAGCCGCGATTGTTCACGCTGCAAATCCGCCAGCCTCGCCGTCAACTCCTGTATCAACTTGTTATCAAAAACTCCTGGCAGCTCCGCGTAATTCCTTTCTTCCAACAACTTGTATAAAGACTCTTTTGCATACCGGTCCGCCTGCGCCTTAGTCAATTCCTGCTGCAGTTCTCGCAGCCGCTGCACCACGATATTTTCGCTGGTTCCTTTTTCCGTCTCCAGAAAGAGCAATCCATTTCCCCGCCCGTATTTCTGCAACTCGTCTTCCGACTTCTCAAGCTTCGCCTTCATTCCCAGCAATTGTTGCGATAGCCAGTCCGAAGCTTTCTGCGCTGCCTGCCATCGCGCTTCCAGATTTGCGTCGATGTATGCTGAGGTCAGCGTGTTCACCACTTGCGCCGCCGTATTCGGATCGTTCGATTCGAACGTCACCTCAATCAACCGGCTCCGCTTCACAGGCTCAACCGTTAGTCGCTCTTCGAAATTTTTCAACACTTCTTCTGGAACGGTCTTGTCCTCGGCCAAACTCATCCCAAACCCTGCCTGCACAGGCTCCGGTGCCGGCTTTTCCCGCGCAATCTGCCAACTCCCGCTGCGCCGCGTAAATTCCGGTAACTTCTCCAGCCCCAGCTGCGTTATCACTCGCCGCGCCAGATTTTCGCTCTTCAAAATCCGGTTCTGCGTTTCGATATAGGCATCCGAAACGCCCTCAATTTGAAACAACTCCTGCAGTGTCGGCACATCCGGATTTTCTTTCTGAATTTCAATCAGCGCTCGCGCCTCATACACCGGCTTCCCGCGGAACGTTGCAAACAGTCCAATCATAAAAACCACTAGCAACGCCACCAGCACCGTCGGATAACGCTTCTGTATTACCCGCCAATATTCCAGCAGGTCCGGAACCGCTTCGCGATCTTCCACCGGATAAGCGCCAGCAGCATGATTCACGCGTTCCAGCGCATTCTGTCGCGGCTCGTAGAGTTGCAGTCTGTTCTGTTCGTCCATATTTTTAGGGATGAAAAATCGCTAACCCGGTGGCCGTATTGACAACGGCATCCGTACTTCTAAAAAGAACTGTCTTCCCCGTGCTGCTTGGCACAAATACAATATCCGCGGCCTGCAGATTCATGTCCGGCGCTTTTCCGTCCAGAATCTTTCCCAGCTGAACCGGTATCTCCGAGCGCTTACCGCTGCCCTCATCGGTTCGAATTATTCGCGTGTGGCCCTTCGACGATGTGCTCGACAATCCCTCCGCCAGCGCAATGGCCTTCAACAGCGACATTTGCTCGTTCCCTTTTACCGTGAAGCCGCCCGGCTTCTTCACCGCGCCCACCACGTACACAATGCCCGCCCGAGTTACCTTAACAATGTCGCCCGCATAGACCGGCACGTTAAATCGAGGATCGCGTGAATTCAGCAAGTGCCGCAAATTGATCGCTAACGTGTCGCCTTGCTCCGTCCGGTCCGCGCCCTGAACATTTGCTTCGCCAGTCGACGCGATCGCATTATTTTTCGGCGCGTCATCCTTCTGATTCTCATCAGACTCTGCCGGGTTTTTAGTTCTGTCTGTGCTCTTCCCGCCTGCCTGCTCGGCTTCCGCTTGGATTGCTTGCGCGCTGCCATCCTGACCTCGGTTATATCCCGCATTTCTCATCACCAACACTTCGTCACCCGCTTCAGGCGCCAATCCTTGCGCCATGGAAAGCATCTCCAGCAGCGTCTTCGATCCTCGCACCTGAAAAACTCCCGGCTTGTTCACCTCTCCAATCACCGAAACCGGATGACTCTCAATCGCGGTCACCATCACGCTTACGTGCGGATCCTTCAAAAACTCCCGCAACTTCGCCGCCAGCGTATTCTCCAGCTCCCGCGCCGTCAATCGCACGACGTGAACGCCCCCCAGCAGCGGCAGCGACACCTCACCATTTTCGGAAACTCGCACGGTGCGATTCAGTTCCGGCGCTTCAAAAATACTTATATCCAATAAATCCTGCGGCCCAATCCGATAATCGCCCGTCTGCCGTTCTCGCGTTTCCGCAAACTGTTCCCGCAACCGTTCCAGCTTCCGGTTGTAATCCTCAGTGGATTCCGCGGTCGCCGGGCTCTCTACCGCACTCTTCGATTTCGGCGCCCCTTGATAATCCTGCGCGCGCACATCGACGGAAGACAGCATGCCGCCGCCAAAAAAAATGCCGAGCGCCAACAGCCTCGTAGTTTTACTCAAGCCGAATTGCCTCGCCCTCACATCCAATCCCGTTACGCGTCCTGACAAGTGCTAAGAAGTCCAAAGCTAGCATTATCCGTCAATGTTGTATTCCAAGCTTACCGTCCACGGGCTAAGGCAGTTTTCCCCCATTTATTAGTCAAATCCTACACCAGCAGCACGCGTATTTCAGTGTTTTCCCGAACGCCAAAATGCAAGGGCTCAGAAGTTCAACGCATGACTCGTGCCACCCTAGAAGAGGTTCCCACCATTTCTATAGATGCCGGTTTTAGCGTAAACTGTCCCCTATTAATCCGCTGGTGGGCGTAGCTCAGCTGGTAGAGCGTCGGTCTGTGGCACCGAATGTCGCGGGTTCGATCCCCGTCGCCCACCCCAGATATCCTCTCTCCTTACGGGCATCCATCTTTTCAGCCGCCAATACTAGGAAGGACGTACCAGTGACGGCGTCCGCCTCAACTTGTAATCTCCCTCCATGGACTCCAACCCCGCCAAGCTGCCAGACAAACCCCTGCCATCCGATATTCAATCCGTGATGGACCAGCACGGCCAGGTGCTCCGCATCTCTTACATGGAGATCGCGTCAGGCATAAACCGGCTTTTGCGTCAGGGAATTCCCAAGGAAGTCATAGCCCAGGTTTTAAATCAAACCGTCGAAGCGCTCGCCAAGGAATCACCCCGCGCTCCACGCACAAATTCCAACCCACCCGTGCGCCCGTAATTCCGCAACGTATTCGCTCAAGCGAGAGTAAAATTTCCAATCCGCTCTGGTTGCGTTGTTTTCCACATGAATCCACTCAGCCCAATAAATTTCCACAGTTAGTACTATTTTGAGCGCTGTACCGGCAATTCTACCAGTAGACCCACTATTAACTATTATGGTATAACACTGTTTATATATCCATCACGATGGATATTATCAATCTATATATTTCTCAACCGCCTGGTTACACCTGAAGAGATGCGCTGTTTATCAGCAACGTTGGAGGTGCTTTGGTGGCCATTCCAGGTCAATCGGCGAACGCTCAGCCACACACGCAGGACACCCATTCCTTAACGGAAGGGTCCTCTCATTCTGTGGCCATTTCCGATGCTCCAGCCCTGCCAAGCGCCGACCCGCTTTTTCTCGCGACTACCAAAAAAACTCGCACCGCTTTGCTTAAGCTCGGCGATTCGCCCTATGACACCTTAGCTCTGTCCGCGCTGTGGGATGAAAATCGTTCTTCCATCGAACATGAATTGCACATTCATTTATATTCCGATTCGAATTCTCCAATGCTTCAACAATTGCTCGCTCGCTTGGTTTGGCACGCCAGATTTTTCTGCGATGAAGTTGACGATCCCAAAGCCTGGGTCGCCAGATGCGCCAACCTCGAAGCCCGTCGCTTGGCCCTGCAGCTGACCGAAGCTCGCTAGATTCGAACTGCCACCTCCGCCGACTAATCTGCATTTAGCGCAACGTATTCTCGCCACGGAAATCAGCCGCCTTCGGATCCCCAGTTCCATCTCAGCATCGCTTCTTGTTTCTCCGCGCATTCCTGGCTTCAAACTAATTATTATGTTGGTTATGCAGATTTGCTGCCGGGCATTGCTATTCGATATGGATGGTGTTTTGGTCGATTCCACACCGGCTGTGGCCCGAGTATGGACAGCTTGGGCCAACAGGTTCGGCCTCGTCCCTGATGAGGTGGTGCGCCAAGCTCACGGCAGGCCAAGCATCGCAACCATTCGCGAACTATTGCCCTCCGCCGATCATCGCGCTGAGGACCAAGCCATCGAAAAAGCCGAGATTGCGGATGTTGAGGACATCATCGCACTGCCGGGTACCAAACAGCTCCTTGACGCACTTCCCCCCGATCGCTTCGCGGTCGTAACTTCCGCAACCCATCCGCTCGCAGTTGTCCGCCTTCGAGCAGCCGGCTTCGCCATTCCAAAACACCTGGTCACCGCCAGCGACATTCAATACGGAAAGCCGCACCCGGAACCTTACCTGCGTGGAGCTCAGAGTGTCGAAGTGCCGCCCGCCGCCTGTGTCGTAATCGAAGACGCCCCGGCTGGAATTCAGGCCGGCAAAGCCGCGGGTTCTCGCGTGCTCGCCTTGCGAACTACCACTCCCGACTCCGCTCTTCAGGCTGCGGGCGCCGATTGGATCGTCACGGACTGCAGCAACATTTATCTCCATCCCGGTGAGGAAGAGAAAGACCTGCTCTTGGAATTGCGTTAGCAGGAAGCCAACGCCGTTTCGAAAACCAGGACCAACCGCGGAGTTCGCGGTGCTTGGCGCGATTATGTGCACCGCCCCAATCGGTTAGTAATCTTCAGGCAATTCCCTTTCACTCAATATCCTATTCCCCGCGCTCCGCAGCTTAAGATATACATGCCGCAGAGAATAATTCACGTCCACTCTCCAGGCGAATCTGGCCTTCGCAAGCTCAGGCCCAACCCAAAGGTGCATTCCCATGGGAACATCGACCCAGACGCTACAAGCGCCGCCAACGTCATCTTCACCTGAAATACCAATACCACCATCGCCGCCTCAGCCAGCGCGTGTCATTCAAACCGCCCAGCTCATTACCGCTATGGTGAAATCCCACGGCCAGGTCAGCGACCTTATTTTCTCTCCCGGCCGCGCTCCGCAAATTGAAATGAACGGCCAATTGGTGGAATTGAAGTACAAAGGCCTCGAATCCCTCACCGCGCAGGACACCATGAGCATCGCCAACGACATCATGAGCAAAAACGAAACCGCCTTGCGCAAGCTGGAACAGGACGGCTCCGCTGACCTCTCCTACGGCGTATCGGGCGTGGCTCGCTTCCGCGTAAATATTTTTCGCCAACGCGGCAGTTGCGCCATCGTTATGCGCGTTGTACCCGACAAGATTCCCAACTTTGAAGAATTGAACCTGCCCAAGACGCTCCAGGAAATTGTGGATATCCGGAATGGCATCGTATTGGTCACCGGCCCCACTGGTTCCGGCAAATCTTCCACACTCGCTGCCATCCTCGACAGAATGAATGAGCAGAAAGCTTTTCATATCCTCACCATTGAAGATCCCATCGAGTTTTTGCACCGTCACAAAAAATGCACCATTCACCAGCGTGAATTGCATACCGACACACCGACCTTTGGCCTCGCCTTGCGCGCCGCTTTACGTCAAGCGCCTAAGGTCATTCTCGTTGGCGAAATGCGCGACCGCGAAACCATTGAGATTGCCCTTGAAGCTTCCGAAACCGGCCATTTGGTAATGTCCACACTTCACACCATCGATGCCTCCAAAACCGTGGAGCGTATTGTCGGCGTTTTTCCTCTTTCCGATCAGCAAGCCATTCGCACTCGTCTCGGCAAATCTTTTCGCTTCATCGTTTCGCAACGCTTGCTACCTAAGAAAGACGGCACAGGCCGCATCGCCGCTATCGAGATCCTTAAATCCACCATGCGCACGCGCGATTACGTGGAAAAAGGCGAGGGTGAAGGCAAAACCCTGCTCGACGCCATGCGTGACGGTAACACCGAGGGAATGCAACACTTCGACGGTGAAATCGAAAAACTGATCCGCAATGATATTGTGGAGTTTGAAACCGCTATGACCTACGCCACGAACGCCGGAAATCTCCGTCTGGAGCTTTCCGACTTTTTGGAAGGCGGCGGCGCTATCAAGAAAAAACCCGCAACCGAAATAGAAATCGAACGCTAGACCGTCGCCGGCCCCGTTCCTGCGAAGTTCATCGCAGCAACGGAATCTGTCGGCGATTGCTCGCAAAAACATCTCACTTACACACGATTGCCGCGCCATGCCGCCGCTGCAATCTCTTCAAGGCCGCGTAGTAAATAAGTTATGCTAAGCCGCACGTGCCACTACACCTTGCCCTGAACACCTTCGCCGCAAATCTCTTTTCCCTCGTACTCCTCCTTCACCCCCTGTGGCGAGTCGTGCTCTTCACGCTGATATTTCTCACCCTGGCTCTCCTGGCTGGCCGCTCCGCCGAACAAATTTTTACCCGCCTGGAATTGCTGTTTTCCCAATTCGCAAAACGCCGCAATCTCGTCGTGCTCAGCTTATTCTTCGGCGTCGTCGCCATTCGACTCGCCGTGCTTCCATTCCTTCACGTGCCCGTCCCTGGCATTCACGACGAATACAGCTACCTGTTGATGGGCGACACCTTCGCCCATGGACGCCTCGCCAATCCCCCGCATCCCATGTGGCTCAGCTTTGAAACCTTCCACGTAAACTGGTTCCCCACCTACTCCTCAATTTATCCGCCGGCCCAGGGTGCCATCGTGGCCGTTGGGCAATTGCTCGGCAGCTCTTGGATCGGCGTCCTGCTCAGCGCCGCCGCCATGTGTTCCGCCATCGCCTGGATGTTGCAAGCGTGGATGACCTCGCGCTGGGCCTTACTCGGTGGTGCACTCGCCGCCATAAAGTTCGGCGTCGCGAGTTATTGGATGAACAGCTACTGGGGAGGCGCCGCGGCAGCCATCGGCGGCGCTCTTGTATTGGGAGCGCTAGGTCGTATCTCCAAACATCCCACCGCGAAGAACGGCGTCGTACTTGGATTTGGTATCGCCATTCTCGCAAACAGCCGCCCCTACGAAGGCCTGTTGTTCTGCGTTCCTTCCGCCGCTTGGTTCATCTGGTGGCTCGCCACAGAAAAAAACCGCTCAGCGCAGCACACCGTCGCCTCATCCGCCCGCGCAAGAGCAAAGGTTCTAGTGTCCGTGCTCATCGTATTAACTGCGGCCGCCGCCTTCATGGGCTATTACAACTGGCGTTTAACCGGAAACGCCTTGCTCATGCCCCACACGCTCAGGACCCGAACCTACCATTCTTCCGCGCTCTTCTTGTGGGAACGCTCCCGCCCGCCGTTGCACTACAACAATCAGCAATTCGAAGATTTCTACAATGGCTGGGAGCGCGAGAATTATCGCCACACCTGGAAGGATGTATGGCGCGTCTCTAAAGAAAAAATCAATCGTGGCGGCCACACATTTTTCTGGTGGGGAGTAGTCTTGCTCGCACCTGGAGTGCCATTCATTCTGCGCGACAAAAAAATGCGTTTGCTGCTAGCCACGATCGTTATCGGGGCTCTAGGCGTCTTCGCCGTGATTTGGTCATTCGCGCACTATGCCGCGCCATTCACCTGCGTGATTCTCGCCCTCCTGGCGCAGTCCATTCGACACCTTCGCACCATAAATATCTCCACGTTCCGACTCGGCCGCTGGCTCTCGCGCGCCGCCATCCTCTTGCTCATAATCGAAACAATCTCCTACCCAGCACGTCATCAGTGCGACCCTCTCGCCTGGACCTGCCAGGGAGAGCCCAGTCGAGCCGCGATACAAAATCACCTTTCGTACCAGCCCGGTAAACACCTCGTAATCGTCCGCTACGAACCGGATCACAACATCCACGATGAATGGGTCTACAACGGCGCTGATATCGACACCGCCAAAGTCCTGTGGGCCCGTGAACTCGACGAAACCCAAAACGCCAAACTTTTCGCCTATTTCAAAGACCGAACCGTTTGGCTCGTCGACCCCGACAACGACAACACCGAATTAACCCCCTATTCGCCGCCAGAACCGAACGAATCGGCCGCACAGGAACATTGAACACTTGCCTCCCGGTTCCCGAGTCCATCGCCATCGCGACCGATGACTTGTGCTTTGTATTTCCCCTCGCCACCATTATCATGACCACAGTCGCGAAACCACCGGACGACACGATTGCCTAATATCCCCGATGCCCCGCCCAATGCTGAAGTTCGTGTGGCCAGACCTCCCGTGCCTCTGAGCACAATTTCCCCGGGAAAATTATTGCAAGTCCTCGGCGTATGGTTTGGCATCGCCGCTGCCGTTGGCAACACTATCGCCGCCGGAATCGTGCGCACTCCCGGCGTCATCGCTAAACTCCTGCCAAATCCCTGGTTCTTTCTCGGTGTTTGGGTCATCGGCGGACTTTACGCCTTGTTTGGAGCATCCTCTATGGCCGAGCTTGGTGCAGCCATCCCACGCAGCGGCGGCCAATATAATTTTTCGCGCCGCGCTATCGGCGACTACGCCGGCTTCATTGTCGGCTGGAGCGATTGGCTTTCCAGTTGCGGCACACTGGCCGCCGTGGCCATCGTCATCGGTGAATACAGCGGAAAACTAATCCCCGCGCTTGCTGGCGGCGACTACACTATAAAAACCATCGCCGTCTCTGTGATCGTCGGGTTCGGAATCCTCCAATGGCGCGGCGTCCGCTGGGGCAGTCGCGCACAACTACTCACCTCCGCATTGAAGACCGGTGCCTTTGTTATCTTGGTCGTCGCTTGTTTCGCGCTGGGTGGAAACGCCCATCGAACCTCCCTCGCAGCAGAATCCGCAACCAAGCTCACTCTTCCTTCCGGCTGGCTTCTCGCCATCGCAATGATGCTCGGCCTCCAGGAGGTTTTCTATACCATCGACGGTTGGGACGGCGTCATTTACTTTGGCGAAGAGGTTCGCAACCCCGGCAAGGACGTCCCACGCGCCATTTTTGGCAGCGTCTTCTCCATCATGGGCATTTATCTGCTCCTGAACGCCGCCGTTCTCTACGTCCTGCCCATGAACGAAATCGCCGGCAACAACTTCTCCCTGGGCACCACCGCCGAGCGCATTTTCGGCCGTTACGGCGACCCCATTATCCGCGCCATCATGGTGGTTTCTCTTCTCAGCTGCATCAACGCCGTCCAACTCTTCTGTTCCCGCATCTTGTACGCCATGAGCACTGACGGCTTGTTTTTCCGCAGCGTCTCCCGCGTCAACAAGGGCGGCACGCCCGAACTCGCACTCCTCCTAAGTACCATCACCGCCGTGCTCTTCGTCCTCGGCTCCTTCGAACGCGTCATCGCCATGCTCTCGTTCTTCTTCGTAGCCGACTACACTCTCACCTACATTTCCGTTTTCGTGCTGCGAAAGAAAGAACCTGATATGCCTCGCCCCTACCGCGCCTGGGGCTACCCGTGGACCACCGCCATCGCATTGATCGGCTCAATTTTATTTTTGGTGGGATCAATACTTACAGATCGCGATAACGCACCATTAGCTTTAGGAATGTTAGTGCTGAGTTATCCCGTCTATCGCGTCTTGAAATGGGGCGCAGCCCGCGCCACCGCAATTTAAGTCGACTTCACGTGCGGCTCGCGCACCAACGAGCGCAGTTCGCAGCGGGACGAAGAGCCATAAAATTTTAATTCGAAACTTTCTCCGCGATCGACTTCGCCTGCAAAAAATGCAATAAATAGTCTTTCCCGCCAGTCTTCGAATCCGTCCCCGACATATTGAATCCGCCAAACGGATGCGCCCCCACCATCGCGCCCGTGCATTTGCGGTTCAAATAAAGATTTCCCACATGAAAAGCCTCTTCCGCCTTCTCAATCTTCTCCGGATTCCGCGAATACACCGCCCCAGTCAGCCCAAACTCCGTATCATTCGCGATCTCCAGGGCATGATCAAAGTCCCGCGCTTTAATCACCGCCAGCACCGGCCCGAATATTTCTTCCTGCGCAACCCGCGCCTTCGGCGGCACGTTTGCAATAATCGTCGGCTGGATAAAATATCCATCCCCGGGAGCACGCCCGCCTCCCAGCACCACTTTCCCCTCTCTCTTCCCCACATCGATGTAGCCCAGAATCCCTTCCATCGCCACGCTGCTCACCACTGGCCCCATATAATTACCGGGATCCTCGCTCGGCCCCACCGTAATTTTCTTGGCTCGTTCCACCAACTTCTCCACAAACGCGTCGTAAATTTTCTCCGAGACAATCGCCCGCGAACATGCCGAACATTTCTGCCCCTGATAACCAAATGCCGCCGCCGCAACACCCTCGACCGCGGCGTCAATATCCGCCTCCTCATCCACAATCGTCGCGTCCTTACCGCCCATCTCCAAAACCGCGCGCTTGATCCATATCTGCCCGGGAGCTTTCTTCCCCGCCACTTCGCTAATCAGCAGCCCAACTTCCTTCGATCCCGTAAACGCAATGAACCGCGTCTTCGGATGCTTCACCAGCGCATCACCAACGATCTCGCCCGCCCCAGTCAGAAAATTCAAAGCCTCCTTGGGAATTCCCGCTTCATAAAGAATCTCGACAACTTTCGCCGCGACCGTAGGTGACTCTTCCGAAGGCTTCAAAATCACCGTGTTCCCCGTCACTAGCGACGCCACCGTCATCCCCGCCGCAATCGCCGCCGGAAAATTCCATGGCGGAATAACCACGCCAACACCGAGCGGGATATAAACCAGGTAATTCTTCTCGCCTTTCTGTTGCGTGACTGGATGCTGCCCGGCAAACCTCAGCATCTCGCGCCCGTAAAATTCGAGAAAATCAATTGTCTCCGCCGTATCCGCGTCCGCCTCAATCCAGGACTTGCCGACTTCCGCGCAGATCAGCGCGGAAAGCTCAAATTTGCGTTCGCGAATGATTTCCGCCGCTCGGAATACCATCTCGACGCGCTTTTCTGCAGGCACACGTTTCCACGTTTCGAACGCCTTGGCCGACACTTCCACCGCCTGATTGGCGTGCTCCGCCGTGGCCGCCTGAAATACTCCAATCACCTGCTTCGGATGAGAGGGATTCGTCGAAGTCATCTTCGCCGTCGTAATAACTTTCTCCCCGCCGATATACATCGGATATTCGCGCCCAAATTCCGCTTCCACCTTCTTCAGCGCCGCGCGCATCGCCTCTTTATTTTCCGGCTTAGAAAAATCCACAAACGGTTCGTTAGTGAACTCTGACATGTGTACTTTGGACTCAGCCGTAGCCATACGAAAAACTCCTCGCGCTTCCACCATTCATTCTACTGTGTTGGGAAACTGTCGGACAACCGCACAGAAGCAAGACGCCGTTGCCGATGCAGAGTAGGAGGGAATTGATTTAGCGGCGAAAAATAGAGAAAAGCCAAAATATCAGTGACAATCCAACGCTTAAAAGCAGGCAGGTTACGATCGGAAAATAAAATGTACTGTGTTCACCGCGATGAACTATATCCCCAGGCAATCGCCCCAGCCGCAACGGCAACCGCCCGGTCAAATACAAAAACGCCCCGACAACCACCGCGATCCCCCCAAGCAGTAAAAGCCCCCGTCCGAGTTCACGCGGCGGATCCATGTTCACGAAGTCTACGCCTAGGGCCCCAGCAAGCAATACCATGGCTACGGGAGAAACTCTGATAGGAGAAGAACTGGACCAAAGGGCCCAACCCAACTAAATCAATTCATGTCCCGCAAAAAAATATCCGATTTCAAATGCCGCCGTCTCCGGAGCATCCGACCCGTGAGTACAATTATTCCCGATACTCGTGCCGAGATCATGGCGTATCGTTCCCGGCGCCGCCTTCTTAGGATCAGTCGCGCCCATAGCGTCTCGCCATTTCGGAATGGCTCCGTCAGCTTGCAAAACCATCGCCACAATCTTCCCCGAACTCATGAAATCCGTTAACTCCCCAAAAAATGGCCGCTCCTTATGCACCGCGTAAAATCCCCCGGCCTCTTCCTTCGTCAGCCGCATCGTCTTGATCGCCACGATTTTGAATCCCGCCTTCTGAATGCGTGAAAGTATTTCACCCTGCTGCCCTTTACCAACAGCGTCAGGCTTGATAATCGCAAATGTACGTTCCAGTGCCACGAATCCTCCAAAGTACAAAATTAATTTTGCTGTGTATCTTTACTTCAGTGCGGCCGCAACCGTTGAGCCCAGATCTGCCGGAGTTTCAACGCAGCGAATTCCCGCAGCGCTCATCGCCGCGTACTTATCTTTCGCCGTCCCTTGTCCCCCGCTGATAATCGCGCCCGCATGTCCCATGCGTCTTCCCGGTGGCGCGGTTTGCCCCGCAATAAACCCTACAACCGGCTTCTTCACATTCGTTTTGATCCATTGCGCCGCGCGTTCTTCCGCGTCGCCGCCAATTTCTCCGATCATGATAATCGCGTGCGTATCGGCATCCTCATTAAAAAGCCGAATCGCATCCAGAAACGTCGTCCCGATGATCGGATCGCCACCAATCCCGATGCAAGTAGATTGCCCGATTCCCAATCGCGTCAGTTGATCCACCGCCTCATACGTCAAAGTTCCGCTGCGGCTCACCACTCCCACGTGCCCTTGCTTGTGAATGCGCCCCGGCATAATCCCGATTTTGCATTTTCCCGGCGAAATCACTCCGGGACAGTTCGGCCCAATCAGCCGCGTCTCTTTGAAATCCACCACCGCGGCCACGCGCACCATATCCAGCACCGGAATGCCTTCAGTAATACAAATCACTAAAGGAATATCGGCATCGGCCGCTTCCAGAATCGCGTCAGCAGCAAATGGCGGTGGCACAAAAATCACCGAAGCATTCGCGCCCGTCTCCTTCACCGCATCGCGAACCGTATTAAAAACCGGGCGCTCCAGATGTTTCGTTCCGCCCTTACCCGGCGTAACGCCGCCCACCACCAACGTTCCGTATTCAATCATCTGCTGCGCATGAAACGTCCCTTCGCGCCCCGTGAAGCCCTGCACCAGCAAACGTGTCTTCTCATCAACCAGTACGCTCATCGAGCACCCACCGCGAGCGCCACGACTTTCTGCGCGCCATCCTTCATTCCATCGGCTATCGTGAAATTCAATTTACTGTCGCGCAGAATTTTCTGCCCCAGCTCCACGTTGGTCCCTTCCATCCTCACTACTACCGGCACTTTCAATTGCAGATCCTTTGCTGCTGCCACCACCCCACTAGCCAGCACATCGCAGCGTAAAATCCCGCCAAAAATATTTATGAACACCGCCTTCACCGCCGGATCGGCCATCAAAATTCCAAACGCATTCTTCACTTGATCCGCCGACGCACCGCCGCCCACATCCAGAAAATTCGCTGGCGATCCACCCGCGTATTTGATGATGTCCATCGTGGCCATGGCCAATCCCGCGCCATTCACCATGCACGCCACGCTGCCATCTAGCTTGATGTAATTCAAACCATACTTCGAAGCTTCCACTTCCAGCGGATCCTCTTCATCCAGATCCCGCAGCTCGCGCAATTCTTTGTGGCGAAACAGCGCATTGTCATCGATGGTCATCTTGGCGTCCAACGCCACCAGCTTGCTGTCGCCCGTCAACACACACGGATTAATTTCCAGCATCGAAGCATCCGTATCGATAAAAGCTCGATAAAGCGCCAACAAAAACGGCACCGCGTTATTCACCGCCTCCATCGGCAAGCCCAACCCAAACGCCAATTTTCGCGCTTGGTACGGCTGCAGTCCCACTACAGGCGAAATTACCTCGCGCAAAATTGCCTCGGGATTATCCTTAGCCACCTCTTCGATTTCCATCCCGCCCGCGGTGCTCGCCATGAAAATAACTTTTCCACTGGCGCGATCGACCAGCAAACTCAGATACAGCTCTCGCTTGATGTCCAAGCCTTCTTCGATCAACAACCGTTTCACGATCCGCCCGCCCGGCCCCGTCTGCGCCGTGATCAGGTTCATCCCCAGAATTTGGCTGGCGATTTCCGCGGCTTCATCGGCCGAGCGCGCCAACTTCACGCCCCCACCTTTGCCGCGTCCTCCGGCGTGTATTTGCGCCTTCACCACGACGATATTTGATTTCAGGCGCTGCGCCGTTCCGCGCGCTTCTTCCTTGCGATAAGCCACTTCCCCGCGCGGTATCGCCACGCCATAACGCGCCAGAATAGCCTTCGCTTGATACTCGTGAATCTTCATCTAGGTTCCATCAGTGATAGAATTTTGCGTTCGTGAAACAGTAAAGTTTAACCGGAAGGGTCGAGACGGAGCAAGGACACCATGGCGCCTTCGCTTTTGCAACGTGTCGAAAATGGGAAAATTTTGACGTGCGCGCAAGCCGAAGAGGCCATGGAAGAAATTCTTTCCGGCCGCGCAGAAACTCCAGAAATTGTAAGCCTCCTCCGCGCCATGAACGCGCGCCCCATTGAGCCGCAAGAACTTGCCGGCTTCGCAAGTGTGATGCGCCGCCATGCCGCCTCTGTTTTCCCCGACGAACGCTTGCGCCCCGCACACTTGATCGACACTTGCGGAACCGGTGGCGACGGCTGCGACACTTTTAATATTTCCACCGCAGCTGCAATTGTTGCTTCCGCGGCAGGAGCCAGCGTTGCCAAGCACGGCAATCGCGCGGCAAGTTCGCGCTGTGGCTCTGCTGACGTCTTGGAAGCGCTCGGCGTGCGCATCGATATCCCGCTCCAGCGTTGTGGCCAAGCCATTTGCGAAATAGGCCTGGGCTTCCTCTTCGCGCAGGCAGCCCACTCTGCAACTCGCCACGCCACACTCGCTCGTAAACAAATCGGCCAACGCACCGCATTCAATCTGCTTGGTCCATTAACAAATCCTGCAGGCGCTCATTCCCAACTCGTCGGCGTTTATTCCGCCGACGTAACCGACTTGATGGCCGCCACACTCGCCGAGCTCGGTGTCCAGCGCGCTTTTGTTGTACACGGAGCAGACGGCCTGGACGAAATCTCCTTAAGCGGCGAAACCTACGTCGCCGACGTACACGAAGGAACCGTAAAGCGCTACACCCTCACGCCCGAAGATTTCGGCTTGTCCCGTGCCCCTATCGAAACCCTGCGAGGCGGGGATGCGCAGGACAACGCCGCGATCATTCGCGAAGTGTTAGAGGATCAGCCAGGACCACGGCGTGATATCGCGGTCATGAACGCCGCCGTTGCTCTGGTAGCCGCCGGGATCGCCGCAAATTTTAAAGACGGCGCTCAGTTGGCCGCCAGCGCCATCTCTTCGGGCTTGGCGCAAAAAAAATTGGCCGCCCTGGTTGCCTTCACAAATTAGCTCTTGTCCGCATCAAATGTTCTTGCCGCAAAACATCGCGCCATCGGGGGAAATTTGAGAAGTCTACTGCTCGCCATGTTCACCACCATCTTCGCCTGCAACATTTCCGCGCAAAGAATCCCCTCACCTCCCGAGCGCCCACACAGATTGAGTCCGGATCAAGTCGCCCAGGAAGTCCGCGACTACCGCATGAACAACGAAGACCGCATCATCCGCGAACTCTCCGAATTCCTCGCCATACCAAACGTCGCCAGCGACACCGAAAACATTCAGAAAAATGCCGCTCAATTAGTCTCCATGCTCGAAGCCCGCGGCATCGAGACGCACTTACTTTCCATCTCCGGCCGTGGTCCGGTCGTCTTTGGAAAATTGGCTGTGCCCAACGCCCGCCGCACACTAATTTTCTACGCCCACTATGATGGTCAACCCGTTGATCCCGCCGCCTGGACCGACGGAAAACCTTTCGACCCTGTTTTGCGAACCAACTCCTTGGAAAATGGCGGCAAACGCATACCTTTGCCTGCCAATAGCCTCGATCATCCCGCCATCTACAACGACGACTGGCGCATCTACGCGCGCTCTTCTTCCGATGACAAATCCCCCATCGTCGCGTTGCTGGCCGCGCTCGACGCCCTGCGGACCAACAAAATTCCGCTCGGCATAAACCTGAAACTAATACTCGAAGGCGAAGAAGAAGATGGCTCCCCAAATCTCGAGCGCGTTTTACTCGCCCACAAAAATCTCCTGGACGACGCCGATGTACTTATCACCGGCGACGGACCGGTACATCAAAGCGGCCGCCCCTTGGTTTTCTTCGGCAATCGCGGAATTCTCGGACTCCAGATCACCACTTATGGAGCAATTCGCGCCCTTCACAGCGGCCACTACGGAAACTGGGCGCCCAATCCCGGATTCACCCTCGCGCGTTTGCTCACTTCCATGAAATCCGCGGACGGCAAAGTTCTGATCGAGGGTTTTTACGACGATATCGTTCCGCTCAACACCACGGAAAAAGACGCGCTCGCAGCCATGCCTAATAATGACGCCGATCTCGAGCACGATCTCCAGTTCGCGATGCCTGAAGGCGGCGGCAAACGTCTGATGGAACTTCTCCAATATCCTTCTCTAAATATTCGTGGTCTGCGCAGCGCGTATGTCGGCGAACAAGCTCAAAATATTGTCCCCGAAAAAGCCATCGCCGCAATAGATGTCCGCCTGGTAAAAGGAGAAGACCCGGACGAGAAGTTCGAACAGATACTCGCGCACATACGCAAACAAGGCGTCTTCATTACCGCCGCCGATCCCACAAAAGAAGAACGCCTCACCCATCCCCTGATAGCCCTTGTCGCGAAAGATCCTTGGAATTACCCAGCCTCGCGCACTTCCATGGAATTACCCATCTCTCAGGCACTAATAAAAGTCGTACAGGACGCCACCGGCGGCCAAAGTGTGATCGCGCCCTTGCTAGGCGGCAGCGTCCCCATGTACATTTTTGAGAAACTGCAAATCCCCTGGATCGGCGTGCCCATCGTCAACTACGACAATCACCAGCACAGCTCGGACGAAAATCTCCGCCTCGGCCACCTCTGGCGCGGCATGGAAGTCTACGCCGCCATCCTCGCCGACTTAAACTGGTAGTCAGTTTGAATTAATTTGTGCACGCTCGGGCAACGCCGCGAAGGTGCCACAGGTTCGCAGTTGAGTTATGAGCCCAAGTCTTTAAGTTGACTTCTCTTACTCATGAGCGCGGATATCACGAATTCGCAGTTGAGTTATTTGCGTTTCGGAAAAAAAATAATTGTCTTGTAACCTAAACCCCAAAAACCGGTCATTCCGAGCGGAGCAGACCGGCTTTTTCCTTCTACTTCGTTCCTGCGAAGTAGCCGGTCTGCGCAGTCGAGGAATCTCTCTTCGATTTATCCGTCAACCAGCGACCTGAACTTGACTTCTCTTCCTGTTCGCAACCTATCAGCACCCGTGCGTCTTCTATAACGCCAAAAAATTCTTCAACAATTCCTTCCCAGATTCCGTAAGCACCGATTCCGGATGAAATTGCACTCCTTCAATCTTGTACCGCCTATGCCGCAATCCCATAATGATCCCGTCATCTGTCTCCGCGGTGATCATCAACTCTCGCGGCAAACTTTTCCGTTCCACAATCAGCGAGTGATAACGCGTCGCCGTAAACGGATCCGCCAGCTTTCGAAACACGCCCTTCCCATCGTGATGAATCTCGCTGGTCTTGCCATGAAACAACGCCGGCGCACGCTTTATCTTCCCGCCGAACGCCGCCCCAATGGCCTGATGCCCCAGGCACACGCCAAGAATCGGAAACTTCCCTGCCAATTCCTCAATTAGCTCCACGGAAATCCCCGCTTCCTGTGGCGTACACGGACCCGGCGAAATTACAATGCGCTCCGGTTTTTTACGCGCGATCTGCTCAACGCTAATCTTATCGTTGCGGTGCACTTCCACCTCGCATCCCAACTCACCCAAATACTGCGCCAGGTTGTAGGTAAACGAGTCGTAGTTATCGAGTATCAAAATCACTTGGACTTTCTCCTGCCTCGCGCACCGCGAGCTTTTCGCCCGCGCGTTACCGCCGTATGCGTTGTCCTACCCCTGTTTAGATGCGCCGCTTTCAAAGCCGTCAACAACGCCCGCGATTTATTTAACGTCTCTTGATACTCCCCAACCGGAGTAGAATCCGCCACCACCCCGCCACCAGCCTGTACATGCGCCATTCCGTTCTTCACTACCATCGTGCGCAGCGCGATGCACGAATCCAGGTTCCCCGCAAAATCCATATACAGCACGCCCCCCGCGTAAATCCCCCGCCGCGTGCGTTCCAGCTCCTCGATAATTTCCATCGCCCGGACCTTCGGTGCTCCTGACACCGTCCCCGCCGGAAAACAAGCCATCAACGCGTCAAAGCAATCCACATCCTCCCGCAAACGCCCCTTCAAGCTCGAAACCAGATGCATCACATGTGAAAATCTTTCCACCAGCATCAGATACTCCACTTTGACGCTGCCGTATTCACACACGCGCCCAAGGTCATTGCGCCCCAAATCCACCAACATCACGTGTTCTGCGCGTTCTTTCTCGCTGGCCAGCATCTGCTTCTCCAATCGCTGGTCCTCCGCTTCATCCTTCCCGCGCGGTAGAGTCCCCGCAATCGGCCGGTAAAATACGTCGCGCCCCTGCACCTTCACCAGCATTTCCGGAGAACTTCCCACCACATCGACATCATTCATGTGCAAATAAAAAAGATACGGAGAAGGATTCAAAGCCCGCAGTTCCCGATAAATCTCAAACGGTTCCGCCTGTACCTTCGTCGAAAATCTTTGGCTGATCACCACCTGAAAAATATCGCCCGCGCGAATATAAGCTTTCGCCTTTCGAACCGCGGCAAGATATTCCGCCTTGCGAAAATTGGACGTAACCTTCAACGGATGCCCTTTTTTCTTCGCCGCCTTCCGAACGAGTTCGGTCGGGGCCGGCTCTTCCAACAACGCCCGAGTCCGTTTTATTTCCCGCACCGCGGCGTTATACTTCGCGCGCAATGTTCCCGGACCCTCCGTGAACACGTTCCGCACAATCCACAAGCGGTGTTGCACATGATCGAACGCCAATATGCCGTGATAAAACATCAACACCGCGTCATATAAACCAATCTCATCGCGCAAACTCTTTGGTAGCCGCTCGATCAACCGCACCATATCGTAGCTAAAGTACCCAATCGCTCCCGCCACCAGCGGCGGTAACCCTGCTATTCGAACCGGCTTAAACTTCTCCATCCGTTGCCGAAGAAAACTAACCGGATCGCGTTCTTCCCATACCAGCTTGTTACGGTTCTCCAGCACACACGCGCCGTTGGCGTACCGAAAAACCTCCTCCGGGTGCGCTCCCGCAAACGTATATCGCGCAATTTTCTCGCCGCCTTCCACGCTTTCCAGCAAAAACGAGTAGCGCGCCCCTCGCGCGATCCGCAAATACGCGCTTACCGGTGTCAACAAATCCGCGGAAAAAACATCGTAAACAGGTACAAGATTGCCCTGCTTCGCCAGTCGTTGGAATTCGCGAAAGTCCGGTTGAATCACGCCCGGCTCCCGCGATTCTTCCCCTGGGGCTCTTCTTTCGCGCGCAATGACTGCAACACCGCGCGCCGCATCGCGGCTTCCGGCGCCCTCTTCCCCGTCCACAATTCCCATTGCGCGAATCCCTGCGCCAGAAACATTTCCACTCCCGAAACAGTATTAATGCCCTTTTTTCGCGCGATCTTCAGCAACTCCGTGTCCAGCGGCCGGTAAATCAGGTCCATCACGGTCCGACAGTTTAACTCGCGCCCTGACAGCGGCGAAATCTTACTATGTGGATACATCCCTACCGGCGTGGCATTAATGATGACGTCAAATTTTTCATCGCGCAGCGTTTGCCGCCCAAGAAATTCCCCGTTAACCGCGCGTGCCAGGTTTTTCCCCACTTGTTCACGCCGAGCGCAAATCGCAACCTGTGCGCCGGCCCGCGCCAACGCGAACGCCGCCGACCTCGCGGCCCCACCCGCACCAAACACCAGCACGCGGCTTCCGCGAAGTCGCATCTTAGCCTCCAGTGCCCCGAGCACGCCCACAAAATCGGTATTTGATCCGTACAACGACCCATCGCCGCGAACCACTACGGTATTCACCGCCCCGATCTCGGCTGCCAGGGGATCGCATTCCTTCAAATATTTCAGAATCGTCTCTTTGTGCGGTATCGTAACGCTGAATCCACGAATTCCAAGCGTTTCCACTGCATCCAGAAAATCTTTCAGTCTATGCACCAGGAAAGGCACATACACCGCGTCCACATCTCGCGCAATAAATCCCGTGTTGTGCAGCAGCGGCGACAACGAATGCCCCACGGGATTGCCAATCACTCCAAAAACGCGCGTCCTCCTCGTCAACTCGTGCGCGCGATATAAGTGCATCACCTCGCGCAGTGAAACCTGCCCGGGCGCCGTAGCCTCTCCCACCGGCGCATACGCTAACGCGCTGCCTTCGCGAAGCGCCAGAATCCGCGCCGGCAGCCCAACTTCTCCCATCGGCACAGCAACAAAATTCTTCGAACCTCGCGCCAGCCCCAAAAGCCGCACGCTGTCCGCAATCGTATTCGTCCTCGCTGCAAGTTTCACCGCGTCAACCCCACTTTGATCCGCCACCTTAATCTCAACCGCCGATGCTGGTGTGCCCTTAAAATCGTGCACTGACAGCAGCACCCGCGACGGCACTCCACACCCGCGTACGGTTCTGCCAGGTAACTCGCGTAGCGTTTCCATTTCTACATCGCACCACGCGCATCCGGCTTCCCGTGCTTGCCTCAGCCAATCCATTTCTGCTTCAATCCCGCTCTTAAATCTCCCTCCGCCAGGCACCCGGCGGCAGGTAGCCACTAGCACCACGTGCGCACCAAACTTTTGTCTCGCTACCCAGTTCAGGAGCCTCCTCCGCTCCGCATCGCCGCGCAACCAGTCCAGGCGTAGCTCTACCGTCGGAGTTTCCCGCAGTGCAACCCGCACCTGTCTCATCATTTCCGTCGCCGTCGCAGCAGCAACCACCCCGCAAATCCTGCTCTCCCCCGTCCCAAATGCCCCCATTAGCAGTCCCGCTCACCCCATATCATTGAAAACAAGCCTCGTAGCATTGCGTATCCTCGCAGTATCAAACTTGTAAAGCAACTCTGGCCATTTTGTTGACGTCCTTCATGGCCCCTGCTAATTTCGGTCTAGTAAGTTCTAGTACCGCCACACGACGTGTTTTCGAAGGAGTATTGCAATGCGCGCTAAGCTAGCAGGACTGACTTTCTCCCTATTTTTCGCTGCCGCCATCACTTCCGCGCAGGAAAATGCGCAGCCCGGTTCAGCCACCAATTCGCCTGACTATTCCGCGGTGAATTGTTCCGGCTTCGTCACCAATAGGGTTCCAGACGACATTCGCATCATCTCCGGAGAGCAGTCCAACCTTAAAATCACTTTTACTCACGGCGATTACGTCTACATCAATCGGGGTCGCGATAAAGGTGTTCAAGTCGGCGATCGCTTTTCCGTGGTTCGCCCCGATAAAGATCCTCTGGAAGTGCCCTGGTTCAAATGGCAGGACAAATTAATCAAAGCCATGGGTCAGTTGTATGTCGATGCTGGGCACGTTCGCGTCGTCAACGTACAGCCTAACGTTTCCATAGCCCAGATAGAGTTTTCTTGTGGCTACATCCAGCGCGGCGATATCATACGTCCCTACGTGGAACGCCCCAGCCCACCTTTTAAAGATGCCTCCGCCTTTGATCATTTTGCCCCGGTTAGTGGCAAGCGCGTCGCTATGGTCGTCGCGGCAAAGGATAACAGCCAGTTATACGGCAAGAACACCGCAGTCTACGTAAATCTTGGTAGCAATCAAAGCGTGCGCATCGGAGACTATTTCCGCATCTTCCGTTATGAGGGCACCTTGGCAGAAACAGCGCCGCAAACGAAAGATTATCAGTATGAGATGTATGGTTTTGGCAGCGCCCACGCCAAGTACACCTGGAAAGACTTGCCTCGTGAAATCATCGGCGAAGGCATCGTGATTAACGAAGGTCCTAACGCCTCGACCGTGCTCATTACTTACAGTTCGTTGGAAGTCTACGCTGGCGATTACGTCGAACTGGAGTAGTTCCCAACATCACCTCAGCTAAAAGTCCGCGAGCGTCGCCGCCGCGTTTTTTAAATAAATTCGTAAATCGCGGCTAACTAGCTCCCGCCCGTTTCGCGTCCGAAAATACTTCGCAGGTGAATCCTTGGATTCGCGCCGATGTCCATCGCCAAGCATCTTGCGGCAGCCTCGCCTTTCGGCACGTTTCTGCCAGAAATTGCTCCCGATTCAAGCCATGTTCCGGCGCCACTTGCGGCAACAGCAAGCCTCTGTGATTTTCATCAGACACCACTAGCCCATGACGACCGATCTCGATCTCTTCCGGCCGAATCGGTGCGAGCGGCGAAAGCACCGAAATCTCGATGTTCAACTCCCCCAATTCTTCGCTGCGCATTGTTGGAAATCGCGGATCGCGCAACGCTGCGCTCGCGGCACAACGCACCGTAGCGTCTCCCAACGGCTCATCACCTTCGGTCGTGCCTATACATCCCCGCAACTCACCCCGCACGTGCAGCGTGACGAACACACCTCGCCGCTCGCCAAAAATTCCCTCATTTGGAATTGTCTCCGGAAGTTTCCCGCGGGTGACCGCCTCTACAATCGCCTTGCGCGCCAGAACCAACAAATTCTGACCATCAACCTCAGAGAGGTACGGCATCCTGTGACTTCTTGCGGCTTTCCAGCATGCTCAGCCGCCGCCGCTGCTTGATGCGGTCGTCCACGTTTCCCCAGAAGCGGTGAAAATATTGCGCCGCGGAGATCAGCGCACTCACCACCACCAGCCATAGCAACAGCATTGCCAGCGGCTTCAAATATTCGTGCCGGGCCCCCGCGATGACCACCGCCACTGCGCACACCTGCAAAACCATCTTGGTCTTTCCCAACACCGACGCCTCAATCGTAAACCCTTCCGCCAACGCGATATTTCTCAATCCTAGAACTGTAAATTCACGGCCGATAATAATCACTACCATCCAGGCTGGAACCAGTTGCATATCTACAAGCGAGACGAACGCCGCCGAGATCAGTAATTTATCCGCAATCGGGTCCAGCAAAATACCGAGCGTCGTTACTTGCAGTCGCCGCCGCGCCACATACCCATCGGCCCAATCCGTTGCCGCCGCCATCAGTAAAATCAAAACTCCCCAGAATTCAAAATGCATGGGGAATCCCCACAACTCCACATTCGGACTCCGTGTTAGCAGGATGACAATCAGGACCGGTACGAAAAAGATCCGCAACAGCGTCAGTGAGTTGGCTAGATTCATACGCGCATACAGGCTGGCAATGACCGCCCCAAGCCTCCCGGTCACCGCCGAATCACTATAGTCTTGAGCCACGTACCCGTCAACGCTTCGCAGTGCCGACTTAGGTACCTAGGCTTGACCGTTTATAACTATTCGTTTTTCTTCTGCTATACTTATTCGTAACCCTTAGCTCCCAAATCTGTGCAAATGTGTGATTTACGAGCTGCAAAGCATCACAATGCCCCGTTTTGGTGCTATGTAGCGCCGCCTCATGCATATTAATGAGGGTAAAGGACTTATACAAATGGCGCACTCGAACACGCCGCAATAATACAAATGCCCCTCAAGCTATTGAAAAACACCGCTAACGTTTCCCACAAAATTTTCCACAACCCGCAACTGCCCGGTTTATGCGGATTTATCACAGATAGGGCCGTCGCAACCGCCCGCAACGGTATCATTCACTGTTTACTCTAACGTAACGATTGGGTTTCGCAGGACACTGAAAATCGCTTTGCTTCTTCGATTCTAACCGCTCTAATTAATTGCGATTGAAGGTGTCCGAAATGTCGTAGGGCGCCTGGCATGTTTCGGGGTTGAAAGTGAAGCGCTTACTAAAATAGTTTCCCACCACTTCTTCAAATCGGCCGCGGCCCTCGCAGTAGCCTTACCGGAAGCAGCAACATCGCCTCAAGCAGCCCAAAAACTCCGTGCACTGCAATTCCTACAATCCGGAATGGGAGCATGATCAGCCACACAAACGGATAAAGAACCAGGGCCAGTAGCGCCACCGGCCAGCAGAGAATGAAAAGAATACACCACAAAATAAACGCGGCCATGATTGCCTCCCACATCTAATTACGTCAGAGCCAGCTTGGAAGTTCCCTCAACCACATACTCGTTTAACCGCAAACGCCGCGCAATGGACACCGGCACCTCGGCATCCAGCAGCATATCTTCATCTTCCACTTCCGAGCGCAGCACTCTCCCCAACGCGTGAATCAACGCCAAAGTGCGTCCTTGCGACAATGGCAATCGCAACGAAAGCGAAACCAGCGGGTCCGTCGGTAGCGCCAAATCAATCCGCCGCAGCAATTCATCGATGCCTTCGCCAGTTAAAGCCGACACCGTTACCGGTCCCTCATCATGCATCATCTTTCCGTTGGCACCCGCCTTCAGGCTCTCTCTTTCTTCAGCCGTCAAGCGGTCCACCTTATTCAACACCCGCAATATCGGCCGGTCCGCAACCCCAAGTTCCTCGAGAATCTTGTGTACCTCTTCGTCCAGTTCGTCGTGGTGCGTGTTGGATATATCGCTGACATGCACAATCAGCGCCGCTTCCTGTACTTCTTCCAGCGTCGCACGAAACGCCGTCAGCAGACTCTTCGGCAAATCCCGTATAAATCCCACCGTATCCGAAACCAGTACACGTCTATTCGACGGCAAGCGCACTGCCCGAATTGTGGGATCCAGTGTCGCAAACATGCGCGCCGAAACAAGTACTTCCGCTTGGCTCAACGCATTAAATAGCGTCGACTTTCCCGCGTTGGTATAACCAACCAGCGCTATCGTACCCAGCGGCACCGCATTCCGTGCTTCCCGCCGCAACGCGCGTTGCTTGCGCAAATCAGCTATACCGGTTTGAATCTTCCCCACCCGGTCTCGAATCCTCCGGCGGTCCGTTTCTAACTTCTTTTCGCCGGGACCGCGAACGCCGATGCGCCCCGCTCCTCCCGCGCCGCCTGCTCCTCCGCCTCCACTTTTGCCTCCCAATCGGGACATCGCCGTGCCCTTCCCGGTCAGTCGCGGCAGCATATAATTTAATTGCGCCAACTCCACCTGTAGTTGCCCTTCACGGCTTCGCGCATGCCGCGCAAAAATATCCAGAATCAGCTGTGTGCGATCAATCACTCGCCGCTCCGTTAACTCCTCAATGTTCCGCTGCTGTACCGGAGAGAGATTGCTGTCAAAGATAATCAGCGGTGCCTGGTGTGCATTGGCCTCCGCGCGAATCTCATCCAATTTCCCACGTCCCACCAGCGTCGCGGAATCCGCGGAATCACGTACCTGAAACACCGTACCGACAATTTCCGCTCCGGCGCTTTTCGCTAGCTCAACTAATTCTGCTAGAGACACTCGCCCCTGCTCCCCCGCTGGCATTCCCGGAAACCGTGGCGCTCGCTTCCAGCCCACGCCCACCAGCAGCGCGCGTTCCGCGTTCGACACATTGTGTTGTGGTGTCTTCGTCAAAAAGTGCGACCTGTCAGCACTAAAGAACCAATTGCGGAGGGGTCCTGCTCATCTTCGTGATTATACCCCTTCGCATTTTCCGCCGCGACTGCTGGCTCCCAGCTCTTCGCTGACCCATTCGACAATCTCGCGCTGCACCGCGGCATCATCTCCGGGCCCCGCAAACCAGCGGATCGAGTTGTCCTTCCGAAACCACGTCATCTGCCGTTTGGCATACTGTCGCGTGGCCAATTGAATTGCTGTACGTGCTTTCTCCATCGTTAGTTCCCCGCGCGACACCGCAAGCATTTCCCGATACCCGATGAAATCAAAAATCTTGGCGTTCTCCGTTATTCCCGCCTCAAGTAACCCCCGAACCTCATCCAGCCATCCCCTCTCCATCATCGCCTTCATACGCGCATCTATCCGCTCGTGCAGCATCTCCCGCGAAGGCATCAGCCCAATCTTCACCGTCCGCCATCCCTCCAATGGCTTCCGCCCCGCCCGATGTACCTCAGAAATAGTTTTGCGCGTCAGGACGCAAACTTCAATCGCCCGTATCAGCTTTTGCTCATCAGGCGGCGCAATCTTCGCCGCAGCCACAGGATCCATCCGCTGCAGCACCCGGTGCAGATACATCCCACCGTTTTTCATTGAACTCGCCTTCAACCGCACTCGCAATTCCTCCGAACGCAGCGGCAATTCCGCCAACCCCTCCAACAGTGCCCGCATATACAGCCCAGTCCCCACCGCAAGCATCGGCAGCCTGTCTCGTTTGCGCAAGTTTTCCAGGACCCCCAGCGCCAAATCGCGATAACCTCCTGCGGTCGCCGCCTCCGAAGCATCCAGCACATCAATCAAGTGATGAACGACGCCTTGCCTCTCCTCCGCCGTTGGCTTGGCCGTTCCAATATTCACACCGCGATAAAGCTGCGTCGAATCGCAAGCAATTATTTCCGCATGCAATGCGCGCGCCAGCGCCACCGCCAACGCGGATTTGCCCGATGCCGTTGGTCCCACCACGACAAGCAAAGGCAAACTCTCCAACTCAATTTTGTTCATGGAAAAAAAATATGCCGCGCGCGAAAAAACAGCACCAGCAGCACCAGGAACGCGAGCACCAGGCTGCCCACGATTTGTTGTCGCAACGGTTTCACCGGCATTTCACTGATACGCAGCTTCGAGGGGCAAATTGTACAGGAAGTAAAAGCGCAGTTCGATATAAGGCCCGCTGAACGCCGGAGGCAGAGGCTCAAACGGATTCGACGAGCGGATCGCCGACACCGCGGCGCGATCCAGCGGCTCTTTTCCCGAATTAAGCAATCGCGTTGGTTCCCCAGTCGGCACACTGCCATCGCGCATGATGCGGAATTGCAGCGCGACCCTGCCACGGTCGCCCAACTGCGCCGACTCCGGCATCACCGCATACCAGTTGCGACGCACACTGGCCACCACCCGCTTCATGTAATCGCTGAAATCCACGCCTTCCGTCGGCGTAAGAATTTCATAACCGTTTCCATAGGTCCCTGCGCCTTGGCCCCTACCACCGCCTCCACTTGGAGAAGGAGCAGAGCGCGGCATCGGACCAATTACCCCTCCTGAGCGTCCGCCACTGTTCGGATCTCTCGTGGCCTCCTTCAATGAATCCTGAAGCGAGCGCCTCGCCGAATCTTGCGGTATTTGCAAATTTGGCCGCGGCAACGGCGTATCCGGAGCTTCCAACTTCAGCCCAGGCTTGGGCGTGTCCACCTTCGGTACCGGCGCGGTCGTTTGCGGTTCCGGCGCCACTGCATTTTTCTGCGGTATCGGCGCACTTGGCAATTCCTTTAGAGGCTTCGCGGGAACCGGTGCAGGCATCGGCGCCGGCGTAGGCTGAATAACAGGCGGCGCGACCTTTCTCAAAACCCGCGGGTCCACATGTACTGCAGGTGGTCGCTGTACCGGTCGCGACGACGGCTTCGACGATTCGAACGCCCCCGGCGGTAACAACAACGTCAGTTGCTTCCGCGCAATATCCACTTCCTCGGCCGTCGGTTCATGTTTCGGAAATAATCTCGCCTGTAACAAAATCGCCGCAATCAGCGCAACGTGCAGCACCACCGAAGAAATCCGCGTGATCAAATCCGCGCGAGCTTTTTCCGGCGACGGCGGCGACACCATCAAATGCGCTTCGCCGGTCGTGAAAATATCCGGATCAACTAGGTCCGTATCCACCACCGGCAACGTCGCAGTTGGCTCCGGCGGCGCCGAGTTCTGCGGCACCGCGATGCGCTGATCCATTTCTGTCACTTGCAGCGGAATGGAAACGTCCTCCACCACCGAGTACGCCTCACGGTGTATATCCCGCGGCACCACTACGCGCGCAGCGATGGACTGCAACGGCAAATTTGTGGGAATGTTGGAATGCCCGTTCAGCGACACGATCGGCAGCATCGCCGGTACCAGCGTGCGCTCGTCCATCGTCGTTGGCCGCCGCCGCGCGCTCGCCGCTAACTCCTCTTTCGCGGGTAAGCGAGCGTCCCGAGGTACAAGTGTGCGTTCAATCATATTTAGGCTGGCTTGTCTGCTGTTCGTGTAGCCAGTTGGACGCGCTCCGCGTGTTCATGGATGCTTGTCATTACTCGTCCCGCTAACTCCAGCGCCGCGCGCCCCGCCGCGCCATTCACCCGCGGTTCCTGACGCGAGCGCACCGACTCCACAAACGCGTCCAACTCCGCATGCAACGGCTCAATCGCAGGTGCCGGCAACTTCTCAAAACCAAATTCAGGTTGCGGCCCTGCTTTCTTCACGCCAACGCGCAATGCATCCCGGCGCGCGTAATCCAGCGATATATATTCGTGTTGCTGGAAGAATCTCATTTTGCGCACCCGCTCAGTGGAAACGCGGCTCGCCGTCACATTGGCAACCGCTCCGCCCTCAAATTCCAGCCGCGCATGCGCGATATCCACCTTGTCCGTCAAAACCGGTATTCCCACCGCTTTTACTTCGGTCACCGATTCCTTCACCAAAGCCAACAAAATATCCAGATCATGAATCATCAAATCGTAAATCACGTCCACATCCAGGCTACGCGCCGTAAACACTCCCAACCGGTGCACTTCAAAAAATAACGGCCGGTTCACAATAGGCTCCACGGCAATCACCGCGGGATTAAATCGCTCCACATGCCCAACCTGCAAAATGCGCTGGTTCCTTTTTGCTGCTTTCAATAGCGCATCTGCCTGCGCCAGGTTCGGGGCCATCGGCTTTTCCACCAGTACATCGATCCCCATGTCCAACAACCGGCAACCGACTTCGCTGTGCGCTTCCGTAGGAACGGCCACGCTGGCCGCTTTCACACAGCCACGCAATTCCTCCAGGTCGTCAAATACCCGCGTATGAAATTCTTCGGCCACGGCTCGAGCTTTTCCTGCGTCTCGATCGAAAATTCCCAGCAGTTCTGTATTCTGAAGCTCGCCATACACCCGCGCGTGGTTGCGTCCAAATTCGCCCGCCCCCACCACGGCAACCGGCATACGCTCCGGCGCTGCGCTCATCCTCGACTTATTCCCTTGTTTTCAGCTTTTGGTTCCGCGGCCTGTGGAGAAACAGGTGGATAAAAAGCCTGAATCGCGATCCCTTTGTCATCGGCGAGCACGACCAATTTCGCGCGGTCAAACAACAGCGTCCGCCCGGCATCCACAGCCAACGCCGTCACCCCCGCACTCCCCATTTGTTCGATGGACGGCAGCCCGATCACAGGTACGTCGAAGCGCATGTCCTGCCCCGGCTTGCTCACCTTCACCACCACCAGTGGCTTTCCTCCGGCAATTCGCGCAGCTCGTGCAACCGCTTCATCCGTGCCTTCCATCGCCTCCACCGCCACGCAAGCGGAGTCCGAAATCACCACAGTCTGTCCAATATCCATGCTCGCAATATTTCTCGCCACGCTAAATCCATAAGCGATGTCCGCGGCCTCACGCTCATCCGGCGCACGTCGAGTCAACACACCCGCGTCCGGCACTAGCGGCTTCAAGAATAAAGTCGAATCCACCAATTCAATCCCTTCATCTCCCAGCACCCGCGCCACCGCGCCAATCAAAGCATCCGTATTTTTTCGCGGCAGCGAATACAAAAGTTTTGCCAGCTTCCAGTCCGGCCTTATCGAGCTGAAAATTTTATTGTGCTTGACCTGCCCCGCCATCACCGCGCGCGTCACCCCTTCTTGGTGCATCAAATCAATCGCCTTGCTCAACTCCCCCAGGCTCACCCAATGAATTCGCGAAGCAAATTTCTCCAGCTCCGCAGAAGCCTCCTCTTTCAGCGCAATTACCGCCATGTCCAACCCCTGGCTACGCGCTCCCTCCAAAACCAAAAATGGAAATCGCCCATTCCCCGCAATCAATCCCCACCGCTCCGTCTTCGCGTCAGCGCTCAATTTTTGCCTTACCTCTGCGCCACACTAACGCGGTGGGTCAATTTTTTGTCCCGTGGCAGCGTCCTGTAATGCGGAGGGTGCCCCACCCTCGGATTTTTGGAAGGTGGGTCTTGTAAAGTGGAAGCATCAAAATCCTCCATCGAAGTACTCCTCCGATTTTTTGCAGAAACCCACCGCTCCTACTTCACAATCCCACGTTCCGCCGCGTCAATAAATCTCACCAACTCCTGCACATCCTCCGAATCCTCCAACGTCGCCCGCATCTCCGCCACCGCCTGCGAAGTATTCATCTTCGATTGCAGCAACAGCCGATAAGCCTTTCCCAACGCCTGCAATCGTTCCTTCGAAAATCCCTTGCGTTCCAACCCAATCGAATTTACCCCATAACTCTTCGTGCTCCGCTCCGTCACCACCCGCGAAAACGGCGGCACATCCTGCGTAATCACCGTCGAAGCTCCCACATACGCATACCTTCCGATACGACAGAACTGGTGGACCGGCGAAAACGCTCCGATCGTGGCGAAATCTTCCACCGTCACATGCCCCGCCAGCGTCGCACCATTCGCGAAAATCGTTTCGTTGCCTACATGACAATCATGTGCGATATGCGAATACGCCATGAACAAACTCCCATTCCCTATCGTCGTTTTCCCGCCGCCCCCCACCGTCCCACGGCTCACCGTCACATATTCGCGAAAAGTGTTTCCCTCACCGACAATCAGTTCCGTCTGTTCCCCATGAAATTTCAAATCCTGCGGATCTCCGCCAATCGAACAAAACGGATGAAACACGTTGTGCCGCCCAATGGTGGAAGGCCCCTGAATCACCGCGTGCGCATCCACGGAACATCCTTCACCCAAATTCACGTGCTCGCCAACAACCGCGTAAGCTCCAATCTTTACCCGCGCGCCAATCCGCGCGCTCGCAGACACAACCGCGTGCGGATGAATCTCAGCCTTCGTTTTAGTTTGCGTGCTCACAAATTGTCAGTCCTTAGCTACCGCGTGTCATTGCTTCCGTTTCATTAATAGATCTCTTAACGTGGGCTAACCAAAACGGCGGCGGCGAAGAACTCGTCCGATTGTCTCCACGAAAGCCTCAATTTGTTCCCCTAACTTCAACCTCAACTAACGCGAAGGGTGACCCACCCCTCGGCCTTCTTGAGGGTGGGCCTTGTAACGTGGAAGCATGGCGAATGCCGGCGTCGAAGTTCTTCCATCAATCGCGCGAGTTCCCGGGCGTACTCATCTGCTCAGCAGCTTTAGGCTTCTCCAGGTCTTCCCGGTCCACCATCTTGCACATCAGAATCGCCTCAGCGGCCAATTCCCCGTTAACCGTCGCCCTTCCATCCAACTTGCAGAAATCCCCACGCCACGAAATAACCTTCACTTCCAACTTCAATTGCTCTCCCGGCACCACTGGACGCCGGAATCGCGCCCCATCGATAGCCACAAAATACAAAAGCTTGTTCTCGCGCTCGCGCTCCGAGACCTCCATCAACAATAGCAACCCACCCGTCTGCGCCATCGCCTCAATGATCAGCACTCCAGGCATGATCGGCTTACCCGGAAAATGCCCCTGAAAATGCGACTCATTAATAGTCACATTCTTGATTCCCACGATGCGCTTCACGCGTTCCATCTCTTCAATCGCGTCCACCATCAGAAACGGATAGCGGTGCGGCAAAATCCTTTGTATTTCCGTTGTATCCAGAATCATTCGCACCCCCGTCGCGAATACCTCAAGCCCTGCGGCGTCCAGGCTTACCCGGCAAACTTACAATTATATGCGACCAGGCACGCACAACGGACGCGTATCTTGTGCCCCAAATGCAATATCCCCTGATTTGCTGGCTGTCTCTCCCCGCAGCCGTGCTCGGTCTTCGGTTGAGTTTCGCTTCGTTGCCCATTCGCCGCCGCATTGTTAGCATGTTCGCACAATGCCCGCTCTCATTGTCGCGCAGAAAATCAAAAAATTCCTTCAACCAACGCTGCCGCAAATGATCGACATGCTTCGCCGATTCGTGATCGCCGAATCACCCAGCCTCGAAAAAGCGTGCGCTGACCGCTGTTGCGGGATCATCGCCGCCGAGTGCCGCAAACACGGCTTGGAAGTCCATCGCATCTCGCAAAAAAATCGAGGCGACCATTTGCGCATCGTATCCCCATCAAATTCCTCGCGCGCCGCGGGTCAACTCCTCGTCCTCGGCCATTACGACACTGTCTACGCCTCCGGCGCCTTACCAAAAATGCCTTTCCGCCTCGCCGCGGGCAAAGCCTATGGCCCGGGCACCTTCGACATGAAAGCCGGAATCGTACAAGCCCTCTTCGCGCATCGCGCGCTCCACAAACTAAACCTTGCCCCCAACAAGCGCATCGTTTTTCTGTGGACCTCCGACGAAGAAATCGGCAGCGATTCCTCCCGCAAACTAATCGAAGCGGAAGCCCGCCTCAGCGATGCGGTTTTCGTCCTCGAACCCTCATTCGGTCCGCGCGGCCTGATAAAGACCGCCCGCAAGGGTGTCGGCGAAGCCGAAATTATCGTTCACGGCCGCGCCTCTCACGCCGGATTGGCCCCCGAAGAAGGTATCAACGCCATCCACGAGCTTTGCCATCAGTTGTCGCGCATTTTAAAATGGAACGATCCGCGTCGTGGCACCAGCGTCAACGCCGACATCATCCAGGGCGGCACCAGAACAAATGTCATCGCCGATCGCGCTCGCGCAGTGCTCGATCTCCGCGCCACCGGCATTTCAGAAATGAGGCGCGTCGACCACCAGCTCCAGTCCTTGAAACCACATCTCCGAGGCGCGCGACTGGAAGTCCACGGCGGTTTCAATCGCGCTCCGCTGGAACGCAAAATGAGCGCAGCCTTATTCCGACGTGCGCAATCGCTCGCCGCGCAAATGAGTTTACCCCTCGGGGAGTGTGCAGTGGGTGGAGGATCCGACGGAAATCTTACCGCCGCGTTGGGAATCCCCACCCTGGATGGCCTGGGCGCAGTGGGAGATGGCGCGCACTCCACTCATGAGCACATCCTGACCGCCGCCATGCCCATCCGCGCAGCGCTGCTGGCCGCGCTCCTAGCCACCAGTTAAACCCTCACCTCTTGTTATTTGCCAAAAAAATGGCTCTTAGTGCGAGTATGTTCTGCGCAAATAATCCGCGCTTGATCTCATCACGTCGTCGTAATCGCTATGTAGCACATCGTGCAACGCGCCTTCCGTCGAACTCCCCGACCCAATCCGGTCCAGTATTCGTTCCACATCTCCCATGCCATCAGCCTGTACAATATATTCAATATTCGCGAGCGCCCACGCGTACGCATAAACCGCCGCATCGCTCGGAAATCCCATCCATGATCCTTCCAAGTTCCCTAGAGAAATCGCGTGCCCATCACCGTAAATCTCCAGCAGAGCCGCCGCATTCTCGCCGCTGCGTTTGCCTTCCATCCACTGCGCAAGTCCTTCCTGTATCCATGTTGGCGCCCGCCCGTGCGTCTTCTGCTGGACAAAGCTATGCGTCAGCTCGTGTTTCAACACGCGCGACAGCTCATCCGTCATGCTGCTCAACCCCTGCACCGGAATGCGCAATCTCCCATCGTTGAGCGCTCCCACCCATCCAGGCGCGCGCGTAATGTCCGCAAACGCTTGCTGCGTGTACAAAATCACGCCAATCGAATCAGACGGCGCAAAATTCAGCTCTGAATTAATCCTCGTGTAATGGGTTTCCAGCGTTCGCAGCACCTCGCGCGCCAGCGCCGGTTGCGCGTTCCCGCTGTATCGCAGCGTGAAATGCGCACTCTCATTTTCTTTGTAGTTTTCCTCTTCGCCCTTGTCACGTTCCGCTTTTTCCAGCGCCCCTTGCACTTCCGCATCTGGCCGCAGCGCCAACGCGCGCTTCCATTGCGCCACCGCCTCCGGCAACTTGTTCATCCCGTAATAAGCCCAACCGGACAGCTTGGCAACGTCCGCATTGTTCGGAGCACTCCGCTGCGCGCGCTCCAGGTAATCCAGAGATTCCTTGTATTCACTTCTGCGCAAATGCAGATACGCGACATTCATCAGCAGCAGCGCTTCATCCGGCGCATACGTAAGAGCCGTTCGCTCGTCCGCCAGCGCATGATCCATGTCCCCGTGCGCAAGTTCAAAGCTTGCTGCGGCATGATGCGCAACCGCGGCGTCCATTCCGGCTGCCGCGGAACCACTACGCGTTTCAGATTCCAACTTCGCGATGTATTGGCGGTCAATCGAACCACCGTGTATCACCGCGTGCTCAATTTCTCCCCCGTTACCGTGCGCTGCATCCATCACCGGCGGCGTGATCGCCATATTCGAAACGTAACTTCCTTTCTCGATGTGATCGACGATCGACTTGGGAAGACTCAATTCGCCCACACTGGTTTCGTAACGAATTTTGTCGCCCGCCTCCACCACATTGCTGGCGGAAATTCGATGCCCATTCTTCAATACAATAGTGTCCGCCCACGCCCCCGCGCTTCCCAGCGCCAGCACAACGCTAAACACCCCGGCTCGACAGCCGCGTCCAATAGAGGGAAACCCCATGCTTCCCATTTTACCCGCACCGCTACGCCTTGAATTTTTCCCCATTCGCCCTTGTTCCATTAACAAACGCGATCTAGGGACCGCCGGCGTCCCCGTACTCTTGTTCCACAACGCCCAAAATGACTACACTTTCCCCATGAGGCTCGCAGCAGCCTTCTTCGTGTTGTGCGCCCTTACAACCGCCCAACCTTCGCGTTCCACAACGCGCACCGCCCATCAACTCTACGATGCCCTGAACTCCCTGCGCCTCGATCCCGCTTCCGCTTATCAAATTAAGCCCGAGCATCGCATCGAGCTGCGTCGCGGTGATGCGAAAATCTCCTTCGATCAAGGCCAGTTGATCTTTTTTGCGCCTCTCGATAACGAAATTACCGGCGCCGTTTTTGCCGGCCGCGGTCATATTCTCGCTCTCCCGCGCGACACCATCGAAAAACAGCAAATGGCGCGCTTCCTCGACACACCTATCCTCGACCAGGATTTCGCCAGCGCCTACATCCGCTTCACGGATACAACTGCCGCCGACCTGTTGCACCAACTCCAAGCCGCCGGACTCAACCCGGAATCCGACCCCGACGCCGCGTCCCATTGGGACCCAGTTTTGTCTCATATGAACCCCGCTCACTCCCTGCGTATTCTTTGTGGAACCCTGCTCACCACGCCGCCGCCGTATTTCTACGCGAGCCTCGACGGCATCGCTACCGGCCCATTCGACGTGCTTCTGGATTCCATGCGCGCCGAACCCTTCCTGTTAGGCCAGATGCGCATCACAGCCGGCTCAACTTTCTACGATGTTTGGGCTTCGTACAAAATCCCCGATGTGATTCCCGTGGCCCCGGATTTTCGAGCCCTCCACTACACTATCGACACTTCCATCCTTCCCGATCACTCGCTCGATGCCACCGCCACAGTAAATCTCCATGCCCTTGGCGCGGGCCATCGTTTCTTAATTTTCGCTTTGTCCCGGGCGTTGAACGTTGAATCCGTTACCGGCGCGGATGGTCAGAAACTCGAATATTTTCAGAATGAAGACATGACCCCGCAAGAGCGCAGCGTGCGCGGCAACGACTTTCTATTCGTCGTACTTCCCCGTGCCCTCGAACGCGATCGCGAATTTTCTATTCGCTTTCACTATCGCGGCAACATCATTACCGATGCCGGCAATGACGTTTTCTTCGTGGGCGCTCGCGAAAGCTGGTATCCGCACTTTGGTGACTCTGCGGACTTCGCCGCATACGACTTAACCATGCGCTGGCCCAGAAAATTGCGCCTCGTCGTCACCGGCACAAAACTCGACGAACATGAAGAAGCCGACTTTCGTGTGGGCCATTGGAAAACCGAGAAACCCGTCTCCGTCGCCGGTTTTAATCTTGGCGAATACGCTTCTTCATCCGTGACTTCCATGAATTATTCCATCGACGTCTACGCCAATCGCCAGGTGGAACAACAGTTGGCCAAGCGCCTGGCCAACGGAGTTACCCCTGAACTCCTCGGCGCAGGCCCTCTTCGCCCAGGCCTGGATATGAATCAGGATATTCAACCCTTGCCTCCCAATCCCGCCATCGCCCTCAAACAACTCGGCAAAGACATTGACGCTTCCATTCGCTTTTACGAAACCTATAGCGGCCCTTTCCCTTTTCGCAATCTCAGCGTCTCCCAGATTCCCGGAACTTTCGGGCAAGGTTGGCCTGGCCTCCTCTACATTTCCACCTACTCCTTTCTCTCCGCTGATGTGCAGCGTCGCGCCGGCCTTTCCAGCAGCATTCAGGAACATTTCAGCGACCTGGTGCCCTTCCACGAAGTCGCTCATCAATGGTGGGGAAATATTGTCGGTTGGTCGAGCTACCGCGATCAGTGGATCGACGAAGCCATCGCCAACTATCTCGCGTTGCTCTTCGCCGACAGGCACAAGAACCCCGATCACACCCTACACGTCTGGCTCCAGCGCTATCGCCAGAGGCTTATCGAAACAGCTTCTAACGCGGATCAACCCGCCGACGAAATTGGCGCGCTGGCCCTTGGCACGCGCCTCGATTCGTCTAAGTCTCCCGGCGCTTACGATGATGTCATCTACGCTAAAGGCGCGTGGGTTATTCATATGCTCCGGGAAATGCTGCGCCAACCGGGATCCAATCCCGACGCCCGCTTCAACGCTCTGCTCCGCACGTTAGTCACAAAATATGCATACCGCGCTCTCTCCACCCAGGATTTGCGCCGTGAAATTGAAGCGGTGATGACTCCCTCGATGGACCTTGAAGGCGGTCATTCCATGGAGTGGTTTTTTGAGCAGTGGATTCAGGGAACTGGCATTCCCCACTACCGCGCGGAATTCACGGTTCACAAAAGCGACAGCGCTCCCGGCTATTCCATACGAGGAAAACTCTTTCAAGAAAACGTGCCCAAATCTTTCATCGCTAGAGTTCCGCTATACGCGAGCAGCCCCGGCGCTCATCCAATTCTCTTGGGCACAGTAGTCGCCGCCGGCCCAGAAACTCCATTCCACTTCACCTCAGAAACATCTCCGAAAAAACTTCTCATCGACCCGCAAATGACTCTCCTCTGCATCACGCAGTAGCCTCGGATAACACCATGCCGCCGTTGTTCGCGCCGCACGCCGGGCTTCCATGAAAAGATTTGTGTGTCTAAATATTGGACTTACATCTGAGTTTTGCTGATGGATGTTCACACGCCGTAGCTGACCGTGGGATTTGCGAAGGTCCTAATTTCCTTCTTAACCGACTCCTGCGAACTACTTACTTGCCGGCTCTTTAAACCACTTATCCCTCAGCGGAGTCTTCAAATTAAGCTCCGCCTTTCCAGCTTTCGACAAAATATACAGGTACCCCAACGGATCCGCGGGCTCTCCACGCAAGAGCCCGCTCTGTACTAGCTCACTCATGCGTACCGGCCGCCGCCCCAACCGTTTCTGATACTCGTCCGCCAGCGAGTCAATCTGTTTGAGATCTTCCTCCGCGCGCAACAATTGCAAATGCCTCAACGCATTTTGCTTTACCAACGGATCCTTGGTGGTGTTGTATACGTCTTGCCATAGAAAATTGGAAGTTTCCGCCGAATTACCTTCTGTGGCGATCTTCGCAGCCATCGTTTTCATCCAGATGAGCGCTTTTGGATTTTTGCTGCCCTCGTAAAGCGCTTCGGATGCCTTGGCATAATCCTTCACGTCGAAGTAATACACGAAGCCCAGATCGTAATACAGCCGCCACTCGTCTGGGTTTGCTCTGAGCCCGCGTTCAAGCAACTCCACCGCCAGATCGGGCCGCCCCGCCCCACGCGGTGGTGCGTCACTTAAGAACGTGGACCCGAAATCATAAACGGGCATCAACTGCGGATCGAGCACGCTCGTAACATCCAACAGCGGCCATAGCAGACGCAAATCAAGTTGCTTCCCGGCTTGCTTATTCCCGAAATACTGCACCACCCGCGTCCAATAGATGTCTGCCACCAGTGGCGCGTATTCCAAACTCAAGCCCTTCACCAGTTTGCTGGAACGCAACATCAAATGGTCGTCTTCATTCGCCACCGCGCTCTGTTGCGCATCAATACATTTCTGCAGGCGCCACACACCCCCGAAGCCCAAAAGCACGAATAGGAGCAACGCTATGTAGCTCTTTTCGCTCATTTCAAATTACGCTGCGAAAAAATCGCCACCGCCACCGCCAATACCATCGCGCAATAAAGCGCGGCATAAAGCGTATTCTGCGCGATCAGCATTCCAGATATAACCCGCCCGTGCGCCGCGGCGCCCATAACATCGAAGTTCTCAAAATTAGGTAGCACATATGAAATCCCCCGCAGCAATCCGCCCAACGCCGGATCAATCGTGCTCGCCTGCATATTACGCATCTCATGAACAAACAATCCCGCGATGTAGAGTCCTGCCGTAAACAGAATCGCCAACAATGGTGTCGTGAAGCACGAAAACAGCATCGCCAGCGCCACCACCAGCGCCAGTTTCAGCAAAATGAAATACACCGCCACCAACACTGCTGTATCTGCGCGCTCAACCGAATGCTTCACGTAAAACAAAGCCAGAAAAAGGCCGGCAGACATCGCCGCCGTATTTACCGTTAACGTCAACGCCAATCCCGCGAACTTCCCTAAAATAAATTCCCAGCGGCGCAATGGTTTCGCCAGCAACGCGTACAAAGTCCGTTTTTCGATTTCCTTCGACACCAATCCCACGCCAATAAAAACCGAAATCAGCAGTCCGATGATGGAGATCGCGCTCAACCCCAGTGTGACGATCACAATTTGTTCTATACCGACAGATATCTGCCCGACCAGAATTGCGGACGCCATCATCACCAACGCGAAAAACGCCAGGTTGTACAACACCCGGTCACGCACCGCTTCGCGAAATGTATTCAGTGCTACCGTCCCGACGCGTGTCACTTTGTTGCTCTCACTTCCACTGCCGCGGCTTGCGCCCGGTCGGCTTCCACCAGATTCATAAAATATTCCTCCAACGAAGGCTTCACCTGCGTCACCGACAATACCTTCGCGCCAGCCGCGCCTAGCCTTTCCATCGCCGCATACAACCCGCTCTCTTCTACTCGCAAGTGATACCTGTCCCCGGTTCGTGTAGCTTGCGCCAGCAACTCCCGTCCGCTCTCAACTGTCCCGGGCAATTCAAACAAAATTTCCATTCCTTGCGCCTTCAATCCCACCAGTTCGCTCGGAGCCCCAACTCCTTGCAACTTCCCTCCGACAATCACGCCCACCCGGTCGCACAACATTTCCGCATCAGTCAAAATGTGCGTGGAAAATAAAACCGTCTTCCCCTGTTTTTTTAATTCCAGAATAATGTCACGCACTTCCCGCCGTCCCACCGGATCCAGTCCGGACATCGGCTCATCCAGCACTACCACCGCCGGATCGTGCAAAATCGCCTGCGCTAGCCCTACTCGTTGCAACATTCCCTTCGAATATTTCCGCAATTGAATCCGCCCGGCCGACTCCAGTCCAACTTTTTTCAGCATCTGTTGCACACGCTCGCGCCTCTCTGCCGCGGTAAAATCATGAAACCGCGCAAAATAATCCAATACTTCCGCGGCGGTTAGGTAATCGTAGAAGTACGGTTGCTCCGGCAGGTAACCAATATCCCGATGCATCGCAATATCGCTGATCGGCTTTCCAAGAATCCGCGCCGATCCCGCCGTAGGAAAAATCAGCCTCATCAACAGCTTGATCGTCGTCGACTTACCCGCGCCATTCGGCCCCAAAAAACCAAATACCTCGCCCGCTTGTACCTGCATGGTCAAGTTTTCCAGCGAGCGCCTTTTCTTCAGCTGAAGAAAGCCGTACGGGTAATCCTTGGTCAGATTTTCGATATCAATTGCCGGTTCGGCCATACTTTCATTGTTGACATTCACGCCAAAAGCGTCAACCGCCGGCCATGTAGCCTGTGCACGGATAGAAAATACCGCATAGACACAGGCTGGAAATGATTGTTAAGAAAGCGGCGTTTGCTACCGGAAGCCAGAAGTATTGTTGTGCTACTTCTAACTCCCCATCAAAAAGGCGTAGAATGCTTTGCATGGCCAAGGAAAATGTAGACAACCTGAATGTTACTTGCCCATGCTGTCATTCCAAATTGGTGGTCGACTCCGTTTTTGGCGCGGTACTTTCTCACGAAGCACCCCCGCGAACCGGCCCTAACGTCGATCTCACCGATGCCGCCGGCATTCTCAACGAGCAACAACGCAACCGCGAAGACAAATTCCGCGACTCCTGGAACCTGGAACACAACAAAGAAGACATCCTCGCCAAAAAATTCGAGGAAGCCATGAAGAAAGCCAAGGACGCCCCAGCAGGAAAACCGCTTCGCGACATCGACCTGGATTAGTTGCCAAAGGGTCATTCCGACGCAAGCCAAGCCCACCTACCCTCGCCACAGCCACGCGTTGTGTCGCACTCCTGTTCCCTCAGCATCATCAACTGTCTTTGCATTACACTGCCCATGCAATGATTCCGCGTCGTAAATTCCGCCTGAAACTGCCCTCACGCACCCTTATTCTCGGTCCTCGCACTCTCTTAATGGGAGTCTTGAACGTAACACCAGATAGTTTTTCAGACGGTGGAAACTTTTTCTCCCAGGAAAAGGCCGTGCACCATGCTTTGCAAATGGAGCGTGACGGCGCCGACCTGATCGATATTGGTGCGGAATCCACCCGCCCCGGCTCCCTCGGCGTCAACGCCGAAGAAGAATGGAGCCGCCTCGCCCCAGTGTTGGCGGCATTACGCACGCGCTTGAAAATCCCAATCTCCATAGACACGCGCAAAAGCGAAGTCGCCGCCAAGGGCATCGAAAGCGGCGCGGAAATAATTAACGACGTCAGCGGCCTGAAACACGATCCCCGCATCGCCGAAATTTCTGCCCGGGGCCGCGTCCCCCTAATCCTCATGCACATGCGCGGAGAACCGCAGACCATGCAGCAAAAACCCTTCGCCCGTGACGCACTCAAAGATGTATCCCAAGGCTTGCGCGCATCTCTCTCCATCGCCCGCAAAGCTGGCGTCGCTAATTCCAAAATCATTCTCGATCCTGGAATCGGCTTCGGAAAAAGCTACGCCCAGAATTACGAATTACTCGCCGAGCTGCCACAGCTCGCAAAACTCGGTCTGCCACTCCTGGTCGGCACCTCCCGCAAAGGCTTCATCAGCAAAACCCTGGCCCAGTACACGAGGCCCACTCCATCGTCGCAACCCGCAGGAATCGCAGCAGAATCAAAAATCTGGGGCACCGCTGCCACCGTAACCGCCAGCATCTTGCAAGGCGCTCACATCGTCCGCGTCCACGACGTAGCCGAAATGGTAAGCGTCGCCCGCATCGCCGATTGCATCCTCAATCCCACCCTGGCCCCCAAAAACTAACTTAGGGAGATCGCGGAGGTTTGTTTAAATCGATCGGAATCCGCGGATCGCACCTCACTAAAAGCCCACAAAAACGCGAAGGGTGCCCCTCCCTCGATTTGTAGGGGGGCTTCGTGTGCCCGATTTTTTCCCATCATCGAATCGACTTCCGCAAAATGACAAAATTTAGAATTTCAATTTTCCTGTACCGTACTTGGCGCATTACCCGCCTTCTTCCCTTTTTCGGTATAATCCGGCGCAATCTAAAATCGTGGCTTCACATTCAAAAAAGGCTCCCAAATGCGCCGCCGCATCACGCTGTTAATCATTCTGATTTGTACCCTCACTCTCGCATCCTACAGCCAGGCCCAATTCCCACAGCCCAACTCCTCAACCGAAAACGACCCGCTCCATCGCACTCAAACTCCATCAACAGCCGCCTGCACCACCGACACCACCTCCTCCTGCGCCGAAGTCGCTGCAAAAATCTTTCCCCTGATCCTCGGCCCCTCACCCATGCAAGAAAATCTTCGGCGGCTCACTGACGAAATCGGCGGCCGCGTTACCGGCTCTCCCGCCATGGACCGCGCCGTCCAATGGGCCTCGTCCGCATTTCGAGCGGCCGGCGTCGACGTACACACAGAAAAATATCAATTGCCGCTGACCTGGAGCGAAGGCGACACCCGCCTCGAATTACTCGGCGAAATTAAATTCCCGCTGCGCACCGTCAGTCTCGGATGGTCCCCTGCCACGCCGCCCGGTGGTATCGAAGCAAACGTCGTAGACATCGCGTACGGCACGCCCCAAGACTTCACCGCTGCCGCTGCCCATCTCAAAGGTGCCATCCTCCTCGTCCACACCGACCTGGGCAGCACCTGGGCCGATCTATTCAACGAATATTTTCGCCCCCCAGACATCATCGAACGCGCCATCAAAGCCGACGCAGCCGCAATCCTCTGGGAAAGCGCCCGCGAACGCCTCCTTCTCTATCGCCACACCAACACCGGCGACGGCCAACTCGAGAAAATCCCCCAAGCGATCGTCGCCCGCGAAGACGCTCTCAGGCTTTCACGCACCGTGCTCGCTTATCCCGGAAAAATTCGCGCACGTTTTTCCATGCCCAACAAAATTGGCCCGCCCATCGACCAGGAAAACGTCATCGCTGAAATCCCCGGCTACGAAAAGCCGGACGAAAGCGTAGTTCTCGGCGCGCATCTCGACTCGTGGGACCTCGGTACCGGCGCTCTAGACAATGGCTGCAACGCCGCTCTCGTCATCGAAGCGGCTCGCGTACTGAAAGCCACCGGTTTGCGACCGCGCCGCACCATCCGCTTCATTCTATTCAGCGGCGAAGAACAAGGCTTGCTCGGTTCCTGGGCCTACGTAAAAACCCATCGAGCCGAACTGGACAAAATTCGCGCCGTGATTATTTTCGACTCCGGCATCGGCCGCGTCACCGGTTATTCGCTCGGCGGCCGCCCTGACCTGGCCGCCGGAGTGCGCGAAGTCCTCAAACCGCTCAACTCCTGGGATGTCAATCGCCACACCACTGACGCCCAAACCGGCACTGACCATTTCGACTTCCTGATCGAAGGCCTCCCCACCCTCGTCGCCAATCAGGAAGAAGCCAACTACCTTCCCAATTACCACGCCGCCTCCGACACCCTCGACAAGGTCGATATTCGCGAGCTAAAACTGAACACCACCGTCGCCGCTCTCACCGCCTGGGGACTTGCCGATCGCCTCACTCCAGTCGGCAAGCGCTTGTCCCGCGCCGAACTCGAAACTCTCATGAAAGAATCCGGCCTCGACCAGGAGATGAAATCCATGGGTTTTTGGAATGACTGGCAAAACGGAACCCGCGGCCGCCAACATTAGGTTTGTCGCGGCAGAATCGTTTCCTCCAGCGTTGTAGCTTGGCGACCCGCGCCGCACCCGCATTGGCGATTTTCTAAATGAAGAACCTCGCGCCGCTCATGTGTTCGTAGTTCCAACGCCACCCGGTATACTAGGAAGGTGACGCAGTTGCTCTCTTTCAAAAATCAACCCGCTACGATTCTGGCCCTCGATTACGGCCGCGCCAGAATCGGCCTGGCCATCGCTGACGCTGAAGCGCGCCTCGCCAAGCCGCTGGCCACTTTGGAACGCATCAATCGGAACGAAGATATGCGCCGCCTCCGCGAACTCGCTCGCGAGCAAGGTGTAACACAAATTATCGTAGGTCTTCCTTTGCGCCTCGACGGCTCCCACGGCGAAATGGCCGAAGAGGCTTCGCGTTTTGCCGCGCGTGTCCGCAAACAAATTGGCGTGCCGGTCGAAATGGTCGACGAACGTCTTACCAGTTGGGAAGCCCAGCGTCTGCTCGAAGAGCAAGGCGGCAGAACCCTGAATCCCCAAGCGCGCATCACGTCAGCTAAAGATCTGCATACGCCTAAGCGAAAAGCCAAAACGGAAGGCAAAATGACCGTTGACGCTCTTGCCGCCGCCGCTATGTTGAAGGAATATTTGCAGCGGTAGCATTCTCGCTCGTGTAAAGCATCTAAATTACGAGCGCGAAATAGCGCTCCGTTGCGGAGTTTGATCGTGGGCAAGTTGTTACTTTTTATTGTGCTGATCGCAGCGGCGGCCGCCGCATGGCTCTGGTATTCCATTAATTACCCATACCAGGGTTTCGGCGCCGAGGGCGTCTTCGTCGAAGTGCCCCACGGTTCGTCTAGTCGCGGCGTCGCGCGCCTTCTCGAGCGAAAAGGTGTCGTGCGTAGCTCCGTCGCCTTTGAGGTCTACGCTCGCCGCCATCCGCGTCGTTCCCTCCAAGCCGGCGAATATTTCTTCGATCGTGCCGCCTCCGCTCACGACGTTTTTTGGAAGCTCGCCAATGGCCAGATATTCGAGCAACCTTTCACCGTACGCGAGGGCGAAACCATGTTCGATATCGCCCACGACCTCGAAACCGGAAACTTCATGCCCGCCGGCGATTTTCTGCGTGCCGCCAAAGATCCTGCCTTGATTCACGACATCGCCCCTCAAGCCGCAACCCTGGAAGGCTTCCTCTTCCCCGCAACCTATCTTCTATCGCGGCATCCTTCCGCCACCGCCCTTACCGCCGACATGGTCAAGAAATTTAAAGAGGAATGGATAGCCGTCACCACCGCTGCTTCTTCCGGCGACAAAATGACAACTTCCGGCGCGTTTACGGAAGCGACTCCCACAGACTCTTCGGCAGTAGCGAATAACCCTCCTAGCACCCGCCCAGTCGCCGCCGTCGTCACGCTGGCTTCCCTGGTCGAACGCGAAACCCCTAAGCCCGAAGAGCGCCCACTGGTCGCCGGGGTGTTCGAAAATCGCTTGCATAAAAACATGCTCCTGCAGTGCGACCCCACCATCATCTACGCGCTCGAACAACAGGGTCGCTACAACGGCACAATCACCACCGCTGACCTGCACATCGATTCACCCTACAATTCCTACACCCATACCGGATTACCTCCCGGTCCCATCGGTAATCCCGGCGAAGCCTCTCTGCGCGCCGCCTATCAGCCCGCGCACACCAATTATCTGTATTTCGTCGCCAACACCCAGGGTGGACACTTCTTCAGCGCCACGCTGGCGGAGCACAATAATAATGTGATTAAGTACCGTCATCTTCTGGCAGGGGAGCAGGCTTCGAATCGATGAACGACCCGTCCAACACAAAAAAATCGCTCATCCTTCAAGCCGCCCGCCAGATCGGCGTGCAGAAATGGACGCCCGCGGAAATCGATCAGTTGCGCCGTCGCCTCATTGCCGAACATGGCGAAGCTGGAAAGACCGGCAGCGAATACATCGCCGATGTTCTGGAAGCCGCTGGCTTGAAACTGGAGCTCACTCTGCAGGAAGAAGCCGAAGACCAGTACGAAGAGGAATTTGAAGACCTGCTCCATTTCAAAACGCTGGAAGATGCCGAAGTCAGTGTCATGCGCCTGGATGAACTAATGCGCAAATTTCGCTCCCAAGGCGAACACGCCGCCGTCGAGCGTGTGCTAAACGTCGCGCGTCTCGGCAAGCGCCGTGCCGAAATGATCTCGCGTAACCAAAAAGTCGAGGCTCCCAAGCGTGCTGAAAAAGAAGAAATCGCCAATTGGTTTCGTATCTGGCTCGAAAACCCAGATGCCTTCTTCGATTGGCTGGATCTGCGAAAACAGTCCCCGGAATTCCAAACTAAATTCCCCCAGGCAGGCCTCGAAGAATGAGCTCTCCCGGCAACGCTCTCGGCAGCGGCGCTCTCGATCTGCCCCCTTTTTCGCTGGACGTGGAAGTCTTAAATCTCGGCTCCGATGTAAGAGCCGTCGGGCTCGAACTGCTCGAAACGGAAAGCCGCGAGCCCGTCAGAGGCAGTAAAGCCGCGCAAATTTGGTCCGCTGCTTTCCCCGTTCTCGCGGGCGAAGAATTTTACGTCCTGGATTTTTTTAGCCACCTCGATCGCGTCCGCGACTTTTGCAGCACCCACGGAATTCCCTTTCGCGATGCCGCGGAACGCTGCCTGGTAATTCCCAAGCCTACCCAGGAGCAGCTTCTCGACATCTTCATCCGATTCGAATCGGAAACATTCGGCGTTCGTGTCGGCCCCGCGGCCCAGACGCCCGATCCCGCCGTCGAAGGCGAACTCTCCAAACGAGGGCTCGATGCCTATCAATCCGCCTATACGCGTTACACTTTTTGCGCCGTCTGTGAACCGGAAGACGGCTGGATTACTCTGCTCAGCGAAAAATTGTGGCCCAGCGAAGTCATCCGCCGTGTGCGCCCCGCGCTTCAGCCTTTTGACGTGCACATCGCACGCCCCAACTAAATCTCGTGCCAGCAAAATCCCAGCCCACCCCAACCACGCGACGCAATTTGCTCCGCGTTTCATTGGGAGCCCTTGTGCTAATCCTGGCCGGATGCGGTGGTCAGGTCAGCGTCGTTAAAAACACTCCCCCAGCCGAGAAGCCCGTCGTCAAAGACGCCACTCGCGAAGAATTACTGGAGAACTACAACTCCACAGCAGGCTCGATCCATAGCCTCAACGCCACCGTCGAGCTGAAGCCTATCGCCGGCTCCAAATACAGTGGCATCATCGAGGAATATCACGAAGCAAAAGCCTTCCTCCTCGCCGAGCGTCCCGCCAACATTCGCGTAATTGGCCAGGCTCCCGTAATCGGCACCACCGTTTTCGACATGGCCAGCGACAGCCAGGAATTTCGCGTCTCCATCCCCTCCAAAAATAAATTCCTCATCGGTCCAGTAGCTCTCGAACGCGCCGGCAGCAAGCCCATCGAAAATCTTCGCCCGCAACATTTGCTCGACGCTCTCTTGTGGCCGGAAATTAGTAAGCAGGAAACGGTTCTGTTCGAGGAGTTCAACGACGAAACCGCTCGTTATTACGTGCTCACCGTTCTCCGTGGCGGCTATCAAACCGAAATCCTGCGCAAAATCTGGTTTGATCGCTCGGTCCTGGAAGTAGCGCGCCTCCAGAGTTTTGGTCCTCGCGGAATTTTGCTTTCTGACATCCGCTTTTCCAATTGGCAAACTGTGGACGCCGCTAAACCCGCCCCTGGTGCGTCCGCGTCCACATCAACCCCCACCCCACAATTCCCCCGCTCCATCCGCATCGAGCGCCCCCACGACGATTACCGCCTCGATTTGCAGATCGCCAAAATCACTTTGAACGATGACATCCCGCTCGACCGCTTCAAGCTCGACCAACCCTCCGGCTCCGATTTAATTCGCGTCGGCGAATCTTCCGAAGACAAGCAGCAGTCCAATCAAGGCGCCAAGCCCCAGGGTGCGAAACAATGATGGGAGAGCTAATAGCCCGTAACCTTCTCCATCGCCCCATGCGCACTTTCATCGGCGTGATGGCTGTGGCTGTCGAAGTCGCCCTCGTGGTCCTCATCGTTGGCCTCACCTCCGGCCTGCTCAGCGAAACCGCCAAGCGCATCGAGGGCATCGGCGCGGACGTCATGGTTCAACCCCCCGCCGCTTCCGTTTTTCTGGGTTTCAGCGGCGCTCCCATGCCCATTAAAATCGCCGCCGTGCTGAAAAAGCAAAAATATGTTCAATCTGTGGCCCCCGTTTTATTGCAATTTAATTCCTCTGGCGGCGTGGAAGTCGTTTACGGCATCGACCCAGAAAGCTTTCGCGCCGTCTCCGGAGGCTTCGTCTTCATTCAGGGTCGCGATATGGAGGGCCCCGACGATCTACTGGTGGACGATTGGGCCGCCAAAGCAAAAAATATCAAAGTAGGCGAAACCTATAATCTGCTCAATCATGACTGGCACGTAGCCGGCATCATCGAACACGGCAAAGGCGCGCGCCTCTTTGTGCCACTCGCCACTTTGCAAGACCTCGTCGGCGCGCACGACAAAGCCTCCATTTTTCTTCTCCGCTGCACTCGCCCGGAACACACCGAGGACGTAATCGAAGAGCTTCACCACGTCTTGCCCCCCTACACAATTCGTCCGCTCAAAGATTTTCTTTCCCTCATGACCGCCACCAATATCCCTGGCCTCCAGACTTTCATTCACGCCATGATTGGCCTGGCAGTAGCTATCGGTCTGCTGGTCATTTTTCTCACCATGTACACCACCGTCATCGAACGTACGCGCGACATCGGCGTGTTAAAATCCCTCGGCGCAGACCGCTCCTTCATCATTCGCGCCCTACTCAGCGAATCCACCGCCCTCTGCATCATCGGCATCGCCGCGGGAGTTGGCCTCGCCTATTTGGTGCGCGCCGCCTTTATCGCCGGATTCCCCACCCTCTCCATCCTCATCACCCCTGGCTGGATCTTACGCGCCGCCGCCATCGCCCTAGCCGGCGCCGTCCTCGGTGCCAGTTACCCCGCCTGGCTAGCCAGCCGCAAAGACCCCGTCGAAGCCCTCTCCTACGACTAACCCACGCAGCTGCGATCACAGATATGCGAAGGGTGCCCCACCCTCGATTTGTAGGGTGGGGCCTTTTCCGGGTAGTTGATTTTTTTAGGTTCAGAACGGCAGAAACTAGCCACGCAACTAGGCAGCCGTCCCATTCGCAGTTACAATACAAACCTGCCACACACCTGTATCTCAAGAAACGCTATTGGAACCGATACTTAAAACAGAAAATCTGTGGAAGCTCTATCGTGCGGGCAAAGTGGAAGTCCCCGCTTTGCGTGGCGTGAATTTCGAAGTACTACCCGGCGAGTCCGTTGCCGTCATGGGCCCCTCCGGCTGCGGCAAATCTTCCCTGCTCTACGTAATCGGCGGCATGGCTCAAGCTTCCAAAGGCACCGTCTTAGTCGACGGCAACGAACTCACGACCATGAGCGACGCCGAGCGCACCAGGCTCCGCCGCCACAAAATCGGCTTCGTCTTTCAACGTTTCAATCTGCTTCCTACTCTCACCGCCAAAGGCAACATCGCCATCGCCCAATTCATTCACGGAAATGGCTTCGATCCGCACCGTTTCGACGTAGTCACAAAAATGTTGGGCCTCGGCGGGCGCCTCCAGCACCGCCCCTCCGAATTATCCGGCGGCGAACAACAACGTGTGGCCATCGCCCGCGCTTTAATCAATGAACCGAAAATTCTTCTCGCCGATGAACCCACCGGCAATCTCGATTCCAAGAATTCCGAAATCGTGTTACAGATGCTTCGTCAGCTCAACAAAGAACTGGGCCAAACCATCGTCATGATTACCCACAACCCCGAAGCCGTCGTCTATTTCGATCGCGTGGTGCATATGCGTGACGGAGTCATTGTCGACGGCATCCCAGCGGATTAGCATGCCCAGCCTCAGAGAAATTCTCTCGCGCACATTTTTCTGGTCCTATGAACGCGGCACATGGCAATACGACATCGCCGTCGCCGTCATCCTGATTTTTGCCCTCCTCACTCCCCGCCACTGGTTCCACGACCAACCCGCCAGTGGCGTTCCCGCCGCTCCAGGGCAGGTCTTGCTCCTCTCGCAGGATGGCAATCGCCAGACCTACCGCGTCGACACTCGCGTTCTCGCGCCACCTACTAAGCTCGCCTTGCAAAACGACTTGCACAACGCCTTGAAAGAAGCCCTGCCCGATTTGCACAAAGGCAATTTTTCCATCCTGAAAATCGAGCCGGAACGCGACGAACAAGGCACCGCCATCGCCTATCACGTCGAAATCCGCCGCTAACCTCACTCCTCGACGAATGTCTCCAGCCGCCCTAGAGTCGCAGCAGTGGTCCCGGACCTTCTTGAAACGGCCCACCCTCTCTGTCCGTCTCTTTGTTATGCTAGGATTCGCGAAACAATAACGGTTAGCGTCCACCACATAGGGGCCTCGATTGACACGTTTTTCTCTGTTCTTCCTATTTCTCAGTGTGATTTTTACAGCTTCTGTGACTCCAGCTTTCCACCCCCAGGAAAAGCAATGGACCACCGACGGCGTGCTGGCCATGATGGATAAATCCGCTCGCGATTTTCATACCCTCACCGCCGATATCGAGCACATCAAATACACCGACGTAGTGAAAGATACTTCCACCGAAATCGGCAAGCTCCTGGTCCGTCGCGATGAAAAAATGCGCATCGAGTTCTTCCAGCCTGACCGCCGCACCATCCTTCGCACTGGCGATTCCCTATTCGTCTTCACCCCCAAAATCAATCGCGTCGAGGAATATGACCTGGGCAAAAATCGCGATTTAGTCGATCAATATGTCTTACTGGGTTTTGGCACCAAAAGCGACAACGTAAGGAAGAGTTACGACGTCAACGTCATCGGCGAGACCGAGCTGGACAACAAGAAAACCGTGCAGATCGAGCTCACTCCAAAATCCGACCAGATGCGTAAGCAAATCGCCAAAATCCAGATGTGGATCGACGAAGCTTCCTGGCTACCCATTCAACAAAAGTTTTTTGAGTCCGGTTCCCAGGACTACTTGATCTTCCACTACACCAACGTTATGAAAAATCTCAAAATCGGCGACAATCAATTCAAACAGGATTGGCCCAAAGGCGTTACCCGCACCAAACCACGCTCCTAGCGTCAACCCGTAGCACTAACTCCACGACTGACTTTGTCCATTGGGATCTCCGCGTCATCAATTGTTTTGCGATTTTTTCCCGCCCTCGCGCTCCGCACTCAGCAACTGCTCTTTACGCGAAAGCCCCCACCGGTAACCCGCAAGTTGTCCATCTCCGCGAATCACCCGGTGGCACGGCACCACAATCGAAACCGGATTCCTCGCACACGCACTCGCTACCGCCCGCACCGCCTTAGGCTGCCCCAATGCTTGCGCCACCTGCGTATATGTACGCGTCGTCCCCCGTGGGATTCTTTGTAGCTCTTGCCACACTCGCCGCTGAAACGCCGTTCCCCGCAGATCCAATGGAAGCTCCAGGCTTGACGGCTTCCCCTCAATCTGTCGCACAATCTCGCCAACCCACCGCTGGTACGATTCCTTCGCCGGCGCAATCTCCGCATGCGGATATTCTTCCCGCAGTTCGCTAACTAATATGTTTTCCACCTCACCCAGATAAACCGCGGAAACGCCCTTCTCCGTAGCCGCGACCAAAACCTTTCCCATCGGTGATTTTGCAATCGTATATTCCAGCTTCATGCCCTTTCCTCCCTTTTGATAAGCCGCCGGCGTCATCCCCAGCTGCGCATCGCTCCGTTCATAAACGCGGCTCGAAGAGCCATAACCCGTTTCATACAACGCGTCCGTAATATTTCTTCCAGCGCGCAACAAACTTTTGAACCGATTCAACCGCAGCGCATCCGCCAAATCCCGCGGCGCCAGCCCGGTAACTTGTTGAAAAGCGCGTCGCAGAGCCGATGGCGTAACCTCAAGCTTTCCCGCGAGCGTGGCAACACGCAAAATATCTTCCTCACCATTTGCTAATTCTCGCGCCGCGCGTTCCACCAATTGCAGCGCTCCCGATTTCTCATTAGGCTTGCACCGCAAACACGGACGAAATCCTTGCTTCTCCGCTTCCTCCCCGCTGCCAAAGAAAACCACGTTGCGCCGCAACGGCCGCCGCGCCGGGCACGATGGCCGACAATAAATCCTAGTCGAAAGCACCCCCAGAATGAACGTCCCGTCCGCTCGCGCATCACGCGCCAGCGTCGCGCGCCAGTACAGTTCCGCCGCGTTAGCAGTTATCTTCGAGCCCGTCTGTGCCGGGGCATTATTCATATTGCACTCGTCAAAACTAACGCACCCAGAAAAACAAAGCTATCCGCTAACGCGCAGCAAACTATATGAGCTGATTTTTCCGCTTGACGGCCCTCGTATGTTGCTTTACAGTGCAAAGTACTTTCTAATTTGGATCTCGCCGAACCGGAAGGAACTCACCTCATGACCGCGCACCAAATTAACCGCCTCAGCGCCAAAGTCATAATTGTCCTGTCGGTTTTAGCTTTGCTGACTGTTCTTAGCGGCTATACTCATCCACCCCAACCAACTGAACCGGACGAGGGCGCGGCAGCACATATCTTCCAGCTCTCAACTGTGGCCGTAGCATTCTCAATCTTAGTTTCTCTTGCCACTGCGGATTGGAAGCAGCCCTTGCGAAGCGTCCGCCCGTTAGCATTTCCTACCGCCGCCTTAGTTCTGGCCTTCGGCGCCCTTTATTACCTCGAACATTTCCGATAAATCCACGCCAGCATTAACCGGCGGAGCCATTTGCCGTCAACGATCCTCGCCTTGAGCCATATCAGCGCGCGGCGTGCTAATTACCAGCACCCCCGCCCCCACCAGACCAATTCGCCGGGACCCTCCGAACTTCGCCGGACCAACCAGCAGCGCCAGCCCCACGAATCCTAGTATCAGACCCGCAAACACGCGCGGCCCCGGTCGCGTACCTCGCGGCCTGAGCCAATCCAAAATTGCCAGCCACAGCGATAGCGTCGCCACCAGGAGCGCCGCAATTCCCGAAGGCACCCGCTGTTCCGCCCAGCTAAGTCCCCCGTTGGTCACGCAGAGCAGCGATACACCCGTCACCGCCGCAGTCCACCAATTCGCCGCCGTTGGCCGGATCCGCGTTTTGATCCGCAAAATCGGGTAAAGGATCAGCCCGACCAGCGAACGCCGAATCGCAGCCATAGCCAGCGGAGGAAAACTCTCAATCGCAATCCGAATCCCGATATACGTCGATCCCCACAAGTTATAAACAGCGGCGAACGCCAGCGGCACCCAACGTGCCAATTCCGTGCGAGACGATTTTAGAGGCGTGCAAGGCCGTTCAATTTCAGTGGCTGTAGAAGCCATTCCTTGCGGTCTTCCTCTACAAATATCTTTCTCGCAGCCCCTCGTCCAGCACCATATTGGTTGGCTGCGCCACAGCATTTCAACATCACGCGATCAATATCCTCTATCCGCCTTCGACCGTTAAATCGAGTACTATTACTAAGTGTTTCAGTTTAGGACAACTCCGGAAATTTCCACAGGTTGACTCACAACCCTTCCGGTGGCATCTTAGCGGCCCGACTTAACCTGTGGATTTCCTCCACGCCTAGGGTCGGTCGGCCAGGTACGTAGAAGCGTCTCTGAGATCCTGAGGGGGAGATGAGCGCTACCAATCTCGCAGTTTCAATTAAGGCACCGTCAAAGCAGCCCGCTTCCACCCCGATTGGCCCGGCACTCAGTTTCAAGCCGTTGCTTCGTCCTGCATTACCGAGACGTTTTATTCGCGTGCCTACTCACGCCGTCGGCGTCCACCCCGAGCATCGTGAATATCCCCGAGCCAGCCTCCAGCTGCCGCTAAAGCTTCAAAGTATCAACGGGAGCGTCGAAGACTTCCCCATCACCTTGGTGACTCGCGATATCAGCTCCACCGGCGTATATTTCCTGTGCCCTAAGCCACTTCCCATGGACTCCCTTATCGAGCTGCAAATTGTCCTGGTAAGCCGCCCCTTGGGCCAAGGCAACGTGGTCATGACTAGCCACGCCCACGTGCGCCGCATTCATCCTGCAGCCGTGCCCGGCTGGTACGGCATCGCGGCAAATTTCGATGACGTCTCCTTCGACCGCGACGACTTCATCCCGTCCCGCTTCCTCGGCACCTACTAGGTTCCATCACGGGCTGACGACCACGTTTTGGCCGCTAACACATAACTCTCGTACTTTGGATCTGGTGCATAAGCGCCCTCGCCTCCGCAAGATCTTTAACGTGGCTTCTTTGACTTTATTCCCCACCTCTGTGATGTTTGATGGCGCATGTCCCTCGCCAAGAAAAACGAAATCAATGGCGTCCTCTTCGACTGGGATGGGACCTTGCTCGATTCCTTCCAGGCTGATTCTTCCGCCTACCTGGCAATGTTCAGTGAAATGGGCATCACTTGGGGGTTGGACCAACTCGCCGAGCATTATTCCCCCAACTGGTACGACGTCTACCGCGCCGCCGGTCTGCCTGAGCAGCACTGGGGTGCCGCCGACACCGCCTGGCGCAAGCATTATTCAGGATTCCGCCCAAAGTTGATCCCAGGCGCTCGTAAGGTCCTCACGTCTGTTGGCCGCCGCTACAAGCTGGGCTTGGTGACCAGCGGAGACCGCGACCGCGTCCTCCGCCAACTCCGCGAGTTTCGCCTCACCAAGTCTTTTCACGCCCGCGTATGCAGCGGTGACACCGAACACAAGAAGCCCCACCCCGGCCCGCTAAATTTTGCTCTTCAATGCATCGGCTTGGCACCCGCGCACTGCGTCTACGTCGGTGATTCCCCGGAAGACGTACAAATGGCCAAAAGCGCGCACGTGCGCGTCATCGGTGTTCTCGGCCCATTCCCCACAGAAAAACGCTTGCGCACCTCAAAACCCGACCTGCTTCTTGCTTCCATCGCCGAGCTACCAGCGGCTCTGAAGCAACTGGCGTCCTAAACGCCATTTCAAATGCGGCTATGGACTTGCGCATCTACTCCCAATAGTCATTTCGACCGAAGCAAGCCGACGCCTTTTCCCCCTCGTTCGTCCGCGAACGAATCGGCTTGCGCAGCGGAGAAATCTCTCTTCAATCCCGCGCGCGAGCCGATACCCCTCATTCACGCGCGGCCGGAGTACTCTGGCCTGTCCCGGCAGGCTTAAAATCCGTCCACTTAATTATCAACCGCACCGGAAAGTCACCCTCTTTGGTGTGCAACGAATCATCCGATCGCAAATAATTAGGAAACCAATATTTCCCGTCCACATTTTCACGATACGTCTCGAACAAAGAGAAAGGCAATTGCGCGATCCCCCGCGTGTCTCCCTGATCGGTCACCCACTTCCCGTAAGTCTTCACAACTTCCAAATATTGCGCATCCACCCACACCACACCTTCGAAATACGCCTTCGCGCGCTCCACCGTCTTCGGCTTCACCTGAAAAATGTAGCAATCCACTTCGTCAACCATCTCCCGCCCAATAAATTTCAACTCGTATTTCGCCAGCTGTCCACTCGTCAGCGGATACGCTGGGATTTTATCGAGCGCGTCCAAATCTTCAGGAGCGAGATACACTCCCTGCAGTGTCGACTGAGGCTTTTCGATGGCCTTCATCGCCACTCGTCCATCCGCTAACTTCTGGTATTCCGTCACCCGCAAAAATTCCCCGACAACGCCGCCATCAGGGCCAAATTCCTGGATGCGCACACTTTTGCGAAATCCATAATTCGGACGTGATTTCAGATATTCATCTTCCTTCTGTGAAAATCGCCGGACGATTTCCTCCACCGGCAATGAAGGCGGCGCCGGCGGCTCAGGCTCCGTGCCAATCCGGGTGACATGATGCTCCGCAGGCGCCTCCATAGGCCCCTGCGAACTTCCCTGCGCCCGCAAGTCCGTCACGCTAACGCCAATCAAGCCCGCCATCGTCAATAAAGAAACCAAAAATCGCCGTAACAATTTCATACCCGCTTAGATGCGCGCCATACGCCCGAACGCCGCTTCATCATCTCATTCATAACGCAACGCCACCATCGGGTCCACCCGCATCGCCCGGTGCGCCGGAATGAAGCACGCAGCCACCGCGACCACAATCAGCAATAGGGCTACCCCGCCAAACGTCACCGGATCAGTCGCGCTAACACCCATAAGCTGGCTGCCCATGAAGCGCGTCAACGCCAGCGACACTCCTACACCGATCACTACCCCGGCCAGCGTCAGCTTGAGCCCGTGGACAATCACCATGCCAAGCACCTTCTCACGATCTGCACCCAGCGCCATACGAATACCAATCTCTCGCGTCTGTTGCGAAACCACGTAGGACATCACCCCATACACTCCTACGATCGCCAGCGCGAACCCCAGCCCGCCAAAAATTCCCAGCAAGACGCTTTGCGATCTGGGTGCCCCGGTGTTCTCTTCTATCTGCTTCTCGATCGTCTTTATGGATGTTACCGGCCGGTCTTTATGGATGTTACCGGCCGGTCTTTATCGAGTGCCCATATGCGATCTTCTATCGCTGCAACGATTGCTAGTGGATCCGGCTTCGTTCGAAAAACCAGAAATACTCCCGCAGCGTGCCCGGTCTGCACAAATGGCCCGTAAATCTCTGGTTTGGCTTCGGCACCCGGATCGAGATCACGTACATTTTCGGCCACTCCAATAATTTCTCCCCACACCGGTTCCTTTTTTTCTCGTAGCGCGGAGAGCCGTTTGCCAACCACATCGACCGAACCGAACACCTTACGCGCAAACGCCTCATTCACGATAAACACAGGAGCTTTTTCTTTTCGATCGTCCGCGTTGAAGTCTCGTCCAACAAGCGGCGGAATCCCAAACGTGCGGAAAAAGTCCGGCTCAACGCGGTTCATACGCGCCATTCGCTGGCCTAATTTCTCCTCTGAACCTGACTGCTCCGTCTCGAATGTCGATTCCGACACCGCATCTCCCAGCGGGAACACTACCCCCGCCGATGCCGATGCCACCCCCGGAATCCCACGCGAACTTTCCAGAACCTGTTGTACAAAATGAGTCGACTGCTCCACTTTCGCAAAACGATACTTCGGAAAATCAATCCGCATGGTTATCAAATGGTCCGGTCGAAACCCCGGATCCACCCGCAGCATCCGCGCAAAACTTTGCATCGCCAGCGTCGCGCCAATCAGCAACACAATCGCCAGCGCCACTTCCACCACTACCAACACCTGCCGCAATAAATTGTGTCCATGACCCGCCGCCAGGCCGGCGCCACCCTCCTTGATCGCCGCATTCACGTCTTGCCGTGAACTCAAGAGTGCCGGCACAAACCCGGATAGCAATGCCGCCAGCAATGACGCGCCCAATGTAAACCAGGCCACCTCGCTATCAATTCGAATATCTTGAATCCGCGGAATGTCCCCCGGAAGAATCGCGCGTATTCCTCGTACCGTCCAAACCGCCATGAAAAACGCGCAAACCCCGCCCATCAACGCCACCAGCAGGCTTTCCACCGCCAGTTGCCGCAGCAACGCCCCACGCGTGGCGCCAATCGCGGTGCGAATCGCAAACTCTCGGCGCCTTCCCCATCCGCGCGACAAAAATAAGTTGCTTACATTCGCGCACGCGATCAGCAGCACAAATCCTACCGAGCAGAACAGCACCAGCAACGGTTTCCGCGCGTCCCCTAACAAATGGTTTCCCAACGGCGCGACGCGAAAGCTCCATCCCTTGTTCGTGTCTGGGTAAGCGGTTGCCAACCGCGCAGCAATAGTGTCGAGCTCCTTCTGTGCCTGCAGAATGTCGGTACGAGGTTTCAGACGCGCGAGTACGTCGAAGTCGCGATTTTGCCTCGCCGTAAGTTGCTCTTGTGTTGGTATAAAAGCCGTCCAGACCTTCGAATCGGTTGCGAAGTCAGTGTTCGACAGGTCCGGCATCACTCCGATCACCGTGTATGTCTCACTATCGAGCCGCAGGGTTTTTCCGATCGCATGTGGATCACCGCCGAATCTGTCCCGCCACAAGGAATGGCTCAAAATCACAACGTGGTTCCCCGGTTGCATATCCGAAGTAACGAATGTCCGCCCCAGCAGCGGCTTGACACCTAAGTCAGGGAAGAAATCTTGCGAAATCTCGGCTCCCTCGATTTGCTCGGGCTTGCCTCCCCCGGAAATTTCCTTCGAAGACCATCGGTAAGGAGTCAGGTCGGAAAATGAAGTGCTGCTCGCCCGAATATCGGCGATATCCAGCAGCGATACCCCCAGATGTGGGAAATCAAATAGCGTGCTCCTGGCACAAAGATCCGCAAGTTGGGACGCGTTGGGAAACGGTAACGGCCTCAGCAGCACCGCATTGATCACACTGAAAATCGCGCTATTCGCCCCGATCCCGAGCGTCAGGGTCAGAACCACAATCATCGTAAAACCAGGTGAACGCCCCAACGAGCGTAGTCCGTAACGCACATCGATCGCAAAATTCTCAAGCAATCGCCATCGCCACACTGCCCGGCTGTCCTCTTGAATCAACGTCACGTTCCCAAATTCCCGCCGCGCTGCAGCCTCAGCATGTTTTTTGGGCATGCCTTCCGCGATCAACTCCTGGACCCGTTCGTCCAGGTGTTCCTGAATCTCCGCGGAAAGATCGCTATACAGTCGCCGCCGCGAAAACAACTGTGTAAGCCAGCTCATAACTTTATCGCCGCCAGCACGCGCGTAATGCCTTCAAACATTTGCTCAAATCTCGAGATCTCGCGCTGCAAGTGCTTGACGCCAGCCGCCGTCAGTTTATATATCCGCACCCGCCGGTTCGTTGAAGAAATACCCCATTCCGCCTTCACTAATTCCGCTTTGAGCAGCCGCTGCAGAGCCGGATAAAGTGACCCTTCTTCAATTTCCAGCAAATCATTCGACACATGTTTGATATGTTTCGCGAGTGCGTAGCCATGCAAGGGCTGCCTCTTCAGCGTGCGCAGAATCATCATCTCCAGGGCTCCCGGAAACAGATCCCGCTGTTCAGGTTTTCGCATTCGCCTTCTCCAACATTTCTCTTAAGGTATTTTAATCAAGGCCTAGATCAACATAGTATCAGACCCAAGTCAAGCATTGTCGCGTCTGTTCGCCATGCGCAGCACCCCGCTTTTTCCCATCAGCCGTCTCTCTGTTACAATTTTTTGGTTCGTGACCGAGCCAAAACAAGCCAGAAAGTATCTGATCTCCGGCACCGTCCAGGGTGTTGGGTACCGTTACTTCACGCAGCGCGCCGCAGCCAAAATAAAAGTTGGGGGCTACGTAAAAAACCTCAACGATGGTCGCGTTGAGGTGTTTGTAATGGGTTCCCCGCAGCAACTTCGCGAGATGCGCACCCTGCTCGAACGCGGCCCGCGCTTTTCCAGCGTTACCGAAGTCCGTGAGGAAGTTGCCTCGCCCGATCCACAGTACGACCAGGTATTTGTAATTGGCCGCGGCGATTGAACGCATGAACGTGTAACGATCCGTCCGCTGCTGCGTTACAGCGGTAAAACCAGCGCGACGACAGGAGCCGTTTGAATGGACGATTTAAAAAAACTTATCCGTGAAGTGCTCGACTATCCAAAACCAGGAATCCTGTTCTACGACTTGACCACTCTGCTGAAAGATAAGCGCGGTTTCCACATCCTGATCGACCGCTTGTGCGAGCATTACAATGGTCACACTATCGACATCGTCGCCGGCATCGAAGCGCGCGGTTTTATTTTTGCTCCCGCATTAGCCTATCGTCTTGACGCCGGCTTTGTGCCCGTGCGCAAACCTCAAAAACTTCCCGCCAAATGTGCCCGCGTCTCCTACTCTTTGGAATACGGCACCGACACGCTGGAAATCCACGAAGACGCCATCAAGCCCGGCGATCGCGTCATTATTTGTGATGATTTGCTGGCGACGGGCGGTACCGCCGCGGCGACCGCCAAACTCATCCAACAATTGGGCGGCAAAGTCGAAGGCTTGGCCTTCGCTGTAGAACTGACTTTCCTGAAAGGCCGCGTCAAACTCCCAGGCCTCGACGTTTTTTCCCTGATCCAGTACGACAAATAATCTCAGCGCTCCGACTCACAGGCGCAAAGTTTTTTGCGTCGCTATTTTGTGCTCGCAGCCCGCTGCCGCAAGGCCTCAAACAAAACCACACCTGCCGCCACAGAAACATTCAGCGACTTCACCGGTCCGCTGGTGGGCAGCGAAACCACAAAATCGCAACGCTTGCGCGTCAACTCATGCAAGCCTTTGCCCTCTCCCCCTAAAACAATTCCCACCGACGAAGTGTAATCCACCTGCGTATAAGTTTTGTCGGCCGTTTCGTCCAGTCCAATCAGCCAGTAACCCGCTTCCTTCAATTCTTCCATCGTGCGCGCTAGATTTGTAACCCGCGCAATCGGTAAGTGCACCAGCGCCCCGGCCGACGCGCGTGCGACCGTATCCGTCAAACCTACCGCGCGCCGCTCCGGTATCACCACGCCCTGCGCGCCCGCCGCCAATGCCGTTCGTATGATGGCGCCCAGATTGTGCGGATCTTCCACGCCATCGAGCAAAACTATCAACCCGCCGTGGCCGCCAGCCTTTGCGTGCGCGAGAATATCGTCAAGCGATCCCGCCGCCCGCGCTGCCGCCAGCGCCACCACTCCTTGATGATCTTTGGTGTTGGCTAACCGGTCGATTTGGCTGCGATCCTCAAATCGCACCGCAATTCCGCGCCCGCGCGCCAGTTGCACAATTTCTTCCGTGCGCGTGTCCTGTCGCCCGCGCGCAATCACCACGCGATCAATCGCGCTGCCCGCCTGCAACGCTTCGCGCACTGCGTTAATTCCTGTCAACCTATCAATGAGAGGACTCATGTGAGAAATCAGTGTATAGAAAAACACCAGCAAAATTCACAGCTCGCCATTTTTAATCAAGCGCTGAACAAAATTCCAGTATTCGAACACGCGCAGGTTTCACCGGCACGGCAAGAGGCAACCCCGCCGCTTCATCGATCAGCAAAATCACGCGATCCAGCGCTCCCTCGCCCGCCCGTCCAGCCAACACCAGCCGTATCGGATGAAACAAATCCCGACTCCTCAAATCCGATCCTGCTTTCATGACGTTAATGATTTCTTTGAACCGTTCCGAATCCAGCACGCCGCCATCCAGCAACAACAATGCCACCCGCCGCACCACTTCTCTGGCCCCAGACCGCGCCAGTACCGCATGGGTCTCCACGCGCCCTAGCACTTTCTCCGCATCATAGTGGAAGATCAACTCGAGAAGTTCGCTGAGTCCGTCGCGATCGGCCACGTGTGGTCCAAGCATGGCCGCAGCACGTTCGCACCATGCCTGCAACTGCGAAGAAAACTCTTCCCCGGCGATCCATCCGCGCTCGCGAAGAATTTCCCCGACATCGGTTCCCGTGAAGAGATTGGCAACCGAATCTCGCGTTCGCCTTTCGGAAGTCATGTGATCGGAGTCTACATCAGAAAATTGTTAATCGTGAAAACAGCCATACCTAGAAATGTTTCTTCAGCGAACAAACATCGTTAGGTCGTTGTGAGGGTCGCAATCACATACGCGGCAATCGCCTCACCGCGCCCTACCGCGTCAACGCCTTCATTCGTCTTGGCCTTCAAATGAAGGCGGTCCGCGGTAACGCCAAGCGCCTTAGCCAACGTCTCGCGCATCTTCGGAAAATAAGGCCCCAATTTAGGTCTCTCAAGAATCACCACTGCATCGACATGCTCAATCGCAAATTTCTTCTCGCCAAGTAGCCGGGCCGCATGCTCCAAAAATTGCATGCTGTCAGCGCCTTTCCACTTTGGATCGGTATCCGGAAAATGCGTGCCAATATCACCCAGCCCCGCCGCGCCAAAAAGCGCGTCGCACAGCGCATGCGCCACAACATCCCCGTCCGAATGTCCAACCGGACCTTTGTCAAAAGGCACTTCGACCCCGCCGATAATTAATTTGCGCCCTGCTTCCAGGCGGTGCAGGTCGTACCCGATGCCGCAGCGCACGCTCACTTCTTGTTGCGCTCGCGTTCCAGGTAAAACTGCGCCAGCTCCATATCCGCGGGTCTGGTAATTTTAATATTTCGCTCCGACCCCAGCACCACGTGCACATCGTGACCAAGACGTTCCACGAGGCCAGCGTCGTCCGAAGTATTCACTCCGTCGGCCTCCGCCCGCGCAAACGCTTCCTTCAACAATTTCGCCGAAAACGCTTGCGGCGTTTGCGCCAGCACCACCCGCTCTCTCGGAATCGTTCCAATAATCAGCGCCACATCTTCCGGCAAACTCGCCCGCTTCACTTCTTTCACGGTATCCATTGCAGGAATCCCGAGGATCGCCGCTTTACATTTCCGGGCCTCTTCAATCACCCTCGTGATTTGCTCCACGGTAACAAACGGCCGTACCGCATCGTGCACCAACACAATTTCAGTATCCTCAGGCACTTCGCGCAGCGCCTGCCCCACGGAATCCTGCCGCGAATCTCCGCCACGCACCACGCGCACAAATTGCGTGAACTTCTCTGCCCGAATCGTAGTCTGCAACGACTCCATAACATCCGCGCGCGTAGCCACAATAATGTCGGTGACCAGCGGGCACGCCGCAATCCGCCTAAGGCTGTGAATGACAATCGGTGTTCCCGCCAGTTCCAGAAATTGCTTAGGGGTCTCCGCGCCCATGCGCGTACCCAGTCCCGACGCCGGAAGAATGGCTGTGATTTGTCCCATTTTTATCGTTTGAAAGTCGTGTCCCGTGACCCGATTAACATTGATTCGATCAACGTTGACTCGATGAACTGATGATTATATACCGAGTGGAAAATTCGCGGTCCTCTGCGGGTTTCCCTGCTAACTGCGCGCTATTCGCCGTCCGTTTGTGGAGTCGTCCCTGATACCCCGAGAGTATTCTGATCGCCGCCCTGGGCGTCAGCCGCACGATTGATTTCCTCTTCTTGCCGCGCACTCGAGCCGGCCGTGTACGATGCTGTCGAATTGCCCGCAACCCCTCGTCCCGCCGCCGCAGACCGTGCATAAGGACCGACCGGCTCAACGCGCTCGTCCACGCGCCCAAAAATCATCTTGCCTGCGGTGGTCTGGTGCACCGAAGTCACAATCATATCCACGCTCTTGTTGATCATCCGCCGCGCGCCGTCGACCACCACCATGGTGCCGTCACTCAAATAAGCTACGCCCTGCATGGCTTCCTTGCCCTCGCGTTGAATCAGCACGTGCATCGTTTCGCCTGGCAGCACCGCCGGCTTCAGCGCATTGGCAAGTTCATTCACGTTAAGCACGGAAAATCCCTGCACCGTGGCAACTTTGTTCAGATTAAAATCATTCGTTACGATTTTCGCGCCGGTGCGCCGCGCCAGTTCAATCAACTTATGATCCACATCGGTGGTATTCGGAAAATCGTCATCGACCACCCGCACTTCCACCTGCGGCATTTTCTGAATGCGCTGCAACACTTCCAGCCCGCGTCGCCCGCGTTGCCGCTTTAACGGGTCGGACGAATCGGCCACCAGCTGCAATTCATGCAGCACAAATTGCGGCACCGCCAGCACCCCGTCCAGAAATTGTGCTTCGCAAATCTCCGCGATGCGGCCGTCGATCAGCACGCTGGTATCCAGCAATTTCATCAACTCGTTTGCGGCACTCTCGCTGCTTGCTTTCGCCTTGCGCCGCGGAATTCGCCAGTGCTCCCCGCAACGAAAGCCCGTGGTCATCCCCAGATAGCTGAACGCCAGTAACGAGATAAAATCCAGAAACGACTTGGTGGAAGCGGGTTGCGACGTGTAAGAGATGATCAACGTCAGCAATAACGCGGCAGCCATTCCCGCCAGGGCCCCGAAAGCTCCGCCGATTAATCCGCCCATGCTCGCGTGCGCCAGACGGAACTCCGCAAACACGATAACCAGCGCAAGCAATACTCCCACTCCCGCGGCGCTGCTCCGCAAACCGAACGGCGCGAAGGCGTAACAAAGCACCCCGATCAAGAGGGTGAACAGGCTCCGCACAATCCAAAACTCCCAATGCATTGATGACTTTGTTTTGGTCGAATCGGATAAATCAGCGGTCACAGCGGAGTCCAATTGCGAGGTGCTGCGGCGCTCAGCGGCGCGCATCGGCGGCGTAGTGGATGAAAGTGACGGACGCGGTCTGTTACCTGGAGTCTTTTGGTTCATGCGAAATAATTGTGAAGAAACATTACAGCGATTTTATTACGCCGTAAGCCCTCTTTCGCTGCGAGCCCACAGACCTAACTCTGCCGTTGCCTCCGACGGCATGCCCGTAATGCTTTATATACCCTGTCATTACCAACGAGTCAAGTCGGATGTCAAACATTCGATAGAAAAGCGCTAATCCCCCGAACAAGAATTACCGATGGGCGATCACCATAAATAAATGAAAGAAATACAATCACTTCACATAGAACCGCGGAACACGCTGGCTTACCACGCACAACAGATCCGAAGTAACCGTGCCAAGGCTGCGCGCCACCAGGTTCGCGGGATGACTGAACTGCCCGTCCATTCCGTAAATCGTCGCCGTATCGCCAATCTCAATGCCAGGCACCGCCGTGACATCGATCATCGTAACGTCCATGGAAACAATTCCGACGATAGGTGCCAGTGCTCCCCGAATCAGCACCTTACCCCGGTTGCTCAGGCTGCGATGAATGCCATCTCCATATCCCGCTGCCAGCACGGCGATGCGCGAAGCCTGCTGTGGCACGAAGTTTGACCCGTAACCAACACCCGCGCCCGCAGGTACATCCCGCAAGCTGATAATCCGCGTGCGCAAACTCATCACCGGCTTGAGCGCCAGCCGCTTCTCAAATTCCGCGCGCTTCTCCACGGGATCGTATCCTGGATGGTATCCGTACAAAATCACGCCCGGACGCACCATGTCCGCCCACGTTTCCGGACGCGTCACGATCGCGCCGCTATTCGCCAGATGAATAATGCCCGGATCGATTCCAAGCACGCGCAACCGCTCCAGCGCCGCAAAAAACCGCTCCTCTTGCTCCCGTGTCTGCCGCCCCGCCACCGTATCGGAAAAAGCCTCCGACGAAGCGAAATGTGTCATCACACCGCCCAACTGTAGATGCCGAGCCTTACCAAGCTGCCGCGCAAAACAATCTACATTCGCCGGCGCTATGCCCAGGCGATTCATCCCGGAATCGATTTTCAGATGAAACGAAACTTTTTTTTCCCCACGCCGCGCCGCCGCAGTCTCCAATTGTGACAATTGCTCGCAGCGATGAATCACCGCCGTCAAATTGTGTTCCAGCAATCGCTTTTCTTCGCCCGGCACAAAGCTCGTCAAAATCAAAATTGGTTTACGCACCCCAGCCTTGCGCAACGCGATGCCTTCTTCCGTGCAGGTCACCCCAAACCAGTCCGACCCGGCCCTCTCCAGAGCTTTGGTTACCTCCGGGCCGCCATGGCCATACGCGTTACCTTTCACGATGCACAGCACCTGCCTCGGCGTACGCCGCTTTTCATTTCGCGGGTTTACATAGGACCGAATCGATTCGAAATTATGAATCAGCGCCGGGAGCGAAACATCCGCCCAAACGGGCCGCATATTGAGTTTCGTGGGATTTTTCAGGGTGCGTGCCATGTTTATTCCAACGAAAAATAAGTTTACGTCATCCACGCGGCATGGGTGGTTTTACGCCTGAAAACTGCCGCGTGAATGACAACAGTGGGCAACTGCACCTTCGTACAGGGCACGTCGCGTGCCGGTTGATTGAGAAAGAGCGAATCTGCCAGAAAATCCGCTAATGTGAAGCGCCCAAGCAACTTGCAGCTTAGACCCGAAAACGGCTGGGACAGCGCCCGTATCGCTGCCGGATCGATCAGCGTGGCTCGTAGGCCGCACCGTGTCTAGCTGTACATAAAAACTTTACATGGCAGCGGAACATAACGCCGCATCACAATCCTCTACATATCATCAGCGGCAAACTGCGAAAACGCATCTGGCGCGGCTTCTTCAAAGCGTGTCAACCGGCTGCGGAAAACAAATTTCACGCTTTCCGTCGGTCCATTTCGCTGCTTGGCAATCTTGAGCTCCGTCTCTTCCCGCTCTTCCGGAGTAGCTCCCTGTTTAAAAAAGTGTGGCCTGTAAATGAACATGACCACGTCCGCGTCCTGTTCGATGGCGCCCGACTCGCGCAAATCCGAAAGCTGCGGTCCGCGATCATCGCGTTCCGGCGCGCGCGTCAACTGGCTAAGCACCAGCACCGGAATCTGCAACTCCTTCGCCAAGCCTTTCAGCGCGCGCGAAATGCTGGCCACTTCCTCGTTGCGATTCGAGAATCGTCCCCGCGCGGTAATAAGCTGTAGGTAATCCACGATCAACAGCGAAAGTCCCTTGTCCCGCTTCAGCCGCCGCGCCTTTGCTCCGATCTCCAGCACACTGATAGACCCCGCATCGTCAATCCATAGAGGGGCCGCCGAAATGACTCCCAGCGCCTCGGTCATGCGCCGCCAATCTTCTTTGCTCAAATGCCCGGTCCGGAATTTGTGCGCGTCAATCTGCGCCACCGAAGCCACCAGCCTTTGCAGGAGCGACTCCTTCGACATTTCCAGACTGAAGATCGCCGCAGGGTGCCCCGCGCGAATGGAAATATTTTCCGCCAGGTTCAGCGCCAGCGCGGTTTTCCCCTGCGAGGGCCGCGCCGCGAGGATCAACAATTCCGATGGCTGCAGCCCCGAGGTCAGCTTATCCAGCTCCCCATACCCTGTCGCAACCCCGGTGATGCTTTTGCCCTCGCGAAAAATTCTTTCGAGGCGCTCGAAATTGTCGCGAACGATGTCCCTCACCGGAATCAACCCGGCGCGCACGCGATCTTCCGCCAGTGCAAAAATCGAAGACTCGGCGTTATCCAGAATGGCGTCAGCGCCATCCTCCCCTTCAAACGCCCGCTGCTGAATATTGTGCGTGGCGTGAATCAAATTGCGCAGCATCGCTTTTTCTTTCACGATGCGCGCGTAGTGCTCCACATTCGAAACGCGCGGCATGCCATCGGCTAGCGCGGCCAGATACGGCGCGCCACCCGAAGCTTCCAGATCGCCGCGGCGATGCAGTTCTTCCGTTAGTGTAACCAGGTCAATGGCCTGCTGGCTCTCGCCCAACGCAATCATCTGCGTGAATACGCGCCGATGCTGCTCCATGAAAAAATCTTCGGGACGTAAATGCTCGACGGCAGGATTGAGCGCGTTGTTATCCAGCAGAATGGCGCCAAGAACCGAACGCTCGGCATCCAGATTACTGGGCAACGGCTTTTCTAGAACGCTATCAACAGCCATAACTGGGACGCACCTCGTATTCGCCTTATCTTCGCCTAGGCGAAATTTGTAGCATGTTCCCGGCCCCGGGGGCAAGGAAAAGAAATTTTCGAGTGGTGGACGCTTAGGACTCGATTGGATTTGCACCGCACCGAAGTAATTTAATGAAACGCATTGTGTGCTGAACTGAAACCATCGTCAACAAGCAATCCCATTTCAACCTGTGCATCGCCGCGAAAATTTTGTGCAAAACTTTTTTCGCCAAAGAATTTTGTTGCACAAAACCTTTTTCTACTGACACAAAAAAAAGAGGCACAAGTAGGATGTGCCTCCTCAATCGCTAAACTAAAAATAAAATTACGCCGCTTGCCCTTCCTTCTGCACCTGCACTTTGACTTCGGCGGTAATGTCCCGGAAAACTTTCACGGTCGCGCGGAAATCTCCCAGCGCCTTGATCGGCTCCGCCGTATGAATCTGCCGTTTGTCGATCTTGAAGCCCTTGGTTTCCAGCGCGTCGGCAATATCGCCTGTGGTGACCGAGCCGAATAGCTGGTCGTTCTCGCCGGTCTTGCGCGTAAATGCTAGCTCCACGCCGTTCAGCGCAGCAGCCTGCTTCTGCGCTGCTTCCATCTCCGTGGCCGTCTTTTTCGCCAGCGAACCGCGAATCTTTTCAATGGCCTTCAAATTCCCGGTGCTGGCCTCCACCGCGAGCTTGCGCGGCAACAAAAAATTACGCGCGTACCCGGGCTTTACCGTCACGACGTCCCCGCGATGTCCTAGCTTCTCGATATCTTCCTGAAGAATAATTTGCATATGCTCTTTCCTCTTCGCTCCCGTTCCTCGTCTTGACGTGACCGCGATTATTAATTCTTATGCGTTGGAAACTTCTGTCGGTGCCGCAGCTGGCGGTGTCGTCGCGTGAGTCCCCGCTGGCGCTCCAGCCGCTGCCGCTACCACCGCGCGAGGCTGCTGCGTCCCCGCCGCGCTCCCCGCGAACGGCAGCAACGCAATGTTTCTCGCGCGCTTGATCGCCACGCCCAGCCATCGCTGGTGCCGCGAGCACACCCCGGTCATGCGCCTAGGCAGAATCTTCCCGCGTTCCTGCACAAACTGCGAAAGAATGTCCGCGCGCTTGTAGTCGATAAAGTCCATCTTCTCGACGCAAAATTTGCAGACTTTCTTCTTGCGAAAATATTGGCGCTTCCCACGGCGTGGTCCACCCGGACCACCAGGCCCGCCCGGCCCGCCTTCACGCCGCGGCCCCCCATGACTGCCACCGCTGTGGCCTCCGCCACTGTGCCCGCCGCCGCTGTGGCCGCCACCGTGACCGCCTCCGCCATCACGACGCGGAGGTGCGCTCGGCGCTGTTGCCTGTTTCTGTTCCTCTGCCATACCCGCCACCCTTTCACTTGAACCGCAAAAACAATCTCAACTAAATTTTTCCAGCCTCAACTCGATCTCTAAAGAAAGCGCAGCCGGATCAATTAAAAACTAGCTCGCTGGAGCGTTATGCTCTGGTGCAGCCGGCGGCGCCGAAGACGCAGCCGCCGCAGGAGGAGCCGTGGCACGGCGTGGACGCCGCGCGGTACGCTTGTCCCGCTTGTCCACCAACTTCTTCTGCCGCTTCAAATCTTCATCCAACCGCACCGTCTGATATTTAATGACCGTATCCTGCACCCGTAAACGCCGCTCCAGCTCCGCGATCAAATCCGGATGCGAGGTGCGAATCTGCTGGTAGTAGTACATGCCTTCACGATGCTTGGCCACTTTGTACGCCAGTTTGCGCGTGCCCCAGGTCTCCGCCTTCTCGACCTTCCCGCCCTTTTCCGTACAGGTGTGCTCGATAACCGTTAGCACTTTCTTCACGTCTTCTTCCGCCGTTGCCGGCCGCGCAATAAAAATCAAATCGTATAGCCGCTCTTCCATCTTGCCCTCGTTTCTCTTCTCTCCGGGTACTCGCCCGGCAAACTCATCTACGTTTCCGCTTCATCCGCCGGCGTCTCTTTTCGCCGGTTATACTTATTCATGGCCGCATCGATTCCCTGCGCCACGATCATTTCCACCGCATCGGCCGCTTCCGCGACCATCTCCGACGCAACCTCTAGCTCGCCCTTGCGCATCGGCCGCAACACATATTCTTTGCGGCTGCTCACTTCGTGCTCCGGCGCGCAACCAAGTCTCAATCGCGCAAACACTGGCGTCCCCAACGACCCGATCACCGACTTAGCACCGTTGTGGCTGCCCGCGCTGCCTTCGCCGCTGATGCGAATCGTGCCCATCGGCAACTGCGCTTCGTCCCACATCACCAGCAAATCGGTCGGCCCCAGCTCGTACTTTTCCAACAGTTCCCGCACAGAAATGCCGCTCAGATTCATGTACGTTTGCGGTTTCGCCAGCAGCACATCTTCTCCCGCCAGCTTTCCCCGCCCGACCAGCGCCTTGCCTTCCGGCCGCGAAACGCGAATCCCGTTACGATTCGCCAGCTCATCTATCGCCATGAATCCCAGGTTGTGCGGCGTCCACTGATACTCCGGATCGGGATTGCCAAGTCCAACAATCAGCCGCATACACTCCGCATTCCCCGCAAAACATTTCGTGAAGCATTTCGTAGTTCGTTCCGTAGTTCATGTGGACAAAAAACCCGCAGCGCCAACCGCCGCGTGTTACTTCTTCTTCTCGCCCTTGTCGCTCTTCTCCGCAGCTTTGGGTTTGGCCGCCTCTTCCTCGCCCTCTTCTCCTTCCACTTCCTTCTTGCCCTTCTTGATGACTTCCGGCTCCGCAGGCGCCGCAGCATCCGCCGCCACCGCATCCGCCGGCTTCTCTTCTTCGACGCGCAGCGCCACAACGTGCGCGAGTACGCGTTCCGGATCCGTAACCAGCTTCATGTTCTTATCAATCGTCAGATCGCTGGCGCGCAACTGTTGCCCCATCATCAGTCCGCTCACGTCCGCCTTGAACTCCGTCGGAATCTCCGCCGGCAAGCATTCGATTTCCACGTCGCGCGTAACGATTTCAAACACGCCGCCTTGCTGCTTCACACCGGCGGGTTCGCCAAAGGTGTGCACCGGAACTTTTACGCGCATGCGCACATCCATCGCCACGCGCAGCAGGTCCACATGCAGCAGGTTTCCCGTCACCGGATCCACCAGCCAATCCTTCAAGATCGCCGGTTCGTGCTTGCCGCTCAGGTCCACTTGAAACAATGTGTTGTGCCCGCTCTCGGAACGGAAGATCGCGCCCAATTGCTTGGCATTCAACGCCAGCGTGATGGCATCACCTTTGCCGCCGTACAACACTGCAGGCACCTTACCGGTCAGCCGCAATCTGCGGTTTTCATTCTTGCCTCGCTTGGCGCGGGCCGCCCCTTCTACAACAATTTTTTCTTGAGCCATCTTAATTTCCTTCCCTCGTGCTGCTACGCAATCTCGTTTATGAATCGGTCCGGCAAAAAATGTCCTGCAACAATCTCTTGCGAAGGTCAAATAAACAATTCGCTGATCGACGTTTCTTCGTGAATCGAGCGAATCCCGCGCGCCAGCAAATCCGCTACGCTCAATACTTTCAGCTTCTTTAACTTTTTCGCCGCTTCGCCCAATGGCACCGAATCGGTAGCCACCACTTCTTTAATGCACGACTTTTCGATGCGCTCCACCGCCGGACCCGAAAGCACCGCATGCGTCGCCGCCGCGAACACCTGCGTAGACCCTTCCCGCATCAGCGCTTCGGCTGTTTTCACCAGCGTCCCCGCGGTATCGATAATGTCATCGACGATCAACGTACTCCGCCCGCGAACGTCTCCGATCAAGTTCATCACTTCGCTGACGTCCACATCCACGCGTCGTTTATCAACGATCGCCAGCGGCGCCCCCAGCCTCTTTGCAAACGATCGCGCCCGCTCCACGCCGCCCGCATCCGGCGACACCACCGTCAAATCCGGCAAATGCATTTGCCGGAAATAGTCCACCAACACTGGTGAGCCGTATAAATGGTCCACCGGCACGTCGAAATAGCCCTGAATCTGCGGTGCGTGCAAATCCAGCGTCAATGCGCGGCTGGCTCCCGCGGTCTCCAACAAGTCCGCCACCAGCTTCGCGGATATCGGTACTCGCGGCTTGTCCTTGCGGTCTTGCCGCGCATAGCAGTAATACGGCAGCACCGCGGTGATTCTCCACGCCGACGCCCGCTTGAACGCGTCGATCATCAGCAGCAACTCCAGCAAATGGTTATCTACCGGATAGCAGCAGGGCTGCACCACAAAAACATCCGCGCCGCGCACGTTTTCCAGAATCTGAAAATAAATCTCGCCGTCGCTGAAACGCCCGAGCAACGCCTTGCCGATCGTCACATTCAGGTTGCGGCAAATACTTTCAGCCAGCGGCACATGCGCCGTGCCCGAAAATATCTTGAACCGGTCGTCATCCACGAAGCGCGCGCTCCTGCATTTCTCTTCCTCTTAGCGATGGACACGGCAGGGTGCCCCGGGTTCGCAGTTGAGGTATGAACCCGGGTCTTGCGGGGTCCGATCACTTCCAATCAACCGGATTAACCAAAAATCAATTCCGCGAACTGCCTCACATTGGTTTGACGGACACGGCGGACGCTGCGGCTCAACGAACGACACGCGCGCCTTTAACAGCGCGGAGATACCTGTCGCGCGAAATTGTTTCGCAAACGAAGGTCAAGTCGTGCGGAAACCCAACAGCGGCTCGGCGCGCCATCGTTGGGCTCGGGAAAACTCCAAACACCGCCGAACCGCTACCCGCCAACGAGGCTTCTGCAGCTCCCTTTTGAAGCAAAACCCGCTTGATTTGATCCAGCCGGTTATAGCGTTTGAAAACTGGCTTCTCAAAATCGTTTGAAAGCCCGTTTCCCTGCGCGCTCCAGGACAGAGCACAGAACTCCCAAAGTTTAGGGTCTGCGGCCAGTTTTGTCAACGTAGCCGCGTTGCGCACCGGCGCATTCAGCCAGCGAAACGCGTCGGGCGTAGGCACGCGAATATCGCGCGGTGCGACGATCAGTAGCGCCAGCTTGGCAATATCAGGTAACGGGTAAATCTCATCGCCTCTTCCCGCTCCCAACGCCCGCCCCCCAAATAAAAATATAGGCACGTCCGCGCCCAGCGACGCCGCCAATTCAATCAACACCGCTATCGGCAACTTTCGTCCGATCAGTTGCAGGTACCCAAATAGCGCCGCAGCCGCGTTACTTGACCCACCGCCCAGCCCGCCGCCCGAAGGAATCGTCTTACGCAACTCGATTTCAACGCCGGTGTGAATCTTCAGCTCCCGCCGCAACGCGTCAACGGCACGGTACGCCAGATTTTTCTTTACGGGCTCGCGTGCGAGCTCGTCGTTTCCATGAATGGTCAACAAAATTTCGCTGCTCTTGCTCGTCCGCAGCCGCAATTCATCGTGCAGCGACACTGTCTGAAAAATCGTGCGCAACTCGTGATAACCGTCCGCACGTTTCCCGAGAATGTCGAGTCGCAGATTTATTTTTGCAAAGGAGGGAATGCGTACTTCGCGCATGCGCCTTATTGCGGCTTGTTTTCTTGCGCAGAAGACTTCTGCGCGACGCGATGCTTCATTTGCGATAGCTTCTTTTCGAGTTCCGCGATTTTATCCGTTTCCACATCCGCTGGCAGCGAATGCTTCCATTCCACCAGCGACTTTTCCCACTCCGATGCCGCCATCTCCGGCCGCCCCGTCTTCGCATACAAATCGCCCAAATGCGAATGAATGGTCGCGTCGTGGCTTTCATGCTCCAGCGCTTTTCGCAGCGCAACTTCCGATTCACCCAGTTTGTTTTCTTTCAAATAAATCCAACCCAGGCTGTCGAGATAAGCGCCACTGAACGGCTCCTCCTTCAACGCACGCCGCACCAAAGCCTCCGCTTCGTCCAGCCGAATCCCCAGATCGCCAAGCATGTACCCGTAATAATTCAATACCGGCGCATTCCGCGGATTCACCGCCAACACTTTCTTGAACTGCTCTTCCGCGCGATCAAAAAACTTCTGCCGTTCATAAATCGCGCCCAGCAGAAACCACACCATCTCGTTATCACGCGGCTGCCCCGGCAAAACTTCCGCAGCTTTCGCGGCTTCTTCCGCTTCCTTGTAATGCCGTCCGCGTTCATATACCTGCGCGATATTCAGATAGACATCGCGATCCCCCGGCTTCCCGGTGAGCTGCGTGCGCAACATCTTCACGCCTTCATCGGTTTGTCCACTCTCGCCCAGCAATAGCGCTTCGCTCGAGCGCAACGACACATCACTCGGATACTTGGCCACCGCATCCTTACCCGTTTGCAGCGCTTTCGGCAGATCCTTCGCCGCGCGATAGATATCCATCATCAGCAAACGAGCGCGCCGATCCTCTTCTTCACCAAGGCGCCCCAGTTCCTGATAGGTGTATATCGCCGCCTGATAGTTTTGCGAGTCGCGATACAGCTGCCCCAACTGCTGATACAAAATCCCCAACGAATGTGCCCGTGAAGGTGATCCCGCCGGTTGGGCCTTGATGCCCGTCACCGCGTCAGACAACACGCGAATGGCATCCTCATTCCGTCCTTGCGCCTGATACAACATCGCCTCGTTGTACATCACTTCCAGGCTGCCCGGCGCATATTGCCGCGCCTTCACCAGGTTATCTTCGGCCTTGCTCAGGTCATGCAGCTCGCGGTAAATCTGCGCCATCCGCAGATAAACGTCCGCGTCGTCCGGCATCAGATCCGTCAACTTCTGATAAACCGCCAGCGCGTCCGAGTACTTTTCTTCAGCCATCAAAGTCTGGCCCAGCCCCCGTTGGTGGCTGAGTTCTGAAGGATCCAGCTCAGTGGCCTTGCGATACGCAGTCTCAGCCTTAGGCAAATCGTGAGATTGCGTGTACGCATCGCCCAGCAAATCCAGCATGGCCGGTGACGGGGAACGCGACGTGACTTCTTCGAGCAGCGCGATCGCTTCCGGAGCCTTGCCTTCGTCCAGCAGCAGTTGCGTCAACTGTTCAATAGCCGGCTCGTTCTCGGGATCTTCTTTCAGCATGCCGCGCAAAACCGCTTCGGCCTTGTCGTGCTCATTCCTCAACCGGTAAAGTCGCGCCAGCCACAGCGCCGATTCGGCGTCGGTAGAATCCAGCCGGTAAATTTCCGCGTACTGCTCGATCGCCCGCTCCACAATCTCCGATTGCCCGTTGCCGACGCTGAAATCGCCCAGGCTCCGCAGATAAATCCTGCCCAGCAGCCGCCGCGACTGAATGTCGTTAGGGTCCCGCTTCAGCAGCGCCTGCGCTTCGGTCACTGCTTCATGGGTGCGCTGCGCCTTCCAATACATTTCCGCAAGGCGCTCGCCAATCACCGGAGACTTGGGGTCGAGTGCGTAAGCCCTTTTGTAAGCATCGATAGCCTGCGTGGCGTACTCGGGCTTGCTGGTGGACTCGTACTGCTGCTCGTAGATGTGCCCCATCGTGAAGTTGTAATAGGCATCTGCGCGCGAAGGGGTCTTCGCCACCTGCGCGGAAGACTCGCTGGTTTGCTTGTCCTGCGTCGCCGCCGGCACATTGCTCTTGTCTTGCGACTTTTCCGCGGGAGAAGCCGGTTGCCCCGCGGTTTGACACAAGCTTGCGCCACCCGTGGCACTCGCCAGGAGAAACGCCAGAATCATTCGTCGAAAGTTCATGAATGCCCCAAAAGGAAAGTATCCCATGTGCCTGTAGCGGGGTCAAAAATCAAACCCGACCGCGTTGCCATGACCAGGTACCGAACCAGTCTAAATTAGGCCTAAATCAACTGCGTCGAAAATGCATATCCCTGATTTACGGCCACATCACACGGTGTGTATGAGGTTGGATTCGTAAATGAGCAAGCAGGTTTCTACCCGTTTTAGTGCAAGAAGTGTCGCATCCCCGTAAAAACCATGGCCATTCCCAACCGGTCCGCCGCCGCTATCACGTCCGCATCTTTCACTGACCCGCCCGGCTGAATCACCGCTGTGGCCCCCGCTTTGGCTGCTTCCTCCACGCCATCCGGAAATGGGAAAAAAGCATCCGACGCCACTACGCTGCCCTGCAACGAACTCTGCGCCTTCATCACTGCCAGTTTCACGGAGTCCACGCGGCTCATTTGTCCCGCGCCCACGCCCAGCGTCGCCCCATCTTTCGCGAATACGATAGCGTTTGACTTTACGTGTTTCGAGACTTTCCAGGCAAAGCGCAGCGTGTTCATTTCTTCCGGGGACGCCGCACGCTTGGTGACCGTGCGCAGCTCCCCTTCTTTAATTTCTCCCAGGTCCGGCTGCTGCACCAGCACACCTCCAAGGATGCGCTTCAATTGTAGTTCCCGGTCAGGCTCCAATCCGTTCCCCGGAAGTTCCAGTAACCGCAAGTTTTTCTTGGCCGCAAAAATGGTCTTCGCTTTTTCGTCGAATCCCAGCGCGGCAATGCACTCCACGAAAAGTTTCGCGACCTCTTCGGCCGTCGCCGCGTCCACCACCCGGTTGAAAGCCAGCACCCCCCCAAACGCCGAAACCGGGTCACTGGCCAGGGCTTTCAAGTACGCATCCAACAACGTCTCTTGCTCCGCCGCTCCGCAAGGATTGTTGTGCTTGATAATCACCGCGGCCGGACGGGAAAATTCTCCCGCCAAACTGCGCGCCGCTTCCAAATCCACAAAATTGTTGTAGGAAAGCTCTTTGCCCTGCAGTTGCTTCGCCGACGCCAATCCCCGAGGCGCGCCTCCCGCCGGAACGTAAAGCCCCGCGGACTGGTGCGGATTTTCTCCATAACGCAAAGGTTGCTGCAGCCGCAAAGCGATGTGCAAACGCTCCGGCAAAGGCTGCTTCTCGATCAACTCAATCGTTGGCGCCCTAGCCGAGAGTCGCTCCAGCTCGGTGGTAATCATGCCGTCGTAGCTCGACGTTGCCGCAAAAACTTTACGCGCCAAATCTAGCCGCGTCGCAAGCGAAGTCTCCCGCCCCGCTTCCAGTTCCCCCGCCACCCGCTCGTAATCCGCCGGATCGGTCACCACCGTCACGCTCTCAAAATTCTTTGCTGCCGAACGCAACATCGTGGGGCCGCCGATATCAATGTTTTCAATTAACTCCCCCGCTTTCAGTCCCGGTTTCGCGGCCGTTTCCGCGAAGGGATACAGATTCACAACCACCAGATCGATGGGCGCGATTCCGTGTTCCGCCGCTTGCTTCTGATCTTCCGCATGACCTCGCCGGAATAACAATCCGCCATGCACTTTCGGATGTAGCGTCTTCACCCGCCCACCCAGCATCTCCGGCCACCCGGTAAATTCCGAAACATCTTTCACCGCGACCCCAGCGTCGCGCAGTAACTTTGCCGTGCCGCCGGTAGACAGAATCTCAATGCCCAGCGCATTTACCCGCTTTGCAAACTCCAGTACCCCGGTTTTATCGAATACGCTGATCAACGCGCGCTGCACCGCCATCTGCTTCCTCCCCGTACGAACGGCCAACAGTGTAAGCGCCGCGCACCGGCGAAAGCAAAAAACGTCTTTCAACCTCAACTGCAACCAACATGTTTTGATTCGGTGTTAATTGCTTGGACTGCTAAGGTTGAAAAAACTTCAGGAGGGAATCTTCAATAAATGCCATAACGTCTTGCGCAGCGAATCAACTCTTCACTAGCGCTTTCAGCTTTACGTGCCCCTCCACCACCTCGACCACATACTCGACATCCCTACAATGCTTGGTCTTCTGCAAATCTCTCGTCTTTTTGGTCACAAATTCGTGGAAATTCGATCGCGTAAACTTGAGCGTATCCTCTCCCGCTTTTTGCTTGGCCTCCAAAAATGCCTCGTAAAGTTTGGTGATTTTGTCCACCTCTTGCTCCGGCTTGGAGCACACCACGCGAAAGAGCGCCTTCTCCGTTTCGCTCTTGGCCTCCGCCTCAGCCTTCAATCGCGTTGCCGCTCGCTTTTCTTCGCGTTCCGCTTCAATCTTCTTGGCCGCTGAGCCAAAATGCCGCGATACTTTGCCTTCTTCTTTCTGCTGCAGTCGCTTGCGAAAAACGTCTTTGTATTTTGCGTAGGTCTGCGTGAGGTTGTTGTACCGGAAGCGCTGGCCGAACTTCAACTCACCGCTACGCTCCGCATAGCGCTTGGCCACCATTTCGAGCCGCCACTCAATTTCCGTGGGCGGCCGCTTTCGTCCTCCGCCAAAATACTGTTCATACTCGATCTTCAATTGGCGAATGTCGCGCTCGAACTGGTTTAACTCCTCATCAATACTGATAGTGGTGGTCGATACGGCCACGCGGGGCACCCTCTAACTAATATGCTAGAAGCTGCCCCTGCCCCGGTCAATGGAACCCGTGCGGTTTCGTGCGAATCGTGTACGTAGCCGCACCCACCCTCATTGCGGTACACCGCTAGCTTGTGCTGAAATACAGCCGTGGACGCCCGCAAACCTCGCAAATTTCGAGCCTACCGGATAGCAACGCGGTCGAAAGCCGCCATCTCCCCTGAACAGGCAGAACAATTGCGGCGCATCCCCGGCGTCGATGAACTATTATCGCGCCCTCGTTTGGCCGAATATGCCAAACGCATGGATCGCGACCAGCTCGTTCTGCTGCTCCGCGAAGTGTTGAGCGCACTGCGAGCGCAGATCCTCGCTCCTCAATCGGTTAGCCCGTCGGTCACTGTCACAACGCTCGATTTCGATTCCATTGATGAACTAATTGCTGCGGAAGCCGACCGCATGCTTCAACCCTCGCTTCAGTCAGTCATCAACGCCACCGGCGTCATCCTGCATACCAATTTGGGCCGCGCACCGCTCGCTGCAGGCGTGGTCGCGGCCATAAAAAACGCCGCCACTCAATACAGCAATCTCGAATATAGCTTGGCATCCGGTGCACGCGGCCGGCGCGACGATCACACCGCCGGATTGCTCGCGCGCCTGACCGGCGCGGAAGACGCCATCGTCGTGAACAACTGCGCGGCCGCTGTTCTGCTGGTTCTTGCCACTCTCGCCCGGGCTGGCGAAGTCATTGTTTCTCGCGGCGAGCTGATCGAAATCGGTGATGGCTTCCGCATCCCGGAAATCATGGCGCAGAGCGGTGCCATTCTTCGCGAAGTGGGCACCACCAACCGCACGCGCCTGCGCGACTACGAAAACGCCATGAACGAAAACACTCGCGTGCTGCTGCACGTGCATCCTTCCAATTTCAAGATTACCGGCTTCGCGGAAAAGCCCTCCCTCGCGGAACTCGCCGAGCTCAGTGAACGCCATTCCATCCCGCTGGTGGAGGACCTCGGCTCCGGCTCCCTCGTCGATCTGCGCGCCAGCGGTTTCGCGGAGCCCACCGTGCGCCACAGCATCGAGGCCGGTGTTGGGCTGGTGATGTTCAGTGGAGACAAACTCCTCGGTGGCCCGCAAGCCGGAATCATCGCCGGCAAAAAAGATTTAGTGCAACGTGTACGCCGCCATCCGCTGTTTCGGGCGCTTCGCGTCGACAAGCTCACCATCGTCGCGCTGGAAGTCACCCTTAATGCTTATCTGCGCTCCGCGTGGGAAGAAATCCCCGCGCAGCGCATGATTCGCCTAACCGCGGAAGAGCTTCGGCAACGCGCGGAAAATTTTCTGCGCCATGTGCGATCTCTTTTGCCCTCTGCTGACGCAAAGATGGAGATCGCGGATGGCGTTTCTTTGGCCGGCGGTGGTTCGACGCCGGACCAATCTTTACCCTCAAAAATTATTCGCGTATCGAGCCCTAAATATGCCGCCGCCAAATTAGAGCAACGCCTGCGCCGCCCTGCCCACGGTCCCTCCGTTATTGCCCGCGTGGAAGAAAACCGCGTGATCCTGGATTTACGCACTGTGTTTCCCGAGCAGGAGCCGCAACTGGCAGCATCCCTCGCCGCCGCCCTCCGCTGAAAGTGCACAGAACCTTAGACCCCAAAACATTCCATGCTCGCCTTCACAGTTAAAAATAAAAAGCTCGCCGCGCGAAACAAAGCGCTCCCGCAACTCCGCCCCCGCTGGGCGCTCGTACGCGTTCTCCTGGCAGGCATCTGCAACACCGACGTCGAGATTCTTCGCGGCTATCATGCCTTTCGCGGAGTTCCCGGCCACGAATTTGTCGGCGAAGTTGCGGCTGTCAACGATGTCTCCGCTAAAGAAAAAACGAAATGGCTCGGCAAACGTGTCGCCGGCGAAATCAACGTTTCCTGCTCCGCTTATAACTATCGCCCTACCTGCGCATTCTGCCGCCGCGGCCTCAAAACTCACTGCGCCCACCGCACTGTTCTCGGCATCGTGAATCACGATGGCGCTTTCGCCGAATATCTGGCACTGCCCCTCGAGAATCTTCACCTCATTTCCAATTCCACCACCGACGAACAAGCCGTATTCGTCGAGCCGCTAGCCGCCGCCTGTGAGATCCTGGCCCAGGTCAACGTCAAACAATTTGGTCAAGCCGCCGTCCTGGGCGACGGCAAACTCGCCCAATTAATTGCCCGCGTCCTCCGCACCGCCCTCCCACGCGTCGTCATGTATGGCAAGCACAAAGACAAATTACAGCAGGCCGCCGCAGCCGGTATCGAAACGCAAATCGTTCGCGGCGAACCTTCGGATCTGAAACGCGGGAAAGATAATTTTGCTTTGGTCGTGGAAGGCACTGGATCGCCTTCTGGTCTTGCGCTTGCTCAACACATGACCGAGCCGCGCGGCACCCTGATCCTGAAGTCCACATTTCACGGCGCCACCCCGGTAGAAACCTGGCCGCTGGTCGTAAAAGAAATCACATTAGTCGGGTCGCGCTGCGGCCCTTTCGCAAAGGCCATCACGCTATTGCGCACAGGAAAAGTCGACCCATGCCCGCTTATCACCCGCACATTTCCACTAAGCGAAGCTCCCGCCGCAATTCAATACGCGCAGCAACCTGGCGTAATGAAGGTCCTCTTAAAGCCCGAATGATCTGTGTGGAAGTTTCACTGAGGCAAAACAGAACGTGAATGTGCCACTTTTTTAGGTGAGGAATTTTCGCGAAGCCTTATCACTCACAACCGGTTAATGCAGCTCGCCACCCGCGCCGCGCCAAACCCATTATCAATATTGACCACCGTCACATTCGACGCGCAACTATTCAGCATCCCCAGCAAAGCTGCTACTCCACCAAAACTCGCTCCGTAACCCACGCTGGTCGGCACCGCGATCACCGGAACCGCCACCAATCCTCCAACCACGCTCGGCAACGCCCCTTCCATTCCAGCCACGCAAATAATCACCCGCGCGCGCATCAATCCTTCGCTGTGCTTCAACAGCCGGTGAATCCCCGCCACACCCACGTCATAAAGATGCTCGACGCGATTGCCCATCAAGCGCGCCGTAAGTACCGCTTCTTCGGCCACCGGAATGTCGCTGGTCCCCGCGGAAACCACGACAATAGTTCCCTTACCGGATATTTCCTGATTGCGTTCGATAGTGATCGCGCCGGAAAGTGGATGAAAAGTCACCGCTCCATTTTTTTTTCCGGCAGCTCGTTTTACCGCGGCAAACATCTTCGAATCCGAGCGCGTCACCAGAACATTTTGTCGCCCAGGCTTTCGCCCCAGCAGCGCTGTCACTATTTCCGCCACCTGCGTAGCGGTTTTGCCCTTCCCAAAAACAACTTCAGCAAATCCCTGCCGCAACGCGCGATGATGATCCACCTTCGCGAAATCCAGATCCTCAAACGGCAGCAGCTTCAACCGTTCGATAGCCTTCCTGGGAGCCAGCGCCCCAGAGCGCACTGCATCCAGCAACTGCAGCAAGTCAGTTTCGGTCATAAGGATTTTCTATCAGCAGGGCTCAACAAGATTTTCACGCGCGTGAAGACTCCGCATACACGCACCACTCGGCAATTCGCCCATCCCGCACGATAGCTTTCCAGGCTGCCGGTATCTCCCAGAACCCGTCGCTGGAAAATTTGCCGTCGCGCTTGGTCGTGCCGCTAGCCGTACCAAACACCGCCACAACGTTCTTATCTACAAAAAATTGTTCGCCGCGGACTCTGTAATCCGAAACCATTTCGTAATACATCTTCCAACCGGCTCGCAACGTCTCACGCCCAATGAATCGTTTACCTAGCGCATCCTGGAACACGTGATCTTCGGTCATGAGCTCACACAACTTATCTACATTCCCTGCGTTGATCCTTTTAATGAACTCCACAACCGTTTCCATTGGCACCGCGCTAGCCATCGCACTCGCCATCAAACTCTCCTTCTGCCGGGAATCTAGAGTATAACGACGTCGCACCAAATCGCACTCGGCGTCCTGGGCAATCTTGACTTGCCCTCATCGCGTTGCGACACTGAATCTATCGACAAATTACACATGATTTTAACCGCGGCGGGACACTTCCGCGACGACCGCAAAAAAAGCAGAGGCTTGATTTGGCGACGGAATCAACACCGGGTATCGTTCCTGGCCTGAAACGCCCCAACCGCATCAAAATCGTGCTCGAAATGATCAAATTCGAGCACTCCGTGTTTGCCCTGCCGTTCGCGCTGACGGGCGCGTTGCTCGGCGCGCGGGCAACCCATCACGGTTGGCCTACGCTGCGTCAACTAACATGGGTTGTAGTAGCCATGGTCGCCGCACGCTCCGCGGCCATGACCGTCAACCGCATCGTGGACCTGCGCTACGACCGCGAAAATCCCCGCACCAAACAACGCGCCCTCGCCACCGGATTGCTATCCGTGTCTTTCGCGAGGACTTTCACCCTGATCGCGGTGGCCATTTTCTTTCTTGCCGCGTGGCAGCTGAACTTCTTGGCACTCAAGCTCGCGCCGCTGGCCCTGGCCATTCTTTTTTTCTACTCCTTCACCAAACGCTTCACCACCTGGTCTCATCTTTTTCTCGGTTTCGCGTTGGGTATTTCTCCCGCAGCCGCATGGATCGCCATCACTGGCACTTTCGATCCGCGCATGCTGATTCTCTGCGCAGCGGTTACTCTGTGGGTTGGCGGGTTCGATGTTCTATACGCCTGCCAGGACATCGACTTCGACCGCACCGCTGGCCTCTTCTCCATTCCGCAGCGTTTCGGCGTGGCCAACGCCCTCATGATCGCGCGATTTATGCACGTCGGTGTGGTCGCGCTCTTGATATGGCTCGCCACCAGTTTCGCCCTGCCCTGGCCCGCGTGGCTCGGCATCGCCGTGGTCGCCTCACTCCTCGCCTATGAACATTCGCTCGTAAAAGCTGACGACCTGAGCAAGCTCGACGCTGCGTTTTTCGCAATGAACGGTTATATTAGTATGTCGTTTCTTTTATTCTGGGGCGCCGCAGTAGCCCTCTGGCACGTTTGATTTCGTCGAAACCTTCGAAATGAAGGAATATTAGCCAATTAGTCTGGTAAGAGGCATTCTACTTACGTGGCAGAGTTACTCATCACCGACCAGCGCCTCGCACCCATCGCTGCTAAAGTTTTACGCGGCGAGCGCCTCCCGCACGATGATGGCGTCGCGCTCTATCGCTCGCCCGATCTTCTCGCCGTAGGCTGGCTCGCTAATCACGTCCGTGAAAAACGCCACGGCAACGTCACCTATTTCAACGTCAATCGCCACATCAATCCCACCAACGTATGTGTCGCCCACTGCAAGCTGTGCGCTTTTGGACGCGACCCCAGCGCCTCCGGCGCCTACACCTTCGCTCTGGAAGAAATCTACCAACGCGCCGAACAAGGCGTGCGCGAAGGCGCCACCGAATTTCACATGGTTGGCGGCCTGCATCCTGATCTGCCCTTCGAATATTTCCTGGACATGATTCGCGGCCTGAAGCAGCGCTGCCCCACCGTGCATCTCAAAGCCTTCACCATGGTGGAAGTCGGCTACTTCGCACGTATCGCCAAGCTCTCCATCAAGGAAACGCTGCAAAAAATGAAAGACGCTGGCGTCGATTCGTTGCCGGGCGGCGGCGCGGAAATTTTCCACCCTCGCGTACGCAAGCTTATCTGCGACCACAAAGTAAGCGGCCAGATGTGGCTAAGCATCGCGCGCCAGGCTCATGAACTTGGCTTTCATTCCAACGCCACCATGCTCTACGGCCACGTGGAAACCGAAGAAGAGCGCGTCGATCACTTGCTCAAGTTGCGTGAGCTCCAGGACCAGACCCACGGCTTCGTCACTTTTATCCCTTTGGCGTTTCATCCCGACAACACCGCGCTTTCGCACATTCCCAAGCCCACCGGTTACGACGACTTGCGCAACATCGCCGTATCGCGATTGCTCCTCGATAATTTTGCGCACATCAAAGCCTATTGGATCATGCTCTCTCCCGCGATTGCCCAAATCGCGCTGCGCTTTGGCGCCAACGACCTCGACGGCACCGTCGTCGAAGAAAAGATTTATCACGATGCCGGCGCGGTCACCTCGGAATTCACTTCGCGCGCCGACCTCGAGCGTCTCATCCGCGCCGCAGGCCGCGTCCCCGTCGAGCGCGACACACTCTACAATCCTGTCGATCGCTCCAAGATGCCGCCCATCCCACCGCCGACGCGCCCCGACCTCGTCTCCCTCACCCTCAACGTGTGATCTATTCTTCTGAGGCGCGTTCGTCCGAATTTCCTGCCCCGGGAGAGATCATTTCGTATTTAGATATGTGCAAGCAATGGGGTGTGAGCTTTCAACGCGGAATGCATTTCCATTTACGGCCGGATGTAAGTGTCATCCTTATGAGTAGGCGGAAGAATGCGCCATACCGTGATGCCATTGAGGTAGGTGGCCGAGCTCTAAAATACGAGGGCCACGATCTTCCCAAAACTAAGAATTGCTCAAATCCAAAAAATATGGACCAACCGAGGAAAAACCCCGGCGGGTCACTCACACAAAATGGACTATTCGAAAAAGCGGTTCTCGACGCGAAGAAAGGCCTTAAGCCGCCTGAAATTATTGCGGTCTATGAAAAAATCCATCGCGGAATCTGGGCTTTTAACGGTTTCTTTCATCTGACGGATTGCGCCTTTGAATCAGACGGCATTCGCAATGTTTTCAAATTTCGGCTCGAGCTGGCGGAGAAGAGCTTTGAAACATCTCAAGGGTTGAATAACGAGCTAGCGCACACCAGATTGATACCATCCCCGGTTAAGTTGGAAGTTTGGACCCGAGATAAAGGAGCATGCGTGCTTTGCGGCGCTAAAGATAATCTACACTTCGATCACGATGTGCCTTATTCCAAAGGCGGCTCATCCGTAACTGCCAAGAATATTCGCCTACTGTGCGCGCGACATAATCTCTCGAAGCACGACAATATCGAATAACGGGACACCTCGAAATGCGAACAATTCTCCTGCTCACCATTTCAAATATTTTCATGACCTTCGCCTGGTACGGCCACTTGAAATATCGCAACGAGGCGCTCTGGAAAGTCATCCTCGCCAGTTGGGGTATCGCCTTCTTTGAATATTGTTTTCAGGTGCCCGCCAACCGCATCGGCTCCTACGAATTCAACGCCGCGCAGCTCAAAACCATTCAGGAAGTCATCACCCTGACGGTCTTCTCCGTATTTTCCGTTCTGTATTTAGGCGACAAGTTCAAGTGGAACTACGCTGCAGGCTTCACCTTCGTGGCCATCGGATCGTTTTTCATTTTTCACAAATGGTAGTCGCCGCAATTTATTTCAACACTTGCGGCGCCCAGACCACGACTTCTTGGCGTCGCGAAAAGTGCAGCAATTCCGGCTTCAAATCCGCGATTGTGATTCCCGCTGCAACTGCCATCGTGTTTTCCTGAATCGCCGCTTCCGCCATTTGCAGCGGCCAAGGTGGATGATGAATTTCGCAGCGAACGATGCACCCCTTCCCGTCCGCGGTATACAAGCAATAACGTTCCGCCAGAAAATGTTCGATGCTTCCCGGCTGCGCGTGAAAAACGTCTCCGATCGCGCGGTACCGTGCCTGAAGCGAAGCCGGCGAACCTCTACGATCTTTTCTGCGGCTCTCGTACCGAATCCATCCCGAATCCTCCGCGCAACCCATGGCCGCAAAAAAATACGGCAGATGAAAGAACGTTCGCGCGCCCCACACCGCAACCGCATTCGCCGCATCCAGACTAAAAAACCATAGGCCCGGTTTTCCATTCCGCACCACATAAGTCCGCACATTCAATTCCGGAAACCGCGAAAACCCTGGAATGGCCGGCGTGCCTCGCATGCGCACACCCGCCATGCGAAACGGCACCACACCCAGCCACGCTTGCTCGTCAAATGTAGCTATCTCCAGCCCCCGCGGAATCACTGGACGCAATGCCTCCACGGGCACCGTCCAATGCGCGAACAACAAATCGTGCCACTCCTGCTTCATGATCCATGGACCGCGCGGCAACGGCCACGGGCGATGCGCCGTGTGCTTAAAAATTTCCATCATCAGGACCCGTCAAACCCGCTTCTCGACATCTTGCTGCGCTCAATATACCCTTCCTCAATCGCCCAGAATCGAATCTCTAGCATCAACGTTATTAGTTATTACGCAAAAAAAAGAAAAGAGGCATTTATGGATCGCAAAGCATCGGCAGTGTGGACCGGCGGACTCAAGGACGGCAAAGGTACTCTATCCACCGACAGCGGCGTATTGAAGCAAGCCCAATATTCCTTCAGCACTCGTTTTGAGAATGGCATCGGCACCAATCCCGAAGAGTTGTTGGCCGCCGCCCACGCCGGATGTTTCACCATGGCGCTCTCTGCGCAGCTCGGCAACGCTGGCATGACCGCGCAAAAACTCGAAACCACCGCGACCATTACCCTCGCCAAAGTCGGCGAAGGTTTTTCCGTCACCAAGAGCCATCTCGATCTCGTCGCCAACATTCCCGGCGCCGACAAAGCCAAGTTTGACGCCGCCGTCAAGGCCGCTGAGACCGGCTGCCCGGTTTCAAAACTTTTCAAAGCGGAAATCACCGTGAACGCGCGACTGCAATCCTGACCCACGGCGCTTTCTGTGATGCAAATCTCAGACGTACAAATCAAGTCTAAGAATTAAATGGCTCACACCGTTCCCCACCCATTTGCACTCCTCGGCGGCTTGGCATTAGCCATCGTCATTCTGGTTGACGCGTTTGAAGCCATTATTCTTCCACGCCGCGTCACGCGCAAAATTCGCGTCACACGACTCTTCTTCAGAACGACTTGGGCGTTTTGGAAATTCGTAGTCGGCAAAATTTCGTCTCGCAAAACTCGTGAAGCCTTGCTGGGAGGCTACGGGCCGTGTTCCCTGTTAATGCTGATCGCCACTTGGGCGCTCGGTCTCGTGCTCAGTTTCGGCGTGATGCAATACGCCGCGGGCTCCGCCATCGACGTCCACGAACCCGGGCACTCCGGTTTCGCCATGGACGTGTACCTCAGCGCCACCACTTTTTTCACTTTGGGCCTCGGTGATGCCGTTCCGCGCGTTCCGTTAGCGCGCTTCTTGCTCGTCGCCGAAGCCGGCTTGGGTTATGGCTTCCTCGCGGTCATCGTCGGATACCTTCCGTTTATCTACGGTTCTTTTTCTCGCCGTGAAGTAAATATTTCGCTTCTCGACGCGCGCGCAGGAACGCCGCCCACTGCTGGCGAACTTCTGCGGCGTTACAGCTACCCGGAAGGCCAGAAAGCTCTGCGCGATCTACTGAAAGACTGGGAATTGTGGTGCGCGGAGCTGATGGAAAGCCATCTTTCCTACCCGGTGCTCGCGTATTTCCGTTCGCAACACGACAATCAGTCCTGGATCGCATCGCTCACTGCCATTCTCGACGCTTGTGCTTTGGTCAAGAGCGGTATTGAAGGCGCCTGCGAGCGCCAGGCTGAACTAACTTTTGCAATTGCGCGCCACGCGGTCGTCGATCTTTCGCAAGTCTTCAGCACTGCGCCGCGCGCCCCAGCCACCGATCGCCTCAGCGCCCCCGAGTTGCGCCAATTGCGCGACACACTCGCGACCCACGGTATGAAACTTCACGACGGCGAAGCGGCCGATCAGCAACTCCTCAAGTTGCGCAGCATGTATGAACCATTCGTCTATTCGCTGGCCATGCATTTGAGCCAGACTTTACCGCCTTGGATGCCGCAGAAAAAAGGCAAAGACAATTGGCAGACCACCGCGTGGGCTCGCCAATCCGGATTGCTTGATAAAGTCGATAAAAAAGACGGCACCCCCGTGAGTGCCGACGAACACTTCTAATCGCCAAATTTATTTATTCAAAATAATTGGAGGTTTTCCATGAGAGCGATTCGCGTCAGCCAATTTGGCGGCCCGGAAGTTTTGAAGCTTGAGGAAGTGCCGACGCCCACTCCCGGCCCCGGTCAGGTTCTCGTTCACGTGCGCGCGGCAGGCGTAAATCCGTACGACACCGCCATGCGTGCGGGAACGTACGCCGTCAAACCGCCTCTTCCGTACACTCCCGGGTCAGACGCTGCTGGAGTAGTGGAATCAGTTGGCCCCGGCGTGACCAAGGTAAAACCCGGAGACCGCGTTTACACCGCGCGCACGCTGTCGGGAGCGTACGCCGAATACACTCTCGCACAGGAAGACCAGGTTCAGCCGCTGCCGGACAACATCGAATTTGCGCAGGGTGCCGGGATATGGGTGCCGTATGCCACCGCGTATCACGCGCTTTACCATTCCGCGCAAGCGCACGCCAGCGAAACTGTACTCATTCACGGCGCAAGTGGAGGAGTCGGCACCGCCGCATTGCAATTGGCGCGCGCCATAGGCCTCGTCATTTTTGGCACAGCCGGTACGGACCCAGGGCTTGAGCTCATCAAACGTGAAGGCGCGAACCACACCTTCAATCACACCAAGGCAGGCTACGAGGAAGATATTCTAAAAGCCACCGGCGGCAAAGGTGTCGACATCATCTTGGAAATGCTCGCCAATGTGAATCTGCCTAAAGATCTGAAACTTTTGGCCATCAACGGGCGAGTCATCGTGATCGGCAATCGCGGCGAAACTACCATTAACCCTCGCGAGCTTATGATGAAGCGCGGCTCCATCCGCGCTTTTACCCTGTGGGCCCTTACCGAACAGGAGACCAGAGAAATTTATGCCGGGCTGAATGCCGGACTATCGACGGGTATCTTGCACCCGGTGGTCGCCGAAGAAATTCCCCTCGTGGAAGCGGCCCGCGCCCACAAAGAAATTCTCGAGCCCGGCTCAGCCGGAAAAATCGTCCTGATTCCCTAGTCCCGCGCGTGGCTCAGAAATTCGTTTAGCGATAATCCAGAAAATAGTTACGCAGATAAATCAGAATGACGAGGTGGACGTTCCGTCCGGGCCGCTCGGAAATTTCTTCTCAGGCCGCCGCGCCAATTCGCCGAATCAAATCATCCTGCTGCTTCTTGCTTTCCGCGCCGATGGTAAACGCATCCAGCAGCCCCAGTGATAACGCATACTTCAACGCTTCATCCTGGCGCCCACTCAAATCGCCTTGCCCCAAAATCTTCATTCCTACAATTCCCTTCCCGGCCGCGCGCATTTCATGCAATACGCTGACGACCGAGTCAGGGTCGGCATCCATGTGCGAACCAATGGGATTGATCCGCACCAGATCAATTTCCACCCACGGCGACTTCGCCGCCGCCCGCAACGCCTCAATGCTGTGACACGAACATCCGTGGCTGCGAATGATCCCTTTCTGCTTGGCCTCGGAAAACACATCCATCACCCCTCGGTAGCGCTTCGTCCAATCGCCCTCCGTCACGCAGTGCATCAAGCAAACATCCAGATACTCCGTCCCCAATTCCTTACGAAAGCGATCCAGATCCGCGCGCGCCGAAGCCGCATCACGCGCCCATGTCTTTGTAAGCACCGTCACTTTATCGCGCGGCACATGCTTCAACGCTTCCGCCACGTGCGGATGGCTGCCGTAAGAATCCGCCGCATCAAAAAATCGCAACCCCTGCTCGTACCCGTTCAGCAGCAACGCAGAAAGCCCCGCGACTCCCAAATCCGTCTGATTCGAGTGATGACCAGAACCCACGGTGCCGGTGCCCATCGCCAGCCGGCTAGTCTTGATTCCGGTGTTACCCAGCGTCACCGTATCCGTCGCCGTAAACTTCCGCGGCAGCGGCTCGCTCACAAACGCCGCCCGCGCCGACGTCGCGTGTGCCATTGTCACGTGCGCCAATGAACTTCCGCCAAACCATGCCGCGCCAAATCCATACGCTGTGCTGCAAATAAACTCTCTGCGTTTTACCTGTCTAATTTTCATAACGCGCTCCATATCGCCCTGCGTCGTCGTCGCATTGCTTGCCGATCAATCTCGACCTTGACCGTAGAACCTATTTTTATGGACGCCAACCCGAGGGTTTTCGTTACCAACAATTCAAGCCGTTTTTGCACCCGCGGTCCGGGATCGAGCAATTCGGCTCAACGGTTCATGAGTGAATCAGCAGTTTGAGAAAACCCGCGATTGACCTAATGCCATCAACAAGTTACTTGCGTAGGTCATCGCGTGGTACCGGCGATTGCGAAGCCCCCACCGTTTGTTAGACTAAAATTAACTACACACTGTGCTTACCAAAATACTAAAAAAAGTTGCCACCGTTCTCACTCCCATCGTTGTGAGGAAACCGGTAGCCGTTCCCACCCCGCTTGGATTTCGCTTTGTATTGAAACCCGATGATCCCAAAAGCCTCAAAATGGCTAGTGGATTTTACGAGAGAGAAGATGTTCGCGTTTATAAAACACTGAAACTTCAGCCCGGCCTCATTCTGGATGTCGGAGCGAATATAGGATTTTTTGCCCTGTTGTTCGCACATACCTTCCCGGAGTGCCAAGTCCACGCGTTTGAGCCCAACCCTTATTCATTTGGCCGCTTACTGGAAAATTTGAAGGCCAATCCGAAACTAAGCAAACGCATATCGACATTTGATAACGCCATGAGTAATCGCGAGCACCGCGTGGAGCTGACGACCGTACCCGGTGTCGCGGGTCATGCCTGGGGCCGTGTAGGCATCCCCCGTCGCGACGGAATGATTACCTACGATGTGGAAGCCAAAACCATTGACCGCCTCTATGCCGGCCGCGGCCTTCCCATCCGTCTGTTGAAAATCGATGTGGAAGGCTACGAGCTTCCCGTGTTGGAAGGAGCCAGCGCCGTTGTAGCCGAATTCCGACCCATAATCGTCTTCGAAGTTTCGCTCTCTTTTTTGATCGAGCAACCCGGGGTGTATCAGCGACAACTGGAATTTGCAGATAAACATGGATACAAAGCCATGGTGCTCGAAGGAGCCGGCTTGGTTCCGTATAAATGGCCGCATACGCGAGTTTTCAATATGTGGTTCCTACCTAACGCGGCCCCGTAACGTCACACTCACCCGGACAGTTCCAGTCCTCCAACAAACCCTCGAGACCCGTTCGGTTCCTCACCGTTGCACGGGCATCCACAAGCCTTCCTAAGCAAAAATTAACGTGCCTTTCTGCAGTGTTTTTCCTCCCTGTCTAGGCGAGGTTTTGGACCGGTTTTGCACTATAATCATCCTCGCCGGTGCGCCCACATAGAAATGCTGTATCGGCATCCAGACTATCGTGCAGACTCCATCGTTCGTCCCCCTGTTGGCCGCGCAAAGTTCTCTCGGCCACTACTGGCAAAAAATCACCGATCGCACCTTTTCGGGCGTGTACCACGCCAATGGCTTCGATCTCGCGATGATGATTCCCTACTTCATCGTGCTTTTCATTCTGGCGCTGTATGGCCTGCACCGCTATTGGCTGGTCTACGATTACTACGCCTATTCTAAAAATGTTCCCGAGCCGCCGCCCCCAGTCGCGGAGTGGCCGCGCGTCACCATTCAGCTGCCCATTTACAACGAGCGCTACGTGATCGAGCGTCTTGTCGAGGCCGTCTCGCGCTTCGATTACCCTCCGCACCTTCTGGATGTGCAGGTTCTGGACGATTCCACCGATGAAACACAAGACGTGGCGCGCAACTGCGTCGAGCGTTTTGTCGCTCAGGGCCTGCCCATAACCTATATTCATCGCAGTAATCGCGAAGGTTACAAAGCTGGCGCTCTGGAAAACGGCTTGAAAAGTTCCAAGGGTGAATTTGTGGCGATTTTCGACGCCGACTTCGTTCCCTCGCCGGATTTTCTGCAGCGAACGATTCCCTATTTCATGAATCCCAGCGACGGCGCCGGCATCGGCATGGTGCAGACGCGCTGGACCTATCTCAATACCGACTACTCGCTGCTCACCCAGGTGGAAACCATTTTGCTCGACGGTCACTTTGTCGTGGAGCATGGCGCGCGCTCCCGCCGCGGCACGTTTTTTAATTTCAACGGCACCGCCGGAATCTGGCGCCGAAAAGCCATCGAGCAAGCAGGCGGCTGGCAGCACGACACCCTCACAGAAGACACCGACCTTTCCTATCGCGCGCAACTGAAAGGCTGGAAATTTTTATATCTCCCGAACATCGAGTGCGCTTCCGAGCTTCCTGTGGATATGAACGGCTTCAAAGCTCAGCAAGCACGCTGGGCCAAGGGCTTGATGCAAACAGCCAAGAAAATCCTCCCCAAAGTGTTCAAATCCAACGTGCCGTGGCATGTGAAGTCTGAAGCTTTCTTCCACCTCACCGCCAACATCAGTTATCCGCTGATGGTGTTGCTCTCCACCATGCTGCTGCCCGCCATGATTGTGCGTTTCTATCAGGGCTGGATTCAGATGCTGGTGATCGACCTGCCATTGTTTCTGGCTTCCACATGTTCGATTTCGAGTTTTTATTTGGTGGCTCAGAAAGAGCTGCACCCTAAAACCTGGTATCGCACTTTTCTATATATGCCTTTTGTGATGGCCACCGGAATTGGTATTTCCGTTCGCAACGCACAGGCGGTCATCGAAGCCATTGCCGGAAAGAAAAGCGAATTTGCGCGCACCCCCAAATACAACATCGCCGGCAAACAAGGTTCCTACGCCAAGAAATCCTATAAAAATAAGGCCGGATGGATGCCGTACGCGGAAATTTTCCTGGGGATCTATTTCGCGCTTACCGTTGTTTACGCCATGGCCAATGAAAATTACGCGACTGTGCCGTTTTTGCTTCTCTTCGTATGGGGCTACCTGTACACCGGTTTCATGTCCCTCGGCCAAACCTACCTGGCAAATCTCCGCTTCGAAGTGGAAACGCCGGAAATGCGCCCCGCGGCCTCAGGCGCTCCCGGTTTCTAGGATTACCCTGTCTTCGCGGACTTTTGGCGATTTGCTACGGCGCGATCGCGGACAATAATTCCGTCCACACCGTTTTGTTCTTCCAATAAGCCACGTGCGCCACGAGCGGAACCGCCGCGTCTCTATCTTTTACATTTTGTACCGCGATATCGGGCACCGGATCGTCCTGATATCCGGGCAGGTCATAAAATTTCAAATCTCCCGAAACGATATCGTTGCGCGAATACACATTGATCCATTTTAGTTTTCGAAATTTTGGATAACTCATAATCAATGGTTGCACCGTCGAAGCCAAACGCTCGCGAATGTGCAGAGTATCTTTTCCTTGAATCGTAAAAAGAAAAGCCGTCTTGTTCAGTGGAGAGCCGAACGTAACCATCGTCGCCGTCCGCTCCGCCACCTGCAGAGCACCCTCGCAGAGCCAGTCATCCAGCATGAGCCGGTTCAAAGTGTCATACGCAATCACCGAGCCGAGCGAATGACCCACCAACGCAATTTTGTCGTATTGGAATTTAGGTGCGACGCCCGGCTGGGCTTTCAGTTCATATGACGTGAACAGTGCCGACACCACCGAACGCGCCGCCTCCTTGATTTCGCTTCGCACCGCGTCAAAGCGATCGAGTTTGTTCGGCCGGACGTAAATCGCCACGTCGCCGACATACTGCACCATTATTTCTCGCATTTTGGCGCTGAATAGTATGAGGAACGGCCAAACCCACGCCGGATTCCCCAGAAAATTGACCCAACTCGGAAAAATCCAGCCATCAAAATATCGGCGCAATATTAGGACCGAGCCGAAAAACGCCGCTACATTGAGCACAAACGTAAGTACGGAAAAAATTATGAACAACCAATGTCCCTGCAATCGTTGCTCAGACGACCGGAGCACCGCCCTGGCTATCATCGTGGCGCCCACTAAAAGGCCAGCTATCAGGATGATCAACGTGGAAAAACCTTGCAGTTTCGCGTGCGGCATTTTGTCGAACAGACACACAACCCAATTTCGCGCGCCTTCGATCCAACTCTGAGAACTTGCGCCTGTTATGCACGTATGAGTTATAGCTGTCGATGCATTAGATGCGGCAGCGTTATCGCCGAGCCAATCCGCATGGAGCATAACCGTCATCAAAGCCGCAATGCCCAGAATATTCAGAATGGTGTAAATCATCGCAATCCAGCAAAAACCGCCCACTACAATTCTCCACGGCGTGGTCAGCTCTTGCGGTTTACCCAAGTCGGCGACAAATAAAACCGCGCCAAAACTGAAAGCTACCGCGACCATGCAACTCGCCAACGCGGTGAGTTGCGGCCAGTGCGTCTTCAAAAACGCCAGCGGCGCGAGACCGGTTTGCGCAGCGGCGGAGACCAATATCACTCCGTTGATCGCGGTCAGCGCCACCAGAATTAGCAGTGCCAAACATAGCCACAGAGGCGTCCGCCAGCGAACAGAGAAGGTGGCCATCCCACCGAACATAGCTCGCTGAAAACTCTTCACGCTATTTAGAATTCCGCGCAGCCCTCCGTCCCACAAAAAACTGACCACGTCCGTCAGTTGCGCCACTCCTTCGGTCTTAGGCGCCCAATAGGTTTCATAAAGATGCAGCTCATATCGTTTGAGCGGCTGGCCGGCTGCGTCTTTGTTAATTCCGCCGACGTCCAATTCAACCCGCTGCAATACCTGATCGGCGATCTTTACTGTGCGCAAGCGCGGCTTGATCTGCGTCGGATTCGGCAGCACATCGAGAATCCCATTTGCCAAACTATCCAGCGTCTCAAACGGAATCTGCTGTCCCATACCGTGCACCACCCACACCGCTCGCTTTTCTCGAGGTGTCCCGTCGACAGCCTCCAGAGAAGCCGCGAACTTTGCTATTCCCCGGCTTGGTTCGTCCGGGCCTTTAAACTTGTCTTTGTCTTTCTCCTTAACCTTGGGCGTTTCGTCTTGTGAGTCAATCCAGTCATCAGCTGTCTTCTTCGGTTTCTCTGCGCGCGTTTTTTGGGCGCTCTCTTTTGGAGCTAAATCAATCGAGGAAGTTTTGGGCGCCTCAACAGCTGGGGTTGTCGCCGCAGAAAGATCAAAGGCGTCATAGGTCAGTGGAGCTGCAATTTCATATGCTGACGGCAAGGGCTTGCTGAAAGAATTGGGCATGCTAACCTCCAAGTTATATACCGCGGAGGTTAACTTTTTTAAAATTGTGCGTCAAACGAAAGGAAGAATACTTCCGGAAGCCCAACCTTGGTTCATGCGCGTCACCGCACCACCAGCAAACGCCATATTTTAGACAAATTCGATGGCAACAATTTCCGGGCTGCTCCCCACTCGCAATGGTGGCCCCCACGTACCTGCGCCGGTCGAGGTGTACACCTGCATTTCACCCAGACGCTGCAACCCGTAAACGAATTTGCCGTACATGCGCTCGGCGGCCAGCGTCCACGGCCAGAACTGCCCGTGGTGAGTGTGCCCGGAAAGCTGCAGCGAGATGCCCTCTTCAGCGGAAACCTGAACACGATCGGGCGCGTGGGTCAGCAAAATGCTCGCTTGCGAGCGATCAAATCCTGTCAGTCGCAGCGTTTTGCGAAAGTGCTCGCCATGCGTGGCGTCGCGATAAGTCACCCCGACGATCTGCAGACCATCGACAATGACTCTTTCGTTTTCCAACACACGCACACTGGTAGCGGCGACCGCTTTCTCATATTTGGTATGATCGGAAAACTCTTCGTGATTGCCTTCCACAAAAAATGCGCCCAGCGGGGGTTTCAACGTCCGCAAAGGTTCGGCCAGCCGCGCGAGATCGGCAGGCGTGCCGTCGTACAAATCGCCCGCGATGAACAGCACATCAGGATTCAGCCGGCGGACCATCTTTACCACCCGCCGCGAGAATCCAAACGCACGATAATTTCCCAGGTGTACGTCACTAACTAAAACCGCTGTACGCCCGCGCCACGACTCAGGCAGTCTTGGCAGTTTCACGGCGATGCGTTTTACGCGCGTCCATTCTCCATTGATCACTCCGTACGCGGTCACCGCGACTGCCAAACCCAAAAAACTCGATGCGAAATAGTGCCGTTCTATCCTGGCTCCGCCTAATCGCAGCGCCAGATAAACCAGCCAGCACAGCACGCTCGAGAAAAACGCATAATTGACAAATCCCAGCCACACCGCGGTAATGCGATACACCAATCGCAAACCCACATTTGTAAAGTTGAAGCCAATTATGGAGGTGGCTAGAAAGCTGACCGACAAAATACCCAGCGCAATCAGCAGCCGCCAGTGATGTAGAGGACTGAAATTATAAACGCCGGGTTCTCCTGGATAATTCGGCGCCCAAAAATAAACCCAGGTGAGAAAAAGAAATCCATGCACCGCAATTAAAACTGTTTGAAAGATACTCAGAAATACAAAAAAGCGCCTGGGCAGTTCCATAGTCCCCGATCGAGATGGCTGTTTACCGCTATCTTTACCAGCGTATCACGCTGCCTAGAAAATCTTTGGTCGAGGACCGCAGGCGTTTGGGCACTAAAAGTATTACTGACGAGAACTTGGCGACGATTTTGGTTACGGGGAATAATTCGGCTACAATCGCCGGAGTAATAGAACGCATCAGTTATTTGTGCCGCCATCTCGGATGGCATTTTCGCATTTAGCTTAAAATTGTTTCTGAGAAACATCCCCGCTTGCCCCGGGCCGCATCATTGTGGTGGTACTTCAAGGAGAATCTGTGAGTCGTCAGGCCTCTGGCCACACGCAAGACTCGTGCGTTCCCGGTTTATCTTTCGCTCCATTCCGATGCCGCCCCAGTAATCTGGTTTCGGGGTTTCTGCTTTCCACCGCGATAGCCGGACTCTTTTTTGTTGCCGCTCTTGGCGCGCCGCAGGCCAATTCGCAGCAACGCCGCGACCGCGAACCGAACATCCTTTATGCCGAGCGCCGCGCGCAACTTGCCGCACAAGCCGACGTCCCCATCATTCTGTGGGGTTTTACCGGCCGCGAAGAAGTGTCGCAGGCCAACGTCTTCGCGCAGGAAGAGAATTTTTACTATCTCACTGGCCACAACGAAGAAGGCGCCGGGCTGATTATTTTCCCTGCTCCAAAACATGACAACGGTTCACCTGCGCCAGCAGGCTCATCTGCCGCCGCCGGATCCTCTACCGCAACGCACGACGATGCTTTGAACCCCCGCGAAATGCTTTTCTTGCCTGTCAAGGATCCCGCGAAAGAGAAATGGAATGGCGTACGAATGTCGCCCACCGATCCGGATATCACCGCACGAACCGGATTCGCCACCGTCAAGCCTTTTGCCGAAATGCGCGCCGAGGTTGAGAAGCTCGCAAAGATCTACCCTGCCGTCTACACCATTCTTCCCTACGAAAAAGAATTGGGCGGCTACCCGCACGAGAAACAAGTGGTCGACTGGCTCCAGGTCGCTGCGCCTCAGGTCAAGGTGAGAGATATTCGCCAGAATATTTATGCTCTCCGCGAAATCAAATCTCCTGGGGAAATCGCCTTTCTACAAAAGGCCATCGAGCTTTCTCTGGACGCCCAACTGGAAGCCATGAAAATGATGCGGCCCGGCCTTTTCGAGTATCAAATCGCCGCAAAAATGGTGGAAGTGCACGCCATGGGCGGCTCCGAAGCGGAAGGGTACGCCCCGATCGTGGGCGGCGGCCCTAATTCTGTCGCGCTGCACTACGACAAGCTTTCACGAAAAATTGAGGACGGCGACATCGTCGTGCTCGATGTGGGCGCGCAATATTCCGGATATTCCGCGGACATTACGCGCACCTTGCCCGCCAACGGAAAATTCAGCGCCCGCCAGCGTGAAATTTACGACATCGTGTTGGGCGCGCAAAACGCCGCGATGGCCACGCTGAAGCCCGGAGTGGATCTCTGCAAAAAAGGTGGCCACAGCGCGTACAAAGTTTCTTACGATTACATCAACTCGCATGGCAAAGACCTCCATGGCAAATCGCTTGGCCAATATTACATTCACGGCCTCGGCCACGACATTGGCCTCGACGTCCACGATCCCGGCGAGTATTGCGAGCCATTGAAACCTGGGATGGTCATCACCATGGAGCCCGGCATTTACATTCCCGAAGAAAACCTGGGCGTGCGCATCGAAGACGACGTGCTCATCACTTCAGACGGCTACAAGCTTCTCAGCGAGCGCCTGCCGCGCGACCCCGACCAAATAGAAAAAATCATGGCCGACGCCGTAAAAGACCGCGCCACAAATAAACCGTAAACATTGTATAAATCTACTCGTCCGACCAACCGCATTAATCAGGCTGGACATTGATAATCAAGCTTCCGGTTAGTGCCTTGCTTGCTATAGGCTGACGCCTGATTTTATTCACATGAACCAGAACATGAAGCTCACACAGGTCGATCCGTCTCTCTACAATCCTGATTTGCGCCCGATTCCTCCGGAGGAGCGCACCTGGGGCACCTATAACTACGCATCGCTCTGGGTGGCCATGAGTGTTTGCATTCCCACATATATGCTTGCATCCGGGTTGATCGCGGGCGGTATGAGTTGGCTGCAAGCTATTCTCACGATTCTTCTGGGTAATTTAATTGTTTTGATTCCCATGCTGCTTAATGCGCACGCGGGCACGCGCTACGGCATCCCGTTTCCGGTTTTCGTGCGCGCATCGTTTGGTGTGCGCGGTGCGAATGTGCCGGCACTGTTGCGCGCGCTGGTGGCGTGCGGTTGGTTTGGCATCCAGGCGTGGATCGGCGGGCAAGCTATCTACGCCATGTTGCTCGTTATCTGGCCCGGAGCAGCAACTTTTTCCGGCAGCATGTGGATCTGCTTTTTTCTTTTCTGGGCCATCAACATGACCGTCATTTGGTACGGCATCGAAACCATCAAACTCCTCCAGGGCATTGGCGCTCCTTTCATGCTCGCGGTGGGATTACTTTTGCTTTTCTGGATCACTCGCAAAGCCGGCGGATTCGGACCAGTGTTGCGAACGCCAAGCAAATTTCACAGTACTGCCGACTTCATGCGCTTTTTCATTCCTTCGTTAACCGGCATGGTCGGGTTTTGGGCCACCGTGGCGCTTAATATTCCCGACTTTACGCGCTACGCCAAGTCTCAACGCGCTCAAATTGTCGGACAAGCGCTGGGCTTGCCAACCGCAATGACGCTGTACTCCTTCATCGGCGTTGCGGTTACCTCTGCCTCCGCGGTGATTTTTGGCGAAGCCATCTGGGATCCCGTTGTTTTGCTCGGACGATTCAATCAGCCGGTAGTCGCGCTAATCGCACTTGTGGCTCTACTCCTTGCCACGCTGAACACCAACGTGGCCGCAAATGTGGTCTCTCCATCCAATGATTTTTCCAATTTGCGGCCCAGCCTTATTTCCTTCCGTACTGGCGGCCTCATCACCGGCGTGGTTGGCATTCTGATGATGCCGTGGAAACTGCTCCGTGATTTCAGTTCTTACATTTTTGGCTGGCTGGTAGGGTGTTCGGCCCTGCTTGGCCCCATTGCCGGAATCATGATTTGCGATTATTACTTGGTGCGGCACCGTCACCTCGTCGTGGAGGATTTGTATCGAAGGGGCGGCGCGTATGAGTATCAGCGCGGATTCCATCCAAAAGCCATCGTGGCATTAGTCGCGGGAGTCACGGTCGCATTGATCGGCCTCATGGTGCCAACCTTGCGCTGGCTTTACGACTACGCGTGGTTTGTGGGCTTCCTCATCTCCGGAGGTTTGTATTCTCTATTGATGCTGCGCCAACCCTCTGTATCGAGATAGTCCGCGGAATGTCAATGAGACCGGGAAACGCGCGTTTAAGCATTACACCGCCGCAGAGACCATGACCTCGATTTTGCGTGAAGAGCCGTCGGACTTGATGGGAGTAAGCCGCGTTCACCACGCCAGCGTGCGAGGACTGCGACCGGAAACTATTTGTCCGTTCCTGCGTTATTGAACTATTGAACCCAGCGTTGATCTGCGACGGAGGAGACTCTTTGTGAAGTATCTGTGCCTTGTCTACGGTGAGGAGAAGGACATCGGGGCCATGACCGATGACGAGTGTGTAGCTTACGACCAAGCCCTCCGCAACGACGGCAAGTGCCTTGCTTCAGAAGCTCTTCAGCCTGCCCGCACCGCTAGAGTCGTGCGCGTCCGCGACGGAAAGGTATCCGTCAGAGATGGCCCTTTCGCCGAGACGAAAGAGCTTTTGGCTGGCTTCTACTTGATTGATGCCGCCGACCTGAACGAGGCTGTCCAACTCGCCTCGCAAATACCGCCTGCTCGCGTGGGCACTATCGAGGTGCGCCCCATCAGGGAACTGACCAGCACTACCGGCGAACGACGACGCTTGTAAGGAAAAAAATGAAAAAAGGTAGCCCGCCCTGCATCCAGTTAATCAAACTAGACCTTCGTGGATTTAGGTTCCCACTGGCGGCTTGCGGGCCGCGTCGCATAGGAGACCGCGAGGAGCGCAAGCAGTATCACCGGCGCAAACGTCTTCGCGCCATCGTTCGCAAGGTAGTGCGCAATGACTGCACAGATCCACGCGAAAGTGAATCCCGCATAGGCCCACTCCTTAAGTTTAGGCACTCCAGGAACAAGCAGCGCGATCGCGCCAAGCGGCTTGGCGATCCCGAGAATAATGCGCAGTTGCTGTGGATACCCGGCGCGTGCAAATCCCTCGACCGCCTGCGGACTGCCCGATATGTAAGCGAATGCGGCCAAGAGCGACATCACGGCCACCAGACCAGTGCTCACCCAATAAGCGATTTTGCGTGCCATGAGTCTTGCTCTCCCCCGTTAACCAGAATAAGAAGCGAGCGCCACTCTCTTGACCAATACCTTGAGACACGCCAGTGGTCAATGTTTTGGCGCGGCGCCGAAAGGGCAGCCGTCAGGCGGTTCTCTCTGGCGCCGGCCTAGACTTTAGACGAGTTCGCTCCTCAACGGTAGTCGACAATGATGGCCCGGACTACCGCCAGCTCTGCTATAGGTTTTTCGCAGGTCTTGTGAACAGTGTTGGCGCAGCACCTCCAAATGTCCCGTAACGTTCCGCACGGGAGCTATTTTTGTTCCCCTATGTTCCTCGTTCGATGCGGGTGACGTTGCTAGTCTTTGTCTGGATGAGCGTGGCGGTAATTCCAGTATTGCGACTGCTCCTTCTTGCTCGCCTTCGAGTATTCGTGCGAACTCTTGTGGTTGTCGCTAAGGTATTGTCCCCAGGCTTTATTTTCGTTGTCGTTCCAGTTGTGATAATCCTTGTGTTCTTTATCGTAAACTCGGTTTTGATTGTGATCCTCTTGAGGTGCGGGGCTGGCCATCAATGCCACTGGCGCCGCAAGCGCAGCGGTCAGAAATAGCGAAGTGATGTAACGATTTGCAGGGTGCATGTTGTAGTCCTCCAAATGCAGAATGTCCGCTCTCGTAATCGCGGCACCTTTAAGTGTGCATCTGAAGCCGCTCGATGCATGTCCCATACAGCACACCCGCATAAGATAGGCCTGGGAGACACTGTTACACGCAGAGGCGTCATTCGCCCCTGCGGCAGCAAGCGGTTACGTTGCCTGCCTGCGTGTCTCGCCGGGGGGAAGGAGGTCGGCTTCATTTCCGAAGTTTTTCTAGCAAGGCAGAGCTTTCGGACTCGCCAAGAGCGCCCTTGCGATGTAGTACACGAATCAGTTCCTTCAGAATATTGCGTGAATGCACATCAACAACATCCGAAGAAGCGGCTGGCGCCGCTGACCCGACCGATTCCAGTTCTGGCTGTTTAGCCCCGCTCAGCTCACTCAGCCACGCTTCGAGTAGGAGGGCGTGGGGCTGTTCAGTGACGGTGAAGCACAAACCCATGCCCAATCCGACGGTGGAATACACTACGCTACCCTGGGTCTCGAATGTTTGGATGCCCCGTCTAATCTTCACCGCGAGCAAAGTTCCGGGTGGAAAGGGGCTAATGCAATCGACGTAGCAACCTCTTCTTGCAATGTCGGTGACCCGTCCACTGATTCGCGTATTACCTTGGATATCGATTACTTCCGCATCACAGGAAAAGTGATAACGCGGGTTTTGACGGTGTTCCTTCACCTCCGCCGGAGTCTCTATCGCATTTTTCTCTAATTCAATCATCTGTCAGATGCCCGAATGAGCGTGCTCACGTCGAAATGCAACTGCGATTGGAACCAACCAGAGCCAGTCACATTGCATGAATCTAATAAATGGGTCGTCTTTTCTTCGAAAACAAACCTTAAATGGAAATGAAACGGGGCCGCTTTATCAGCGGAAGAAGGGGTAAATGTATATTACCCGGAAAAAATGAATATCACTGGACACTTCGACCAAAGTGGCTAATGGGCTACCCCAGCTTTACCCGCCCCTTACAAGCCAATGCGGAAAATTTAGGAAACCGATGTGTTACTTGGAGAGCAGGCCGAGATGGCTGGCGACACACAGCCATTCTCCATTTTTAAGGATCCACGTGTCGGTGAAACGCCCGCGGTGTTCGTAGTGCTTGCCTTTGTTGGTTCCCTTTTCGTGGGTTGCGCCGGTGACGACGACGGTGTCGCCGTGGCGGTGCAGTTTCATGTCTTCTGAAACTTCCACGGTCAGTTGATCGGAGACATCTCGGATGGCAGCCAGAAATTGCGCCTTGGAAAGCACCGCGCCGTCGTAATCGGTGAGCACAAAGTCTGGATCCAGGATTTTTTCCATCGCGCCAGCGTCGTGATGCAGCTGCATTTGATTCCAGAGATTTTCGAGCGCGATGATCTTGAATTCGTCATTGGCGCTCTGAGAACAAATTGCACCTGGCAGAAAAACAAGAACTAGAATGCAGGGCCATACTCGGCGCATGGGTCTCTTTTCCATACCACGCAGAAATTCGTCGGAATCACACGCTCCGGTTTGCAAAGATGGTAGCCGATTAGCGCGCCATTTGCGAAGCGTGCGATTTTTTTCATGTATCTCTTCCATTTTTTTAATGGCAAATAAATGTTGTTAACAGTTTTTTACACAACCTCGAACTCTGCTCCGCATCGAATTCAGTAACTAAACGAATTGAAACTATTCCGCGGCAACGCGTGCGGTGTCCTGCACGCAGCGGCGCACGGAAAATAAAAAGGAGCTGTTCATGAAAATGTCGAGAATCTCAACACTGCTGTTTGGTAGCGCGCTTTTGTTTTCTTCGGCCGCACTCGCCGGAAATAATCGAGGAAAACTTGAGTTGACTGACAAGGTCGTTGTCGATGGCCAATCCATAGCACCCGGCGATTACCGGGTGGAGTGGGATGGCAGCGGTCCGGCGGTGCAAGTGAGAATTTTGCAAGGTAAAGATACCGTAGCAACCTTGTCCGCTCACGTGACCGAGCAGGCCAGTCAAAACCCTCAAGATGCCTATAGCACTCTCTCCGAGCCAGATGGCTCCAGAGAACTGACGGCAATTTACCCTGGTGGAAAGCGCGTTGCTTTGGAGTTCGACCACAACACAACCGCCGGCGCCCAGTCAGGAAATTAACACCCAGGCGGGAAGCTAAAATGAATCATCGCCCATTCCTTTCCGGCCCCGCCGGAAGGAATGGGTCGTACTTTTTTCGAATGTCATAACGTTGCGGCCATGCCGCCCGAAATCACGAATTGTTATTCTCGTTCAGCATCTGACCCTTGCTTTTCGGCCAATTCAAACGTCCTCCGTGTTAATCAGGCATTGGCCAAAACGAGGTCGTGCTAACTCCGGGCATGGGCATTTATATTGTTGATTCAGCGCCGGGGATGGTTCCGGCGTCCCTCGAGTGATTCTCGCGGGCTCTTTTGGGAATTACGCCAGCTTTTTTTCTCGCTTGTATTCGTCGAACTTCTCCAGAAACCGGTTGATCTCTTTCTTCTGCAAATAGTACGGTGTGGATAATCGCAACTTGTTAGGATCGGCGCCGCGGATGCGAATTTTGTGTGTATGCCATAGCCAGTTCTCCAGATCTATGCGCGGAACCGGCGGCACATTTACGGTGACGATTGCGCAACGCAGCGCTGTATCCGGCGAAGTCCAGGAAATCGAGCCACGCTTCGTCATTTCCGCCAGCATGTAGTCGGCAAGTGCGCGGTGACGGCGTTCGATGCGCTCGAGGCCAATGTCGTTGGCCATCTTGATGGCGGCGCGCAGGCCCCAGAGCGCGGGGACGTTGGAGCTCCCGATGCGCTGGAATCGCTCTGCGCGAATCTTCGTGTCGTCCCAGCCTTCCGTGGCAATCGTGTTCCAAAGGCGGTCAATCACTTCGTCGCGAACGTAGAGAAAGCCGGAGCCCTTGGGCGCTTGCAGCCACTTGTGCGGGCTGGAACTGTACATATCGCAACCAATGTCGTGCACGTTGAAACGCATCATGCCCGGAACGTGCGCGCCGTCCACCGCGGAAAGAATTCCTTTGGAACGCGCCAGCGCACAAATTTCCTTCGCGGGCAAAACCACGCCAGAGAACGTCGTGATGTGGCTGAAAAAAATAACCCGGGTGCGCGGTGTGATGGCCTCGCTAAAAAGGTTGAGCACTTGTGCCGCATCTTTCACCGGCCGCGGCAGAGTGATTTTCTTCACCACGATGCCGTAGCGTTTGGCTTTGAGGTTCCATGGATGTTCACCGCCGGGATGCTCCTGATCGGTCATCAGCACTTCATCGCCGGGCTTCATGTCCACGCCGTTGGCGATGTAACTGTTAGCTTCCGTAGCGTTGCGCAGTAGCGCGATCTCGTCGCGATGGCAGCCTACGAATGCGGCCAGCGGATCGCGGAACTCGTTCCACGCGGCATAACCCCAGATGGGATAATCCTCGGGATCCTGCTGATCCATCTTTTCGGTTGTGGTGTATCCGTCGAAGACGGCGCGCAAGACCGGCGCTGGGCTGGACCCTACCGTGCCGTTATTCAAATAAATCTCGTCTGCGGGAATTAAAAATTGCTTGCGCAATTCCGCCCAGTAGGCCTCCTCGTTCTTGTCAAAGAGCGCGCGATCGGGGAGTGCGGACGGCGCGTCCGCAAGTTGAGCCAGCAAATTCCCGCGGAAGGCGAGCGTTGCCGCCAATCCCGTGGCACCAGCAGTGAGAAAGTTGCGGCGGTCAAACATGTCACCCCCTGTGCGAACAAAATTAATGTGATGGAAAATATTCGAGCGAACAACGATTGCGAATTGTGTGCACCTTCACAGCGGAATGCAACCTATTTCCTCAGATGTTCCGAAACCCAGCAATCAGGCCAGTAAAGCCACCGAGAAATGGTACCCCGTCGTTCTTGTGCCACCTTTCATGAAACCTTCAATAAAATCCACCGTGAAGTTTCTCCTTCGGGGAGTGGCTTGGCTCTTGTTTGCGATAGCTGTACTAACATTTTGGCTGGGGGAAGCGTAATCAGCGTGTTTGCGAAGACGAACCGAATACTCGCCGAGATGGAGGGCACCGGTGTTGCGGTGTTGTTTGCAGGGCTGGGCACCGTGGCGAAGTTTGCTGAAGACCATCTTGAAGAAGACGAAAAAGATGAGAGTCTCAACCTTTAGGATGGAGTATTTGGTAGAACTATATTTTTACACCGCCGTGTGATTGACCGCGTGGAATGCGGAGATTTATACTGTTGATTCAGCGCCGGGGAGGTGTCCGGCGTCCCTCGAGTGATTTCGCGGGCCCTTTTGGGAATGCTGGCACCCGGCGAAATTTCCGAAACTACATTTGATTGGGAGATTATGAGCAGCACAAAAGCCACACAACTTCGCCCCGGCATGGTTATCCAGCATGAAGGGCAGCTCTACACCGTATTCAGCGTCGATCACCGCACTCCGGGCAACAAACGCGGGTCCATGCAGACGCGCATGAAGAATCTGCGCACCGGAACGATGATCGATTACCGCTTCCGCGCGGAAGAATTTGTGGATCGCGCCATCCTGGATGAAGTGGAGTTTGAATATCTGTACAGCGAAGGCGACGAATTTCATTTCATGAACACCAAGAATTACGAACAGATGCAGATGACCCGCGACGAACTGGGCGAGACGGTGTTTTATCTGATTCCCAATACCATCGTGCATGTGGAATTTTTTGAAGAAAAAGCCATCGGTATAAATTTGCCGGATACCATGGAAATGAAAGTGGTACAGACCGAGCCGACACTGCAGAAAGCGACCGCCAGCGCGGTGGGAAAGCCGGCTACTCTGGAGACCGGCCTCGTAATTCAGGTGCCGCCGTTTGTGAATGAAGGCGACCGTGTAAAGGTGGACACCACCGAAGCGCGTTATGTGCAGCGCGTGGAGTAATTTTCGTTAGTATCGAGCTTCGCGGTTAAATTTTAGGAATTAATTTTAGAAATTGAGTTTCCGCCTCCGCAGCTAGATGCAGCTCCAATCTAGAAGAGGCTGTTAACGCCGGTTGATGAAAATCAGCCGGCGTTTTGTTGTGATTTATGTAACTCGCAGGCGTTTTGGCTGCCTGCGCTAGAGATCGTCTCGCACTAAGGGACGTCGAGACTCAGCAATCGTAGCTCTATCGACAGGTTCCGGGAGTTCCTGGGGCTGTTTGCTTTTCTCTTTATTCTTGCCGAACACGCGCGCGAAGATAGCATCGACGTGGCGAAGCTGGCGCTTCAAATCAAAGGTGTGAGCCAGGGCGGTGGTGTCGAGATATTTTGTGATGCGGCTATCTTTAGCGACGCGGCCGCGAAAACTTGATTCTGTTTCCCACGCAGCCATGGAATTTTCCTGCACCGCTTTGTAGGCGTCGTCGCGGGGCATGCCCTTTTCCACCAGGTCCTGCAGCAGTTGGCCGGAGAAAACCAGACCGTGCGTCAATTCCAGATTGCGCAACATGCGTTCGGGAAAGACGCGCATGTCCGCGATGACGGTGGTCATTTTGGCCAGCATGTAATCCACAAGAATGGTGGAGTCCGGCAAAATAATGCGCTCCACTGAGCTGTGAGAAATATCGCGCTCGTGCCACAGCCCTATATTTTCAAATGAGGCGATCAGATTCGAGCGCACGATGCGCGCGAGGCCGCAAATTTGCTCGCAGGTCACTGGGTTGCGTTTGTGCGGCATGGCGGAGCTGCCGCGTTGCTCGCCGCCGAAAGGCTCTTCCGCTTCGCGCACTTCGGTGCGCTGCAGGTGGCGAATTTCCAGCGCGATTTTTTCAAGCGTGGCGCTGATCAGCGCCAGTGCGCTGACGTACTGCGCGTGGCGGTCGCGCTGAATCACCTGCGAAGCCACGGGAGCCGCGATCAATCCGAGGCGCTGACAAATGCGCTCTTCGGTGTCCGGGCCAAGATGTGCAGCATTGCCCACCGCACCGGAAATCTTGCCGACCGCCATTTGCGCGGCGGCATCGCGAAAGCGGTGCTGGTTGCGCTGGTTTTCCGCATACCAGTTGGCGATTTTCAAACCAAAAGTAATCGGCTCGGCGTGCACACCGTGCGTTCGTCCGATTTGTGGCGTGGAACGAAATTCCTGGGCGCGTTTGGCCAGCGCGTCGCCGAACTTCACCAGCGCGGTTTCGATTAATCTTGAAGCCTCGCGAACTTGCAAAGCCTGCGCGGTATCGACCACGTCGTTGGAGGTCATGCCGTAGTGGAACCATCGCGCAGCCGCCGCATCCCCGATCGATTCGCCGACGGCCATAGTGAAGGCCACCACGTCATGCTTCACGCGCGACTCCAGCTCCTGAATGCGCGCGACATCGATCTTGGCGTTGGCGCGAATCTTCTCCGCGGCTTCCTTGGGCACGTCCCCGGCTTCCGCGAGCGTTTCGGTGGCGGCCAGCTCCACCTCGAGCCACTTGGCGTATTTGTTGGCATCGCGCCAGATCGCGCCCATCTGCTCGCGGGTGTATCGTGGAATCAACTTTTAGCTCCTGATATTGGTCAACGCAGCGGGGGTTCCGCGCGCAAATCCACGGTAATGATACGGTATTTCAAACCACCACGCGACTTTCGCCGCTTGGCGCACCAAGCTGTTGCAAGGGCGGGCCTTGCAGTATTCAAATAGGCGCGGATTGCGCCAATAACGGCTTCGCGGACCTAACCGCGAGGCTGAAAACCTGTCTAAGGATACGAATGAACGAAAGCGTTGAGAGCGTCCGGGCCGCCGACGCCATTGCCATCGAGCGCACGCTTGCGGGCGATCGCGACGCTTTTCGCGTTCTCGTGGAGCGCCATAGCGCCACCATTTTTAGGCTGGCGTACCGGCTGACCGGCAACCATCACGACGCCGAGGAAATTGTCCAGGAGGCATTTTTGCGTGCTTATCAAAAACTCGAACAGTTTGCCTCGCAGGCGAATTTTGCAACCTGGGTGTATCGCATCGCGGCGAATTACACCATTGACCGCATGCGCCAGCGCAAGCAGGAAGATGCCCGCAGACAAGCTCCGAGCACGGAAATGAGCGATGACGTGGAGCAGGATCCGCTGCGGCAAGTTCCGGACGCTGCACCAACACCCGAGCGGCTGACGCAAAGCGTGGAGCTGCGGAGACAAATGGAAAATGCGTTGAACAGTTTAACTCCAGCGGAGCGCATCGCTTTTGTGATGAGGCATTGCGACGGTTGCGGCATTGAAGAAATCGCCGCGGCGCTGAAATCCAATTCGGGCGCGGCCAAGAACACAGTCTTCCGCGCGGTGCACAAGTTGCGGCAGATGTTGGAGCCGCAACTTGCGCCGCGCGCGACCGCCAGAGCCATGGGAACGGAATCATGAAGCATTTAAGCGAAGAACAATTGATCGCTTACCAGGACGGCGAAATTTCCGGGCGCGATGCTGCCGCGGCGCACATCAACTCTTGCGCGGAGTGCAAAGCGGAGTTGAATCGGCTCGCGGAAATGCTCGCGGCTTACCAGGCGCTCCCGATTCCAGATCCTGGCGAAGACTACGGTCGGCGTGTTTGGCAACAGATTGCGCCACGGCTGGAAGAAAAGCGGAGCCATTGGTGGCAGGTGTTCCTCGAACCACGAAGATTGACTGCGGCCGGACTAGTTGCCGCGCTTTTGCTGGTTGCTTTTCTCGCCGGGCGCGTCAGCAAGCGAGCGGACCACGGAGACGCAGCGCTCACGGCCGAGCAGGTCCGCCAGCGCGTGTTGCTGCTGGCGGTCGGCGAACATCTGGGGCGATCCGAGATGGTGCTGATGGAAATCGCGAACGCCGAGCCCGAAGGCGCGAGCGTGAAGCAGGTGAGTCTCTCATCGCAGCGGCGACGCGCGGAAGAATTGCTCGACGAAAATCGGCTGTACCGGCAAACCGCGTTGCAGGAAGGCGATACCGGTATCGCCAATGTGCTGGACGAATTGGAGCGGGTGCTGCTGGACGTGGCGCACAGTCCGGGCAACCTGACACCTGCACAGTTCAAGTCCATCCGGCAGCGTATTGATGATGACGGGCTGCTGTTTAAGGTTCGTGTGCTCACGCAAGAAATTGAACGGCGGGAAAAGACAGGAAAGCAGGGGCCGGCGGAAAGCGGTTCCGCGAAAGTCGAAAGGAATAACCAGGCATGAGCTTTAACAAATCACTTCGAGTCACGACATTTATATTCGCAGGCGCGTTCGCACTTCTATCGCGACCGCTCAGCGCGACTGCATGGAGCGGCTGGCAAGATTTTGCGCAAACGCCCGAAAACGTCACTGCGGAATCAGCCGAGCCTCAGAATAACGGCGAGATGCAAAGCGACCGCGATCAGGAACAGCGCGACCGCGAACAAGAGAAGCGCGACCGGGAGCAGGAACAACGTGACCGGGAGCAAGAAAAAAAGGATCGCGACCAGGAACGCGTGGACCGGCTGGAGGAGCTGTACGACAACGGACGCGAAGCTCTGGATAACGAGAAATATGAGCAGGCGCGCGATAAATTCGCGGCACTGGCAAAGGCCAATGGTCCGCAAACGGATGCGGCGCTGTACTGGCAGGCTTATGCCGCCCAGCGTCTAGGACAGCGCGAGGCAGCTCTGGCTGCGCTCGCCGATTTGAAAGCTCGTTTTCCGCAAAGCCGCTGGCAGCGCGATGCAGGCGCACTAGAAATTGAAGTACGGCAAGGCACTGGACAGCCTTCACGCCCGGAACTGCAGGGCGACGAAGAATTGAAAATGCTGGCCATTCAAGGCTTGATGAACAGCGATCCCGAACGGGCCATGCCGTTGCTGGAAAAAGAGTTGCAAGGTCCGGCATCGCCGAAAGAAAAATCGCGGGCCATGTTCCTGCTGGCCCAGAGCGGCTCTCCACAAGGACGCGAAATCATCGGGCGAATTGCGCGCGGGCAGAGTAATCCGGAGCTGCAGAAAAAGGCGGTGGAATACCTCGCGATATTTGGGGGCCCGGAGGCGCGGAAAACCATGGCGGAGATTTATGCGTCTACCGCGGATCCCTCGCTGAAACGCTCCATTTTGCGCAGCTACATGATCGGCGGCGACAAGGAGCGGTTATTTGCCGCGGCCAAAAGCGAGAAAGATCCAGCGCTGCGACGCGAAGCAATTCGCCAACTAGGATTAGTTCACGGGGAGCAGGAATTGGAACAACTGTATCGAACAGAAAATACTCCGGAGATCAGGCGGGAAATCTTGCAGGCGTTTTTCCTGGCCGGCGACGTAACTAAGATGTTGGAAGCCGCGAAAAATGAGAAGGACCCGGAGCTACGGCGCGCGGCGGTGCGCAATCTCGGACTGGTTCGTTCCGATGAATCCAGCAAAGGGCTGGCGGAGATTTATGCGCGCGAAACGGATCGTGGCATTCGTGAAGAAGTGTTGAACGCGTACTTCCTGCAAGGAAACGCCGGCGCGATTGTCGCAATTGCCAGGGCCGAAAAAGATCCGGGGCTCAAGAAAAAAGCGGTGGAAAAACTGGCGCTGATGCACTCCAAGGAAGCGTCGGACTACATGATGGAGCTGTTGCAGAAATAGGTGAGCCAGATGAAAACCACAATCGCACTACGCAATACTCTGCTAGCGGCGGCGTTCGTTTTGTTGGCCGGCGGCGCCAGTGGGAGTCGAGCGCAGCAAAGTGATGCGCCACTGGTCGAGAATGCCCAGGTTCAGACGCGAAGTGTCGCGGGAACTCTGGCGGCCACGATGGCTGCCTTCGAGAAGAATGCGCCAAATCCGATGTGGGTCGGCTACGCGGTAAATGCGGTAGCCGGACAGCACTCGATTTGTTGCGGGAATTACAACGATGGAGAAAGCTGCAGAAAATGTGCACTTGAAGATGGGGATGCCCGCGACGCGGTAAAGGCCAAGAACGAAGCAAGCAAAAGCCCATTACGGCTGGAAGGTAAGCGGCGATTGACAGTTCTTTTTCGCCTGCAAGACAAACAAGTCATGCGCGTGAAAGTGACTACGGAAGATTGCGTTCTGGATGCGGGCGGCTTGGGCTTCGTCTGGCTCACGAATGTAAAACCGGCGGAGAGCGTTGCGTTTCTTGGTGAGTACGTACGCGACGAAAATCTGGGAGGACATGGGAGACATTCCGTCGGCAATGAAGCGCTGGTGGCAATCGCTTTGCACGACGGTCCGGAAGCGCAAGTGGCGCTGGAGTCTTTCACCGCGGCGGCGCAACCAGAAGAGTTGAGGAAACAGGCAGCATTCTGGCTTGGAGTGGCGCGCGGCAACGAAGGATTTACGGCGTTGCAGCGCATGGCGAAGAACGATCCGTCCACAGAGGTGCGCGGGCACGTCGCGTTTGCGCTCTCCGTCAGCAAAGAGCCAGCGGCGCTGGAAGAGATGATTCGCATGGCCCACGACGACGAGAGCGGGCATGTGCGCGGGCAGGCGATTTTCTGGCTGGCGCAGAAGGCTGGTAAACGTGCGGTAAGCGCAATCGACGGCGCCATCGCGAACGATCCAGATACGGAGGTAAAGAAAAAGGCGGTTTTTGCCTTGAGCCAATTGCCGAAAGATGAAGGAGTGCCGAAGTTAATTCAAGTCGCGGAGAATAACCGCAATCCGGAAGTGCGCAAGCAAGCGATGTTCTGGCTGGGGCAATCGCAGGATCCGCGAGCACTGAGTTTTTTCGAAAAAGTTCTCCTCAAGTAGTTCTTCACCAGGCACGGTGAAGCCGGGGGTGCATCTGTCGCACTGCAGCGTACAGTAGCGTTCGAATGACTGCTCGCGTTGGCGCGTGCGCCGCGCGTTCGAATGCTCAATGTCGGCGTGTCGACAATTGAACAAATGTCGGCGAGCAGACAACTACACTTGCTAGCTCTAAGCAGTGTTCCACGTGAAACAAGAGAATTCTTATTCGCCTAATGAAAAGTTCGTTTCACGTGAAACGGGATTGCGTTCGAACGTGAAAGTCATTCGAATGCGCGGCTCGTTCGAATGGTCATGGTATTCGAATGATGTGTGCACTGTGAATAGCTGCTGGAATGTTTCACCCAACGATGGTGAAGGAATGGCGCGGAAAATCTTAGGAAAGAGGTGTGAATGGAGGGGTATTGGCTGGCGCGAGGGATCGAAGAGAGATTTTCTCCACTGCGTGAGCCGACTCGTTCGCGGACGGACGAGGGGAAAAGGCGTCGGCTTGCTTCGGTCGAAATGACCGTTGGGAGAAGGTTTTAGGAGTAGATGTTGATTTGGGAGAACTGGAGAAGATGTTGGTTTAGGAAAACGGGTAGACGTTCGTCAAGGAGAACCGGCGTAAATTCTTGGGAAACTGGGCTTAGGCTGGACGGGTGTTTCGGCTCGGCTGCGTCAGCAAGCGATGGCACAGGTGCTGGAGGCGAACCCGGCGTAGATTGGACGAACCTGAAGACGCTCGAGGTGAAGCTGGAATTGGCGGGCGCAACGCGGACTCAGCTAATAAAAGAAATGGAACTCGGCTGGGGACCCGGCGGCTTAGTCGCCGGTGGGGTTAGAGCGCATGTAGCGCCACGGGTTGACGGGGGCGTTGTTCATGCGTACTTCGTAATGGACGTGCGGGCCGGTGGAGCGGCCGCTGATGCCGGTGTAGCCGACCACCTCGCCGCGCTTGACGCGCGCGCCGGGGATGGCGGAGAAGGCGGAGAGATGCGCGTACCAGGTGGTGATGCCAAATCCGTGGTCGATCACTACCAGGCGGCCGTAGCCGGTGTGGGTCTCGGCATTGATAACAACGCCGTCAGCCGTCGCGTGCACGGGCGCGCCGTAGTCGGAGGCCACATCCACACCGCGGTGAAACGCGCCTTCCCCGCTAAAGGGGTCCATGCGTTCGCCGAAACTGTCGGTGATGTGCCCCATGACCGGCCAGATGGATGGCGTATAGGTTGAATCGGCAAAGCTCATGGCTGGCATCAGCCGCAAGCTGGCGGAGGAGACGGCGATCACGGCGGCGTTGCGTTTCAGAAAGGTGTATTGCTCAATCGAGCGGTCGAAGCTGTCCTGGGCATTGGCTGGGCCATCGGGCTCGTCAAAGGCCGCAGGGTGGTAGCGGAGCACACCATAGGTCATGGCCACTTCAGTCGCTAGAGACTGCAAGGAGTCAAGACGCTGGTTGGTGTCGACCACCGTGCCTTGCAACTGCTTGTACTGCTTCTTGAGAGTTTCCTGGTCGTGACGAAGAGCGTTGTAGTTGCCGACCTTCCACAGCATGCGCGAGTAGGAACCTACCGCGGCAACAACTGTGAGAGTGCCAATAAGGGCGAGAACCGCCAGGGCGTGCAATTGGTAGGCAGGAATAATCACCTTACGCATCTTGCCGGGCGTGGAGGCGATATAAAAAGTGTAGTTCTTACCGGACATACTAATCCTCAGTTTTGCTACACCGCGAGGCGCTGCTAACTCCCGCCGCAAGCAACTCTAATCTTAGCAAATCCGAGCGACGGCTGGGTTTACTCGCTGGGGCATACTAGAATCGGGGGGTGTTAGAGTCAATCCTGTATTTTCCTGTTCGTGGGCCAGGGTGTGGAAAGCCGTCCCCTGTCCTACCGGACAGGTTTTTGCCACAAGAAGGTCTACTGTACCGAATTGAACGCTTTTGAACTGGCGAGAGGCCTACTTGCGAGAACGCAGGACCGGAAGTGAGGATGACGTTCTCGAACGGATCAGGCGTGTCTTTGCCGGGCCGTCGCACAAGCGCAGCAGCGGTTTGCGAAGTGCGGCACGCTCAAGATTTCTGTCGCTGGGAATAGGAGATGATGCCGCGCTGATTTCCGGCACTCCGGGCTATGAAATAGTTCTGACGTGCGACTGGTTTCTGGAAGGCACGCATTTTTTGCGGGACAAGCATCCCGCGGATGCCGTTGGGTGGAAATGTCTCGCCCGGGCGGTAAGCGATATAGCCGCTATGGGAGCAGCTCCCCGCTGTATTCTGCTGAGCCTGGCGCTGCCGCAAGAATTGACGAGCTCGTGGCTGGATGATTTTCTTGCAGGACTGCGGCGGGCGGCAGAGCGTTTTGGCAGTTCCTTGGTGGGGGGAGACACGACTGAGCGGCGGGAGGTGTTAATTAATGTTACGGTCGTTGGTGAGGTGCGTCGCGGGCGAGAGGTGCGGCGTTCCGGGGCGCGGCCGGGCGATCTTATCTATGTGAGCGGGCGACTGGGTGAAGCGGAATTGGGATTGCGATTGCTTCGCGAGCGGAAGCGGGGCTTGAACATCCGCCAACCCCGGCTGCGAAGGCATTTGTATCCCGAGCCGAGACTGGAGTTGGGGCGGTGGTTAGGCGAAAAACGTGTGGCTAGCGCGATGATGGATGTGTCGGATGGCGTGTCGAGCGATTTGCGGAGGTTGTGCGAGGCCAGCAAAGTTGGGGCGTTAATCAGATTTGACGACCTTCCTACGGTTGGCAAGCCAAGAGTAGGTCGTAAGCGTGGAGTTGATCCGATACAGTTGGCGCTTCACGGCGGGGATGATTACGAATTGTTGTTCACGGTGTCGAAAAATAAAGCGAGACGGTTACCGCGTTCGATTGAAGGAGTAGCGATCACGCCGATTGGTGAAGTTACCAGGGAGCGCGAAGTTATGGTAACCGATGGCGATGGCCACTCACGAGTTTTGAACCCTCGCGGATGGGACCCCTTCAGGGGCTGAAGCCGGACTTCCCCGCGGCCCTGTCGTCGCGGCTAAAGCCGCGACCCACAAGTTCTGAGGCGCCAGTCCTTCGGCCGACTGGTCTCAGTTCCGCGCTCTCAGGCGGGTTGTGGGCTTCCGATGGTGGTGTTCGGGGGCAGCGAAGAGGGGGGCATAGCTGGTGATACGGGCACAGTTGCAGTATGTGGCGGCGTGAAATGGCGGTAAATCGCCAGAGAAATGGCGCCCATGCCCCACAGCACAACGGCAAACCTGATCCACCCGCCCAGGAACGGAATCATTCCCAAGACGCGTACGACGATGACACCCACGACCATGCGCCCGATCAGCTGCCAAGTCTCCCTGGTATGGCCCATCAACCATTGGCCGACAATTGTGCCAACCACGATTTGCGCGCAGAACAAGGTAGTCATCCACAGGATAAAAGTTGAAATTCCAATCACCAGCCCCACTACGGTAATACAGGCGATGAAAGCGGCGATGGGCACCCCAAACAAAACCAGCACACCCAAGCCAAACGATGCCCCGTAACGCTCCGCGGAGGCCAGCGAAGCTCGAGCGAAGTTCGGCAAGAGATTGAAAAGCACCAGGCCAAATAAAATGACTGCCGCGGTCCAAATTACACGCCAGACGTAAAAGCCGCTTTCTTCATATCGTTTGTGATGTTCTTCCTGGGTGAACACCACAGGAACCGCCAGTTTTGCGCCGGAAGAAACGTCGGGAGCATGTTCTCCTTTGAATTTGACCGGGCCATTGACTTGGGCGCCGGAGTTAAATTTTAAAGTATTGCCTTGGGCATGTATGCCGCCACCAATGTTCCCCGCAATCGTAGTTTCATTACCGAAGGCCAAAATGTCACGGCCCACAGTTCCGTCGATAGTGAGAGTATTCAGGAAGGTGGTAACACTTCCACCCACCTTACCGGTGAGGTCGATGTTGACGGTCTCAGCGAAGGTAAGCAAATTCTTGGCGACGCTCCCGCTCACCCAGGTTGTATTCGTAAAGGAGCGTATATTACCGTCAACCTTTCCGTTGACGCGCAGCATTTGGGCGAAAGCGATAACGTCTCCGGTGACGTGGCCTTCAATATCAGCGCCTTGGCAGAACACATAAAGATCGCCGTCGACTGTGCCCTCGATTTTGACGTGATGGCCATGGGCAAAAAGATCACCCTTGATGGTCTCGTCCTTGCCGACTTCAATGGTGTCGCCTTGATTGCGAAATTCGGTCGCCATGGCCGGCGAAGGCATGGAAGCGGCCGCGCAGATTCCGGCGACCATCATGGCGAAGACCGATCCGCGGCCGCGCAAGCGCCGACGCAGGAAAACCACGGCCGATCCGGTGATCGTCAACAAAGCCAAAACCTCAAGTAGAGTGACCATCGATTGCCATCCTTTCCAGAAGGCGCCTTGAAAAATCATTAGGTTGAGAACGCTGCTGCCACCAAAACCAGCTTGCTCGAAACGCTGCTGCATGGGCTCGACATATCCGGTGTATAGCGCGTACGCCCCGGTAGCGGCGAGTCCGACAACCGCGCCCCAAATCCATTGCATGGATTTTCGTGCGCTCTGTTGAAAGGCGGCTAAGCGCGAGGGAAGCGGTTCGTCTTCTTCCAGCATAGAGCGGGTGAGAAGGCGTGATTCGCGCTCGAGCGCGCGCAACAAGATGCGGCAAGAAGAGCAATCCTGGGCATGCGCCGAGACTTGCTGGGCGCGCTGGCGATCCAGCTGACCTTCCACGTAGAGCATGCCGGTCATTTCATCGAGGTGCTCGCCTAGATGCTCGTCCAGATGCTCGTCCGGACTATTCGACGATTCGTTCATGCGTTCCCTCCCGCCGCCAGAGCCGCGTTGCCTTCCAGCGCGTTTCGCAATTCGTGACGCGCGCGTAACAATACGACGCCCACAAAAGCGCGCCGCACACCCAGCTCATCGGCAATTTCGTCGTAACTCATATCCGAGTAATAGCGCATCACCAGCGCCATGCGCGCCCGTTTGCTCAGGCAGGCCAGCGCTTTGCGTACTTCCGCGCTGCTGCGCTGCTCGATCAAGCGATCGAGCTGGCTGGGATCGGGATGTTCGAGAGGCAGCTCATCGCTATCCTCGGTTTCCTTGTCCTGGCGGATCCTGCGGCGGCGCAGCGTGTCCCAGCAATGATTAGCCGCTACCTTATATAACCAGCCCGAGAATGGCCGGGAGGAGTCGTATTGATTGATCTTCCCTTTCAACTTCATAAAAACTTCCATGGTGGCGTCTTCAGCGTCTTCCCGGGTCGGCAGCGCCCGGCGGCAAAAGCGGAAAATCGCCGGGGCATAGTCGTGGTAAAGCTGGCCCCAAGCCTGGGCGTCCCCTGCCTTGGCACGGGCGATGGCCTCCGTCGGTTCCGCTATTCCCGGCGAACTCATCCGTCCTGGTCTCAGAGCTTCCATAAGGTAGTACGCAGCCGAAGCGAAAAACTTACACGCTGCAACGTTTAGGGATTGTGGGGTGTCTTTGGCGACCCACGCGATAAGACATTCCCTAAACTGCCAGCAATCTATCAGAAAACAGAACGGCCCGGCGGTTTGCCAGGCCATTCGAGAGCAACTCAGAGGATGAAAAGGCCGCAGCTGCACCTGCTTCGGGGCGCGAAGGGCTAAAAGCTGATTTTCGCGGCGATTTGCAGACCTCGAGGCCCGCCACTTCCCAGGAAGGGATAGCCGATGCCAACGTCTCCGGTAGCCGTGAGGCGCAAGGCTCCAATGGATCTGCCATTGGTCCCAACGCCGTTCGCCGCGGCGTCCGCGATAAATGCCGGAAGATAAGGATTCGCGAAATTCGGGTGGTTGAATAAATTATAGGCTTCAAAGCGCAACTCTAGTTTTATTCGTTCGGTAATAGCGGTGTCTTTGAAAATGGAAAAATCAAACTGGCGGAAGTGCGGACCGATGAGGGAGTTGCGCCCTTCATTGCCGAAGTGACGGGTGCCCGGTATGCAGCTACTCGCGAAACCAGTGCCGCCTGCTGCTGGATAAGTACATGGAATCGCAAACGAAGTGAGATCCAGGAATTGCGCGGGATCGCTGGAGTAATGGATTGGTCCTACAACGTCCGGACGGCCGAAGCCCTCTCCGCTGCCGTCGAAATCGTCTTCAAAGTTGTAGTTCAACTGGAAGGGCTGCCCGGACTGCGCGGTGACAATGCCATTCACGCCCCAGCCGTCGGTGACGCGCTGCCAACTGCCTTTGCGGTTGGGCAATTGATAAACGAAATTCCAGGTGAGTCGGTTGCGTACATCAAAGTTAGAATTGCCGCGATTGGAACCGATGGGCGCGGTGCTGTCGTTGGGTTGCGAGGCATTGGGAACGTAGTCTTCGCCGTCGCTGGCGTCGTCGATGGAATGTGACCAGGTGTAGTTCAGCGTGGTAGTAAATCCATGCCAATCGGTTACGCGCAAGCTGGTTTGCAAGGCGTTGTAATTGGAATTGGCGGAAGACTCCTGATAGTTGATGTAGAAGAAGGGCGACGTCGGGTAGTGGCGTGGAACGCTATAAATGTTTATGCAGTTGCACAGGAGGTCCGCGGAGTCAATTTGCGCCTGGGTAGGCTGGTTAATATCGCGGAAGCGAAGCAACTTGTGTCCGTTGGAACCTACGTATCCGATCTGGAATACGGTTTTGCGCGTTATCTCTTGCTGAAAATTCAGATTGAAGTTCTGCATGTACGGCGTGCGGATGTTGGGATCAACACCGAAGGCATCGCCCATTGCGCTGGCTGCGCCGTAAACCGGAGTACCCGAGGCGAATGGACCGGGGTTGACGCCCGCCGAGGAGATGGGGTTAGGGCCGAATCCTGAATAGGCTGGGCCGGGATCAAAACCGCTATTGAATGGCAGATGGCCCATGAAGAGGTCCTGGGAAAAAGCATCATAAAAAATGCCGTATCCCGCGCGCACCACGGTTTTGCCCTGGCCGGTCACGTCCCAGGCCACGCTCACGCGCGGTCCCCAGTTGTTGTAATCCGGTTGGTACAGGCGTCCTTGGCCCACCAGCACGCCTAATCCGGTGGCAGTGTCGACATTCGTAAAGTTGCCGTGCTTTTCCTGAATTAGGCCGTAGTAGTCGTAACGCACTCCGAAGTTAAGCGTCACGTTTTTCTTCCAACGGTAACTGTCCTGAATGTAACCAGCGTGAGAATTTTCAAAAGTGTTGCGGTTGGTGTCGCCCTGCCGTTGCGAGCCACCTGTGGGTGTACCAGCGAGAAATTGCTGGAGGCCGGTCACTCCACTGGGCAGGTTGCTGAAACTGAGAGTTCCTCGGAATCCGCGATTGAACATCTGGGATATGGAAGTTCGCCTGAATTCGTAGCCGAACTTAATGTCGTGCTTACCGAGCTTCCAGGAAATATTGTCGATGTAGTGCCAGTTGGTATCGACGCGCTGGCGCGGATCACCATTGTCGGCCCCCAGAGGAGCAAGTCCCGAGATGCTTATTTTGGGGAGTCCGAAATTGTAGGGCGCGGCATTGGCGGTGCCCGGGCCGATGGTGTCAAGGCCGATGCTGGTGGGATCGAAGTTGCGGTCCTGAGGAAAGAATCCCTCGGCGAAGCGGTTCCAGCCCAGGCGCGCCTCGTTGACGATCGATGGTGTAATGGTGGAAACGTAGGAAATAGAAATGAGCTGCACGCGTGTTGGCGTGGAAGTGTTGTAGCCCGGAACGAGTCCACCGCCGACCAGCGCTAGCGGAAAGCTTTGTGTGCTGTCGCCGATATAATAACGGCCGGTCAAGAGATTATTGCTGTTGATGTTGTGATCGATTTTTACGATGGCGCTATCGACGCGATTTGAAAATGGCGTGGCTAGAGAAACGTTGGCGGTCACCGGGGTCTGTCCATCAGATCCATTACTGAGGCAGGAGCCGCCGAGGTTCGGCGCGGGCCAGGGATTTCTCGCCAGCAGAGCAGAGATAACGGGATTGACGGGTGTGCCGTTCGCGGCCGTAGCGGTGGCGATATCCTGAGCGGTTGGGACGCAAGCGGTGCTGGATTCGGCGCCCTTTTCACGCATGGCTTCATAGTCGACGAAGAAAAAAGTTTTGTCGCGCTTGATCGGGCCGCCCAGCGCTCCGCCAAACTGATTATTGTGAAAGGGATTTTGCGGCGAACCGACCTGATTGAAGAAATTGCGGGCATCCAGAGCGTTGTTGCGGAAAAACTCGAAACCCGTTCCGTGAATGTCATTGGTGCCGCTCTTGGTAACGATGTTGACCACGCCGCCGGCGCTGCGGCCATATTCGGATTCGAAGTTGGAGAGTACGCGCAACTCGGCGATGGCTTCGATGGGCAGAATGGTCGCGGGGGTGCCGAACACTCCAGCCTCGTTGATGGCCGGGTCGTTGCGATAGCCGTCATTCATGTCCGTGCCATCGAGCAGGAAATTGTTTGCGCGGCCGCGCGCTCCGTTAACGGAGAAAACACCGAAGGAACCGGGCGAATCGGTGATCTGGTCGGGCGAGCCAGCCACACCGGGCACGAGAAAGATCAGCTTCTGATAATCGCGGCCATTCACAGGGAGATTGGTGACTACCGTGGACTCGATGATGCCGCCCAGCGTGTTGGAAGTGGATTCCACCTGCGTCAAAGTGTCTCCCGACACCTCCACGGTCTCGGAAACTTCGCCGGGCTGCAGTATCACATCGGCGCGGCGCTCGGTGGAGACTTCCACGCTGATGCCGGTTACTAAGCCGGCCTTGAAGCCGGATTTTTCTACCGTGACGCTATAGGTGCCGATGGGCAGCTCGGGCGCGCTGTAGTTTCCGTCATCATCGGTGGTGACCGTGCGCAGGAGTCCCGTGCCAGTATTCTTCACACTCACGGTGGCGCCGGAGATTGCGGCGCCGGAGGTATCGGTGACGGTACCGAGAATTGTTCCGCGAAAAGTTTGTGCATTCGCGGGGACGCTGAAGACGAGAGCTATCAGTAGCGCGGCGACCGCAAAAAAGCGCACCACGGCGAGGCTGCGGACAAATCCCATCATTGAACTCTCCTCAGTGTGTTTACAATCCACGAGCGCCACTCCCCGAATATTTGCGGGCTTCCCTCGAAGAAGTACCGTGATTAGGTCTTACAAGTACGAATACACTACCCGCGCGTCCGCGAGGGCGTCAAGCGGGTTCGAGATAAGTTTTCTAAATGTTGTTAGAGATTATCGCTAGCAATTGGGCGAAACTCGGCTAAGGACGAGTCCACTCGGTATTTATTTTTGGAGGATGCAACAAAGTTTGCATAACGACGCAATACTGTTCCGTCTTTTCCTGTAGCGCTTTCCTTTGTTCGGCAGTTGCTTGCGGGGCATCGATGTCGAATCGGACGCGAATTTCCTCAAAACCCACAGGCACTTCTTTCGAAAGGCCCAGCGTGCCGCGTAGGTCCATGTCGCCGCTTACGCTAACCTTTACGTGCCCGGTGGGGATTCCCATCGCGGTCGCGACGAGCTGGCAAGTGATCTGTGCGCACGCCGCTAGCGCGCCGAGCAGCAGGTCGCCAGAGCACGCCGAGGTGCCCGCCCCGCCGACACCCTTGTGAGCTTCCGCCTGATAGATGGCGCGGCCAATATCCACGGAACAACTCATGGGCGTACCGGTCTGCGAGCCGGTAGCGGTCATGGTAATCCGGGAGGAATTGGGGTCGCTACGATACTGTTCCTTCAGCGGCTTTTGCAGTGATCTAATATCCAATGGCGGCCTCCAAAAATTTGTTATGCTGCACCGATATTAGATGCGCGGCCCCGCAATTCACAAATGGAATCCAGTAATTCGATGGACGAGGCGATAAAGCGGGTGGTGACGGCTCAGAACGAATCCCCGACACTTCCCGCAGGTTCACATTTCGGCCGCTATGAAATCCTTGGCGCGCTAGGCACCGGCGGCATGGGCGAAGTGTACCGCGCGCGCGACCCGCGGCTGGGACGCGAACTGGCCATAAAAATCCTGCCCCGCAAACTTTCGGACAGCAAATTAGACGTAAAGCGTTTTGAGCGAGAGGCCGGATCAGCATCCGTACTCAATCACCCCAATATCGTGACCATCTTTGAGTTAGGACAAGTTGAGAATACCTACTACATCGCTATGGAATTGGTCGAGGGCGAGTTGCTGCGTGACATGCTGCGAGACGGCCCCATTCCCTTGCAAACGGTCATGCGTATCGCGGCGCAAATCGTTGATGGACTTGCAAAAGCACATGCGGCGGGCGTGATGCATCGAGACCTGAAACCAGAAAACGTTATGGTTTCCCGCGACGGCCTGGTAAAAATCCTGGATTTTGGTCTCGCCAAGCTGGTCAGCACGGACACGGACACTAACCTGCCGCTGGATCTTGAGACCGTTAGCACCTCGGAAACCAACCCGGGCGCGGTTCTAGGCACACTGCCGTACATGTCCCCGGAACAAGCCAACGGTCAGCCGCTGGATTTCCGTTCCGACCAGTTTTCGCTTGGTTCGTTGCTGTATGAAATGGTGACGGGAAAACGCGCGTTCCCCCATCAGGGCGCCGCTGAGATTCTCGCAGCGATCCTGCGCGATCAGCCTGAGGCAGCAGGGTTGTTAAATCCTCAAGCTCCTGCGCCGCTTTGCTGGGTGATAGAGCGATGCCTGGCAAAAAGTCCGAAAGACCGCTACGACTCCACCCATGACCTGGCCAGAGATTTGGCGGCGATTCGTGACCGGCTTCCCGAAGCGCCTTCACGACATTTGGCGCCTCGCATCAACACATTGCCGAGTCAGGCCACGGCGTTTATCGGCCGCGAGCGAGAACTGGCGGCAGTGAAAGAATTACTGCTGCGCGAGGATGTCCGGGTGGTCACGCTGACTGGACCCGGCGGAATAGGAAAAACCCGGTTGGCGCTGCAGGTCGCCACTGAACTACGCGAACGTTTCGACGGCGGAATATGTTTTATTCAATTGGCGGCGGTCAGCGATGCATCGCTCATTCCCTCGATCGTCGCGCAAGGATGTGGAATACGGGAAACGGGCCGCCCGGTGAGTATTCAAAGTTTGAAGGAATATTTGCAGGACTCCCGCTCCAACCTATTGCTGATCTTTGACAATTTCGAGCACCTGCTGACGGCAGCGCCGCTGGTGGCGGAATTAATCACCGCCGCGCAAAAGTTACGCGTTCTGGTGACCAGCCGAGCTCCCTTGCATATCTACGGCGAATTTGAATTCCCGGTGCCCACCCTGGCGTTGCCGGAACTGCAACACGGCACATCGCCTAGCATTCTTTCGCAAAATCCCACCATCGCGTTATTCATGGCGCGCGCAGTTGCCATTAAGCCAAATTTTGCACTCACCGATGAAAATGCGCGAGCCGTGGCGACGATTTGCACCCGGCTGGATGGCTTGCCTCTGGCGATCGAGCTGGCCGCCGCACGTATCAAGTTACTCTCGCCATCTGCGATGCAGTCGCGGTTGGAGAGTTCGCTGCAGCTTCTTACCGGTGGGGCGAAAGATCTGCCGATGCGACAGCAGACTCTGCGAGCAACAATGGACTGGAGCTATGACCTGCTCAGTCCGGCCGAGCAGACACTGTTCCGGAGACTTTCCGTTTTTGTCGGCGGGTGCACTCTGGAGGGCGTTGAGGCCGTCTGCAATACCAAGCAGGATCTTCAGATAGATGTGCTGGACGGCATGGGATCGCTGGTCAACAACAGCCTGGTTCGGCAGGTTGAGCAATCCGCGGGCGAGCCGCGTTTCGCGTTACTGGACACCGTTCGTGAGTACGGGCTGGAGCGACTGGCTGCCTGTGGCGAGGAATCCGGGATAAGAAAGGCGCATGCGGCGTATTGCCTGGTATTGGCCGAAGAATGCGCGGCGCAAGCCGCCGATCCAGCAAGCACGGAGTGGTTGAGTTTGCTGGAAGTGGAGCACAACAATTGTCGTGCAGCGCTCGATTGGTTGACGCGCAGCGGAAACGCGGAGTGGGGACTACGCTTGGGATCGGCGCTCTTCCAGTTCTGGGAAACGCGCGAGCATTTGACGGAAGGCCGCGACCGCCTGGAAAAACTTCTCAAACTGCAAGGAGCCGCAACGCGTTCTAATTCTCGCGCGCGCGTGCTCTTCGCGGCCGGCGTACTGGCCTCCGAGCAGGGCGATCACCGGGCAGCGTGGACGCTGCTCGAAGAAAGTCTTCAAATTGCTCGCGAGTTGAACGACACACGCGGCGTAGGCATCGCCTTGAACGCCTTGGCGGTAAGTGCACGGGACGACGGCGAGGTGTCGAAAGCAAGGTCGCTGTTCGAAGAGAGTCTAACCGTGTGGCGAGATCTGAATGATCGCGCAATGGTGGCGCGCGCACTCAGCAACGTCGCCAGCGTGGTGAAGTCTCAGAGAAACTATGCGCTGGCACGCTCCCTGCATGAAGAATCCCGCGAAATTTTTGAGGAACTGGGCGATAGCACCTGCATAGCATGGTCTCTCAATTACCAGGGCGACGTGGCCCAGGAGCAGGGAGAAATTTTGGTTGCGCGCGAATTGTATGAACAGTGTCTAAAAATATTCAGGAAGCTGGGCGACAAATGGGGCGTGGCGGGGTGTCTTGTGGACCTGGGGAACCTAGCGCGTGACGAAGGCGATGAAAAACAGTCGCGATTACACTACGCGGAGAGCATGAAACTTTTTCAGGAATTGGGGCAGAAACGTGGTGTGGCGCGGGTTCTTGACTGCCTGGCGTGTTCGGCTGCGTTGCAGTCTCAAGCCGAACGCGCGTTGAGATTGGCGGGATCGGCTGCGGCTATGCGCCGTGTTCTAGGCGTGCCGTTGCCAGCGGAGGAGCAAACGCGACTGGAAAAAGCTTTGGACCTGGCCCGGCAATCGCTCTCTCCGGCTAAAGCGGCCGCCGCCTGGATGGACGGTTGGACGATGGCAACCGACAAAGCGATACAAGAAGCCTTATCGTTTACCTGATTGCGTTCAGAAATTGCAGTTTCTTTGGCGCGTATTTCGGGCGTCGCGACGGATGGACCGGAAAATTCGCGGAGGCTATTTACTCCGCGGTGGTGGGATCAATCATTCTGCGCACTGCGGAAATGCGGTTGGCGGGGATACCGGCTTTATTCGCGTGGTTTTTGATCGTGGCTTCGTCGGGAGCGAGATAAACGCAGTAAATCTTGTTGCCGGTGACATAACTGTGCAGCCATTGTATCTGTGGGCCAATGTCCCGGAGAGCCTGAATCGATTTCTGTGCGGCGGCACAAAATTCGCTGTCCGACAGATTTCCCACATTTGGCATTTCCCGCTCGATAACAAACTTGGGCATAGTTTTGTTTCTCCAATGTGCGCGCTTCAAGATTCGGCTGTTACAATTAGCAAAACTTTATTCTCAATATTGTTAGCCGTCAATCAAGTGTCCCTGGTTGGAAGCCACGCCGGGCTGGAAAATTTGATATTTCCGACTACAATAGCCGCGGCGGACGACGAATCCCATGCCCCAGCGCGTTCCTTTTTTCTATTGGATTGTCTTTGGCCCGATCGCGGCGGTCGGAACATTTAGTTTGCTGCTGCTGGGATTGGGCCGGACGGGTCAGCGGCCGCCTGACGCAGCGTGGAAAGGTTCGTTTTACTCCAATCCCAGTGACCCGGCGCTGCTGGTGCCGAAGCGTTTGGGCATCGGCTACACTTTAAATTTTGGCAATCCCTGGAGTTGGGCGGTGCTGGCTTTCGTGCTACTGATGGTCGCGGTGCCATTTATTTTGTTGCTCTCCGGCACAAATCATTTACCCGCCACGTCGCAATAATCTCGCAGATTTTGTTTTCGGTTTGAGCCTCCACTCGACTGACTTTGGGCTGACGAGGCGATGCGGTACAGTTGTGGCACGTCCTGCTGCGGTTTTGCGCGATCGGTGCGCCATTTGGGCGCGCGCGACAAATTCACACGAACGGCCCGCGACTCTTTTTCACGTGGCACAAAATTATTCATGGCACAAAACTTACCATCGCTTGTAATTGTGGGGCGCCCCAATGTGGGCAAATCCACGTTGTTTAATCGCTTGACCGGCACGCGGCGCGCGATTGTCACGGACGAGCCGGGCATCACTCGCGATCGAATCTATGGCAAAGCGGACTGGCGCGGACGTGCGCTGGAAATTGTAGATACCGGCGGGCTGGTTCCTGATGACAAAGCGCTGATCCCGCAGGAAATTTTGCGGCAGGCGCGCGTGGCGATTGATAACGCGGCTTTGCTTGTGCTGGTAGTCGACACTCATGCGGGAATTACGCCGTTGGACCAGGAGCTTGGGCGGCTGCTTCGCACTACCGGCAAGCCGTTTGTGATTGCCGCCAACAAAGTGGATGCACGTTCGCAGGAAGCAAATGTTGGGAGCTTTCACTCCATGGGCGTGCCGGTTTTTCCCATCGCGGCGGAGCATGGTACCGGGATTGACGATTTGCTGGATGCCGCGCTGGCGCAAGTGGAAGTGGTCGAGTCCATGGAGGAAGAAAAGCGCCCAGACGTAATCGAAGTTGCGATTATTGGCCGGCCGAACGTGGGCAAATCCACGCTGCTAAATCGCCTGGCGGGCGAGGAACGCTCCATCGTGTCGCCGATTCCGGGGACCACGATGGACAACGTCGACACTGAAGTGGTCCGCGAAGATCACACTTACCGTTTTGTGGATACCGCGGGCATCCGGCGAAAAGGAAAAACTACGCTGGTGGCCGAAAAACTTAGCGTGGTAATGGCGCGGCGCGGATTGGAGCGCTGCGACGTCGCGCTGCTAATCGTCGATGGCGAACAGGGCGTAACTCAGGGCGACGCGCAGATTGCCAATTACGCGGAGCAATCCAACCGTTCGGTGGTGATCGTAATAAATAAGTGGGATTTGGCGGTGAAAGCGGCGCGCAACGCGGAAGCTCGCGATGCCGAGAGCGCTAAAGGCAAATCCCGCAGAAACCCCGGCGAGCGACACAGGCCCGAGGACTTCGAGATCGGCCGCTTGCTCTTCGAATACGAAAAGATGATTCGCGGCAAATTAAAATTTCTCAGATACGCACCCATCGTGTTTCTTTCGGCCAGCACCGGCGAGCGGGTCGAAAAATTGTGGCCGCTCATCAATCAATGCTGGAAAGCGCGCCGCCGCAAGATTTCCACGCCGGAGCTGAATCGTTGGCTCAAGGAAGAAGTCGATCTACAGCGCGGTACCACACCCAAAGCGCGCCCGGTGCGTATCTACTACATCACGCAAGCAAAAATCGCTCCGCCGACATTCCTGATGTTCACGAACCAGAAAAATCCGCTGCATTTCAGCTACGAACGCTTCCTCGAAAATCAAATTCGCGCGAAATTTGATTTCGTCGGCACGCCCATCCGCTTCATCCAACGTCTCCGCACCCGCCGCGACAAAAACAGCGACACCGAAAACTAAATTTGTAATTTTGAACTGGCTACCGCAGCTATCGAGTATCCCCAGGCGTTGGACGGAGTATCTATGCAAGTTCTTTTTGTCTGTCGCGCACTTCCTATTCGCGAAGGCGCAGCTGTTTCGTCATGAGGTAGCGTTTATGGTCCACGAAACCTCGGCGGCGATAAAGCTCGATGGCGCGATTTCCGTGGCCGACTTCCAGGTGAAGAAATTGCGCACCGTGTTCGCGGGAAGCCGATTCGGCTAAATCGAGAAGGTACGCGCCAATACCCCGTTGGCGATAGTCGGGTTCGACGAAGAGTTCATCGACCCACGCTCCCTTGCCTCGATATTCCAGGCTGTAATCAAAACAGATGACCAGGTAAGCGATGGCGCGATTTGCATCCGACACCAAATAAATGAGCCCGTACACCGGAGTTTGAAGAAGTTCGGACAGATTGTACCGAACGCGAGATTCGTCAAACGACTCGGTCCAGGGTTCATCGAGTTGCATGTGCTGCATCAATTTGAAAATTGAATCCAGGTCACTCAGGCTGGCGAGCTTCGCGTCGTGCAACATTTCGGGGCCTCTGCTTCTGATTTTTGATGCATTTTTAGTTTTGTTGACCAGAGCTGTTGACTCTAGCGACCGGAGCTACTTTGCCCGGTGAAACAATCGGCTCCGGTTCACGTATATAATCCAGGAAGTATAGATGTCCTATTCGCCCATACTGCTTGTTCATATTTGCGCCGGAACCTTGGGGTTGCTTTCGGGGACCGCTGCAATCTGCTTCCGCAAAGGTTCCCCCCGCCACGTGCTGGCGGGCAAGATTTTTGTCGCCTCCATGCTCACCATGGCCGTCGGCGCAGTTTACCTTGCTATCACAAGACATCAGCCAAACAATATCGGGGGCGGGATTTTAACTTTCTATCTGATCGGGACCGCCTGGCTTACCGCCAGACGCAGAGACGGGGAAACGAGCCGTTTTGATTGGATTGTGCTCCTGATTCCTTTGACGCTAGGTATTCTCACTTGGATGAACGGGCTTAAAGTCGTGCGCAGCGGAGCGAGCTCACAAGACGGAGTTCCTGTTGGAATGATCTTTTTCATGGGTTCGATAATGTTACTGGCCGCGGCCGGGGATATTCGCATGCTGGTGCGTGGCGGTGTTTCTGGAACAACGCGCATCGCGCGGCATCTCTGGCGCATGTGCTTTGGGTTGTTCATCGCAGCGGGGTCTTTTTTCATGGGACCCTCGAACCGCCCGCGGAGATTACTCTCGACGGTGGGGATAGGGCAGCATCTATCCCCGGCTTTATTCAGCACCGGCCTGTATTTAATTCTCACCATACTTCCTTTAATTCTGCTGATTTTCTGGCTAGTCCGAGTCCGCTTTAAAAATGCCTACAATGGGCAGCCGATGCCGCCTGGCGCCGAGGGTCACTCGCTGGCAGCCGCCGACTAGAAAATAAAAAAGGAATAAGAGAAAGACCTCTTCGTCTCATCTCCGACGCGCCAAGCAACCATAAAACATAATTGTTTTCGCTTAACGACCGACCATTTTTTGCAGATTTTCCGGGTAGCGCGCTCCTTGCACGGTGATCTTCGAGACGGCGTTCTCAATTTCGCGAAGATCGTCGGGCGTGAGCTTGACCGAAGCTGCTCCAAGGTTTTCTTCGAGGCGCGCCAACTTGGTCGTGCCAGGGATCGGAACAATCCAAGGTTTCTGGGCCAGCAGCCAGGCCAGTGCGATCTGCGCAGGTGTGGCCTTCTTTTTTTCTGCGAGTTTGCCGAGCAGATCAACCACGCCTTGATTGGCTTTGCGAGCCTCGGCGGTAAAGCGAGGAACGATGTTACGGAAATCGGTGCTATCGAACTTCGTATTCTCGTTGATCTTGCCGGTCAGGAAACCCTTGCCAAGTGGGCTGAATGGAACAAATCCGATTCCGAGTTCCTCCAGTGTAGGCATCACTTCCGCTTCAGGTTCTCTGAACCACAGCGAGTATTCGCTTTGCAGCGCAGCTACAGGCTGAACCGCGTGCGCGCGACGGATGGTTTGCACCCCTGCTTCAGAAAGCCCGAAGTGTTTCACTTTGCCTTGGTGGATCAAGTCCTTCACAGCTCCCGCCACGTCTTCGATGGGCACGTCGGGGTCAACGCGGTGTTGGTAGAAAAGATCAATGGTGTCGGTCTTGAGTCGCTTGAGCGAAGCCTCGGCAACCTCCTTGATGTGCACTGGCCGGCTATCCAGCCCGACCTGTTTGCCGGTGTGCGGATCAATTTTGAATCCGAACTTGGTGGCGATCACCACTTGTTCACGCAAAAGAGCGAGCGCTTCGCCCACCAGTTCTTCGTTTGTGTACGGGCCATATATTTCTGCAGTGTCGAAGAAAGTGACGCCGTGTTCGACCGCCGCCCGAATCAGCGAAATTCCGTCCTTCTTGTCCACGGCGGGCCCAAACCCGAAACTCATTCCCATGCAACCAAGTCCGAGGGCCGAGACCTCCAAGTTACTCTTTCCAAGTTTGCGTTTCTGCATTGATCCCTCCCTGCTCATGCAACGATACAACTCATGAGCCGGGGTCGCAATTGAGGCCCAAATTTAGCGGCCGAATTCAGATGTGAAAATCAATCGCGCAAGGCTTCGGCGGGATCAGTGCGGGTCGCGCGCCACGCCGGTATGAAGCACGCTACCAACGTAGCGATAGTCATCACTGCGAAGGCTGCGCCGAACGCGCGTGGGTCGCGCGGGCTCACATGGTAGAGAAGGTTTCCCATTAATCGCGTCGATGCTACTGCCACGACGGCGCCAAGAAGCACCCCTCCGGCCATTAACGCTAAGCCGCGCGATAGCACCAGTTGCACCAGGTTCGAAGCGCCCGCGCCAAGCGCCATCCGCAGCCCAAGTTCGCGCGTGCTTTGCGATACTGCGTAGGCCATCACGCCATACAATCCGATGACGGCGAGCAGCAGCGCCAAGCCACCCAGGACGCCGACTAGAGTTACGGCCACCAGCTGCGGCGATGTCGAGCGATCCAACTGCTCTTGCAGGGTGATGAGTTCGTACGGGGAAAGGCTCGCATCCAGCGCGTGCACCTCCCGGGTTAGAGCCACCGCTACGGTTTCCGGGCTTAGCGGCGTGCGAATAAATAGTGCCCCCCCAACGGAGAAATTCTGACGCCGCGGCACGTAGAAAAAGGAGTTCGCTCTCTCCCGAACGCTGCGGTATTTGGAATCTTTTGCCACGCCAACTATCTGCATCCATCGGTCCTTGACCTGAACGCGCTGGCCAATCGGATTTCTGCCGCGCCAATATTTCGCAGCCATCGTTTCATTCACGATGGCTACCAGAGCACCTCTTTCGTCATCCGCACGAGTAAATTCGCGGCCGGACACCAACGGTATCCCCATGGTTGCGAAATAATCCGGGCCCACTTCGTTATATTCCACAGTCGGGCGTTCCTCAGGTGGAACTTCAAAGCCATCCACGGTGATCGGCGTGGAAGAAAAACTTCCATAGCTGAGCGGTGTCATGCGCGCAAAAACCGCCGACTCAACGCCTGGGAGCGCCTTGACGCGATCCAGTAGTTGATCTTGAAAATTCTGCGCGCGCTGCACATCGTATCCCGCCGAAACCAAATCGACGGCGGTGAACAGTACTTCATGCGTCGAAAAACCGGGATTGGAAGTTCTAATTTTCTGCAGGCTCTGTATCAGCAGCCCTGCGCCCACCAACAAAACAAAACTCAGCGACACCTGCACTATAACCAGGCCCGAGCGCACCCAGGCTCTTCCCCTGCTCCCGACAACACCTGCGGAGTCGGCTTTCAACGCTCCGGCAAGATCGATTTTGCTGGTCTGCATTGCGGGAACCAACCCCAGCAGAATTGTCGCAAGCAGGCAAACCCCAGCGCTCAATAGCAAAACGCGCCAATCAATTTCCCCCGGTAAATGCATTGCCACGCCAGCCCGCGCCGGAAAGAGCAAGATCAGCGCGTGACGGCACCAGTGCGCAACGAGGAGTCCGCCGGCTGCCCCAAAAGCCGACAGGATCAGCGCTTCCGTGAAAAGCTGCTTCACGATCCTGCCGCGGCCCGCGCCGATGGCCAGCCGCACGGTCATTTCATGGCGGCGCGCAAACGATCTGACCAGCAGCAGATTCCCGACGTTCGCGCAGGCGATGAGCAGGACGAAAACGACTACCGCGAGCATGATTTCGAGCGTGGGAAGCAACGTTCCCGCGTTGTTGAAGGGCGTTTGCCATAAGGCCCACAGTTTTACGCTGCGGCCGCGATTGGTTCCCGGATAATCGTCCTCCAAACGTTTCGCTACCGAAGAAATTTCGGCTTGTGCCTGCTCCCGCGTGACACCAGGTTTGAGCCGGGCAAAAGCTTCAATCCAACGCGCGTCGCGATCCTCTAATTTGTAGCCGCCGGATTCAAACACTTCCTCCATCGACGTTGGAACCCAAAACTGCATTCCCCAGCCGACAAAGGTTCCGAAAAATCCCTGAGGAGCAACACCCACAATGGTGTGCACTACACCGTTGAGTCGCTGCGTTTTCCCGATAATTCGCGGATCGCCGTTGAAGTGCCCTTTCCATAGCTGGTAGCTGATCACCGCCACGGGATGGGCGTTGCGTCCTGAGTCTTCGCCGGGCTCGAATCCACGGCCCAGAATCGGATGGACGCCAATGGCGTCAAAATAATTGTCGGATACGATGCTTCCTATAGTGCGTTCGGCGCGGTCACCAATACTGAGAGTAGTTCCGGTGATTTTGCTCACAAAAAATGAATCAAAAAGCGTGCAGCTCCTGCGCAAATCGACGAAGTCTGGCCAGGAAAGACCAGTATGGCCAGCTTCGCCGCGCGCCGAGCCGCTAAGTGCGAGCAGCCGCTCCTGATGGGTGACCAGCGGGTACGGACGGAATAAAATCCCTTCCACCCAACTGAACACCGCGGCGTTTGCGCCGATGCCCAAAGTCAAGCAAAGCAGGGCCAGGATAGAAAAGCCCGGATCGCGCCGCAGCATTCGCAAGCCGAATCGCAGGTCTTGAAAGGTTGTCTCGATCATGGGAGGCCTCGTTGGTCGCGATAGAGTTCCTTGGTTTGCTGCACCCAGGATGAGCTAGCAATGTTCACCAACGGCACGTCTGCGCAGAGTGCTTCAGAAAAGGCCACAGCGATGATGCATTCAGGCGCTGGGTGCCTTTTACTTCGGGGGCTGTGCAGGAGGGTTTTCGCTTGTGGGCGGCACGATCCCCTTCAGTCGCAAATAGGTCACCATGTTTCCATAGTGCTCATCAGTGTGCGCCGAATTGAGCGAGAACAAGCTGAGCTTCGCGACATTGAAGCTCATGAATTTCACCATCTGGCTGCCTTTTGCGTCGGTCATGCTGTCAAACGCCTTGTTGCAGTACGCAACTCCGTCCTTGAGAGCGGCCACAAGATCGGCCTTTGAGGTCTTCGTTTTTTCGATGTCCTTCGTTGGGTTTGCTTCACCTGTGGCTAGCGAGCAGAACGCGTATGAAGCATCGGCCACATGGCCAACCAGCTGCCCAAAACTGCGAACCTCTGGTGTCGGCTTGAAGGAGTAGTTTTCTTCCGGCATTTTCTGCGCCGCACCGACGACCGCGTTACTTACAAATGAGTACAGACCTTTTTCGCTCGCAGTAATCGGGTTGTCTGGCGCAGCGGACTGCGCCGGTGACTTGTCCTGCCCGATTAGAGCAACGGGAACCGCCATCAATGCAGCAAACACAAAACAGCCTCTTTTGTTCATAGTCATAAGGAACTCCCTCCGAACTCCTTGCAATCTACTACGAATGAAGCGTCAAATTGTTACCAGATATCTGCGACCGTTCTGCACCGAATGAGCGAAGGTGGGGAAAGGCATAACGAGGAATTCCGGCGGCTCCGTCAGCCATTTCCAGTCGTTCACTTGGCTAAATCCTGATAGTCGATTATTCGGAAGCTATGACGAGCCGCAAACCAGCAAACCGCCTCGTTAGCAACGGCGTAAATTGGCTTAGGATGAGGAGTTACCGCCCTTGATTCGTATACTTATCGGGATGAACTAACAATGTCCAGCAACGGCACCGCTGCGCAAAGGGCTTCAGAAAATTCCGAAGAGGGCTACCACTGCAGCAGCGACCACGCCCGGCACTCCGACGCGGTTATTGGTGCGGTCAGTGCAGGGCTGGCTTTGTAATGAATCACGCCGTCCGACGTTGAACAGAAGCTTCTTGTTCCGGTGTTGGTAGCGATCGGCGTAGCAACAACCAGATATTCCCTGCATGAGTGCTGCTTGCAGACAGCTGTTACTCTGAAGTGGAATCCGGATTTCGTACACCACGCGTCACCCGTGCAGCTTTCATTGGCCAGACTCTCGGACTGTGCGTCTGAGTACGATTTGATGTACGCAAGCTCGGAGAAACTTATTTAGACCATAACGCGCTTATCGGAATCGGCGAAGAAAACGGTTGGGCATATGCCCGAAAACACAACCCACTGAGCAATTAGTCGTGAAACTGTGAACTGACGTAACTAGTACCTATCGAAGCTCGAATCGTTGACAACCGCGTAAATTGGCTTAGGATGAGGAGTTACCGCCCTTGATTCGAAGACCTATCTGGATGAACTAGCAATGTCCACCAACGGCACAGCTACGCAAAGTGCTTCAGAAAATTCCGAAGAGGGCTATTACCGCATCGGCGAGGTCAGCCGCCTGACGGACGTAAAGCCTTTCGTGCTGCGCTATTGGGAGAGCGAATTTCCCATGCTCGATCCGGTGAAGAGTCCCAGCGGGCACCGGCTGTACCGCCAGGAAGATCTGGACATGGTCTTCAAGATCAAGCGCCTGCTTTACGACGAAGGCTTTACGACCGAAGGCGCGCGTCGACACCTGCGTGAACAAGCCGGGATGGATAACGGAGCAGGCGGCAGCTTTGCGCCTGCGGAAGACACGCCGCAAATTCTCAGCCGAAAAATGTTGCTCGATCTCCGCGATACGCTGCGCGCTTTCTTGACGCTTCTCGAAGGCCGATGATAGCCTTGAACTCCCAGGCTACGACAAATCATTTCCAACCGGTCGGGACGTAGCGAAGCCTGGTATCGCGCACCCTTGGGGTGGGTGAGGTCGCTGGTTCGAATCCAGTCGTCCCGACCAATCACACCAGGTCCAACCCGGACACATGGGTTACAGAATGTACCGGCTACATAGGTAACACTTTCGGGCCGAAGGGATTCTTACCTCTCACGGCCCCACGAATATCCTCTAAGAACTATTCTGAAAAGACGAAATTCCCAAAAATTACCAAAGGATCTTGAGGCCTTTGTACAGGCTGAATTTCTCGTCACAAGTCATCACTGGGATCTCTTCCGACAAAGCCTGGGCAATGATTTGACGGTCGAAAGGGTCCGCGTGCAGGAGCGGTAGATCGAAAAGAAACAATGAATGGTTCGCGGTGTACGGCAGCACGCGAAGGTCCAGGTCCTCAAGCGCGTCACGCATGTCCGCGGCAGAAAATTTTAACTTGCCGAGGGCTGCTTTAATGGCAATTTCGGAAAGAGAAATTGCGCTCAGTTCAAGGATGTTTTCCGTATTCTGCAAAATGGCGGTCGCGCGCTTGGTGAACCGTTCTGGTGACTCAACAGCGAAAATCAACGCGACCGTGTCCAGCAGTAACCTCACCTATTCGCGCCCTTCTACGAAGACGTCGGCTTCGTCCTCCGACATGGGTTTCCACCAATCGATATCAAGAATCTGAATTTTGCCTTTCAGCGCCCCGAGCTTCCGCTTTTTGCCGCTAGGCGCTTTTGTTCGGACGATATCGACGGCAGGCACACCCCGCCGGTAGATGGTCACTGTTTCGCCACCCTCGACAGCCTTGATCAGTTCGGGCAGCTTGTTTTTGGCATCAGCCACGCTAACTTTCATACTTTCGATGATAGCTATCTAATATAGCTATGTCAAATGAATGATCGCCCTTGGTAGATGCTCGAGAAGACTTTGTCACCCTGTGAGGTTGGTGACAATGAGTCAGAAAGAGTTTCAACGCGTGAAAGTGATTGAGAATGCAGTGGGCGGGAGGCTGAGCGTGCGCGAAGCAGTAAAAGTCGCGTATCCTACTTGTGGACGCTGGCTGCGATACGAAGAAATTACACTTCCCTACTGATGACGCACATACTTTTGACTAACGATGACGGGTACGAAGCGCCGGGATTGCGCGCGCTGGCTGCGGAGTTGCAGAGCTTCGCCACCGTGAGCATCGTCGCGCCCAGCCGCGAACAAAGCGGCGCGGCGCAGTCGTTGACGCTGCGCCAACCGATCGTGTGTCACTCCATCGCGGAGCGCGAGTGGGCCATCGACGGCACGCCTGCCGACTGCGTCATTGTGGCGCTGCATAAACTTTTGCCGGAGCGGCCGGACATGGTTATTTCCGGGATAAATTTCGGCGCGAACCTGGGCGAGAATGTGTATTACTCGGGAACCGTGGGAGCGGCGCGGGAAGCTGCGTTGCACCATCTCCCCGCCATTGCGATGTCGTTGTGCTCCAAAATTCCTAACGTGAGTTTCGAGAATGCCGCGCGCGTGGCCAGGACGGCCGCGGAGATTATTTTGAAAGAAGGCCTACCTGACCAGGTGCTGTTAAACGTAAATGTACCTGAGCCGTGGACCGGCGGCGTGTGCTTCACGCGTCAATCAAAGAAAATTACAAGAAATCAGTTGAGCGAAGGCAAAGACCCGCGCGGCCGTTCCTACTTTTGGTTATTCGAGCAGAAAATCGATAAGGATGTGGAACCGGAGACGGACTACGCCGCTATCTTTTCAGGTAACGTGTCGATTACACCGTTGCACCTCGACCCCACGCATACCGAGTCGTTGAATCATTTGTCGCATTGGGCCAAACCGATTGCCGCCGCGTTTAAACGCGGACGTTAACCGATGCTGGGTTTCGGCCTTCAGGGGCTAAAGCCGCAACCTGCAAATCAGGAATTTTACGTCACCGCACTGCGATTTTCAGCACACCAAGAGTTTTTATTTACTAGCTTCCGCCGGCGCGTAGATTGGAACAATTCCGTTTTTTTGCATCGCCGCATTGATGGCCGGTACGTCGGTGGAAAGCAGTTCGTGCCATTTGGCGAGCTGCGCGTCCAGTTTCTGATTCAGCTCCGCGAAGACTGCTAGTTCCCCCTCGGTGGGCGCAGTGTCGGCGCTATCCACCGCGCCTTGCAAATAGCCGAGCCAGCTATTCATTTTGGTTGGGTAGTTAAGTTCGTCTTCGCTGGCCTTAGAGTTCACCTGGATCAACTCGTCTTCGACCGCGCCAATTTTCTTGCGCAATTCCTTGGACTGTTCGATGACGGCTTTCGCGTTGTCTTTGGAATTCCAGCGCTTTTCGACCAGGTTAAGCTGCACGCGCAAATCGCGAATCGCCAGGATCGAGCGGTTCATCTCTTCCTGGCGGTCGCGCATTTTCAGCATCAGATCGAATTGTTTCTGAAGGTCGTCCATGGACGTTTTCAAACGGGGATCGATCTTTACTTCCATACTGGCGGTGGAAGTTTTTCCCGCGACGGTAAGCCGCGCCTGATACTTTCCGGGCATGACCAGCGGGCCAACGGGGTCGCCTTCGTCATAAATGGCGGCGGGAATTTTCACCGGAGGTTCGTAACGCAAATCCCAGGCGAATAGATTTGGTCCCGCCTTCGCCGGAATGTGTTCCGCCTCCGCGTCTCGATCGCCTTCGTCAGGCGCCTCTTCAGTCTTTTTTTCTTCGCTGGTAAATGTGCGAATTACTTTTCCCTGGCTATCCAAAATCTCCAATTTGGCGGGAGTCTTAGGTTCTTCTTTCAGGTAGTAATACAGCGACGCACCGAAAGCGGGATTTTCCCCGATGGAATCGCGGCGGCGATTATTGTGGCCGACGCGCGAACGCATCACCGTGGAAGGCGCGAACAGGCGCGCATCTTCGTTGGTGACGCCAGCATTCATCTGGCGCAGCGGGTCGATATTATCGAGCGACCAGAACGCGCGACCGTGTGTCGCGACCAGCAGATCGTCGTCATGAATAATCATGTCGTGGACTGGCGTGGTGGGCAGATTCAGCTGCAAGGTTTGCCAATGCGCGCCATCGTCGAAAGAAACAAAGATGCCCGTCTCCGTTCCCGCATAGAGCATGCCTTGACGCTTGGGATCCTCGCGCACGGCATGCACGTAGGAAGTCTCCGGCAATCCATTGGTGAGTAGCGTCCACGACTTGCCAAAATCGGCGGTCTTGTAAATATATGGTTTTAAATTATCCAGCTTGTGCGCATCCACAGCAGCGTAAGCGGTGCCTGCATCGAATGGTGAAGGTTCTATCAAGCTCACCATGGCCCACTCCGGCAGGCCTTTGGGCGTCACGTTGGTCCAGGACTTGCCGTCATCCCGGGTGAGTTGAATCAGCCCATCGTCGGTGCCCGCCCAGATCACGCCTTTTTGTTTCGGCGATTCCGCCACGGTAAAAATCAAATCATAAAATTCAATGCTGGCCTGATCCTTAGTGATAGGACCACCGGAATCCTGCTGCTTGGTTTTGTCGTTGCGGCTCAGGTCCGGGCTGATGGTCTGCCAGGAGTGCCCGCCATCGGTGGAGCGAAATAAATACTGCGACGTGTGGTACAGCTCATTAGGATCGTGGGGCGAAAAAACAATCGGCATGGTCCAGGTGTAGCGGTATTTCTGGACCGCGGCGTTGTAGCCGTCGGGATCGAGCGGCCACTGCTGGATGTTTTGCACCTGGTGCGTGCGCCGGTCGAAGCGCGAAATATCTCCGAAGTAGGAGCCGGCGTAAACAATGTTGGAATCGCGCGGATCGACCGCGACGTAGCCGCTTTCTCCGCCGCCCACCGGTTCCCAATCGGAGCGGCTGATGAATCCGTGATCGCTCGCGGTGGCGATGCCTACCGAACTGTTGTCCTGCTGCGTCCCGTAAATGCGATAGGGGAAATCATTATCCGCGGTGATGTGATAAAACTGCGCGGTAGGTTGGTTCATTTGCGTGGACCAATTCTTGCCGCCATCGACGGTAATGGTGGCGCCGCCATCGTTGCCGTTGATCATACGATTCGGATTGTTAGGATCAATCCAGAGACCGTGATGGTCGCCGTGCGGCGCGGGAATGCGTTCGAACGATTTGCCTCCATCAATGGAACGGTACAGCCCAGTGTTGGCGATATAAACTTTGTTGGAATCTTTCGGGTCGGCCCACAGGTGCGTGAAATACCAGGCACGTTGCCGGAAGCGATGATCTTCGTTGATGAGCGCCCAGTTTTCCCCGCCGTCGCCGCTGCGGTACAAGCCGCCCTTCTTGGCTTCAATCAACGCGTAAACAACATTGGAATCTTCTCCCGATACGCCCACGCCGATGCGACCCAGCGGGCCGTCGGGCATGCCGTGGCCTTCAATGCGTTTCCAAGTGCTGCCATCGTCATTCGAACGGTACAGCCCATCTTTATCGCCGCCGCTGTTGAGCATCCACGGGGTGCGATAGCCTTCCCACATCGCGGCGAAAAGCACGTGCGGGTTGTGTGGATCGAAAACGATGTCGATGCCGCCGGTGCGATCATCGAGATATAAAACTTTTTCCCAATTTTTGCCGCCGTCACGCGTGCGAAAAATTCCGCGCTCGGTATTCGCGCCATAGGCGTGCCCCAGAGCGGCCACGAAAACGGTGTCCGGATTTGTGGGATGCACGATCACTTTGCCGATGTGGCGGGAATCTTTCAGCCCGATGTTTGTCCAGGTCTTGCCGGCATCATTCGAACGGTAAACCCCATCGCCAAAGGAAATGTTTCCGCGGATACAAGCTTCGCCGGTGCCGGCGTAAATCACATTGGGATCGGATTCGGAAACCGCGATGGCGCCGATGGAGGATACCGCCTCCTTGTCGAATAGTGGATCCCAGGAGACGCCTCCGTCCATCGTCTTCCAAACTCCGCCGGAGACCGCGCCCATGTAATAGGTGTTGGACTGGCTGGTGACGCCAGTCACCGCGAGGACTCGGCCTCCACGAAATGGGCCGATCAGGCGCCATTTCATTGCGCCGTAGAGCTTCGGGTCGATGGTGTTATTGCTCGTCGCGGCGTGATCTTTTTCCTCGTGATCTTTATCTTTTTGTTTTTGTTTCTGCTGTGGGTAGGCGCTGAAAGCAAATGTGCCGAGTAACGCGATCGCGAATGCTGAAACAATTACTGGTTTCCGAACTGCGTGCACGCAAACCTCCTGGGAAATGGCAAGTTGGGCATCGTACAGCGGCTCGTGCTTGGACGGAAGTGTTTTCCGCATTAAGAGCCGATGCGTTACGATGCTGGACCGTGCATGGTTTGACGCGCGGCAACCCCGGCTTGTAACGCCTTGCAGGGCGTTGCGGTAAAGGATGCGACTGAAAACGTGTCAAAGTCCAAAACATACGATGTAGTCGTAGTCGGCGCCGGGGTATTCGGTGCGTGGACGGCTTTTCATATGGCGCGTCGCGGACAGCGGGTGTTGCTCATCGATGCTTATGGCCCTGGCAATTCCCGAGCGAGCTCCGGCGGCGAATCGCGGATCATCAGGATGGGCTATGGCGCGGATGAGTTGTACACGCGATGGGCCATGCGTTCACTGGTGCAATGGAAGGAACTCCTCGCGGAAACGATGGGAACGCCGCCGTTATTTCACCAAACTGGCGTTCTGTGGCTTGGAAACAAAGAGTACGCGCGACTGAGCGAGATGATCGCGGTGTTGACGCGCTGCAAAGTGCCGTTCGAATCGTTGAGCAGCAACGCGATTGTGCAACGTTATCCGCAATTCAGTTCACACGATCTCGGCGTGGGGATTCTTGAAACTGAGAGCGGCGTGTTGATGGCACGCCGCGCGGTGTCGGAGGTGGTGGAAAGCGCGCTAAGCATGGGTGTGGAGTACGGCCAGACGCAAGTTACGCATCTTAGAGCGAGAGATGCGAGTAACTCGAGACTCGCTGCCATTTCCACCAACAATGGCGAGGAAATTTCGGCGGGGCAATTCGTTTTTGCCTGTGGCGCGTGGCTTGGAAAAATATTTCCTGAGATTCTCGGCCCGCGGATATTTCCCAGCCGGCAGGAAGTTTTCTTTTTGGGCGTGCCTCCGGGCGACAGCCGGTTTTCAGCGCGCTCACTGCCAACCTGGCTGATTCAAGCGGACGAAGTGTACGGCATGCCGGACCTTGAATCGCGTGGCTTCAAGATCGCTTTCGATAGTCACGGCGAACGCGTTGATCCAGACACGCAATCGCGTGTAGTGTCGGCGCAGTCAGTCGAACACGTGCGCGAGTACGTAGCAAAGCGCTTCCCTGCCCTGGCAAACGCGCCAATCGTCGAGACCCGCGTGTGCCAATATGAAAACACTTCTAACGGGGATTTTTTGATTGACCGGCACCCTGAAATAAATAATGTGTGGTTCGCGGGCGGTGGTTCCGGGCACGGGTTCAAACATGGCCCCGCGTTTGGAGAATACGCCGCGCAACAGATCTTGGATGGCGGCCCGACTGAACCGCGATTTTCGCTTGCCAGCAAGGCGACGAAACAAAACCGTGCGGTATACTGACGCGCTGACTAACCGCCAGTATCTAAACCAAATGAAACGTTTGCATTTTGCATCCGTCTGTAGGGATGACGGCCCAGCGGCGGTCCATAGTTCGGACATGAAATTGTGTTTAGCGCCATTCGTCTGCACAAAAATTCCCGCAACGATGCAGGCAATGCAGCAAGTAACGCACGGAGGAAAGATGCTTTGGACGATTAAACGGGCGGCACGACTGCTCGTGATAGTTGTGGCTGCGATCCTAGCGAGCCTGACGCCAGCAAACGCGGTGCCGGACAACCCGCCAGAATTTAGAGTTCCGGTGGAGTATTACAAACTCTCCAACGGTCTGCGCGTGGTGCTTTCACCGGATCACACCTCCCCGATCATTTGCGTCGGTGTTTACTATCACATTGGATTTCGCATCGAGCCGCGCGACCGCACCGGCTTCGCGCACCTGTTCGAGCACATGATGTTTCAAGGCTCGCAAAATCTGGGGAAGATGGAATTCATCAAGCTGGTGCAGCAAAACGGCGGGATCCTGAACGGCTCGACGCGTTTTGACTTCACCAATTATTTCGAGACGCTGCCTGCTAATAAGCTTGAAACCGCGTTGTGGGCTGAAGCCGACCGCATGGGCGGCCTCGCGGTCAACGAAGATAATTTAAAGAATCAGCAAGGAGTGGTCGGCAACGAAGTAAAAGTGAACGTGTTGAACAGCCCGTACGGCGGCTTTCCGTGGCTGGACATGCCGCAATATGCCAACACCAATTGGTACAACGCACACAATTTTTATGGCGACTTGAAGGACATCGAGAGCGCGACGCTTCCCGAGGTGCAATCGTTTTTCAAAACGTACTACGCGCCGAACAATGCCGCGCTGGCGATTGTGGGGGATTTTGACCCCGCCCAAGCCAAGCAATTCGTGGAGAAATATTTTGGCGGTTTGAAATCTTCGCAATTGCCGCCGCAGCCGGATCTTACCGAGCCGCGTCAGGAAAAGGAAAAACAGGCCATCAAAAAGGATCCCCTAGCAACGAAACCCGCTCTCGCATTGGGTTATCACATGCCGGACCGCAATACTCCCGAGTATTACGCCATGGGCCTGATCGACGAAATGCTGATCGAAGGCGATGACAGCGTGCTGCATCAGGAGTTGGTGCAAAAAAAAGGTTACACCGGCGCAGTAAACGGCGGCATCAACCTGCTCGGCACGCCCTGGAATTACAACGGGCCGATGCTGTTCATCACCAACATGATTCACGATCCAGCGACCACCCCGGAAACCATCGTGCAAACCATCGATAGCTCCATCGAGCCGCTGCGCACGAAACCTGTGGATCAAAAAATGCTCGATCGCGCGCTAGTGAAGCTGCGCTCTGACCTGTATGACACCATCGGCGGCCAAGGCGGATTTGGATTGGTGGACCTGCTGGCTAGTTTTGCGTTGTTCGATGACAATCCCGCACGCGTAAATTCGCTCGTTGCGGAATATGAAAAGGTGACCCCGGCACTCATCCAAAAAACAGCGCAGGAATATTTGCGGCCTGGAAATCGCACCGTGCTTCTGATTCAACCTGCCCCGGCCGCAACGGTTAAGCCCGCCGGCGATAGCGAGAAGAAACAGTGATGGAGCGAACGATGACAGTAACGCGCACCATGAAGTTTTTGCTAGTGAATGCAATATTCCTTTTTGCCGCTACTCACACGTCGGCCCAAGCGCCGGCCGCGGCGCAAAAACAAACACCTCCTGCGGGCGGCCCTCCGAAACCCTTCAATGTTCCCGCACACGAATCCTTTACTTTGCCGAACGGCATGCGCGTCACATTGGTACCGTACGGAAGTATTCCCAAAGTGGCGATCAGTCTGGCCGTACGCAGTGGCAATTTGAACGAGCCGCAGGATCTCTTGGGCGTTGCGGACATCACCGGCGAATTGCTGAAAGAGGGCACCAAGACCCTGAGCGCCCAGGAGGTCGCTGAAGACGCGGCCCGAATGGGCAGTAGCCTAAGCGTTGCGGTAGGAGCGGACGAAACCGCGATCGATGTGGATGTGTTGTCGGAATACGGCGCCCAAGCCGTAGGTTTGGTAGCTGATGTGGCCATGCACCCCGCGCTGCCGGAATCGGAATTGGCGCGTTTGAAAGCAAATTTGCTACGGCAAGTATTGGTCGCAAAATCTCGTCCTGGCCAAATTGCCTTGGCGCGTTTCCGCAAATTGCTCTACGGCGATCATCCTTACGGAGAAATTTTGCCGACGGAAGCGAGCTTGAACAAAATAACCATCGACGATGCGCGCAAGTTTTACGCCGCCAACTACGGAGCGCAGCGCGCGCATCTTTATGTAGCGGGAAAATTCGATGTCGCCGACGTGAAGAGAGCCGTCGCCGCCGGATTCTCGGATTGGAACAAAGGCACGCCTCCTGTTTTGAACGTGCCCCATCCCAAAACGCAGCGGCTGTTGGATGTGACTGACCGCCCGGGCGCGCCGCAATCCACAATTTATGTGGGCTTGCCGGTCATCGATCCCACTAACCCTGACAATATTCCGTTGACGGTGACTAACGCGCTGCTGGGCGGTTCGTTCAGCTCGCGCATCACTTCCAATATTCGCGAGCAGAAGGGTTACACCTACTCACCGAGCAGCCAGCTTTCGCGGCGTTACCACGACGCGTATTGGGCTGAAATTGCCGACGTGACCACCGCAGCCACCGGACCGTCGCTCAAGGAAATTTTTGGAGAGATCGATCGCTTGCAAAAAGAACCTCCGGGAGCAGCGGAGTTGAAAGGCATTCAGAGCTATATGTCCGGACTCTTCGTGATTCAGAATTCCACGCGGCAGGCTCTAATTGGGCAATTGCGCAATGTGGACCTGCAAGGGCTCGGCGAAGACTACCTGAAAAATTACGTGCAGAGAGTGAACGTTGTTACCCCCGAAGATGTGCAACGCATGACCGCCAAATACATCAAGCCGGAACAAATGACCATCGTGGTGGTCGGCGATAAATCAAAAATCACTGAACAATTGGCGCCTTACGCAGGAACGCCAGAAGCCGACAAATAGATCTGCATCTGGCTCAGTGACTGCCGCGCCGTTGACGATTTGTTGTGCGAATTAGCGTGCGGAGAGCGGCGTTGACGGACCGATCGTCTGGAAAATGCTTTGCAACATCTGGCGAGAGAAGCACGAGATTCGTTCCGGCGTTGAAGCGTGCGGCATACTTGCTGCGTACACCGTTTTTTAATTTAGAGAAGTCATACTCCTGACGTAACTCGTCAGCCTTTTGCTTCTTAACCTTTTTCTTCATAGTGATTCAATCAGCCAGGTTGCTTCCCGATCGCTAGCTAGCCGGAGGATTTGGCGGCGGCGCGCTTGTGGCGGGTTGATTTGTGCCGGTATAAATTCTTGTCCGCATCAGACAACAACTTTTCAATTCGCCCACCATCGCCGCGATAGGTGGAAACTCCGATGCTGGCGGACACCGCGGGCTCTTCGGGATCATTGCGCATGACCTCGTGAATTCGCAAGGCTACCTTATGGGCATCGTTTTCTGGCGCTTCGGGGAGCACCAACACAAATTCGTCTCCGCCGTAACGCGCGGCAGTGTCCACAGCACGGATGTTCATTCTCAAAGTATCCGCCAAGCGGCAAATAGCGCGGCTGCCTACCAGGTGGCCGTAGGTATCATTAATTTTCTTCAAGCCGTCGACGTCCAGCAACAAAATCGAAAAGGGTCTGCCGGTGCGATTGCTGCGTTCCATTTCTTTCTCGAGTACGTCGAGCAGCCGGCGATAATTCGCCAGGCCTGTTAGAGGATCGCTTACCGCCAGGTGGCGCACCTTCTCGAACAGGCGCGCGTTATCCAGCAAAGCGCCGCCCAGCGCGACGATATAACTCATCACCGTCAAGCCTTGTGCCAGAGCGAAAGGCGCGTCCTGCAGGTGTTCGGATTGCGACGCCGCGCATTGCGCAGCGAGATTAAGCGCGGCGGTGGCATAGATGGCTTTGTCGAAAGCGCTCGCATCGCTCGTCAATCGGCGGCGATACCAGATAACGCTAGCCAGAAAAATCGCGCCAGGAAGAAGTTGCTGCGGACTGGGGAACAGTGCGAATGGGTGCGGTGAAACCTCCGGCGGCAGCCGCCGAAGCGTCGCGGTAATTAAATAGGAAGCAGAAATTACGGCGACGAGCGCGGCCACCAGCTCCCGGCGTGGATGATGCGAGCGCGGCAAGAAGCGCTCCACAAGGAGCGCGACAATTAAAAGCAGCGCGAACACCATACGGCTTTCCCACCACGCTACCGGCGCCCACAGAAATTCCAACGGCGCATCGCGCAAGAGCTGGAAAAAAAGAACGCTGGTAGCCGTGAGCACCGCGCCGGAAACCATGAAACCCACGCCGAGAATCAGCGAGATGCGGTCTTGCGTGCCCTGAAATCGCACCAGCGTTACGGCCGCGAAAACAAATGCCAGCAAGCCGGTGATGACCTGCAAATACCCCTGCAGTACGGGGTCAGCCTGCAGCGATTTGCCGCGCAACCAGTAAGCGGCGAGCAATACCCCAGTAAATGCCACGGCGTGAAGAAGCGCGGTGGTCGCCGGTTTGCGACTCTTCCATAAGAATGTTAGGGGCATGAAGTTGTTGGCGGCTTATTCTTGCCGTCAGTTTAATTAGACTATGCGGTGGCGCAGCGTAGTTTGCCGGGTGTCAAGCAGAGTAAATTAAACGATACCGTACGGTGGAACCTGCCGAAGTACAGCGACCCTGTTCGCGCGTACCTGCACCAAATTAACACTCCTGACAATGGGGATTTTTTGCGTATGGCGAAAAACTTTGCGCTTGCGCCACCTCCGAACTTCTTGCAGAGTTACTGGCATTGAAACGATTCAATAGCGTCAAATAGCCACAGCATTTCTACCGGCGTTAAGAGCATCATGCGCCAAAGCGATTGCCGTTCCGTGCCGCACAGAGGAGGAATTTTTTGAGCAGTGAAGCCGCCGTCACTGGCGCACCGCGATTGCGGCGTGCCCTCACCCTCTGGAATCTGGTGATCATCGGCATGGTGATTGTGCAGCCCATCGCGCCGATGGGAATTTACGGGGTGATCAGCAATAAAGCCGGCGGCCATGTGGTTACCACCATCCTGATCGCCATGGTGGCCATGTTGTTTACGGCCATCAGCTACGGAAAAATGGCGCGCGCTTATCCGAGCGCGGGCTCCGCGTACACTTACGTGGGCCGGGAAATTCATCACGGGTTCGGTTATTTAACCGGCTGGGCCATGGTGATGGATTACATTTTAAATCCGCTGATCTGCACCATCATCTGCAGCAAATTGACGCAAAATATTCTTCCGGGCATGCCTTATTGGGTGCTGGCGATTTTTTACGCGGGATTTTTTACCATTCTGAATTTACGGGGGGTTAAGACTTCCGCGCGCATCAATGATGTTCTCGCTGCCGGAATGTCCATCGTGGTAGTGGTGTTTTTCGTCTTTATTATTCGCTTTTTATGGGGTTTGCATGTGTATGGTGCGCGATTTTTTACCCAGCCTTTCTATAACCCCGCGACCTTTAGCTTTTCGGGCGTTTTCCAAGGCACCTCCATCGCAGTGCTGACCTACATCGGGTTTGATGCCATCTCCACATTCTCGGAAGAGGTGGAAAATCCGCGGCGAAATATTTTGTTGGCCACTGTTCTGGTTTGTGTAATCACCGGCGTACTATCGTCGCTGGAGGTTTACGCCGCACAGTTGGTGTGGGGTTCCAAGCCGTTTCCCGACGACAAGGTGGAATCCGCGTTCCCCATCGTGGCTCAGCAAGTAGGAGGTTTTTTCCTTTTTCAGCTGCTGAATTTTACGATTCTAATCGCCAACATCGGCTCGGGCATCGGATCGCAATTGGCGGCCGCGCGGTTGCTCTATGGAATGGGGCGTAACGACGCGCTGCCCAAGGGATTTTTTGGAAAGATCAGCGCGCGGCTGCGCATCCCGCAGAACAACGTAATTTTGATTGGCGCGCTCGCGCTGCTGGGCGCCTTCCTCATTACCTACGAACGCGGCGCAGAATTGTTGAATTTCGGGGCGTTCATCGCGTTCATGGGAGTGAATGCCGCGTCGTTCATGCATTATTTCGTTCGCGCCAAGGAAAAGAAAATTGGCAACTTGCTGGTTCCTGCGCTGGGTTTTTTGATTTGCGGATTTATCTGGTGGAATTTAAGCCCCCCAGCAAAGATTGTTGGAACCATTTGGCTGGCGCTGGGGATTGCCTACGGAGCTTGGAAAACTTCATGGTTCCGCAACGAAATGTCATTTGATGCTGCGCCTGAACAACAGATTGAGTAACGAATGGCTGGAACAAAAGCTTGGATAGTTTTGCGAAGGAAATATTTTTCTGACGGCCCGGAGGTCGAGTGAAGCGGCAAGGTAATAAAGACGCCACGGTAACGATGCGGGATGTGGCCGAAACCAGCGGATTTTCGCCCGCTACCGTTTCGATTGTGCTGAATAATGCGCCTCTGGCTCGTTACATCGCGCCGGCTACAAAAAAACGCATCGAGGAGACCGCCAAAAAATTAGGCTACCGCCCCAACGCGATGGCGCGATTCCTGCGCAGCAAGCGCAGCCACAGCGTAGGCGTGATGATTTTCGATATTACCGACCCCTTTTGCACGCCGGTGCTGCGCGGCATCGAAAATGCCCTCTATCAATGTTCTTACGTTCCTATTTTTGCGGACGCGCACAATCAGCGGAATCGCTTCGAACGTTACCTGGAAATGTTGCTTGATCGTCACATCGAAGCGCTGATCGTGGTCGCGAATTGGCTCTTCGTGGACATTCATCTGCTTGCGGACATCGGCAAACGTAATATTCCCGCGGCCACCATCGGTTGCGAATTGCCCGGAGACACCGTCAGTTCCATCATCGTGGATAACGAAGCGGGCGGGCGTCTGGCGCTTGAGCATCTTTATCAACTTGGCCACCGCAAGATCGCTTTCATCCGCGGGCCAAAGATGCTGGTGGATAGTGCGCCGCGCTGGCGAGGCATTCAAAAATTTGCGCAGGGTGTGGGTTTGGAGATCGACCACGCGCTGGTAGTCCAACTCCCGGATTCCTTTGACCCCAATTCAGGATTCGAAAACGGTCAGCGTTTCACCGACGAACTGTTACAGAAAAAAAAGCGCTTCACGGCTTTGTTGGCATTCGACGATCTCACCGCTCTTGGCGCTATCCGCGCATTAACCAAGGCTGGCCTGAAAGTTCCGGAACAATGCTCGGTGATCGGCTTCGACGATGTGCCGCTGTCGTTGCTCGCGGCTCCGCCCTTGACCACCGTGCGCCAGCCCTTGGAAGCGATGGGCGGCATGGCGGTGAACGTGATTATGGAAGGCGTTAACGCCAACCTGGAAAAGCGCGAAGTAAGCATCGCGCGGCACCGTACGAATCCGGAGTTGGTCATTCGTGAATCGACGCGCGCGGCCGCGCTTTCTGGTGACGATTAAGCTGCCTCGACCGGTGATATTTCGCTTCAGTTTCGTGGGCCGTATACACAGAGTTGCGCAACTCCATTGGACCTCGCGCCCACTTTATGGTATTACATTTACACAAATGTAATGGAGGGACGCCATGGAGTCAGCGATTACCGTCAAGGGTCAGGCTACAATCCCCAAGGCTATTCGCCAACATCTAGGGTTGAAACCCGGAGATCGGGTCAAGTTCTTTGTGCATCCCGATGGCAGCGTGGTTCTCTTACCGAAACTCTCTGCGGCGGCTCTACGAGGCATCTTTAAATCCAGACGTCGGCGGCCTGTAACGATCGATGAGATGACCGAAGCTGCTGCTGAAGGTGCTGGTGGTGTGGCGCCACGAGCGGGACGTCGGTGATCGGGCTCGACACGAACATTCTCGTTCGCTACCTCACCCAAGACGACCCGATACAGTCGGCGAAGGCACGGGAGATAGTCGAGCGGCGGCTAACTGAGGAAAAGCCCGGCTTCGTCAGC
>DATHRB010000081.1:0-4576 GCA_035482155.1 Verrucomicrobiia bacterium | reverse complement strand
TAATCCGATGTTTGGCGGTCCCGCATTTCCAGTTTCGTAAACGATGCCGATTTGCCCCATCGACTCGCATGACTGCTGATCGGTGGGATCGGCTTCATCGCGGATTTGATGCAGAGGCGAGCGCGCCGTGAGGTTTGTGTCGGCATCGAGTTCTGCCGCGCGACCCGACGATACTCCGAGGTGCAGAAGGGAAATTGCAAGCGTCCATACGAAACACCTAGGTTTCATATCAACCTTCGAGGTACCCGATCCAAAGATTCACCGTTTGCCATGCCGTTCATTGGGCGCGAGGGCGCCGTCAGGGTGTTCCGGGCGAGCACACTTGCGCAGACCGCGGGCTCACTGTTGCTGGCCGATGCGGTCCGATTGCACCTAAATGATGAGGCGAAACTATAGGCTAACGATAATACTGATGCGGCGACAAGTTACTTTGGTGCATCACAGCGAGGGAAAGCCGTGGAAGACGAAAAGCAGGGAATTGCGAATTTGGCTGCCCCCCAGGGATTCGAACCCCGATAACCTGCTCCAGAGGCAGGTGTCCTACCATTGAACGAGGGGGCAGAGTGCGCCTTCGGGCGGAAGATCTGCCATTCTGATTCTATGGGGCTGTGCGCGTTGTGGTCAACAATCGCCGGACCTGCCTCGCGCGCGCTCTGGGAGCCTCCACGGTTTAAGATTGCAGACAGGGGAATTCTTATGGTGACCGCAGTTGGTAACCTCACTCCGCTAAGCAGTGGCTACAGCGAAATCGCTCGCACCCCTCTTGAACCCGCACGTTGCGCGCTTTTCGTGATCGACATACAGGAAAAACTTCTTCCGCCGATTTTTCAGAAAGCGCAACTGGTGAAAAACTGCCGGTTGCTGATTCGGCTTGCCGGGATCCTGAAACTTCCCGCGCTGATGACCACGCAGCACGCCAAAGGGTTGGGGGACACGGTGCCTGAGATCGCGTCTTTGCTGCCTGAAACCCAGGCCATCGACAAACATATGTTCTCCTGTTTTGGCAGCGATGCATTCTGTTCCGTGCTCAAGCGGATGCCGGGAAACCGAAATACGGTTCTGCTGTGTGGCATGGAGAGTCACATTTGCGTAGCTCAGACGGCGCTGGCGGCTCTGCGCGAGGGGTACATCGTTCATGTAGCTTCAGACGCCGTGAGCTCGCGCACGGAGTGGAATTGGAAGATTGGTCTGGAACGCATGCGTGCGGCCGGCGCTGTGATCTCGTCGACCGAAATGATTATCTATGAGCTACTGCGCTCCTCTGGGGCGACTGCGTTTAAGGAGCTATTGCCTTATTTGAAGGAATAAAAGATTTTCGACGAGCGTTAATCTTTCTGTTTTACCCTCACTACGGTGATTTTCGAAAATCCTTCTTCGAAAGTCGGTTGCTTGAGCTTTCCAGCCATGCGACGCATTGCGTCTTCCGGCACTTTGCGTTCGCGGCGGCGGTTTCGCTCCAGGCAGACTTCGACGGGCACATCGAAAAATACCGCCTGCACTTCGTAGCCATAATCCTTAGCCAGCTTGATCCATCCATTGCGTTCATGAGGCGATAGGTTGGTAGCGTCCACGTAATTCATGGGACGCCGCGCGATCAACCGCGCCTTCAGCATGGAACGGAGGTTGGAGAAAATCAGATCCTGAAAACGCTGCTCCGTGGGATCGTCAAATAAAAGCGCGCGCAACAAATCGCTGGAAAGCGGAGTGATGTTGTGGCGTTTGAACCACGAGCTCTTGCCTGAACCGGGCAGCCCAATTGCCAGCACAACTATACCTTTCGACGGTTGCGGCGTTTGTTTTTCAGGCTGCGATGGCGCTCCGGTCGCACGAGCATGAGCACCTGGTAATGGCACAGTCTCGTGCGAAGTAGGTTGCGTCGAGCTTGATGGCTCGCTGCCGGTTATCGATTGTGCGGGAGGTGCGCCGTTGCGTCCTCGGCCACGTCCGCCTCTGCCGCGCCGACGACGGCGCTTGGCCGCGTCTCCGCTTCCGGCCTGCCGTTGGCCCGTCGGCCGCGGTTCGGCGGACGGTAAATCATGTGCGGCTTCAGGTTGCAAAGGCGCTGCTGGCTGGTTCCGCTCAACTCGAGGCTCTGAGTTCGCCGGTTGGGTATCGTAGAAAGCTGGCTGCAACGGAGCTGGCGCGGGCTCCGTACCCGCTTTTTCCGGCTCCTTTTTGCGGCGCTTTAAGCGCTCGCTCATCCATTTGCGCATCTCTGGCTTGTAACACACCCACGGCCCTGCGAGCAACGTATCCACATGCAAACGTACCAACCCGGTCAGGGGAAGGCACTCTCAGTTCTTCGGATGCTTGTGACGTACAATGTGCGAATGCCTATCCCGCGCGAGATTCATGGCCAGAAATACATCAGCCTGACAACCTTCCGCAAGAACGGAGCCCCAGTCGCGACGCCGGTTTGGTTTGGAGAGGATGATGACAAGATTTACGTAATGACGCGCAGTGATTCCGGGAAATATAAACGCATCCGGAATAATCCGCACGTGCTTGTGGCTCCTTGCACCATCCGAGGCAAAATCATCGGCCCGACTTTCGCCGCCACAGCACGGATATTGCCTGAAGCAGACTGGCCTCGCGCCCGCAAGGCAATCCAAAAGAAATACTGGCTGACCCGAATTACATTTCTTTGGAGCAAGAAAAATGTCTATATCGAGATTAGTGATTTCAAGCCGAATTCCTGATCTCACATTGAATCCGGTTGGAGGGAAACACCTGCCGCGCGTAATTTCACTTGAGGCTCATTTGCTGCGGTAGTCTTTCCCTGTTAACATTTTTAAGTTCCCGACCCCGCATTCTTATCAGTCATATCTTCATCATCATCATGGAGGCTAGATGGCTATTAAAGTAGGGATTAACGGCTTTGGACGCATCGGGCGCAATGTTTTCCGCGCGTCGCTTAACGATCCGAACATCGAAGTTGTCGCGGTTAACGATCTCACCAATCCCAAGACGCTCGCTCACCTGCTCAAATACGATTCCATTCTCGGCAACCTGCATAATGAGATCTCGGCTGGTGCTGACAGCATTACCGTAGACAACAAGACGTTCAAGGTTTTCGCTGAAAGGGATCCCGCCAAACTTCCATGGGACTCGGTTGGCGCGCAAGTTGTGCTCGAATCCACGGGCCATTTCACCGATGCCAATGACGCCAAGAAGCATGTTCGCGGGCCGGTGAAAAAAGTCATTATCTCCGCCCCCGCCAAGAATGAAGACGTCACGATCGTACTTGGAGTCAATGAGCAGACTTATGACCCGGCCAAGCACCACATTATTTCGAACGCGTCGTGTACCACGAATTGTTTGGCGCCGATTGTGAAAGTCGTTCATGACAACTTCAAAATTCTTTTCGGCACCATGACGACTATCCATTCCTATACCAACGATCAGGTAATTCTGGATTTTCCACACAAAGATTTGCGCCGTGCGCGGGCAGCCGCGATCAACATGATTCCGACTTCGACCGGTGCAGCCAAAGCGTTAAAGCTTGTGATCCCCGACATGGCGGGCAAACTTGATGGGTTCGCTATGCGCGTTCCCACGCCGAATGTTTCGGTAGTGGATCTGGTTGCGCAGGTGGAAAAGAAAACTTCCAAGGAAGAAGTAAACGCTGCGCTCAAGAAAGCATCGCAGGGAGGACCGCTGAAGGGTTACCTGGGATACGAAGAAAATGAATTGGTCTCGTCTGACTTCCGCGGAGACTCGCGCTCCTCAATCGTGGATGCGCCCATGACTCTGGTAGTCGGAAACCTGGTCAAGGTAATTTCCTGGTACGACAACGAGTGGGGATACTCGTGTCGCGTGCGAGATCTGATTAACTTCATCGGTAAGAAAGGCCTATAAGGTTTTCGTAGCGCCGGCATCCCCTCGGCAATGGAGGACAGGCGTCTCGCTCGTCCAGCCGGGCGGAACGCCCGGCCTCCACTAACGACCGGCTAAGGATCATAATGTCGAAGCTTTCCATTCGCGATCTACCTGTAAACGACAATCGCATTCTCATGCGAGTTGACTTCAACGTGCCCATGGAGGACGGGCGGGTGATGGACGATACCCGCATCCGCGAAACGCTACCGACTATTGAGTATGCGCTGCGTCACGGTGCGCGGCTGATCCTGGCTTCGCACCTTGGCCGTCCCAAAGGTAAGCCCAATCCCAAGCTGAGCCTCAAGCCGGTAGCCGAGCGCCTGCGCATGCTGCTCGATAAAGAGTTGGCGCGCGGCGAGAACGTTGGATTCTCTCCTGAGTGCGTTGGCCCGGAAGCCGAGGAGATATCCGGCAAGCTGGAAAAAGGACAATCCCTACTGCTGGAGAATCTGCGGTTTCATGCCGAAGAGGAAGCGAACGACGAAAAGTTTTCCAAACAATTGGCTAGCCTAGCCGACTATTACGTGAACGATGCCTTCGGAACCGCGCATCGCGCGCACGCCTCCACGGTCGGCGTCACCAAGTTTGTCAAAAAGTCGGCTGCCGGACTGCTCATGGAGAAGGAACTTCGATACCTGGGAAAAGCGCTGGAACATCCCGAGGAACCTTTTGTTGCCATCATGGGCGGCGCTAAAGT
>DATHRB010000080.1:0-20636 GCA_035482155.1 Verrucomicrobiia bacterium | reverse complement strand
AAATGCTGGGCCGCGATGTCCTTCAGCTGCTCGACGCCTTAAATCTCGACCGCGTAACTTTTTGCGGCCTGTCTATCGGCGGAATGACCGGCATGTGGCTGGCCGCAAACGCGCCACAGCGCCTGACAAAACTCGTGCTCTCCAACACCGCCCCGAAAATCGGCAAACTCGACCCCTGGAACCAACGCATAAAATTAGTTCGCCAGGGCGGCACCAAGGCCGTCGCTCGACCGGTAGTTGAAAAATGGTTCACGCCGGAATTTCATGCCAAGCACCCCGACCAAATAACAAAAACCCGTCACATGATCGAAAGCACCAGCACGGATGGCTACGCCGGTTCGTGCGCAGCCGTCCGTGATTTTGATTTCTGGGAACAGGTAGGCATCATTCGCGCACAAACTCTGGTAATTGCGGGAACCCACGATCAATCGGTGCCTCCGCCGGACGCCCAGAAACTCACCAAGCAAATTCCCGGAGCGCGCTTTCTCGAATTGCCGGCGGCCCACATCTCTAACGTTGAAGCCGCGACCCGCTTCAGCGACGAAGTCAGCGAATTCTTACGCACTTAAGGAGCCTCAATGGACGAACGCGACCGGTTCGAAGCGGGCATGAAGATTCGCCGCGAAGTCTTGGGCGACGCCCATGTCGATGCTGCCATCGCCAAACGCAACGCATTCAGCGAAGCATTTCAGGAACTGATCACGCGCTACGCCTGGGGCGAAATCTGGACTCGCCCCGGCTTGCCACGCCAAACGCGCAGCCTGATCACGGTAGCGATGCTCGTCGCCCTGAACCGAGAAGAAGAATTGCGTCTCCATTTACGTGCCGCATTAAGAAATGGTGTGACCCAGGAAGAAATCCGCGAGACGCTTTTGCAATCCGCCATTTACTGCGGAGTGCCAGCCGCCAACTCCGCATTTCGCATCGCCCACGAAATTTTTAGCGAAAAAACCTGACTAGCCACGGCCAAAATAAGCCTGAAAAAGGCTCCTCCGGCTCCTTCTCATACGGCTACAAAAACACCTCGCGAGCGCCCTAAACGCACGCTTTTAACATTGCCCTAAACAAGCATAAAGTCTATATTGTCAGCACTATGCACACCCCACCCGCTTCTCGTTTCAAGCTATTCGCCCGCCCAGTTCCTGTCCGCCGGATTGTGCGCTTTCTAGCGATATCCGTGTGCCTCGCCTTCACCCTCATTCCTTCCCCGGCCCGGCCGGACGGCGCAACCGATCCTCACGGTCTCGGCCCTATCCTCGCCTACATTTCAACCGGCTGGAACACCCTGACGCGCTCAATGTACGAATGTTCCACCGTCGTGGATCCCAAGTTCGCAGCCAACTCCGTGATGTATCTTCCCGCGGATTTTCGAGAGCCCGCCGCGCTCACCGCATTGCAAAATCAATGCAAGTTTGAAGTCAAACATTTGCCCACGGTCATTCATCATCCCGGCGAAATCGACGCCGACAGTTTGAATCCTCCGGGCCTCCTATACCTCGAAAATAAATATGTAGTTCCCGGCGGCCGCTTCAACGAAATGTACGGCTGGGACAGTTACTTTATTATTCGCGGCTTGGTTCGCGACAGCCGCATCGATCTTGCGCGCGGCATGGTTGAAAATTTTTTCTTCGAGATCGAACATTACGGCAACGTTTTGAACGCCAACCGCAGTTATTACCTGAGCCGCTCGCAACCCCCCTTTCTCACCTCCATGATTCTCTCAGTCTACGATTCGCAAAAAACCGCAGGCCGTGAAGACAAGAATTGGCTCGCCAGAGCGTACACCTTTGCCGTGAAAGACCACGACATGTGGACGCAAGAACCGCATCTGGCCGGCTCAACCGGCTTGTCGCGATACTTCGACCGCGGCAACGGCCCTTCTCCGGAAAGCGTGAAAGATGAAACCGGACACTATCGCGATGTAGCCGCGTTTTTTTTGCGGCATCCCGAACTGGATGACCATGACCTGGTGCGAAACGATCCCGGTAAAACTGAGCCGCAGACCTTCGGCGCTCAATATTCCGTGCGCGTCTGTGACTCCGGCCACGATGCTTCGCCCAAAGTCGCGCAAGCCCCGGGAGAACACGCCGACTGCGAGACCGCCGAAGAAATCGCTCTCAGCGCCGATTTCTACAAAGGCGATCGCTCCATGCGCGAATCCGGCTACGACATTTCGTTTCGCTTCGGCCCTTACGGCGCGCAAACTCAGAACTACGCCCCCGTTTGTCTGAACAGTCTGCTCTACAAAACCGAAAAAGACTTACAGCAAATGAGCGAAACTCTCGGAAAGAGCGACGACGCTCGCAAGTGGGCGCGCCTGGCCGACGAGCGCAAAGCAAATATCGACAAATATTTGTGGAACGAAAAGGCCGGAATGTTTTTCGATTATGACTTCGTCAAACAGCAGCAATCCACTTACGCCTACGTCACCGTGTTTTATCCGCTGTGGGCCGGATTAGCTACTCCCAACCAGGCTAAAGCAGTGATGAAGAATCTGTCCGTCTTTGAGAAGCCCGGAGGCCTGGTAATGAGCCCTCACGAAACCGGCGGACAGTGGGATTTTCCTTACGCCTGGGCCCCCAATCAACTGCTCTCCGACGAAGGCATGCGCCGTTACGGCTTCAATGAAGATGCTGATCGCGTTTCCTACAAATTCCTCTCGACTGTTGCGGAAAATTTCAGGCGCGATGGCACCATTCGAGAAAAATACAATGCCGTGACCCGCTCTTCGGAAACTGCGGTAACCGCCGGATATCACGTGAATATCGTCGGCTTCGGATGGACCAACGCCGCGTTCTTGAATCTGCTGCACGACCTGCCCAAGCCTATGGCTGACAAACTGGCGAAAGAACAAGATGCCGCGCCGCCAGTAGCCGCAAAAGCTGAATCTCCATCTGCAAACTAATCGAGTTGTTGAACGCTGGAGTGCAGCACTGATTTCAGAAACTTCACATCCGGTTTCGGCGTAGCTCCCACCTGTGACGCCACCCAGGAGCCCATGCGATTGGCGGCTTCGTTCATTTCATCCAAAGTTGCCCCGCGTAGATAGTGATGGATCAGCGCAGCTGTAAATGCATCGCCGGCGCCCACAGTATCCGCCACGTTCGTCGGAAAACCCGGATGTCTGTGCGCACCGTCCGACGCCACCAGCGAACTCCCGCTCGGACCTTCCGTCACGCACACCAGCTTCAATCCACACGTCTGCAAAAGCCAACTCGCCGCCGCCGCTTTTGTATTCGATTTGTATCCCAGAAGCTCTGCCACCCGCGATAATTCGTCCTCATTCACTTTCATAATGTCGGCGCTCTTTGCCGATTCGCGCAAAATGTCGGCGGAAAAAAAAGATTGCCGCAAATTTACATCGAAAACTTTGACGGCGTTAGGCGGTAAGTTTTGAAGAAACAGTCGAATCGTTTTTCGCGAGCGCTCCGACCGCTGCGCCAGTGAGCCGAAGCATACCGCGGCGGCGCGTCCTGCCAGCGCCTGCCATTGCGAAGTCCACTCAAAATTATCCCAGGCAACATTTTCTGCGATTTGGAATCTCGGCTGCCCATCCTCAAACACTTCAACCTTCACTGTGCCTGTCGGGCTGTTCCTATCCAGCTGCAGCCATTCCTGCGATAGCCCGAGTTTCGCTAATCTCCGCGCCGCGGCATTTCCCAGCCGATCTCTCCCAACTCGGCTGGCCACCACCCCTTCGTCACCCAGCAGGCTAATCATGTATGCAAAATTCGCCGGCGCTCCGCCCAATTCCTTGCGATTAGGAAAAACGTCCCACAGCAATTCCCCGAGACCAACGATCGTGTACTTAGCGGCCATAAACTCTTTTCCAGCCTCACCCGCCACATCAGCACTTCACTAACAAAAAACTTTTCCCAGCCCTACGGTTTTGGGTCTCTCGCTGTTTGCAAACTCTCCGCCATTTTCAACTCGTGCTCCGCATCTTCCATCCGCCCCAACGTGCGATAAGCTTGCCCCAGCAAGTGGTGCGTTACGGAATTGTTCGGATCCATCGCCAGAGCACGCTGCAACGCACGTACCGCAAGTTCGGACTCGCCCTTTTTCTCTAGAACTTTTCCCAGCAGAATGTACGGTCCACTAGAATTAGCATCAAGCCAGATCGACTGCTGCAAAAGTTTCTCCGCCTCATCAAACTTCTGCGCCCGAGAGTAAGCGTCCGCCAGCTTGTAGTACGCCGCTGCATTGCCGGGATTAATGGCGATTTCTCGTTCAAACTGAGCAGTCGCTTCGGCAAGCTTGTTCTCATACAAATAAAGTTCGCCCAAAACTTGATGCGCCAGCGGCAGCTTAGCGTCAAGCTCAATTGCTTTCTTGCCGTATTCCTCCGCGACAGGAGCGAAATCGAGGCGCAGCAGTAGCCGCGCCGTGAAAAGATACGCCGCAGCCGAATCAGGTGCTACTTGAAACATTTTTGCGAACGCTCGCCGCGCGCTCGCATAATCTTTGGTCTGAATATATGCGACACCCAGAATGTACGAAGCATCCACACTCGCGCTCGGATACCACGACTGCACTTTCACAAGATAAGGAATCGCTTCCGCCGGCTTGTTGGAAAGATACAGCGAAAGTCCAGTGAGCTGTATAGCCTCGGTATCATCCGGATTTTCAGCAACCGCTCGCTGCAGCGCGACAACCGCGTTGCCATAGTCACCTTTCCGATAGTAAGTAACGCCAAATTCGTGAGAAAGATTCTTGGCCGTGGGATTGGATTTAGCGATTTCGTTCAACCCGGCGAGTGCGTCGTCGAATTTGCCCTGTTCCGTAAGCCGATGAACCTGATCGTAAGATGGCGGCACATCAGCCGCAGATTGCGCCTCAACCGAAAGCTGCAAAAAAAATAAAAATCCAAAGATGACCTGCGACCGCAGCGTGTACTTCCTGAATTGTGGAAGGTTCATAACCCGTAAAAACCGCAGCCCAACTGTCGGCCGCAGCCAAAAAGCGATTAGAGCATAAAAAACGGGGAGCCCGCGAGGAGCTCCCCGTTTTGCTTGAAGCAGTTAGACCTAGAAAGTGATTCGCACACCGAACTGCAGTTGACGCATGCCCACCGGTGAACCAGGAGCCGCGTCGGCCTCGATGTCCGTGATCTGTCCAGAGCTGCCGCCGCAATCCACGCAAGTGTTACCCGGGATCGCCAGCACTGGGTGGTTGAACACGTTATACGCATCGAAGCGGAACTGCGCCTTGATGCGCTCGGTAATCGTGAAGTTCTTCGAAAGCGCCATATCGTCATAAAAAGCATGCGGTCCACGATAAGAATCGAAGCCCACATTACCGATCTGGCCGCAAGCAGGCAGAGCAAACGGACCGGCGGTTGGCCGAGCCGACCCGCAGGAGTCGCTCGTCCCGGTAAGGTCCGTGGGCGACGCTGGAATTTCCGGCAGGTTCTGGCTCAGAGTCGGTATCGGCGTAAACCAGAAAGTATTGCCGCCGGAATTAGTAACACCAGTCGCAAGCCTGGAAGTTCCCACCTTGTTTGGCCGGCACGGTCCTGCGTCACTAACCTGTCCGCAATTCTGAAGAGTCGGAGTCCAAGGGAGACCACTACCCCAAGTCAGTGTATTGGTCACTTCCCAACCTCCGACCAGATAATTAAGGACTCGCCCAGAATCGCTCAGGAACGTCTTGCCTTTCCCGACCGGCAACTCGTAAATCGTGTTGGCCACGAATACGTTGTTGCGGTTATACGGGTTCGGTCCCCAGGCAACCGCCTTGTTGACGTCGAAGTAAGTAGAGTCGTACGCGTACGCGTGCGAGAACGTGTAGTGCGCCAGGAACTGCAGTCCATAGCTGGTGCGCTTCTCGGCCTTGACTTGCAACGCGTTGTATTTGTTGTCCGCATCATTCCCAAAGTATCCAGTATCCACCGCGCAACACGTCAACGGCGCTCCGCTCGGAGTGGTGAATCCTGGATAGGTGAACGCCGGGACTCCGTTTAGGAAATATTTACGTCGGAAGGATTGCGGCACAGAAGGCACAAACGACTGTTTGCAGTCGAATGTTCCCGCAGGCGCCACGTTAGGCGTGCATTGATAAGCGTCGGTGCCCGTGCCAACAGCCGGTTCATTATTGTTATATGACGGGCCGGTACCAGCGAACACGTGCGTGCCCTTGTTTCCGATGTAGCTTACGGTCAGGTTGATCGTCGGCGTAATCTGCCGCTGCAGCGTGGCGTTCCATTGATCGATCGTAGGTAGTCGTTGAACAGTCGGGCGAATTCTCGGCTGCACGGTCCCGTCCGGTCCATAGAGCGGCAAGGTTCCTGCCGGCGAGATCGAACCCAGGATGTTGGCAAAGGAGAAGGGGATGGGACCTTGACTGAGGGTAAAGACCGGGAATCGGTTGTTCGTTGTGTTCAGGCCGCAAGTTGGTTGCTGCACGCAGTTCGAGTCCTGAAGCGACTGTTGCGCGAGCACCGGCAGGTTCTGAGTCACCACGTGCCCGAAGTTCGAGCCAAACACGCCGATATCGAAGCCCCGGCCGTATCCCATTCTGACGACTGTTTTAGGATCAAACTGGTACGCAACGCTGAGACGCGGTGCGAGCGCCTTGTAGGTATTGTCAATGTTGCCGTTCAAACCGATCGGGCCCTGGCCTGCAACGCGAATCACGCCTTGATCCAGGTTCGCAAAACCGCCGTTGTCTTTTCCGTTGACGCTCTCAGGAAAATAAATTTCCCAACGGAGGCCATACGTAATTGTGAATTTTGGACTGACCCTCCAGGAGTCCTGTCCATAGAAGAACCAACGCTTCTGACGTTCAGCAGCCGTCAAGCTGGTGCTCACAAACCGCTGGAACGAGGTCACATCGCCAAGCAGGAAAGTTGCCAGAGCTAATCCCCCGGCTCCGCCGTTGGAAGTTGCGCCGGAATCAAAATTCAACAATCCCGTCCGGCTCGCGTCGCTCGGCACTCGAAGGTTCTCGGCATATCGGATGTCCGCGCCGAATTTGATCGTGTGGTTACCCTGTGTTCGCGTCCAGTTGTTTACAAACTGGAATTGTTGCTCGCTTTCGGTCAACGGACAATTACAACGGCCAATATTCAACCCATCTCCGAAGTTGGAAAGTACGCCGTTACCGGAGCCCGCAGATCCCCCGTTTTGCGTCAACTGGAAACCTGAAAGGCCGCCGGTGACCGGCGGACCGACGATACCCGGTCCCGAGTTAAGCCCAGGAAACCCGAGTTTATCCATGGGCGAGGCGGTCGCGTCTGAATATGCCGTTTGGGGATTGTACTTAAAGTATCCGAAGCGGAAGTCCGTCAGCCACTTCGCGCCGATCGGTTTCGTGAACCCCGACGCCAAGCTGTAATTATGAACATTCGAACTTCCGTTCAATCCACCTGGACCAAACCCCACACCACCTAGAGCTCCCAGGCCTCCCAAACCGGATAACGAGAAGTAGTCCAGACTAAAGCGTCCGAACACCTGATAGTTATGCGGAGCGCTGTAATCGATTCGCACGTCGAAGGACTTCTGATTGAATGGACCCGCTCCGGTAGAAACAAAATTGTTATTGAGGCCACTGCTGCTTGGCGCCGGGAATAATGCCAGCACGTTGCCGACGTTCTGCCCAATTCGCGCTATCGGAATCATGTTGTTCGCAAACGCGGTGCGGTTTGCGCCGGTTAGCTGGTTCCCAGTCGTCGGATCGAATATCTGACCTTCCCCCAGGTATGCGCTCAAATCGCAGAAACCGGGTGTCGCGCTCGTCGAGTTCGTTGCCGGATTGCAGCTCTTTATCACGTTCGACGTCGGGATCGTATACAGGTTCGTGATGCCCTGTTGCTGCTGCGTCCCTTGATAATCTCCGAAGAAAAACAGCTTGTTCTTAATGATCGGTCCGCCTACTGTTCCACCAAACTGTTTCCAGTTCGCGGCCGCCAGCGGAACGCCCGGCTTATTCGTAAAGGGGTCGCGCGCTTCTTGATCGCTATTCCGATAGAAAAAGAAGCCGCTGCCGTGGATGTCGTTTGAGCCAGACTTCGTTTGCACCCTCACCACACCAGACGTCGCCTTACCAGATTCTGCGTCGTAATCCTGTAGCGCGATCTTGGCTTCTCCGATCGCGTCTAGATTTGGATTCACGACGATGATCCCCAGAATAGGATCCTGGTTATCGGTCCCGTCCAACTCAAAGTTCGTTCCCGAAAAATGCTGTCCATTCACTTGAATCTGGCCGCCGCCCTGAGGATTTTCAGTGGCTGCGTGGCTGAAACCCGGCAATTTCTGGGTCCCGGGTGACAGCAATTCAAAGTTCGTAAAGTTGCGATTGAGGATCGGCAGACTTTCGATGTATTTCTGACTGAACTGTACGTCCACGTCCGCGCGGTCCGTTTGCAGTTGCGGAATGTCACCCGTGACTTCTACCGTTTGTGTGACAGCTCCGACTTGCAGAGGTACGTCGAGAGTTACCGAGGAGTCGGCGGTAACCGTGACGCGTTCCACCGAATAAGCCTTAAAACCGGTGCCTTCCACCGCGACCTTATAGTCGTCCGGGATCAAATGGGTAACCGCGAAGTTGCCACTTTCGTTCGAGGTCGTTTCAAACGTAGTGCTCTTCGATATCGAAGTTACGGTGATTTTCGCGCCGCTCACCGCATTTCCTTGCGCGTCTGTCACCGTCCCGATGATGCTGCCGAACACAGCTTGGCCTGAGGCCGTATACGTACACAAATTAAAGCAGAAGCAAAATACAGCCAGAGCCACCCACACTGATCGTCTTGCCATTACACCCCTCCTCAAACCCGTCTTGGAATCTTTCCAACCCGAACACACTGCTCCCGAACAGCATCCTCGACTGAATTTATATGGGTTCGTGAACTACTGTGTGGACCACAAATCGCAGGACAATCGATCGCATCCTGCAGGACCCCCTCGACGTACACAGCTACTTCCCGAAGCCATCGATCCCGGGGTAAGCCGGAGGCCACACCGCAAATACAACAAAACTAAGCAGCGGAATGGCGATCGAGCAATTAAGTGGCTACCTCTTATCAATTTTATCGATGCTTCGGCAAGTCTCATGCCGTAAGACACGGTTACAGCCAATAACCGCTTCTTTTCCTGCGTGTTGCATCACAGGATACGTTCGTGTTACAACCCTGTAACCGGAGTTGACTTGCTCGACAAGATCCTAATCCAAGCCGAAATCGAGAAGCTGGCCAACAGCTCTGTCTTGCACGGCTCTGAGTCCCTTTGCAAGCTTCTACGTTATATCGCCAAGCACGCCCTCGATCATCCAGGCGCCTCGCTGAAGGAATACCAGATTGCCACCGAAGTATTTGGCAGGCAGGCCGATTTCGATCCTCAGGTCGATTCCATGGTGCGCGTCCAAGCTGGCCGCCTGCGCGCAAAACTCGCCGAGTACTACAGTGGCGATGCTGCGGCTGACGACCCTGTCTGGGTGGATTTACCGAAAGGCACGTACGTTCTCACCTTCCATCCACGGATCCCAGGTACCAGACATCCCCCCGCGTCCACTAACGGCGGACGACATGACGCCCAAGTCCATCAAGAACACGAACCTCTACCGCGGCAGATTCCGCGCAAGTGGGCCATCGCCGTCGGAACCTTGGCAGTGTTGCTTGCCGCGAGCTTAACGGTGATGGCCTCCTTGCTCTTCCCGCGGAAAGCTGGCGAGACCAGCGCCATCAGCGACCGGCCCGGAGTTCCCGCCGCGTTGCCTACATTTTGGCGAGGATTTTTAACCGGCCCGGAAGAACCGTGGGTGATCTTCAGCAACGCGCCCTTTGCAGGCAGACCAGACGTGGGCATGCGCTATTACAATCCCGTCCGCGACGCTGGCGAGCCCATACTCGATCACTACACCGGCGTTGGCGAAGTTTTGGGAGTGCATGAACTCGACAAAGTTTTCGCCTTGCTTCACCAGGAAATCCGCGTCAAGCGCGGAAGCCTTTTTACCCTGGATGACGCCAAGAACAACGACCTGATTTTTATCGGCTCGCCTTCTGAAAATTTGTCCCTTCTTGATATTCCCGGCACTCACGAATTTATCTTTAAACAAATTCCCTCTGGTAACCGCCGCGGAAACACCGAAATCATCAATGTTCATCCGCAGAATGGCGAACCAAAGGAGTTTCTCGCTTCGCCCAATAATCAAGCGCTCACCGAAGATTATTCCGTTGTCGCCCTGGTGCGCGGCTTAAACAACGCCCGCTCAGAACTCATCCTCGCCGGTACCACCACCATGGGAACCCAAGCTGCCGTCGAGTACGTTTCCCGTCAGCAAACTCTGGAAGAACTGTTATCAAAGTTGTCGGTCTCAAAACCGGCTGACTTAAAGCCCTTCGAAGCCGTCCTTCACGTCAAAGTAGTCCGCGGCGTCCCAGTAGCCACCGAATTAGTCGCCCTCCGCAAAGCTCTCTAAAAAGTCCTCGCATTTTCCGTGCGTCGCGCCGCCCAAATCGACTCCCACGCACCGTTGTTCTTTTTTGATCGAAAGTCGCCTTCGCATCCCCACTACAAACCAAAAAACCCGGGGGGGGCCTCACCGGGGTCTTGCAGTTTCCGTCTTGCAGTTCTGACCTGAAGTTCTGTCTTGAAATTTCGTGTTGAGTTTCGTACTGAACTTCTGTCTTTGAAGTTCCGCCTTTCGCACTTGGGTGCCCCGGGTTCGCATTTGAGTTTGAACCCGGGTCTTGCTCACGGTGACGTAACTTTCAACCGCGGATCCAACTCCGCAGCCCTCTTCAATTCCCTCCCCGACTCCTCCTGCTCGCCCTTTCGTTGCAGCGCCAATCCCAATTGATGATGAGCCGGCGCATACCCCGGCGTAGCCGCAATAGCAGACCGAAACTGCGAGATCGCCGCATCCAGATCCCCCGCATTCATCAACCGCGTCCCAGAATTGGTCGCGAACACCGCCGCCTGCATATCGGTAGTCTGCTTAGCCATTGCCACGCCAGCGCGACTCTCTTCAGCCGCGCCCTGCGTATCGCCCAGCTGCCGAAGCACCGCCGCCAGCGTAGTGTGTGCGCCAGCAAAGTCCGGCTGCAATCGAATCGCTTCACGCAGCGCGCCAGTAGCCTCCTGCCACTTTTCCTGCTGCTTCAACACCGTACCCAGCGTATAGAATGCCTCCGCATAATCTGGCTTCGCGGAAACAGCAGCGCGCAGCTCGCTTTCCGCCGCGGGCAAATCGCCCTGCTGCCAAAGTGTTACTCCCAGCGTGTAATGCGCGTCCGCTTGCTGGGGATTCAACTCCGCCGCTTTCCGCAGTTCCGCAATCCCTTCCGGAAGTTTATCTTTCAGTTTTAACGCCAGCCCCAGATCGTAGTGCAGCGTCGCATCCTTGGGCGCGTCTTTCAAAGCAGACTGAAATTCCTCGATCGCCGCATCGAAATCAGTCTTCTGCAGATACGCCACGCCAAGGTTCGCCCGGTAACTGGTGTCCCCAGGTCGCAGCCGCACCGCCGCTTTGAACTCCACAATCGCCCCGTCCCCATCGCCAATCTGCAAAAGTGCCAACCCAAGATTGCTGTGCGCGTCAGGATTTTCCGGCTGCTGTCGCACCGCCTGGCGAAAAGCCTGCACCGCGCCGTCCGCATTTCCAGAATGTTGCAGCACCAACCCCAGTTCGTTTTGCGCTCCCGGAAAATCAGATTGCAGTTTCACCACGCTCTGCAATTCGGTCATCGCCCCCGCGACATCACCCGTTTGTTGCAGCGCTTTGCCGAGGTAGTAATGCGTCTGCGGATCTTGCGGACCCAGTTGCGTGGCAGTGCGCAGCTCCGATACGCCCGCATCTCCCAATTTTTCCTGCAGCCGTAAAACTCCCAGGTGCAGGTGCGCCCCCGCCATTCCCGGATCAAGCCGCACCGCTTCTTCAAATTGCAACTCAGCTTCCTTGGCATTCGATTGCTGCACCAGCAGCGTCCCCAGTTCATCGTGTAGATCAGCCCGAGTCGGTTCAAGCTCCGCAGCGACTCGCATCTCGCTCACCGCATTCTTGCTATCCCCGGCAAATGCCAGTGCCCGCCCAAGCGCGTGATGCGCTTCTGAATCCCGCGGCGCGTCCTGCACTGCATCGCGCGCCTGCCGTACCGCGCCTTCGTGATCGCCTTTCTGAACCAACGCGTTCGATAAATTTATGTGCGCCTGCGCAAACGTCGGTTTCGCGCGAAGTGCAGCTCGAAAATGCGCGATTGCCTCATCAGTTTCCCCTTGCGCAAGCAACACCCAACCCAGCGAGTTATGCCCTTCGGGATTGCCCGGTACCAGCCGCACGACTTTTTCAAACGCCACGCGCGCGCCCGCAAGATCGCCGCGCTGCAACGCAGCCACTCCGCGACCGTACTCCGCGCTCGCCTGTGTAGCCGCCTCAGCGTTGGTTTTTGCGACGCTTTGAGCCGGCGCCGCGATGGTGGAACTTATGCCGCTAAATACGGCTGTGAGAAGAATTGCGTATACAAAAATCCCGCGTGAATAAAACCGTGAAGTCAAAATCCTCATGCGAGAACCGGCCTCGGCCGCCGAGAAGAAATGTTATCACGCGACCTCTGCGTTTCACGGTGGGACGCTACATTTCTGAGCGCCGCACAACCCCAGTTGGCGTGTGGGAATTTTTGCGGATGCCCCGGTTAACAAAAGCGACGTCACGGAACTATTCTATTTTCTCCCCGCCGAAGTCTTCCCCTCAGGAAATTGCATCGTCCGCACAATCCCCTCCCCCTCCTTCACATAAATGACCTGATTGGGCTTGATGTTTTCCACTTTCTCTACCAGCCCGCTGGGCCATCGAATCTCTAACAGATCAACTTTTTCAGCTTTCCCGATCCCGAAATGCACCCGCAAATCATTCTGCGAAAAATACCCTCCGCCGCTGCGCACTTCATCAATCTGCGAATGCGGTTTCGTTTCTCCTGCGACATGAGTAACGCAGCGCAATCGTGCGCCAATGCCGCTGCGATTCGATTTCGTCCCGATAGTACGCACCTTGAGCCAGTTGTTGCCAATCTTCTGGTCACAGCGCAACAACTGCGGGTAATCATTCACCGTATTCACCACCACATCGATGTCCCCATCATTGTCAAAATCGCCGAACGCACACCCGCGCGATGCCGATGGAACTGAAATGCCGGGCCCAGCGTCCATCGACACATCTTCAAATCGCCCATTCCGCAAATTCCGATACAGCAACTTGCGCTGCGCATAACCAGCTTCCGTGCGCAACTGCTCGACCTCTGGGTACACATGCCCATTACAGATAAGAATGTCCGCCCACCCATCATTGTCCATGTCAAAAAAACCGCAGCCCCACCCCAGGTATTGCGTGTGTTTCCCCAGTCCCGCCGGAAAAGTAGCGTCTTCAAAATTTCCGCCACCAATATTCCGGTATAGCGAAGGAGTGTCCCCCGCGAAATTTGTTTTCACAATGTCCAGATTCCCGTCCAGATCGTAATCAATAGCCGACACTCCCATCCCCGCCTGCGGCTTTCCGTCGGCGCTCAGCGCGCACCCCGCCTCCATCGCCACATCCGTAAATTTCCCATTGCCCAAATTTTTGTACAGCGCGCTCGCCGTCGAATCGTTAGCCACATAAATATCCGGCCAGCCATCATTGTCAAAATCAGCCGTCAGAACGCCGAGCCCATACGTTCCGTTGGCATTCAAAATCCCAGCCGTTTGCGATACATCCGTGAATGTCCCATCCCCATTGTTGTGGTACAGGATATTTTTGCCCCCGTTCAATCCGGGCGGCCCACACGCCACCAAGACCCCTTTGTAATTGCAAGGCCCCGACTCCGGAACCGGAGCGGTGGCCAGATCCAGATCAATATAATTCGCCACGAAAAGGTCCAGCCGCCCGTCGCGATCGTAGTCCACAAATGCGCAACCGCTATTCCATCTTTTTCCGCTACCCGCCACTCCCGCCTTCTCGCTCACATCCGTAAAAGTTCCATCCCCGTTGTTGTGATACAGCACATTTTTTCCAAAGTACGTAACAAACAAATCCTCGAATCCATCGTTGTCATAGTCCCCAATGCACACGCCCTGCCCCCAGCCGGAATGCCTCAACCCAGCCTTGCTAGTTACGTCCGTAAACGTCCCGTCGCGATTATTTTTGAACAAATGAGAAGACGGCTCCTGCCCCGCCGGAAATCCCTCCAGCCGCCATCCATTCACCAAAAAAATATCCAGCCAACCGTCGTTGTCGTAATCACAAAAAGCCACTCCACATCCCGTCGTCTCCAACAAATATTTATTTTTGTGCTCCCCGCCAAATATCGTCTTAGCGTTAAGCCCCGCCTCCTTGCCCACATTCACAAAACTCAATCCCAGTGGAGTTCCAGCCACAGAAGGAGTTGCAGGCCTGGCCACATCCTGCGTTATCTCGTGTCCCCATCCCTCAATATTTCCAGGACGCGAGAGACCCAATATGTTTTCGAGTGAGAGGACCGTCGCGGATCGGCTCAGCGACTTCAGAAAAGAGCGGCGTGAAAAACCCAAAAGGAGTGGTACCTTCCCGACTTTGGCTCGTGCTAGAATCTGCCGCTTTCCTTTATAGAGAGGCGTATGGCAGTTTGCAAGCGCCTGCACGCTCCACGCGGCCTGCAATTGCCACCCCACCTATGCGCAACAAACTTAATCGTGCGACAGTGGCAAACTCTCCCATGAAATTAATTCGCATCTTCGCCAGCCTTTTGTTCGTCGTCGCCACCGCAAACGCCGCAGAGAACGATCACTCCATGTCTCTGGAGTTGACACGCCCGGTGCGCACCTGGGAATTTCTTTCTGCCGTCGGAACCCGTGCCGGAATTTTTGGCAACGAATCCGGTCGCATCGAAGCCTGGGTCTACCCCCTGAAAATCTTCCGCGATTTTCATCTGCGCTTCCACACCGAAGACCGCGCCTTGCCCGCGGAATCTCTGACCCGCACAATCATCGTCCACCCGGAATCCACCACCATCGTCTACACCAGCGATACTTTTTCCGTCCGCGAAACTTTTTTTGTCCCCGTCGACCAGCCCGGCGCGATCATAACCTTTGAAGTCGAAACGGAATTCCCCCTCGAAATTGAAGCCGTCTTCCGCCGCGATTTTCAACTGGAATGGCCCGCCGCTCTGGGCGCCACCTATGTCAACTGGGAGCCGGAACGAAACGCATTTTTCTTCGGCGAAGAGCAAAAAAAATTCGCCGCCTTCCTCGGTTCCCCGACCGCCGCAGAACGCCGCCGCGAATATCAGACCAACTATTCCAGTGAAAGTGACAACTCTTTCCGCCTCGGCGTCACCGAAAAAGGCAAAGACACAAAAGTGATCGTTCTAGCCGCTTCCGTGCAAGGCCGCGCCGATGCCGAAACCATCTATCAACATCTAACCGAACAATATCCGCAGTTAATCCGGCAGTCTGCCGACTATTACCACGCATATTTATCAAGAACCATAAGCGTCGAGCTGCCCGATGAGCAATTGCAACGCGCCTATGACTGGTCCCGCGTCAGCATGGTCCAGGGTTTGGTCACAAATCCATACTTGGGCACCGGACTAGTAGCTGGCTACCGCACTTCCGGCGAAAGCCAACGCCCCGGCTTCGCCTGGTTTTTTGGCCGCGATTCAATGTGGACCTCGCTGGCACTCGATGCCTCCGGCGATTTCGCAACCACCCGCAGCGCCCTCGAATTCATTGGCAAATATCAGCGCGAAGACGGAAAAATCCCCCACGAAATCGCCCAGGGCGCGAACTTCGTTCCCTGGTTCAAAGAGTATCCATACGCGTATGCTTCGGCAGACGCCACCCCGCTCTACGTCATCGCCATGAACGATTACGTCGTGGAGAGCGGCGACACTGCCTTCGCGAAATTAAAATGGGATAGCGTTTGGAAAGCCTATCAATTTCTGCGCTCTACTTACGACGCGCAAGGTTTGCCGCAAAATTTCGGCTTCGGTCACGGCTGGGTCGAAGGCGGTCCGCTCCTCCCGGTCAAGACCGAACTCTACCAAAGCGGTTTAGGCGCGGAAGCCTTGCGAGCCCTAAACAACCTCGCACGCCTCGCCGGTAAAGAGACCGAAAGCAAGGAACTCCAAGGCGCATTCGAACGTCAACAAATACTCGTCAACAATTCCTTCTGGCTCCCGGACAAAAAGCGATTCGCCTTCGCCCTCGACAAAGACAACCATCCCGTCGATGAAGCCAGCGTTCTTTCCACCGTCCCCATGTGGTTCGGTTTGCTCGACGAAGATAAATCCGCCGAGATGATCACTCAGCTATCCGATTCGAATCATCAAGCCGACTGGGGCATGCGCATTATTTCTGGCCAAGCAACTCGCTACAGCGGTGGCGGGTATCACTACGGCTCGGTGTGGCCGCTATTCACCGGCTGGGCCTCCGTCGGCGAATATCGCTATCATCACGAACATCCCGCCTACGCAAATTTGCGCGCCAACGCATTGCTCGCACTCGACGGTTCCCCCGGCCACGTCACCGAAGTCCTCTCCGGCGATTACTACCAGGGCCTCTCCACCAGTTCGCCACATCAAATCTGGTCCGCGGCCATGGTCGTCGCTCCCGTCCTCCGGGGAATGTTGGGCCTCTCCACCGACGCGCAAAACACCACGCTTACCTTGGCGCCGCATCTGCCCGCGGACTGGCCCGGCTTCGCCATCCATAACATCCACGTCGGCGACGCCACCATGGATCTCAGCTACGCGAAAACTCAAGACGCTATCGAGCTCGAAATCAAAAATACCGGCGCAAAGAATTGCTCCATCGAATTTGAACCCTCTCTCAGCTTGCGAGCGCGCGTTCTCTCCGCGGAAGTTGGCGGCCACGCCGCCCCCTTTCACATGCAGAGCCACGGCACCGACCAGCACGTGCTCACTCACATCTCCGTCCCGCCGGGCGCCACAAAACTCCGCATCCGCATCGCCAACGATTTCGGCGTCAGCTATCAACCGGAATTGCCTCAGCTAGGTAGCCCCAGCGAAGGCTTGAGAATACTTTCAGAATCCTGGACCGACGCGAGGGACGAATTAACGCTCTCCATCTCTGGAGCCCCTGACCGAGACTACGAACTTTCCGTGTCGAACCCCAGAGAAGTCTCCTCTGTCGACGGCGCAGAGTTAGTGCGAGAAGGCGATTCCGGATGGCTGCACCTCATTACCCCCGTCGCGGATACCCACAACACTGCACACGCCACTATCACCATTCATTTTGCGGAGCGAAATCGTCGTAACAAATTGCCCAAACATGACTAAGCCTGTCTGGAACTTGATTTAAGCCGGCCTGAATTAGACGATGATACTAATTGCTCACACCCTTCCCCGAAAACACGGAGGCGTTCGCACCATGCTTGAGAAAATTGCCATCACCGCCATGATGATTCTTTGCTCTTCCCTAACCGCCGCTCCATCCAACGCTCAGCAACAAACCGATGCCCACGCCCGCCAGTGGTGGCAGAACGCCGTCTTCTACGAAATTTATCCTCGCAGCTTCGCCGACAGCAACAATGACGGCATCGGCGACCTCAACGGAATTACTTCCAAGCTCGATTACCTCCACGAATTAGGCGTCGACGCCATCTGGATCACTCCCTGCTTCCCTTCTCCACAAGTCGACTTCGGCTACGACGTCTCCGATTACGAAGCCATCGACCCCATGTACGGCACCATGCAGGATTTCGACCGCCTCGTCAGCGAAGCCAAAAAACGCAACATCCGCGTCATTCTCGATTTCGTTGTCAATCACACTTCCGATCAGCACAAATGGTTCCTCGATTCGCGCTCCTCAAAAACTTCCAAGTATCGCGATTGGTACATCTGGCGCGACGGCAAAAACGGCGGGCCTCCCAACAACTGGCAATCTGAATTCGGCGTCCCCGCCTGGACCTTCGACAAAAAAACCGGCCAATACTATTACAACTATTTTTATCCCCAGCAGCCCGACCTCAACTGGCGCAATCCCGCGGTGAAAGACGCCATGCTCGACGTCACCCGCTTCTGGTACAAGCGCGGCGTTGCCGGTTTCCGTCTCGATGCCGTGGACACCCTCTTCGAAGATCCCAACTTGACCGACAACCCGCCGTCCCCCGGGAAAGATAAGTTCGGCCGCCCCAACTTCGCGCGCATCTACAACACCAAGCTGCCCGAAGTGCATGACGTCTTGCAGGACCTTCGCAAGATCGCCGACCAATACGATGCCGTGCTGATCGGAGAAACCTGGACGAAAGATATCGCCGAACTAAAAAATTATTACGGCGAACACGGCAACGAACTGCAAATGCCCATGGACCTGATGTTCGGCACCGTAAACAAACTGTCCGCGCCAGAATTTCGTCGCCAGATCGCCGCAGTCGATTCCGCTGGCGGTTGGCCAGTCTTTGTCATCAGCAATCACGATATGGTGCGCTCCTACAATCGCTACGGTGACGGCGTCCACAACGACGAAATCGCCAAGCTCATGGCCTCCCTTTACCTCACCCTTCGCGGCAGCCCCATCATGTATTACGGCGAAGAACTGGGCATGCAAAACAACGACCCCAAGCGCAAGGAAGACGTCAAAGATCCTCAAGGCATGACCGGCTGGCCCGGCGAAATTGGCCGCGATGGTGAACGCACCCCCATGCAATGGAGCGACGCCAAAAACGCGGGCTTCAGCAACGCGAAACCCTGGCTGCTAGTGCCTCCCAGCTACAAAACCCACAACGTCGTCGCCGAATCCAAAGATCCCAATTCCATTCTCAGCGTCTACCGCCAGCTTCTCGCCATGCGCCACAACGAGCCCGCCCTGCTCAACGGCACCTACACCGCATTGAACGAAGACGACCCCAACGTCCTCTCGTATCTCCGTAAAGATAAGAACGAAGCCATCCTCGTTATGCTCAACATGTCCAACTCCCCCCAAAAAATAAAATTGAATCTAGCCCCACAAGGCTTTACATCTCCTAAGTTAACGGTCCTGCTATCGAATTTTCAGCAACCCACCTCCGCGGCCCCAGCCGACTCCGTAGACCTCCCGCCCTTCGGAGCCCTAATCACAAAAATGACTAAGTAATTTATCACTCAAGCATTAACCTCTGCGACTTCCAAACCGACAAGCCGCAAATGAGAAAATTGAGGCGCGTTTCTTTTCATGGTCGATTACTTCCGGTTTGCCCGTGATTCGCTCAGAATCGCCGGACATAAGCTAATTTGACTGTAGGAATCGCCGAGCAGTCATTGTAGACGTTTCGCTGTCCAGCTCCGGACGACACAATGTGCAAAAACGACAAAGATCGGGGGAACGCTCAGAGGCGGGCGCCTTGGCCTAGGAGCGTTCGACATTGGGCGTCGACTGAGCTCCTAGCGGTTCGCGGAAAGGATCCATCGGAATCGGCGCGTACTCGACCTCGAGGATCTCGAGATGCTCCGTCTTTGCTGGCGCGCGCAAGTCCACGCGGTCGCCGGCGCTCGCCTTCATCAGCGCATTGCCGAGAGGCGAGCGCCAGCTGATGTAGCCGCGGTCGAGGTCCACCTCGTCGATGCCGACGATCGAGACGACGTGTTCGAGGCCGGCGGCGTCCCTGTAGGTCACGGTTGCGCCGAAGAAGACGCGCGTAGAGGCTGACCCTGGCCGCGGAGCGGCGGGATCGACGACTACGGCCGCGTCAATGCGTTTCCTGAGAAAACGAATCCGCGAATCGATCTGGCCTAGCCGTCGCTTGCCGTAGAGGTAGTCGGCGTTTTCACTGCGGTCCCCGTTACTAGCAGCCCACGCTACGACCTCCACCACCGCGGGCCGCTCGCGAGTCAGTAGGAACCGATGCTCGTCTTTCAGCCGCTGCAACCCGGCGGGCGTGATGTAGTTTTTCAGCGCTGGCCCCGGTGGCTCTGGCCGAGGTCCTCGGAGCGGCGGCTTTTCTCGCATTTGCCAATCTGCCATGAGATTTCGTGTACTTGCGGATACCCCAATCTCGGAAGGTCCGCGCCTCGGTCCCGATAATTCCTCGCAAGGTGAACGTGACGTATGCGGGCCAGATGTCGAATCATACATCGGTCTTTCCCTGTGGCACTCTTAGAAAATGCGGTGACCTGTCCGATTGCGTATCAAGGCGAAGAAGTATCCGGCTCACCTAAGCGATGAGCCGGATATGCGACTATTCGGCCAGGCGACGAGAAGCCCGTTCTAACTAAGCCTCCGCCGCCAGCCTTAGCGTTATCTCGCGCACGACGATAATCAAAACACTTCAACTTCTTATTTCGCTTTCGTTAGCCCCGCAATAACTGCGGCAACTTTTTCGAAGGTCTCATTCCAGCCCTCGAGTTGTCCGCTGTTTTTCGCCTCTGCCATGGGTTCATTTCCAATCATGGTGAGTTTCGTCTGGCCGTTTCCAAAGTCCTCAAAAATAACCACGTCGCGAGCATCTTCTACGGCCTCATGTTCGATTCCATACTGCGCAGGATCAACCTTGTTTCCCTGCGCGTCGGCAAAGTACAGGGAGTAAACGATCTTTTCGTGAGGAACAATCTCGTGGTATTCCCCGCCATTCCAGCCCTCCTGCCCATCCGGCGATCTCATGCAGCAAAGAAATTTTCCTCCCACGCGAAAATCAATCTTGCAAACCGGCGCTGTAAAACCCTTCGGCCCCCACCACTGCATCACATATTTCGGGTT
>DATHRB010000079.1:0-172164 GCA_035482155.1 Verrucomicrobiia bacterium | reverse complement strand
GAACAATTGCAATTGCTGAAAGAAGAGCTCGCCAAGCGCGATCGTCAGATCGACGAAGCCCGTGAGGCCGCTGCAGCGGCAAATTCGCGAGCCAGCGAAGCTAACGTGAAGGCCAGCGAGGCAGTCACGACTAGCAACGCGGCCCGCTCCGCCTCTGCAGCGATCAGCAGCAATGCTGCCGCCAACAGTTCGGCCGCCCCCATCGTGACCCAGCAGGCCCCTGACCCTCAGGATCCGAAGTCCAAGCCAACTGAAGATGGACCGGCTTCAATTAGATATAAAGGCGTTTCGCTGACGCCAGGCGGGTTCCTCGCGGCGGAAACCGTTTATCGCAGTCGCGCAACCAGCGGCGATATCGCCACCCCCTTCACTGGCGATCCCTTCGCGGCTCTTGACCTCGCGCACATAAGCGAGAATGCTTTCACCGGCCGCCAGAGCCGCGCCTCGCTGTTAGCAGAAACAAAAATCGGCTCCGTCAAGGGCACCGGCTATTACGAAGCGGACTTCCTCGGTGCCGGCACTACTTCCAACAACCGCCAGACCAACAGCTACGTGTTTCGCCAACGCCAAGTGTGGGCGCAAGCCGCCTTTGACAATGGTTTTACTCTCACCGGTGGCCAGATGTGGAGTTTAGCGACCGAAACCAAGAAGAGCATGCTCAATCGTCAGGAAGACCTGCCGCAGATGATTGATCCTAATTACGTCGTGGGCTTCACCTGGGCCCGTCAATACGGATTCCGTGTGGTAAAGGACTTCGGCAACAAATTCGCTTTGGGCTTCTCCATCGAAGGCCCGCAGGCCACTATCGGAGGTCGTGGCTTCTCCAGCGTGACCACCATCAACTCCGCCGCTGCGCCGGCAGTGATCCAGACCACCGGTGCCACCAGCGCTACCACCGGGAATTTTTTCATCAACGCTCCTGGTGCTGGCGGCGGCCTCTATAACGCTTTTGACGCTACCGGCTACACCGTCAACAAGGCTCCTGACTTGATCTTCAAGGCCACTCTCGATCCAGGCTTTGGTCACTATGAGATATTTGCAATCGCCAGCCTTTTCCGCGATCGCATCTATCCTTGCGGCGTAGTCGGAACCAACGCAGGCGATACCGTGAAACCGGCAACTCCGACGGTTATCGGGTGCGCATCTCCGACGCCCACTGTCGTGAGCAGCTTCGGTGCCACGAATAGCAGTGCTACCGGTGCTGGCGTTGGTGCCAGCGCGTTATTTTCGCTCTTGCACAAGAAAGTGGATTTGGGTCTCAAGGCAGTTGGCGGAGATGGCATCGGCCGATATGGCGGAGCACAACTTGCCGACGCCACGGCTCGTCCAGATGGCTCCCTCGCGCTCATCCGTACTGCACACGGTTTGGCAAGAATTGAAGTGCACCCCACACCCAAGCTTGACCTTTACGGTTACTGGGGTTTGGAATATGCCTGGCGCGCGGGGTATTCCGGCTATGACGCAATCACTATAACCAAGACCACTGCAATTCCTGCAACCAGTACCACCACCGGCGGCGTAACCACTACCACCCCCGCCATCCCGGCCACTACCCATACCGTCATCAGCACCACAGGTATCGGTGGCTACGGAAACTTTGCCGCCAACAATAGCGGATGCGCCTCGGAAGGAGTACCTGTAAACGACTTCAATCCGTCGTCCGGGGCAAATTGCGCTGGGGATATTCGCCTAATTCAAGAAGCTACCGCCGGCTTCTGGTACAAGTTCTACCAGGGTCCGAAAGGCCGCTTTCAGTTTGGCGTGCAATATTCCTACCTTTCTAAGGTCGCTTGGTCCGGGACTGGTGGAGTGCCCGCCGGCGGCTCGGCAATCTCTCCGAAGGGCACCGACAACATGGTGTGGACTTCGTTCCGCTATTACCTGCCATAACATTGGCAGGGCGTCTCCCTTTAACGAGGGATCGCGGAAGGGCAGCTCCCCCTGGGCTGCCCTTCTTTTTTTTGAATGAAGAACCAGCTAGAAACGGTAATTTACTTCGGTGAACCCGAGTAGCCCGTTGCTGTTGCCGGGATAGATTTTTTCGATGACCGCGCGCCCCTGGGCGTAGCCAAAATAAAGCCCCAGCGTAACGCCGTGGGTAAATTTGTAGTCCGCGCTCATGTCGTAGAGATTGGCGAAAGCCGTCGAGCCATTTGATGGCCGCCCGGAAAATCCAAATGTCCAGGGCTGATATGCGCCGCCGCCGGTGTACCAGAGATCGTGACTATTGGCCAGCCACAGACCGTGAACATCAGTGCGCAACACCAGATTTTTGCCGGGACGCAGCATCAGCTCCGCGAAGAGATCCCGATTATTCATTTCATTGAAGAACGGAAATCGCGCGTAGACCCGTGGTGTCGGTAACACTGCAAAGAATGTCCCGTGCGTATCGTCCGCCGGGTTGCCATCTCCGCTGGAGTAGAAATAACCGCCGCGGATCCACGGCCGAACCGAAGGCAAAATATGCGGCTGGAAACCCGCTTCCGCCGAACCCGCCGCGGAACGCTGCGTAAGCGCGCCCCATTTCCCGCTTTGCAACGCCCCCCAGCCAACCAGATCGATAGTGCCGGCCGGCGCTGGTAGAGCGGCGATAAAGTGGCCGCCATACGTGCCGATATCAATCGGCTGCAGATCGAGACTGCGCACGGCCGTGGGGCGATTGTCAGTCTTTAACACCCCACGATCATCATGATAAAACAGGCCGAAAGCGCGCCATTCTGCATGCACGTCACCCTTGTCTAGCTCTCGCGTAACAGAAACATAAGCGATCGGCGTGTTTACCCAGCCCCAACCATCCACCTGGAACACACCACGCGTCGGTATCGCACCGACAGCGGTGAAATTCCACGGGCCACTCGCATAAACGTAGTGCGCACCGTCGAAGCTGCGCATCACGTCCGAAAATCCAAAGGTGCCAATCAATCTTTGCGCGATACGATCGTTCTTCACGGAAGCCAGCGTGGCATTGGCTGGCTTCACTTCACTTCCATCGGTAAATTCAAAGCGGCCAAATTGCAGACTGGCGTGGTCTCCTTTTAGGCGAACGAAAGCCTGCTTCGGAAAGATAAATGCCGTGTATTGATTCTTGTTGTTGGCCGCGTAATAAGCGGGTCCAAGTCCTAACTGTCCCTGTGGAGCAGGATCGACCGCCCGGTCTGGCAGCCCCAGCAGCACCGGAACGGCAAACTCCACGGTCCAATCAAAGTTTTGGCGCTTTTGCGAAAGTGCAAAGCGCATCAGCGTGCCAGAGTAGCTGTAAAAATCCTGCCCCTTCGCCGGAAACCAGTCCCACACCTCGTAACGTTCGCGAATACTGCCTGAAAAGGTGAGGCCTCCGATTTCAAGCGGCGGAGGGTCGGACTGTGCTCGAACATAATTGCCGCAGCTGAGAATGCACAACATCGCCATTAGGAATTTCTTCAAGCAGGCTTCCATTTTCATAATGCTGTAGTCTCCCGGCAAAATTACATGAGTACGCGGACCCACAGATTGACAAACCCTGCTCGCACTTAGTCGCGTGGGGTACGCAACGAAAAACAATAGTTTTGGCAGCGGAACGTTGAAACTTGCGGAGATTCTTAATTCGAATGGGTAGAAGCGCAATAATTCAAAAGCACTAGGCTGTCGCGCACGACACCCTGGCAACTTCGAGAGGAAGAAAATCAACTAACAAAAAGGGGAGATAGGGACCAGAACCAGGGGTGCTCTGGTCCCCAGGTAGGACATGAATGGAAGATCAAACGCCGCTAGTCTTGCAGTTCAACCGCTGAATCCCGATGAAGGGCGTATGAATGTTCTGTGACACGCGACGCCGTCGTGGCCCCGCCGTCTTCTCCCGGCTCATTTGCCACCAGCAATCCTCGCCCGTGGCGCACATCCAGGCCGCGCACCCAAAAAATAATGTCTTCGGATATGTTGGTGGCGTGATCGGCGATGCGCTCCAGATGCCGCGTGGCAAGCACGTATTGCAAGCCCGGGCTGATCATCGTGGGTTCCTGCATCATGCGCCGCAGCAATTCCTCAAAAATGCGGTCGCGATATTGATCCACGGCATCGTCGCTCTCCAGTACCTGCAAAGCCATCTCGACATTCTTGAAAATTAAAGCTCCCAGGCTTTTGCCCACCATGCTGCGCACCGCCGCGGCCATGGGTGCCAGTTCTTCTATCGCCGCGATTTTAGGCATCTCCCGCAACGAGATAACGCATTGCGCAAGGTTCACAGCCAGGTCACCGATGCGCTCCAGGTCGTTGGTGATCTTTAGCGCGGCGACGATCAGCCGCATCTCATCGTCATTAAAACTGCATTGCCGCAACAAGCGAATCGCGTGTTCGTCGATGACTACTTCCATTTCATTGATGCGTGGCTCCAGCAGAAATACTTCGCCCGGCAAATCGGTTGTCCGCGAACCGTCCACGTTTACCAGCGCGTCTAAAGCGCGATTCATGGCCCCTTCCACCGTGCGGGACATCGAAACCAGGTAATTCACCAGCGTGTCGTACAGCACTACTCCGGTTATTTTTGTAACGCTCGCCATAGGCTGGCCTCTTTCGGAGCAGCTCTGCGCCAATCGTCGCGCTCGCTCCACGCCAAGTGTGCGGCCTGAAGTATTACGGGATGTTCACATGTGTGTGAATGCTCGAATTATTTCAGTAGGTGTGTGACGAAAACTTTACAGTCGCTCGGGGCGGCCAAGAGCGTCCGAATTGAAAAAAACTACGCCGACGGGATACGTCCGCGGTTACTTCTCGCCTGTGCCGAACCGCTGGGAGCCACATGCTGCATCGCTCTATGCGCATCGAAAATGGGCACGGAGAAATGAAAATGCGAGCCTTTGCCTATTTCGCTTTCCACCCAGATACGCCCGCCGTGCGCTTCAATCAAATGTTTAGCAATGGCCAGACCCAGCCCCGTCCCGCCCGCCTCGCGCGATCGCGCCGCGTCGACACGGTAAAATCGCTCAAAAATCCTCGACTGGTCTGCCCGCGGAATACCGATGCCGGTATCGGACACGGTGAACACCACTTCCAATTCGCTTGCTTCCACACTTAGTACGATCTCGCCGCCCGGCAGGGTATACTGCCGCGCGTTATCCAGCAGATTTTGCAATACCTCAGCCAACCTGCGGCGGTCGCCCGCGACACTTGGTGGATTTTCCAGAATGTTCACCGAAAGTTTCAGGCCATTTTCCAATGCACGGTGTTGCGCCGTCGCCAGGCAGCTGTCGACGATTTGCGACACGCTAACCTCGTCAATCTCTAACTCCAACCGGTCGGAATCCATTTGCGAGAGGCGAAGCAGATCTTCGGTCAGTCGTGCTAGCCGCCGCGCATGCTCCAGAATTATTTCCAGGAAGCGCACGCGATTTTGTGCATCGTCGATGGCCCCAGCCAGTAGCGTCTCCGCAAATCCTTGTATAGCGGTGAGCGGGGTTCGAAATTCGTGCGACACGTTGGCTACAAAATCGCGCCGCACCCGTTCCAACCGGCGCAATTCGGTGATGTCATGCAGCACCACGACCGCGCCCAGCGTATCGCCGGCCCGTACTGATGCGACCGTTGCGGCAAAATATTTTTGGCGCAGCGTCCCGGTAACAATTTCCGCTTCAACCCGCGATTCCCCATGCAATACATTCCGTACCGCCTCGATCAGTTCCGTCTGACGAACAATTTCCACCAGCGCACTACCCGATTTGGGCGGAAACCTCAAATTAAGTATTTCTGCAAATCCCTGATTGGCGAATAGCAGCCGCTCTGAACCGTTCACGACCGCCACCCCCTCCACCATGCTTCCCAGAATTGCCGTGGAGAGATTGCGTTCTTCTGTCAGCGTGCGTATGGTTTCGTCGAGTTGCGCCGCGGTGCGATTCATCGACGCGCCTAAGTCGTCAAGCGCATCCCCGGAACTGTCAGCCGGAATGGCCGTGAAGTCACCCGCAGCCACGCGTCGAGAAAAATCCTTCAGCCGCTCCACACGATCGGTGAACATACGTGAAATCTGTAAGGCCGCAACCCCCGCAATGAGCAAAATAATAAATGAAGAAAGCCACAGGCTCCGGCGGAACGACTGCAGCACTTCGTCCACGGTTTCAATCGGTAGAGCAAACCGCAGAATGATCGACCCTCCTGCCATGTCGTGCCGAACCGCGTAGTACAGCAGGTCGCGATTCACGGTGACACTGTGACGGATGGCTCGTCCGCTACCGTTTGCCATTGCCTCGCGAACTTCCGGGCGAGTGGCGTGATTTTCCATGGTTTGTGAATCGGATTGAGACTCAGCAAAAACGCGGCCGTCGCTACCAATAATGGTTACTCGCGAACCGCTCGCCGCCATTTCCGAAAGCCACTTATTTAACTTGATGACGTCGTCTGGGCCCGCGGGGGGCAGCGCCGGTAGCGCCGATGCACGCGCCTGCGCGATTCCGGCAATGGCAGTAAGTTGGGAATAGGCGGTCCGCTCGTAATCGCGACGCAACGCGCGTTCCGCGAAGTAATCTACCGCTAGCAAAGCGCCGATGAGTAGCGCCAGGAATGTAAGGCCGAGTTTTGCAAAAAGATTACGCCGCACGGGTTTCGAACAAGTACCCTGCTCCGCGCACCGTTTTCAAATGCATCGGATTTTCCGGGTCTGGTTCGATCTTTTCGCGCAGGCGGCGGACATAAACATCAACGCTACGAGGGGTAACGAAACGATCGGTGCCCCAGACAGCGTCGAGCAACTGGTCCCGGGTGAACACGCGATTCGGGCGCGAAGCAAGATAATACAACAAACGAAACTCAAGTGTGCTGAGCGGCACCGCTTTTCCGGAATGACTCACCCGATAAGACGCCGGATCAATCGCCAACTTACCGATTTCAATGATGCGCGGCGAATCCGTCGGCGGCTCCGCGCGGCGCAACAGCGCTTTCACTCGCGCAATCAATTCGCGCGGGCTAAACGGCTTGGTCACATAGTCGTCCGCGCCCATTTCGAGGCCCACAACGCGATCCGCCTCATCTCCACGGGCAGTGAGCATGAGAATCGGCAAACGATTCAGCGAATCATCGCGGCGAATTTCTCTGCATATATCCAAACCCGAAAGCTTAGGCAGCATCAGGTCCAGCAGCAGCAAATCAGGAGGAGTTTTTTTCAGCGAGTTCAACCCGCTGTTTCCGTCCGAAGCTGCGCTCACCTGAAAACCTTCATTGGCCAGGTTGTAGCGCACCAGCTCCACGATATCGCGGTCGTCCTCAATGATCAGGATGCGTTTCATGCTGATGGAGTGGGCCTTCCGACGTCTGGGCGGCAGTGTATCGTACAGCGGTGCGTTCCGATAGAGTTGTGCTGGATCTTGGTGGCTCCGAATCTCAAAGGACACGGCTCATTGTGGCAAAGCCCGTGTGACCCGGATATGACGGCCACATGAACGTCGCGTGAACGCGAGTTTTTGGCGCCCTTGGTTTGGTATGGGCTGTGTTTAAGAAATTGCTTTAAGAACTTAGGTAGTAAAAGCCAGCGCCAGCAGGGTTTTTTGCTCCAGCTCGTGTGCTTTCGCTGACCCCGTGGCCGGGCTCGCGCTGCTCGAGCGCTTTACCGAGCGCAAACGCAATCCTAACCCTTTGGCCAGGCTGTCCAAGCGGGGCACCACATAGAAGTAGCCGCCCATATTCCGCGGTTCTTCCTGCACCCAGATAATTTCGCGTGCATTCGAATGCGCGGTAATCGCCGCCGTAATATCCAATCGCGGCAGTGGATAAAACTGTTCAAGAAAGAAAATCGCCGTCTCCGTATCATTGCGGCGTTTGCGTTCAGCGCGCAATTCGTGGCCAACCTTGCCGCTGGCGATTAGAATGCGCTTCGCGTCCTGCATTTCGCGATCCGGTATCAACGGCAAAAACCGTGGCTCCGCAAATTCCTGAATCTGCGAGCTGGCGTCCGGATGCCGCAACATGCTCTTGGGCGTGAACACGATCAGCGGCTTGCGCCATGGCCGCCGAACTTGCCTTCGCAACATATGGAAATACTGAGCCGCCGTCGACGGCTGGCAGATCTGAATGTTGTCTTCGCCCGCCAGCTGCAGAAATCTTTCGATGCGCGCGCTGGAGTGCTCAGGACCCTGCCCTTCATATCCATGTGGCAGCAGCATCACCAATCCCGAAGGCAAATCCCATTTGTCTTCGCCGGCACTGATGAATTGATCGATGATCACTTGCGCGCCATTCACAAAATCCCCGAATTGCGCTTCCCAGGCGACCAGTGCCTCCGGGTAATCCCGGCTGAAGCCATATTCAAAACCGACGCACGCGGCTTCCGACAACGGAGAATTGGCAATCTCACAAAAAGGCCCGCTGGACGCCCCTTTCGGCGAAAGATGCGCCAGCGACAAATATTCCTCTTCGGTTTGAGTATCAACCAACACCGCGTGCCGCTGATTAAACGTGCCTCGTTGGGTGTCCTGCCCCGTCAGCCGAACAGGGTTCCCTTCCAGTAAAAGCGACCCAAGCGCCAGCGCTTCCGCGAAGCCATAATCCACCGCGCGTTTTCCGTGCCCCATCTCCACGCGTTGTTCCAGCAACTTCACAATTTTCGGATGAACGTGAAAGCCTTGCGGAACGCTGCAAAGCGCGTCCGTAATTTCCGCCAATTTCTCCAGCGGCACACCAGTATCAACTTCCAGCGAGGCGTCATAACGCCCGCGCTTATACGGCGACCAATAATCTGGAAGCTTGCGCAAGTGCGGCGGTTTCTTTACCTCGCGAGCTTTGCTTTGTTCCGTTTCGTACTCAGCCCGAATCTCTTCCGCCATCGCCGTGGGATCAATTCCCGTTTGCTTGGCATATAACTTCCAAAGTTGTGGGTGAGCTTTGATTTTTTCGTATAGCAGCGGCTGCGTAATCGTCGGGTCGTCCACTTCGCTGTGCCCATGGCGGCGATACCCGATGATGTCCACCACGACATCGCTGCCAAATTTTGCCCGGTACTCCGCCGCAATCTTCCCAATGCGAACGACCGCGTCGGGATCCTCGGCGTTCACGTGAAACACCGGAACCGACTGTCGCTTGGCGATATCTGAAGCGAAGCGTGACGACTGCGTCTGAACCGGCCGCGTGGTAAACCCGATCAAATTATTCACAACGATGTGAATCGTGCCGCCGACGGTATAAGCCTTCAAGTCAGCCAGATTCAGAGTTTCGGCCCAGATGCCCTGGCCTGCGAAGGCCGCATCGCCATGCATCACAATGGGCACCACCGTCTTCGCGCTATCCGCGCCGAGGCGTGTTTGCTTTGCGCGAGCCCGCCCCATCGCTACCGGGTCGACGGCTTCGAGATGGCTGGGGTTCGACACCAGGTGAATTCCAATCTGCTTTCCCGTCGTGGTCTTAAATGCCCCGGTCGCACCTACGTGATATTTCACATCGCCGGCGCCAAGCACACTGCGCGGGTCCACATCTTCAAATCCGGAAACCACCTGATGCGCGGGCTTGCACGCGGTATGCACCATCACGTTCAGCCGTCCGCGATGGCTCATAGCCATAACGCTCTCTCGCGCCCCGTTTTCTGCCGAGGACTCCAGCAGCGCATCCAGCAGGGGAATCAACGCGGTCACCCCTTCTAGTGAAAACCGCTTCGCTCCCAGGTAGCGTGCCTGCAAAACCTGCTCAAACAAATCCGCGCGCACCAGCCGCTCGAGTATGTGCCGCTGATCTACCCCGGGTGCGGCACTCTCCAGACGCTCCGCAATCCACTCCCGCCGCTCCTGCTCCGGCAAGTGCATGAATTCCGCGCCCACGTTTCCGCAATAGATTGCACGGGCCTCGTCGGCGGCCTCGCCGGTCAGGTTTAGTTCGGGGCGTTTTTCCGGTTCAAAAAAACCGAGTGGATCGAGATTGGCTTCGTAGAAACCCCAGCGGCGGAACAGTTCAAAAACGTGTTCGCGCTCTGCAAGTCCGCCATTTTCCCCCCCGCCATTGGCGGTTTTCTTGGCGGATTTGGGCACCTTTGGCGCGCGTACCTCTTCGAGAGTGGTTCTATTGGCCATACCCTGTAATCTTCATTTTGCCACAGATTAAAAGTGTCTGCCGGGCCGGTGCTCAGTGCCTGATAATTGTTCCCGCCACGAAACGTCCTGAACGGAAATGGCTGCATCTCAGGTACAATAGAGAGGAGTAGTCTTGCGTAAATGTAGTGATACCAGTAGTGGGTGGACAGCGACCTAATCCCAGCGGCTAAGGTGTAAGCACAACGATGCCAGTACCTATTTCTCAGATGTGGACGGTAGCCTCCTACGTCCTGAAACAGAAACTTCAGGGACGTAAGCGCTATCCCTTTGTCCTGATGCTGGAACCGCTTTTCCGCTGCAATCTGGCCTGCGCCGGTTGCGGGAAAATCCAATATCCAGCCCATATTTTGAAAAAGGAATTGACGCCTGAAGAATGCTTTAAGGCCGTGGAGGAATGCGGCACGCCGATGGTTTCCATCCCTGGCGGCGAGCCGTTGATGCACTCGCAAATCAACAAAATCGTTGAGGGCCTGGTAGCGCGCAAAAAATATATTTATCTGTGTACCAACGCCCTGTTGCTTAAGGAAAAGCTGCACCTTTTCAAGCCCAGCAAATATTTAACGTTTTCCGTACATGTGGACGGCCAGCGCGAGCATCACGATTTTTCCGTGTGCCGCGAAGGCGGTTACGAGCTGGCCATCGAAGGCGTCCGCGAGGCCGTAGAACAGGGCTTCCGCGTGACTACCAACACCACGCTGTTTGACGGCGCCGACCCCAACAGCGTGCGCGCGTTCTTCGACGAAATGATGGAGATAGGTGTAGAGGGCATGATGCTTTCGCCCGGCTATTCCTATGAAAAAGCTCCCGATCAGCGGCATTTCCTGGGTCGCGCACGAACTCGTCGCTTGTTCCGCGCGATTTTGTCGAACCGCAAATCCAGCTGGCAATTTAACCAATCGCCTTTATTCTTGGAATTTCTAATGGGCAAGCGCACTTACGCTTGTACCCCATGGGGTATGCCTACCTACAACGTTTTCGGCTGGCAGAAGCCCTGCTATCTTCTGCAGGATGGATACGCCGACACCTTCCAGGAATTGCTGGAAGCCACGGAATGGCAGAATTACGGCACCGAGTCCGGCAATCCCAAGTGCGCCAATTGCATGGTGCACAGCGGCTACGAAGCCTCCGCCGTGGATCACACCTTTAGCGGTTTGCGCGGCCTATGGGCTACCGCAAAAGCTACGCTATCCGGCAAGTATGAAGACGCGGACGCGCTCGCGCTTCTTAACGAGCCAAGCAAGCCCGTGCACGCCTACAACCCGCTCGTACAGATCGATTCGAGTAAGGGTCAACTAACCGAAACCAGAGTCTAGTTGATGACGGAAATTAATCCTGACAAGTTAGAAGTCGCTCCCGGCACGGTCCACGAAGGCATCGAAGGCTGGGTGCCCGAACTCGCCAGCGACGTGGATATTCGCGTGGCTCTGGAAAAGGCTTTTGATTATCGTGGCGATGTTACCGTGACGCTGAAAAGCGGCAGCAAAGTCGAAGGCTATATCTTTGACCGCGTAGCAGGCTCTTCCCTTGCGACCAGTTTTGTTCGGCTTCTTCCAAAAACTTCAAACGAACGCCTCAAGATTTGTTATGCCGATATATCGGCGCTCGCCTTCACAGGTCGAGACACCGCGGCGGGGAAAAGTTTTGAAGCCTGGATCCGCAAGTATTGGGAGAAAAAGGCCGCTGGAGAAGGTGATTTAAATCTTCAGCCGGAATCGTTCGAGTAACTGCCTAGGCAGTTTCCCCTCCGCTTTGATCTAGATAAGTCATTTTAATTCTGCATTATACGCCGCTTTTTGGAGACTGTTAGCCATCTGTAGGGTGCTAGACAATCACCTCTTTTTGTAGTAATATGACTTGGTGACGAGTTCGTCCCTCGGCCCGAGACGGCCTGAGGCGACGGTTTTAAGCCTACCTGGTTCAGGCGTGAATTATCCGGACCGAGCCATTCGAACGACAACCCAAGGAGGACACTGTGCAGGCGATGCAGGAAGGTCAAACCATTAAGCACGACGTTTACGGTCTGGGAATTGTGACCGCTTCGGATATGGAACGCACTTCGGTAGACTTCGACGATCACGGCCCTAAGCTCTTTGTCACCAGTATTATGACCGCCGAGCTCATTGGTGAAGCGCCAGCCACTCCTCCCAAGACCAAGCGTCGCCGCAAAGCCTCCACAGCAGCAAAAGCCGCCAAGAAAGCAGCAGCGGCCGCCGCAGCCAGCCACGCTTGATTTTGTAGCTGAATTTCGTCGTCTATCAGTTTTTAAGGGACGCCCTCGAATGAGGGCGTTTTTTATTTGCGGCAACTTAGCTTAAATGTGTAAGCAGACTTCTTGTCTTGTTCCGTTAAGGGAATCAATATCTTTAACTAGGCTTTATGCGCGGATTCAGTTTGTTCGAATGCGTGATACGAAGAGCGCACCAGCGGCCCGGCCTCAACATGCTTGAAACCCATGGCTTCGCCGCGTATTTTGAATTCCGCGAATTCATCAGGATGTACGTAACGCACCACCGGAAGATGTTCGCGGGTGGGCTGCAGATATTGTCCCAGCGTCAAAATATTCGTGCCTTGAGCAGCCAAATCCTGCAGGGTCGCGAGTACTTCATCTTTTTCCTCGCCCAACCCCAGCATTAATCCCGTCTTCGTAGGGACTTCCGGATGCGCCGTCTTCGCCCGTCTCAACAATTCCAGCGAGCGTTCGTATAGCGCGCCCTTGCGAACCCGCCGATACAACCGCGGGACCGTTTCGGTATTGTGATTCAACACATCGGGGCGCGTCGCCAGGACAATATTCAGCGCGTCCCAGTTACCGCGAAAATCCGGAATCAGAACTTCCACCTTGCAGCCCGGCACCTTGCGGCGGATCTCTTCGATGGTGCGGGCAAAAATTTGCGCCCCGCCATCTGGCTGGTCATCACGATTCACGGAAGTGACCACCGCATACCGTAAACCCATTTTTGCTACTGCCTCCGCAACGCGCAGAGGTTCGTTCTCATCGGGCGGCCCTGCGGGCTTACCGGACGGCACCGCACAAAATCCGCAGGCGCGCGTGCAGATATCTCCCAGGATCATGAATGTCGCCGTCCCATGTTCCCAGCATTCACCCATGTTGGGGCAGCGCGCACTCTCGCATACGGTATGCAGTTCGAGCGTACGCATGATGCGCTTCAAGTCCTGATAGCGCTCGCCGCCAAAAAACTTAACACGCAGCCAATCAGGCCGCGACTGGCCTGCCGGCGCTATCGGTGGCGGCGCAGCAGCATTGGAAAGGATGTTAAAGGGTGCAGCCATTGGACGGGTTCAAGGCTATTTTACACGCGGAACCAGAAAAGCGCCAAAGTTAGCCGGGGAAGGTTACAGCGGCTGGCGGGAAGAGCGCACAAAATCTCGCAAGGTCGTAACGTTGGGACCGTAAGCGCCGATACGTCCGGCGTCCACCGGAAGGCCCAGGCTTTCCGCTAGATCCAGATCCAAACCCGCATCGTCCAATTCAGACAAGCTGAATCCGGCTGCCGGTAGAACGCGATTTATCCCCGTCGGATAAATAGGCCGGGGCGGACGGTGACGCTGCCAGGGCCGGCGCGCCAGCTCGTAAAATTGCTTCCAATCGCGTTTGTGCCAGGTGGTCATTTGCTTTAGCGGTTCGTTACTTTGGTTACTTCCTTACTTAACCTAGTTATCACTTTTGTTAGATACGTCTTGCGTCAACCGTTTGGATGCATCTCTCGCGGTTTGGGTTCCTCCCCCTGTGTAAAATCCGTGTAAAGCCCTATCACGAGGGGAGCCCAAAACACCGGCGAGCTACTGATATACTTCACATTCTGCCCACGCCATGCAGTTTCTTTCCCCATTGTTTCAAACCCGTCATTAGTGGATTTGTTCCGCTCGCGGAGCGCATCGGCAACACACTGTAGGAACTGACGGAGGCCACTGTATTTGCGAAGAATTACATGGAGAAAACCGAGGTTCGCAGAAGATGTGCTGGGCGCGCGACATCAAACGATAACTTGGCGAGTTAAGTTGACGAGCTTACGCAGGACGCTGACATTTACGACTGTGCTAGGAAAGAGCTGCTTGCGGAGTTATTGGACAAAAAACCGCTCAGATTTTAAGCGAGATTTCACCTACCAGCGATTACCGCGGTCACCGCGGTCTCCGCCGCGATCGCCTCGATCACCACCACGGCCGCCGCCTCCACCACGCCCACCACCACCGCCTCCGTGGCCGCCCCGGCCGCCGCCATAACCGCCGCCACCCCCGCCTGGACGCCCGCCCCCACCGCCGCTTCCACGTTCAGCTTGGGGCCGTGCTTCGTTCACTACCAGGTTGCGCCCGCCAAAGTTCTGGCCATTGAGGGAGTTCACAGCGCGATCGGCGTCTTCGTCATTGCTCACTTCCACAAACGCGAACCCACGCGATTGTCCGGTAAACCGGTCGCGAATGAGGTTAACGCCTGAGGGAGTTACACCAACTTGAGAGAACCACTCGTTGAGCTGATCTTCTGTAGCCGAAAACGGAAGGTTACCGATATAGAGCTTCTTCACTGCGCACTCCTTCTTTCCGGAACCCCACTACGAGTCGCGGAGCGCACTGAAGAAACATCCGTACCAGGGTAGTCGTAAGACCGGGCCTCCGGGGACGCAGACTGTGACTTCAGCGGTCAGTGGAATCCTCTCCAATAATTACCCGTTTTGCAACCGGAATGATTTTGTTCGCGCGATCTCTTTCTTTGCTCGTTCATTTTCTGCGTCAACACAAAACCTGACCGCAAATCTTCAACCCATCACGTACGGTAGCTGGCGTTAATGCGAACATATTCCGCGGTGAAATCACACGTCCAGTAGCGGGCAATGGCGTTACCGGCACGCATATTCACAATAATTGGGACGTGTTTGGCGAGCAGCCGGTTACTTGCCGCGCGCTCATTGAAGTTCAGGGGCTGGCCGCGGCGTAAGACCGGAATACCCGCCATCTGAATATCTACGCGCGAAGGATCGAAGCTGACTCCCGAGCGCCCGGCTGCCGCAAAGATGCGCCCCCAATTCGGATCGCCTCCGGCAAACGCGGTTTTCACCAAAGGCGAAGTTGCAATAGTTTCCGCGATGCGCCGCGCCGCGCTTTCGCTTTTGGCGCCTCGTACTTCGATTTCAATCACACGCTGCGCCCCTTCGCCATCGGCAACAATTTGCAGCGCCAGTGAACGACAGATATCTTCGAGCGCCGCGGTGAACGCTCGATGAGCAGCCGATCCCGATTTAATGCTAGGAGCACCGGCAGCGCCGTTGGCCAACACCAACAACGTGTCATTGGTAGAAGTGTCTCCATCGACAGAAATAGCGTTGAAGGTTCGCGAGGTAACATCACGCAACGTCTTCTGCAGTAGCCCGGGAGCGATAGCCGCATCAGTGACTACGAAAGCCAACATGGTGGCCATGTTGGGATGAATCATTCCCGCGCCCTTGGCGCAGCCGACGAAATGGATCCTCTTGCCGGACATTTTAAAAGAAGACGCCGCCGTCTTTGGCCGCGTATCGGTGGTGCAGATCGCCAGCGATAACTCCGCAAAGGAACGCGCCGAGGGACGCCGGTGCCGCGCGATTACCGGCAACGCCCGCAATATTTTGTCGAGCGGCAGCGGCACGCCAATCACACCCGTGGAGCACACAAAAAGTTCTTTCGGCTGGCAACTCAAACGCTTGGCTGCTTCGGCCACCGTGCGTTCCGCCGCCGCGTGGCCGGCGGTTCCGGTAGCGCAATTGGCATTTCCGGCATTCACCACCACGCCGCGCATGCGGCCGTTGGACTTACGCAGATTTTCTTTGGAAATAAGTACCGGTGCGGCAACCACCAGGTTTTGCGTGAAAACTGCCGCAGCAGAAGCAGGTTCATCGCTGCACAGTAGCCCAAGGTCCAGCGCGCCTGTTTTTTTTAAGCCACATGCGGTCGCCGCGAAACGAAATCCATGCGGCAATGAGGCTTCGGAAAGCGCGTGTTTCATTGCGGGTACGTCCGCTGCGTGAGCGCGAGGCTCACGGAAGAGGCCTCCGATCCTCCGCGACCAATGCAGATGTTTGCTGTATACCGCTTGCTGTCGCTGTCATGGCTTGGCTCCCAGTTTAGTTAGATAGTTTTCTAATTCTTGACACGCTGCTCGAACGGATTCGCGCGCCGTGCCGCCAGGCACTGATTTGGCAGCCAAAGCCGCTTCCACGTTCAATCCATCGGAAAAATCATCCTGGAATGCCGGCGAAAGCTTTTTTAACTCCGCCAGCGGAAGTTCCGTCCATTTTTTATTTTCGCGTTCAGCCTGGTTCAACAGTTTCCCCACAATATCGTGGGCTTGCCGGAAAGGCATCCCCTTCCTCACCAGGTAATCTGCGGCTTCGGTAGCCAGCAATGCGCTATTAGACGCGGCACAATTTAATTTGTCCTCGCGAAACTTCGTCGCGCTCAAAGCCCCGGTCGCCACCGCAAGCATCGCCGCGACTTGATCGTGCGCCTCGAAAAGCGCTGCCTTGTCTTCCTGCAGATCACGCTGGTAGCCACTTGGCAGCCCTTTGAGCGTGGTGAGCAAGCCCACCAGCGCCCCCGTAATGCGGCCGGTCTTGCCGCGTATGAGTTCCCAAGCGTCTGGGTTTTTTTTCTGTGGCATCAAACTGCTGCCGGTCGAAAATTCATCGGGCAGCACCACATAGGCAAATTCCTGCGAGGCAAACAATACGAAATCTTCAGCTAGCCGCGACAGATGAGTGGAAATCCCCACCAACGCAAAAAGATAGTCCAGCGCAAAGTCGCGATCGCTGACCGCATCCAAACTGTTCGCCGTAATGCGAGAGAAACCCAACTCGCGCGCGATTCTTTCACGGTTAATCGGAAAAGAACACCCTGCCAGCGCGCCAGAGCCCATCGAACAAGCGTCAGCGCTCGCCGCCGCGCTCTCCAGTCGCGGGATATCTCGAAGAAACGCTTCCGCATGCGCCAACAAAAAATGTGAAAGCAAAATGGGCTGCGCGTGCTGCAGGTGCGTCATGCCGGCCATCGGCAGATGCAAATGTGCTTTTGCCAGCGCGAGAAATGCAGCGGCCAGCTCCGCGATAGCGGTCTTGATTTGCGCCGCCGCGTCTTTGACGAACAGGCGAAAATCCGTGGCGACCAATTCATTTCGACTGCGGCCAGTATGCAATTTCCATCCCAGCGCGCCTAACTCTTCGACAAGCGCCTTCTCCACAAAGTGGTGCACATCTTCAGCATCAGATGAATCGAGGAAGGCTTTATCTTTCTGCGCGCGCTCCGCAATTCGATCGAGCGACGTAAGCGTTTGCCGGACCTCCTCGGCGTTTAATATCCCCGCGCCCTGCAGTGCCTTGGCCCACGCGCGATCCACCGCCAATTCGTACGGCAGTAAACGCCGGTCAAACGCAAACGACCCCTGGAACGCGTCGAAGCCCGCATTTGGCGCCCGTTCAAAGCGCCCGCCCCACAGCCGGTCATCCTTACGTGCGGTCATCTTTGTTGTTTCAGTTGCGCTCGCCAAATCATTTCATCCTGAAAACACGTCACGGCGCTCTCAACTTCAATTTCCGCCCTCAGCTTTGGCTTTCGGCCTCACCGTAACCGGCAGAGCAAAAAGATTGATGAACCCTTCCGCATCTTTGGGGTTATAGCGTCCCATGGTGAAGCTCGCCAGGTCCGTGCGGTACAGCGAGAACGGCGAAACTCTCTTGGTGACGTTAAGATTGCCCTTCCACAATTTCAATCCCACCGTTCCGGTCACGTTCTGCTGCGACACATTGAAAAATCCATCCAGCGCAGCCCGCAACGGCGAAAACCACAATCCGTAGTAAACCAATTCCGCATACCGCAACGACAATGCTTGCTGGAAATGTGTCGTTTCACGGTCGACCGTAAGCGTTTCCAGCTCACGATGTGCAGTGACCAGTAGCGTTCCGCCTGGCGTTTCATATGCCCCGCGAGACTTCATGCCCACCAGGCGGTTTTCGACGATGTCTGTGCGGCCAACGCCGTGCTTCGCGGCGATTTCGTTTAGCGTGTTCAGCAAATCCACGGGCCCGAGCTTCGTGCCGTTCACCGAAACAGGCGAGCCCGCTTCAAATCCAATTTCCACCTCTTCGGCCTTGTCGGGAGCGTTTTGCGGGGACGCAATCCATTGCCACATCGCTTCGTTAGGCGAATTCGCGGGATCTTCCAGCTCGCCTCCCTCATGGCTGAGGTGCCAGATATTCCGGTCGCGGCTGTAAATATTTTTTTTACTCTGTTCCACCTGCACATTGTGCTTCTGCGCGTACGCGATGGCGTCTTCGCGAGAATCAATATCCCATTCACGCCACGGAGCAATGATTTGCACATTCGGCGCAATCGCTTTGTAGGCCAGCTCGAATCGCACCTGGTCGTTCCCTTTTCCAGTGCAACCGTGCGAGAGTCCGTCCGCCCCAAGTTTCAGCGCAACTTCAGCCTGCCGTTTGGCAATCACCGGCCGCGCCATCGAGGTGCCCAGCAAATAGGTATGCTCGTACACCGCGCCGGCTCTCAAAGTCGGCCAGATGTAATCGCGCACAAATTCTTCGCGCAGATCCTCAACCACTGCCGTTGAAGCGCCGGTGGCCAGAGCCTTCTTGCGCGCCGCCTCGAGATCCTCCTGCTGCCCCACATCGCCAATCACCGCGATAACTTCGCAACCGTAATTTTCCTTAAGCCACGGGATAATGATGGAGGTGTCCAGCCCGCCGGAATACGCGAGTATCACCTTTTTCGGTTTAGATTTCTCTATATTCACAACTCCTCTTTCCAAAAAACAAATCGGCAATCGTTATTGCGGGAATTCGACACACACTAATATCGTGAAAAGTTCTAACACTTTGGACTTTATATCGCTAATGAATATGTGTTCACTTGGCCAAATGGCGGCGTAGATGGCGCCTTCGCTAACTAAACAGCGTGTGCAGAATAGCTTTCTGCACGTACATGCGATTTTCGGATTGGTCGAGAACCACGGACTGCGGTCCATCAAGAACTTCTGATGTGACTTCGTGATTGCGGTGCGCCGGAAGACAGTGCAGGAATAATGCGTCGGGCGCGGCCAGCGACATCAGCTCCGCGTTTACCTGATACGCCCGAAACACGTTTTCCCGCACACTTCCTTCCGCTTCAAAGCCCATACTGGTCCAGGCATCGGTGTAAACACCCTGTGCGCCGGCGACCGCCTCGCGTGGATCGGTGAATAATTCGATTTTCGCGCGCGTTTCTCGAGCGACCCGCTTCGCTTCCTGAATCACTTCGCGCGCCGGCGTGTAACCCGCTGGAGTGGCAATGCGCAGATGAACGCCCAGCCGCGCGGCCAAAAATATCAGCGAATTGCAAACATTATTTCCGTCGCCGACATAAGCCAACTTGAAACCGCGCAGCAATCCGGTCTTTTCTTCAATGGTCATAAAATCGGCTAGCGCCTGGCACGGATGATATTTGTCGGAAAGCGCATTGATTACCGGGATTTCGGTATTGGCCGCGAGCTCTTCCAGCACGCGTTGCTCGTAAACGCGCGCCACGATCCCATGCACCCAGCGCTCCAGGTTGCGCGCCACATCCGAAATGCATTCACGTTCGCCGAGCCGTGCCTGGGTGTGATCGAGGAAGATCACTGAGCCGCCCATGCTTTGGATGCCAACTTCAAAAGTCACCCGTGTGCGCAACGACGGCTTTTCAAAAATCAGGGCGATGAATTTGCTGCGCAGTATGGAAGCGTAACGGCCCGGATGCGCCTTGATATCCGCGGCTAGATGCAATAATTCGCGCGTCTGCGGCGGGTTCCACTCGGCTCCCGTGAGCAAATCATGTGTTAATAAAATAGGTGCAGCTAACATCGTAGCGGTCATAGTTTCACCTTGCGGTAGCGTATTTATTTGATGGTTTCGTAACAGATGCAGTGGTTTCAGCTGCCGCGTGTTTCTCTGAAACGGCAGTTAATACCACGCTAAACATTTTAAGGAACTCGCGAATTTGCGCGCGCGTGACAATAAACGGCGGCAACAGACGCAGGATGTGGTCGTGGGTGCAGTTAATCAACAGCCCGCGCTTGGCGGCTTCCGCGACGAAAGGCGCGCCTTCCACTGAAAGATGAACGCCCAGCATCAGCCCTTCAGCGCGCACCTCGTGTATAAAATTAAATTTTTCGGCTAGCGCCTGCAAGCCGGCTTTCAGCTCTTCGCCGCGGTTGCGAACGTTCTCTAATAATTTTTCATCCTCGATAATTTGCAGGCACTCCAGCGCCGCGGCGCAAACCAAGGGCCCACCCCCGAACGTAGTGCCATGGAGCCCCGGAGAAATATAGGACGCCACCTTGTTGGTCGCCAAAATTGCGCCCAATGGCAAGCCCGCGGCCAACGGCTTGGCGATCACCGCGATGTCCGGTTTGCATGCGAACCGCTGATACGCGAAATAGCGGCCTGTGCGACCGAGTCCGCATTGAATCTCGTCCGCGATCATCAGCGCGCCGTGCTCCGTCGCCAGCGCCCGAGCGCGATTCCAGAATGATTCGCTGACCGGATAAATTCCGCCTTCACCCTGAATCGTCTCGATCAAAATACCGCAGACTGAATCATCAAATTTCGATTCTAGGTCGGCCACATCATTGAAGCGCACGAATTCCACGCCGGGCACCACAGGCGCGAAGGGCAGGCGGTATTTCTCAGTCGCGGTCACACTGATTGCGCCATACGTGCGCCCGTGAAATGAATTATCCAGCGCCAGAAAGCGATGCTTGCGCGTGGGTTGTCCTGCCGCGTCCTGAGGCGTTCGCGCACATAACCGCGCCAGCTTCATGGCGCCGTCGATTGCTTCCGTGCCGCTATTGCAAAAAAATACGCGATCGAGGCCCGACCACTCCGCAAGCTTGCGTGCCAGCGGACCCTGATACGCGTTGTGATAAAGATTCGAGAAATGAATGGCGCGCGCCGCTTCGCGACGAATCGCCTTAATAATTCTGGGATGCGCGTGGCCCAAAGCGTTGACGGCGATCCCGCCAAGAAAATCGAGATATTTTTTCCCGGCGGCGTCAAATACATAACAACCCTTGCCTCGTTCCAGTACAAACGGCTGCCGTTTGTAGGTTGGCAGCAGAAAGTTTTCCGCGTCGGTGACCCGAGAATCGCTCTTCGCCTCGGCAAGGGTTTTCATTCGCCCATGCTGCGAAGAGTGCGCGCCCAGCGACCCTGCCGATTTTTTGGGAGCATTGCGCATCACGCCGCCGATAGCGCGGTTTGCGCGGAATTACGGGGTTCACGGATAACCAACGTGCCAGGAACGCCCGGACCACTGGATACTTCCTGGCGGCCGTGATTTTCCGTTGAACGCGATGCCAACAGCAGCGCATCCGGCTCCGTGCCGCCCACGATACGAACTTCGCGAACGCCGCCTTCAATCGCGCGTTTAGCGGCTTCCAGCTTCAAGACCATCCCGCCGGAAACGACACGGCACTGCACCAATCGCTCTATCTCTTCGCAACTGACTGCAGAGAGCACCCTCTCGCCGTCAAGCACTCCAGCAACGTCTGTTAAATAAATCAATTGGTCGGCGCCAATAAATTCCGCGCAAGCCGCGGCCATATGATCGGCGTTAATGTTGTACAGCTCGTTGTCGGCACCCAATCCAAGGCATGGCGCGACCGGCACCAGCCCATCGTTCCACAACGATTCGATGAACTGCGTATTCATGCCCGTCAGATAACCGACGTAGCCCAGGCCGCCTTCCACTTCGTTGTGCATCATGGGGTCGGCGGTAAAACATTGTGCATCCGCGGCGGAAATTCCCACCGCGGGCTGGCCCTCCGCAGATATAGCGGCAGAAACTTTTTTGTTCAGCAATCCCGCAAAAACCATGACCGCCACGTCGCGCGACTCGCGATCCGTAACTCGCAGCCCGCCGACGAATTTGCTCTCAATGCCCATGCGCTTCAGCGTCGCGGTAAAAAGGCGTCCGCCCCCATGGACGACGAGCATCTGATGCCCGTCTTTCGCCAGCGCTGCGACCTGGCTCGCCAGCGCGCGTACCGTCTGGTCGTCTTCGAGTAATGCTCCGGCTAACTTGATCACGATTCTCATTGCAGTGCGGTGTGCTCCTCTATCCCCAGCATGTGATTGAAATTTTGAACCGCTTGGCCTGCTGCGCCTTTGCCCAGATTGTCCAGGCAGGAAACAATTACCAGCCGTCGCCCGCTTTTATCGAGCGCAAACCCGATATCGCAGAAATTTGTATGCGCCACGTGTTGTAATTCGGGCAGCGATCCGGCACGCCAAATACGCACCATCGAGCGACCGGCGTAAAACCTGCGATATAACGCCTCAACTCCTTCGCGGCTATGGCTCGCGTCCAGGGTTACGTAAATGGTCGACAGAATTCCGCGGCTGATTGGCAACAAATGCGTCGAAAACAACACTTGCGATTCATCCAGGCCGGTATGCTCCAGAATTTCCGGCGTGTGCCGGTGCGAAAAAAGATTGTAGGCTTTGAAATTCTCGTCTACCTCGACGAACTGCAAATCGCGCCGCAATTCCTTCCCTGCTCCACTGGCTCCCGATTTGCAATCGCAAACCACGCTGCTTCCTGCCGCAATCCAATTGGCATCGGTCAGCGGGCGCAACGCCAAAATCACGCTAGTTGCATAGCACCCGGGGTTGGCGACGATGCGCGCATTCTTTATTTGGGGTTCGTAAATCTCCGGCACTCCATAAGCCGCTTCGCTCAGTAATTCCGCTGGCGCAGCCGGTAATTTGTACCAACTCTCGAACGTTTCACCCGAATGGAATCGAAACGCTCCGCTTAAATCCACCACCCGCAATCCCGCTTCCACTAACGCCGGGACCAGTTCCGCCGATACCTCATGGGGAGTAGCCAAAAAAGCCACCCCTGCTTTGCTGGCCGCTATGGCATCCACGGAGAAAGTTTGCAGCGGAGCGTCGCCACGTCCGCGCAGTTGCGGGAAAAGTTCGTCCAGACACTTTGCGCCCTGGGTATCGCGCATATAGAACGTCGAAGCCTTTACGGCCGGATGGCGCACCAATATCCGCGCGAGCTCAAAGCCGGTGTAGCCCGTGACGCCCACCACCGCGATGTGATCGAGATTTCTCATTTCATCAAAGATTCGATGCGCCGTTGTAGCGATTCGCGACTCTTTTTATTTGGCGTGATGATCAGCACCGTATCGTCACCCGCGATGGTTCCTGCAATCTCCGGAAATTTGGCCCCGTCCACCGCCGCAGCCAGTGGCTGCGCTCCGCTGGGCGGCGTTTTCAGCACCAGCAGATTTTCGGCGGGCCGGATATCCAGCAAGAATTCACCCAACGCCCGGGCCAGCGGACGCTCGGTTGCTTGATCTTCGGGAAGAGCGGAAGCAGATTTGTAACCACGCTGCGTTTTGATTAGCCGAAGTTCTTGTATGTCGCGAGACAGCGTGGCTTGCGTCACGCGTAGCCGTTGTGCCGCGAGTCTCCGGCGCAAATCTTCCTGATTGGCGATGGAGCCGTCGCTCACCAGCCGAAGTATTTGACCGTGACGAAATGTCTTGCCTGCGCTCACCGTACCCTCAAACACAAATATACAGCCTACTGTATTTTTATACAGTCGCTGGACGCGCGAGTCAACGCTTTTATGAAATTGTTCAACGCCTACTGTTCGAACGACTCGGGGCAGAACTGGTCCGCGGGGCAGTGGTGTAGCATTCGTCGCACTGTCCCGACACACACTGGATTTTACATGCGCAGGATGTTACCTATCATAAACGGCATCTTGGCGGGCTATGACCAACGCTTGCGAAATCACCGGCTGCAAAACGGAAGTTCCCCCTGCTCTGCGCGAGGACCAGGTGTGCGTGCTGCATTTTACTTTGTCGGTGGAAAATAGTTGCGCAGGCATGCGCCGCGAGACGGCATTAGGCAATGCGCCGCACGAACGCCAGCGTGAAATCATGAAATTCATCGCTGAACACGGCGAGCGCCTGGCCCGCGTGGCCACCAGCGGCTTGCCGCTTACCGATGATCTGAAAGCCCGCATTCTTAGCACGTTCCTCACGCTCATGAACCTGCGCGAGAATCTCGATCGCTCCAACATGCGCAGTTCGTTCGGGCGCACCAGCCAATTGTTGCGTTAGTTCTTCGCGCTGCGGGCCTCGAAAGACCTCATTTGCGTTGCATTTTGTTTACATTTGGGTGGCTTGACGGGACTTATACCGCGAGAGACCATAGTTATAGCTTCGGAGCGCTGCCAATCTCGAAACTGCAGCGCGCCCAGCAGGGGCAATCCATGACTCTCCGTACGTTCTTCCGTATCTCCTCCATTGTGATCGTCGCTGTTTTCGGTGTTGGGCTTCATCCTGCTTATACCGCGGCCAGCCACGCACGCATCATCAGACTGAGCCTGGTGCAGGGCGATGTGCGAATTCTTCACGACTCCAAGGGCGACCCACTGGCCAACGATAAGGCTCCCTGGGAGCGAGCCGTATTAAATCTCCCCATTCGCCAGCACGATGTTTTGGCTACCGATAATGGCCGCGCCGAAGTGGAATTCGAAAATGGCGCGATGGCTTTCATAAACGAGAATTCGGTGCTCGAATTTTTTGATCTGTCTCTCGACGACGGTTCTCTCACGACCCGGCTCATTCTTCGTCAAGGCACCGGTTCCTTTTATGTGAATCCCACGCGTGACGATTATTTCAGCGTTACTGGCGGTGATTTCACTGCGGAAGCGGCGGGCCGCGCAAATTTCCGCATGGACAACTTCGATGACGGCAGCACTGTAGCGGTCATCAAGGGGCAAGTGTCGGTAGTGCACAAGAACGACAACAAACTTCTGGTGAAGGGCCAATCGTTTACTATGTCCGCAGGCGCCGTCACCGGCACCGTCGAAAGCGCTCCGCAAGGTGACGACTTTGATCACTGGGTCTCAGGGCGTGAAGACAGCGAAGTCACGGCCACCAACGCGGCGATGCAATATTCCAATACTTCTTCTTACGTTTCGGGATTCGGCGATTTGTACACCTACGGCGGTTTTTATCCCATCGCGGGGCTGGGCTACGGATGGCAACCTTATGGGGCTGGCATTGGCTGGTCGCCCTTCGACTACGGAAACTGGTTTTATGGATCGCAATTTGGTTGGTCCTTTATTGGAAGTCAGCCGTGGGGGTGGCTGCCTTACCACTATGGTGGTTGGCTTTTCCAACCTGGGATCGGTTGGCTGTGGACTCCGACCGGATTCGGCAATGGCAGCGTGCCTGTTAAATTCCATCCAGTTACCGCGACATTTGTGCGTTCCGGCAGCACCGTAGCAATGGTTCCCACGAATCCGCTGGATCGCGGCACTAAGACGCCGCTAAATCTGGCACACGTAATGCCGCTAACGCCGGCTGCCGGTGTGGCGCAGACTTCAACGGGCGCTAATTGGAAAGTTGTAAAAGAAGTTCCGGCTGAGACTTTCGTTTCGCACGCAAGTCCGGCAAGTGTTCCTGCTCGCAGCACGCGTACTCTCAGTTCCGTTGGTGCCTCTATGCAGTCCACCCATAGTTCAACCATCGCCTACGATGCTAAAGAGCAGCGCTTTGTGAACAGCAACGTGAATGCAAAGTCGGCGGCCGTTACTTCGTCAGCGACCGGTGCGTCCGTTACGACTTCGTCGCCAGCGACCGCAAGAGCGTTATCCACCACGTCGCTGGCTCGCGCTACAACTATAGAAAGCCAAGTACGGACGATGCCCGCGGCCTCAGCCCGCGTAGCATCTCCGCCTCCCGCTCCCCGCTCCTACGCAAGTACTCGCGGAGGCGTTTTTGAATCCGGCTCCGGTGGTCGCGGGACAAGCTCGGCAACGTCTACTCGCTCGCTGTCAACCGGTTCTCGCGGCGCTTCAATGTCTGGCGGCGGCCGTCACTAGTTTTGGCGAAATATCTAAGCGAAAGACGGCTGGATTTTCGGCCGTCTTTTTTGTTTTGGCCCACTGTGAATCACCAGAAAACCATTCCCGCATATCCCACCACAGCGGAAGGATCTCCCGACCGGTCAGCTGACGTAGCGTAGCGAATCAATTCCGCGTTGCTGCTTTTCAAAACCTGTAATGCCGTGAGCATTGCGACCGCCGGGCCCAATCCGCACATGGAAATTTCTTCCCTCCGGCAGACATCGTATAAGCCACGCGCATCTATGCTCAACAATTGTTCAATGGCTTTGCGGTCTTTCACGCGGGTGGTAGCATCGTCCTCGTAATGATTCAGGTCAGAGCTGGTTACTAACAAAATTTCCTGTTTTTCCGCCGCTAGCACATCGCCAATCGCTTGTCCCACCGTTACCAAAGTTTCAAAGTGTGCAGTTCCCAGTGCGATCGGCACGAAACGAAAATCCGGATTGAGCACCTGAAGGAACGGAATCTCGATTTCCAAAGAATGTTCTTTGCTGTGGGCCATAGCATCTTCGGTTAGCACTGGGCAAGCCACTCTGAGCTTTTCGGCCAACTCATAATCGATTTCCGCGTCACCTAACGGGGTACGCCACGCGCCACTTGACACAATAGCGGCGGGCGAACCCGGCGGGCGATGCCTGACTCCCAATATCACAACTTTTTTCGGTATGCGGATGCTAGAAAAAACGGCGCCCGCGACGTGCCCGGAAAACATCAAGCCGGCGTGCGGAACCAGGCAGGACTTTACGTTGCGAACGGTCAATCCGTTTGCTGAAGAGATGTACTCACTAATCTGAGCAGACAATTCAGCAGGGTCGGAGGGATAAAAACGGCCGGCAACGGCGGGAAGACGAACCATTTTCTTCGCGAATTAAAGGGCTTTGGAAGGTTTCCCTTTGAGCTTGATCACTTGCAGGCTGGCTGGATCGTACAGCAGCGTAATTTTGTCACCGTATTGATATCCGCCCTTATCGACAATTGCCTGCATCTTGGCGGCGGCCTGCGGCGAGAGGGCAAAAGTCTGTATCGCCATATCATTGCCCTTGGCGCGCACCGTGATCTGCGCCACATTCGCATTCATGACGTAGCCTTCAAATTTGCTTAATCCCGTTGGTTTAGGCTTTACGGCATTCACCACGATAGGCACAGCCGTATCCAGCACAATGGGTACAACTGTCGCCGGGGTCTGGGCCTGCGCCCGCGGGCACATTACCATCGCGGCGAACGCGAGTGGCAATGCGAATCCGGTCAATTTAGCCAAACTTTTCATTCCATTTCATCCGTGGCGATCCGCAAAGACTTGAGGAAGCGCACGTCCTGCGGGGTCATCGACAGCCGCGCGGGAATCTTCTTGTTCCCTTCGCCTTCTTCCATGAACGAATCCTGATCAACCTGAATGCGCAGCGATTCCAGGAACCGGCGATCCTGAGTGGTCAACGACGACGTCTCCCCCGAAGCGGCATCGCGCTTGGCCAAGCCGATGGTGGCATCCAGCTTCAGGACGATGTCGTAGCCGTGCGCGCGCACTCCTGCAATCGCGCCGGTAATGCGGTCAGAGTCGGACACCGTGTCGTTGATCGCGTGTCCCAGTTCGCGGAGCAAGTTCTTCAGGTGATCGTCTAGTTGCAAGGAGGTTCTCCCCTACTCTTCGGCCATTTTAGGCCCACGTTAGATTGGATACAAGTAAGCTTCGGATTGTTGTCTCCAATGCGTTCACAGGTCTTTGGTGCAGTTTCGGGGGGGCAGTATGGCGGACCGCTTAGGCGCCAGTCCCACAGGACCACTTGGGGCGAATGCCTTTTACGCTAAGATACCAGCATGTCTTCCGCGGCAAGCTTGCCGGGTGCAGGAGTCAAACGCAGCGGCTTCAGCCGCTTGTGGCGCACGCTCAAGCAGCTTTTTCATGAAGTTGTGGGCGCAATTTTCGCGGTGCTGGCAATCGCCTGGTTGAATGCCGCGATTCGCGCGTGGTTCCGCGACGCGGCGTATTGGCTGGTAGCCATTGCGGCCGTGGTTGGCGCGCTATTTTTATTTTTTGCGTTTACGTCGTTTCAGCGCGCGCGAAAAATTTAGCGGCCCGCAAATGAATTACAGGGAATCGATAATTTATGTCCGATTCTAATTCCAAACCATCTGCGCCCGCGGGCCGCCGCTCGCAACCCAGAGAAAAGTTCACTACGCTCTCAGGTTTGCCGCTCGAGACGCTGTATACCGCCGAAAATTTGGCTTCCCAGAATCTTGACGAGACCGTCGGCTACCCCGGCGAATTTCCATACACCCGGGGAATTTATCCCACGATGTATCGCGGGCGCTTCTGGACCATGCGTCAGTATGCGGGTTTCGCGAGCGCCGCGGAGTCCAATGAGCGCTACCGCTATCTTCTTAGCAAAGGGCAGATAGGACTTTCCGTAGCTTTCGACTTGCCCACGCAAATCGGCATGGATTCCGATCATCCCCTGGCCCAAGGTGAAGTAGGCAAAGGTGGCGTGGCCATTGATTCCATCGAAGACATGGAAATTCTCTTCGACCGCATCCCGCTCGAAAAAGTTTCTACCTCGATGACCATCAATTCCACCGCCGCAATTCTCCTTTGCCTTTACGTGGCGGTTGCAAAAAAGCAGGGCGCTAGCCTCGCGAAGCTTTCGGGTACGGTGCAGAACGACATTCTCAAAGAATATATCGCGCGCGGAACCTACATTTATCCAGTACGGTCGGCGATGCGCATTGTCACCGATATTTTTTCCTGGTGCAGCAAGCATCTTCCCAAGTGGAACACTATCTCCATCAGCGGCTATCACATTCGAGAGGCTGGTTCGACCGCAATACAGGAAGTGGCCTTCACTCTAGGAGATGGCATGGCTTATGTGCAAGCTGCCCTTGATGCGGGACTGAACGTCGATGATTTCGCGCCGCAGTTATCTTTCTTTTTCAACGCGCACAATGATCTGCTGGAAGAAATCGCCAAGTTCCGCGCGGCCCGGCGCCTCTGGGCACGCATTATGCGCGATCGATTTCATGCAAAAGACCCACGCTCGTGGCTGTTGCGTTTTCACGCGCAGACGGCCGGGTCTTCGCTTACCGCGCAGCAGCCCGAAAATAATATTGTGCGCGTAGCGATTCAGGCTTTGGCCGCAGTGCTGGGCGGGTGCCAGTCGCTACACACTAACTCGCTGGACGAAGCGCTGGCGCTCCCCACCCAAGACGCCGCGCTGATCGCGCTGCGCACGCAACAGATCATCGCGCACGAAACTGGCGTCACCAATACCATTGATCCGGTGGCGGGTTCTTACGCCATCGAGCAGTTGACCAACGAAATTGAGGCGGGCGCACTAACGTATATCGACAAAATTCACGCCATGGGCGGTCCTCTTGATGGGACGCTACGGGCCATCGAATCGGGTTTCATCCAGGGCGAAATTCAAAAAGCGGCCTACCAGTTTCAACGCGCGGTCGAGAAAAATGAACAAATCGTGGTGGGTGTAAACGATTTTAAAGTGGAAGAAGAACGACCCATTACGATTCTGCGCGTCGAGGAGCAAATCGCTCGCGACCAGATCGAGCGGCTCAAAGCCTTCCGCCTGAAGCGTGATTCGGCGCGCGTTAAGACCATTCTTGCTGAATTGGCTCGGAGAGCGGCAACTGCTGAGAATCTCTTGCCCGCCATTCTGGAGGCCGTCGAAAATGACGCTACCGTTGGCGAAATTTCAGATACGCTGCGAAGCGTGTTCGGCGAATATCAGGAGTCCGTCGTAATTTAATTCTCACCATGAAAGTAATCCTGGCTTCCTCCTCGCCGCGTCGCGCTGAAATTTTGCGAGACGCGGGCATGAGCTTTACGGTCATGTCTTCGGCTGTAGACGAAACGCCGATACCGGGCGAATCGCCAAATGAGTACGTTCATCGGCTTGCATGCGCAAAAGCGGAACTCGTCGCCGCACGCTCGGTAGGTCCTGCTATTGTTATCGGCGCGGACACGGTAGTGGTGCTGGATGGCCAAGTTATTGGCAAGCCGCGTTCCGCGGAGGACGCACGGCGAACGCTGCAGTTACTCTCCGGCCGCGCCCACTCGGTAATGACAGGCGTGATGCTGATTCGTCTTCCTGATGCCGAGCGGCGCGGTTTTGTGGAAACCACGCAGGTCCAGTTTTCCGCGATTTCACCGGAAGAAATCTCGCGCTACCTGGCTACCGACGAACCCTACGACAAGGCGGGCGCGTACGCCATCCAAGGCCGCGCCGGACGATATATCTCACGTATCGAAGGCTGCTACTTCAACGTGGTGGGCATGCCGCTGGCGCGCTTGTGGCAAGAACTCATGGCGCTGGGCTGGTCAGACGAATTTCTGGATTAAGACCAGCAGCGATTCTGAAGCTCAAGTCTTCCTCAGGGCGTACATCATTCAAACGGCCTGTCGACGTGCCGACAATTGCACATAATGCCGACGCCGACGATTGCGCTTACTGACAGAAAGGTGTTCCAAATCGAATGAGGGGGTCTTATTGGCTAACGAAATGTGGTTTCACGTGAAACCATGTGGCCAAAATGTTGTTCCACTTGGAACGGAATGCGTTCGAACGCGCGACTGATTCGAACGGTCATTGAGCATTCGAATGGCGCAGTCCTGTTAGCTCAGAAAACAAAAAAGGCGGCTTATTTAGCCGCCCTTTTAACTGAAATTATTCTTCCTTGCGGTTTAGTCGACCCCTAGCCGTACGCTATCAAACCTTTTTTTCTTCGTCCGGTTTCTCGGTGGGGAGCGCTGGTGGCGCTGCCGGTGTCGGCGGCACAACGGTCTGCGATTGGCTTTGATTTCCGCCGTGCATCCCCTCCTTGAATCCGCGAACGCCTTCGCCCATGCCGCGCATCAATTCAGGAATTTTGCGCCCGCCAAAAAGAACCAGAATGACCACCAGAATAATCAGCCAGTGCATCGGAAATTCCATAACCGCCTCCTGCCATGCTAATAATCGTCGAAAAACCCGGTAAATACAGCTAACTGGAAGCTAAAGTATAACACGCTCGTCGCCCGCCCGACGCGTCACCCTTTCGCGGTCCAGGTACTCCAGCAGGGGTATTGCATACTTTCTGGTGATCCCGGTCAAGTCTTTGAACGCAGGGACAGAGATTCGTCCCCCCTTGCTGGTCTTATATGTCGAAAGCAGCTGTTTCAGATGCGTAAGCGCCGCTTGATGAAAAATCAAGTCAGGTGATACCCGTACCAAACTCTTTTCGCGCAGCAGCATATGCAGCAACTTTTCGGCGCGCTGGGCTTCCACGGAGAGGCCGGCAAGCACATCTTTCACCGCGGGCACTGCCAGGCCACCGGCGCGAAATGCCGCCTCAATTTTTCCCTTGGCAGCTTGCTCGTCGGGTTGCAGGGCGATGCCGCTGCCTGCGCGTTTAACAATTTCGCCCTGCACCTCTAATTTTTTCTGCGCAATCGACTGGGCTAGCGCAGCGCGAAATACCTCGGGTTTCACACACCGTCCTATACTAGACCGCAAATCTTCACGGGTTATTCCGGGCATCAGCGGATTTTCGCGTTGAAAGCGATCGATCTTGTCATTGATGGCGTTGCACATGCTTTCAAATATGCCCGTGGCTATCAACCAGGGGCGCTCATCGCCAATGGTTTTCACGACTTTGGAGGATGATAGGGCTTTTACGGTTCCCTGAGTGTCCGTTTCCCGCCATCCGGTGTGGGCTGCTATTTCTTCGTAACGCAATCCCATTGGGACCCGCTCGACCATGGCCGCAAGCACCTGCTCAGGCGTGCCGTCGCGAAGAGTCTTCAAAAATTTAACCCTGCCGGTATCGCGCGAAAGAGGCCGGCGCGCCAAGGGATCAAGAACTACGCCGCCTCCAATGGTAGTGACCGGAGAAAATTGCCGCACGATGAAGCGCTCGCCCGCGGTTAGCACCATTTCATCCTGCAGGCGAAGATGGGCCAGCGCAGTTTGTCCAGGTGCAAGCTCGCCGGCGCCATAAAGCGAAATTTCCGCGAGGGTTTCGGCGGTTGCGGCATGAAGATGTACGCGCTCGCGATGTTTCAACTTGTGCGTTCCAGGCAACAGCGTAAATTGCGCATCAATCCTGCGAGTGCTTCGAAAGCTCCCAGGCTTCGCCAGGGTCATCCCGCGCCGCACAGCGGTGTGATCAACTCCCGCAAGATTTACGGCTGTGCGTTGCCCGGCGGATGCCTGTGCAACAGCCTGTCCGCCGGTTTGCACACCGCGAACACGAAGGCGCTCACCGCCAGGCAAGAGTTGCACCTCATCGCCAGTCTGCACCGCCCCGGAGATCAACGTGCCCGTTACGACGGTTCCAAAGCCTTTCATCGCGAAGGCCCGATCAATCGGTAGGCGAAAGGCTCGGGTGGCATCCTTGCCGCTGACTTGGGTCGCAGCGTGGTGCAGGGCTCGTTTTAGTTCCGGGAGGCCGGCCCCGGTTTTTGCGCTGACCGGCACAATTGCCGAGCCATCGAGAAAAGATCCGCGCACGTATTCTTCAATCTCCAATTGCGCCAGTGTCAGACCGTTGTCATCGACGAGATCGCATTTGGTGAGCGCGATCACTCCCTGTCTCACTCCCAGCAATCTGCAAATATCAAAATGTTCTCGCGTTTGCGGCTTGATGGATTCGTCGGCGGCAATCACCAGCAGCATCAGATCGATTCCCGCCGCGCCAGCCAACATATTGCTCACAAATCGTTCATGGCCGGGCACGTCGATGAATCCAAATCGGATGCCTGCGTCTTCCAAAAAAGCAAAGCCGAGATCAATGGTGATGCCCCGGCGTTTTTCTTCCGCAAGGCGGTCCGGATCCGTGCCGGTGAGCGCTTCCACCAAGGAAGATTTGCCGTGGTCTATGTGCCCCGCGGTGCCGACGATCACGCTTTTAAGATTTGCAATCATAAGAGATAAATTTCTATTTTGGAGTTAATTAGCGTCTCAAAAAACTACCTCAACACTGTTCGCTTTGGTGCAGCACTCCGACCTCTGCGTGCTAGAATCGGCCCATCCGCATGAGTCGCCTTTGTTGCACGCGTTTCGAACGCGCAGCCCGCAAGCTCGGGTGGTTGCGCATCGCTGGTCTCGATGAAGCCGGTCGTGGCGCGCTGTTCGGCCCAGTGGTCGCCGCGGCGGTCATTCTGAATCCCAAGCGCCGCATCGTCGGTCTGGACGATTCCAAAAAGCTGGTGGCCGAGCGCCGCGGCGAGCTTGCGCCGCGAATTCGTGAGCACGCGCTGGCATGGTCGGTCGCGGAGATCGATGCGCAACGCATTGATGCCTGGAACATTTATCAAGCCAGCCGCCAGGCCATGACCGCGGCCCTCAATCAGCTTGCCATTGTTCCCGATTATCTGCTGCTGGACGCCATCAAACTGGATGTTTTGATCGAGCAAAAATCCCTGATTCACGGAGATGCCCGCAGCGTGTCTATCGCCGCTGCTTCCATTCTGGCTAAAACCCATCGTGATGCGCGGATGCAGGAATGGGACGCGGTCTATCCCCAGTACGGCCTGGCGCGCCATAAAGGGTACGCCACCGCCGACCATCTGGAGGCTTTGCGGCAGCATGGGCCCAGCCCTCTGCATCGTCACTCCTTTGCGCCGGTGCGCGAATCCAACTGCTGGGCGGTGGGCGCTACCCAAATTTCGTTCCTCCAGGAGGTAGAAACACCGAAGGGGGCCGGAGAGCCTGCCATCGTTCCGTTATAAAATGCTTAGTGTAAACAAGAAAAACTTTCTACTGATGTTCGCCATGGCTTCGCGGTGAGGCTTGCAGGTCTAAACGCTGATAACTGGCTGCTCACAGGGGACTTTGCCTTCATTGACTTGTTTTTCTTCCGCCTGTTAGCGTAACAGGATAACGTTGCGGGTCACCAACGAACCCCAGCGATCGAAGGAGAACGTCTCGGACAGAGTTTAAGGGTCCGCTGGGGTGGCTAACCTGGCCTGTCACTAGGGCTAGCGAATGGGCAGCCCGGCGGTCAAACACGTTTAATGTCCCGGTTAATGCATGGCTTATAACAAAAGCAAATACGTCGAAGCCGCCCAGAAGCTGTTAAATCAGGGCAAAGTTGCACAGGCTATCGCCGAATACCAGCAAGTCCTCAAATTTGAGCCCCGTGATCAAGTCACGCTGATGACTGTAGGGGAGCTGTACATTCGCCAAGGCGAAACTTTCCAGGCCATCGATTATTTCGAGCGGCTCGCGCAGATTTTTGTGGGAGACGGGTTTCTCACCAAGGCGATTGCCGTTTACAAACGCATCGCTAAACTCGCGCCGGAAGAAATTCGTCCGCTAGAAAAACTTGCCGACCTTTACGTGCAGCAAGGGGTGATGAGCGAAGCGCGCCCGCTGTTTCTGCAGCTGGCGGAAATTCATCTGAAACACAATCGCCAGCCGGAAGCGGTAAACCTACTGAAGAAGCTTCTTATTGCTGAGCCGGATAACTTGCGGATACAGGTGCGCCTCGCCGATCTGTATCAAGCCATGGGGCAAAACAAGGAAGCGACAGATTCCTACGTGTCGGCGGCGCAACGCGCGTTGGCGCGCGGCGACCAGGCGGAATGCGAAAAATTAGCCGACAAGGCGCTAAAGATCGATCCGCAAAATCTGGCTGCGGTTATCGTCAAAGCACGTTCGTACTCAGCGCGGGGCAATGTGGCGCAGGCAGCCGAGCTTCTCGAACATGTCCCCGATCTGGAAAAAGGCGGCGAACAAGCCGAGCTGCTCCTCGATCTCTATCTCAAGAGTGTGAATTGGGATAAGGCCACGGCGTTGGCGTTGCGAATTTTTGACGCCGACGAAAAAAACTTTGGTCTCACGCAAAAAGTTGCGGAGGCTTTACTGCAGTCCGGTCAAAGCGCACAGGCGATGGCCATCGTCGAGCGCACGCGCATTCCGATGCTGGATGCCGGTGAGCATGAAGCGGTCAGCAAGCTGCTGAATGACCTGGTGGAGCGCATGCCGGGGCGCGTGGAACCGCATGAATGGCTGGTCGACAGCTATGGCCGCACCAGTGATTCGTTTCGCCTGCCTGACGCTCTGGCGCAGCTTGGCGATGCCCTGGTTGCCAACGGCAAGATGGAGCGCGCCAAGGAGGTATTCCAACAGTTAGTCGAGCGCGAACCGGAAAGCGATTCTGCCAAGCGCAAGCTAAATGATCTGCTGAAAAAAATGGGTATGCCGGCAGCCGAGCCGGTTGAGCCCTCTGGCGAAAATCTGAAGGCCGAATTGGAGCCACCGCCGGCACCCAAAATTCGCCCGGACCTGTCAGAGCCGGTCTCCAGGCCCGAACCTAAACCTGTAGTGCCCGCGGCTGCAGAACGTGGCGAAGCGGCGGCGACGCTCGACGAAGACACCCAGAAATTTATAACGCAGTCGCTCACGGATGTTGACCTGTTTGCCAGCTACGGCCTCACGCAGAAAGCTATCGGATTACTCGAAGCTATTTTGCGGCGCGCGCCCCGGCACACGCCGTCACTTGAAAAACTTCTCGATTTTGTTCTCGGCGCGGGAGATGACCGGCGCACTGCGGAACTTGCGGCGCGGCTTGAAAAACTTCATAGCGAAAGTGGCGATAAGCAGGGCGTCGAACGATTTGGCGACTTGCGCCGCCGGTTCCAGCGCTCTGCCGGTCTAACGGATGAACAACTGGCTGCCGCCTGCGAAGCCGCTTTAACAGAGCGCTTCCCTGTCGCCGCCGAATCCACGGATGTCGACAGTGATGAGTTTCCCACGTTCGAAGTTGCGCCCGAGCCCGTGGCTGCTGAAGATGGCGCTGAGCCGGCTTCGGAAAAGTCGCCTCCCGCTCCGGTAGAAGCTGCATCTCGACCATCCGGCGCGCATGCAAAGGATGTTCACGAAGTTGATTTGTCCGACGAATGGTTGTCGGTGCTGCAGGAAGTGGAACCCGGACACCCGGGCGCGGAAAATGCAGAAACTCACACTAAGTCTACCGCGCGGGAGCATTCTGCATCGCCAACGGAATTTGAAATCAATGCCGAGCCGTTAGCTGAACACGATGCTAAAGCATCCTTATTGGAACCCGCGCAGAAGGCTTCTCCGCTGGTTCCGCCTGTCGATATGCCTGCGTATGCTGAATTCCAGGTGTCGGCGCAGGAAATTCCGGCGGAAACTCACGCCGAAGAGATTGCGTCGCCGGAAGAAATCAGCCTCCCCGAACCTTTGGCTGAAGCACACGCTCCTGCAGCGGAGGAAAAAGTTCCGGAACTGGCTGCTGCGGAACAGAGTCATGCGACCGTAAAATCCGGCGAGCCGGAATCTGAATTTGAAGTGGATCAGGATTACGACCTGATTCTGGAACCAGAAGAATTGGTGCCGGCGCACAGCCAGAAGCCTCCGGACATTCCGATTCAGGTTCACGCGGTCGAGTCCGATGCGAATCACGACGAAGAGCTTGTGGGCAAGAATTCCGCCGGGCCGCCTGCGGGCAGCAATTTTGCATCTGATCATTTCCTTGCGGACCTAGCCAATGAGATCGAGGGGCTGGGGATGGGTGGCCTGACGCCGTCGTACTCGAAGGCCGCGAGCGAGGCGCCGGTCAAGCATGTTGACAGATCAAATCTCAGCGACTCTGGGCCTTTGAAGGAAGTCTTTGACGAGTTCCGCGCCGAACTTGGGGAGATGGGTTCGGACGACGAGGATCTGGAAACGCACTACAACCTTGGCACCGCGTTCCGCGAAATGGGTTTGCTGGAAGAAGCCATCAGCGAATTTCAAAAAGTGGCCAAAGCCAACGAGCGCGGCCGGCCTTTCCGCTATGCCATGCAGTGCTGCACGCTGCTTGGCCTGGCGTTCATGGAGAAAGGCCAGCCGGGCATCGCGGCCATCTGGTATGAGCGCGCGCTGGAGACTCCGGGAGTCGAACCGGAAAGCATCCTCGCCTTGCGGTATGATTTGGGCATTGCCCAGGAATCGGCTGGAGAACCAGAAGCGGCGCTAAAAAGTTTTTCCAAGGTCTACGCGATGAATATCGACTATCGCGACGTGGCCGAGCGCATCGCCGCTCTCCAGAAGCCTAGCCGCTGACGCCTGGATGTACGGTTAGGCGGGTTAGGCGGAGACCCCTCAGTTATGAATCGTGTGTTACGCGTACTGTTAATTATTTTATGTTTTGAGATGGGCGCTCTGCTGCTCTATCTTCCGTGGACGAATTTCTGGGAACAAAACTATTTCCTGAGCCACTTTCCGTCGCTTCTGCCGGTTCTCTTGCATCCGTCGGTACGCGGATTCGTCAGTGGCATAGGAGTGCTGGATATTTTTTTGGCTTTTGGTTTGATCCGTCCGCGACCTGAAACTCCTCGTGTTCCATCCCGGTAAAAACCCGCAGGTACCGATTCTTTGTTATGTCACCGATCGGAAGGGGCTCGCATTTGCAGATGACCATCAAGTTGAGGCACTGCTGAAGCGCGTCGCTACTGCAGCGGCGGCCGGGATGGATTGGATACAGATACGAGAAAAAAATCTCTCAGGCGAGCGGCTGTCGTCCTTGGCACAGGCGGCTGTCGCGCAAATTAAACAAATTAACGAACGCAGCAGGGCGCGAACGCGAATTATCGTCAATGACCGCCTGGACCTGGCGCTATCTGAACACACAGGTGGGGTTCATCTTGGCGAGCAGTCTTTACCTGTCGTCGACGTTTGTAAATGGCTGGCTGCAAGGCCGAATCTCGCTAAAGGTGACAAATTTCTCGTTGGAGTTTCTTGCCACTCGGTTCAGGGCGCCGTAAGCGCGGCGCGCGACGGTGCTGATTACATTTTCTTCGGTCCGGTTTTTGCGACGCCGTCTAAGGCATCATTTGGCGCTCCGCAAGGCATCCAGCGGCTCGCCGAAGTTTGTAGTGCGGTAGCGATTCGGGTGCTGGCTATCGGCGGAATTACCCTCGATAATGCCTCCGATTGTTTCGCCGCGGGCGCCGCAGGTATTGCCGCCATCCGCCTCTTTCAAGACGCGGAAAATCTCGCCATCCTTGTCAGCCAGTTGCGTGCCAGTTGCCGCTAAGGCCCGCCGTTCCCCATGGGGATCACGTGCGGATCGCTAGCGACAACAGTCTTGCCGTTCTTATCTCTCGCGACCACCTGATAAGAATAGTCGTTATAGAGAATCGCATTTTTGCTTACGATTTGCGTGTCGGTAACTTGCTTATGACTTTTACCACCGACATTTGGACTCGCATCGGGTTTCGACGGAATGACAGCGAGACCCGATTCAAATAAATTATTGGTCTTGGCGCCCGCTGTCTCATTGAATTTCGCGGTAAACGAATTGTCGTCATCGGTAAACCAACGAATCTTATCGCCAACGCACACAAAAACGTATTGATCTACGGGCGCTATTGCACCACTTTTAATTTCCACATCCACCATTTTGTCCGGGCTGCATGCGACATACTTCAGGTTATAGGAAGTATTCTTGCGGCCTGACTCTGCTTGCGTATCTTTCTGCGCTTCAGGCTGAGCTTCAGGTTTGTTCACCTCACACCCGTAACTCATCATCAGCCCTCCGACGATCAAAGCAAAACGCGCTATGAGTCTCTGCACTGGCTTTCCAGTCATGAAGGCTTTCCTCTCTTATTCTCTTATTTCACATCGGTATGACATGCGGATCACTAGGTGCACCACAAGCCGAAACGGGCGTGCCTTGCGGATGGATGCAATAGGAATGATCTAGAAGCTTCTTCGCATGATCACTTACTTTTTGCCCCTTAATGGCGTGCTTGTGTTTACCAGTTGGATCTGGCGCGGAGTCCAAGTGCGTCTTTTTTGACTCAAACAAATCAGTCGCGGAGGGATCAAAATCTACGGTGAATTTGAAGTCATCGTCTGTAAACCATTCAACAGGGTTCCCGGCACACACAAAAATATATTCGTACGCGAGGGGCACACTACCCGGTGCAGTAACAGGGACGTTTATTCCATTAGGGTTGCACTGAACATACGTCAGATTATTGGCCGTCTTGGGGGCGGTTTCAGGCGTTTTGAAATTGCAGGAGTAGGTCGTCGTCAGAACGCTAAGGATAAAGCCACTGCGTATCGCGGTTCGCCAGATTGCGTTGCTCGTCATGTGGTCTTTCCTTTCTTGTCCTCTTGGGAAATCAGGGCCCGGAACCGCGGATCGTTCTCTAACACCGAAAAATTCGGCGTATCGCGGACGCCTGATGCGGGGTATCCCGCAGCTACGGCGCGCTCCAACTTCTCCATTGATCTTTTTTGATCTCCGGCTTGCACGTAAACCATTGCGGCGTAATACAACACTTCCGGATCGCGCGGGGCCAGTTTTTCCGCCTCGCCAATCTGAAGCTGCGCTTTTTGTTTTTCGCCCAGCATGGCGTGGTATTCCGCCAGATAGCTCAACATGTGCGCGTCTCGCGGATTGATTTTGCGCTGTTCCTCGCCGAGCTCCAACGCCTTGCGGTAAGCGCCGCTGGCACGCTCGCGCATTCCAGGCGCCCAATAATACGCGTCTCCCAGGTTTCCCCAGATTTCATAATTCTTGGCATCCAGAGTGGTCGCCTCTTCCAGCGAGTGCGCCGCATCCGTGTAACGTTTGGATTGAAAATAAGCGGTGGCCAGGTTCGACAATCCTACCCCGGTTTTGCGAATCTTCAAGGACTGGTTCAAGGGCTCAATTGCTTCGCCGTAGCGGCCTTGCTGAATGCGAGTACTGCCCAGGTTCGCGTAACCAACAAAGCTGTCGGGAACCAGCGACGTGACTTGCGTGTACATCTGCGCTGCTTCCTCGAGCCTGCCGTTGCGCAAATAAAAAGTGCCCAGCCGGTTGTAGCCAGCCCAATAATCGGGTCGCAACGCGATTACCGCCTTGTAGGATTGCTCAGCTTCCTGCAAACGGTTCAGGCTCTCATAGGCTCGTGCCAGTCCGGTTTGCGCGGCATCCAGCGTGGGTTCGCTCTTGGAGGCTTGCTGATATTCTTTGGCAGCCAGCTCGTATTTTCCGGTGCCCTGATACACACGCCCGAGGCAGGTGTGTCCCTGCGTCAGGTTTGGATCTTTCTCCAGGGCAACCTGACAGGCTTTGGTCGCGTCGGTGACCAGATGCTTTTCGTGCGTATGCTCGAACTTTTGCCAGTAAGCTTCGCCCAAACCCGCGTAGGCGCCCGCGAACCCGCTGTCTTTTTCGAGTGCGTGACCAAATACGCTGATGGCGTTATCGATATTTTCTTCCTTGTCGTAATTCTGCAAATAACCCAGGCCCCGCAAATAGAAATCATAGGCAGCTGGTTCGGACGTACCGTGAGCCGCCAAAGTTTTCTTCTCCTGTGGTTCGAGCTCCAGTTTTAAAAGCTCCGTCACTCGCGCGGAGACTTGGTCTTGCAGCGCAAAGGGGTCGGACGCTCCAGCGGTAATCGTGCCGCCGCGAAGCTGTTCATGCGTGCGGGCGTCTACGAGGGAATAATTGACGCGAACTTGTCCGGCAGCGCGCTGGATATTCAACATTAATCCGTAATTCACTCCGAATTCTTGCCGAGCTGCTTCCAGGGTCTGCACGTGATGCGCACGCATTTCGCTTGGCGGAATCACTGCCAGGTGGTGACGTTCGGACAATTCCGTTAAACCGGAAGTAAGGGTGTCCACCAGGCCGCTGTCGAAGGCTCCCTCACCCCCCTGCGAATTCGTATCCGGGGCAATCACGGCGAGCTGCACGCGATCATCCACAACTTCGGCTGAAATCTTCGGCATGTTGGGAGATCTTTTTGCCAGCCACCACAGGGCACTCGCAGTAATCAACGCCAGTGCCGCGGCAGCGGCCACCCACCAGACCCATCCAAGCTTCGGTTTTTCGCGGACAGTGGAAACGATCCCCACCGCCGATGAGGGTTCCAGCGCTTCTAGCGCAGCGCGAACTTCGCCGGCTCGTTGATATCTGCGGGACGGCTCTTTCTCAAGACTCCGGCGAATCACCGCTGCCAGCCCAGGCGGCACCGTTTCGGGTAGTGCCGGAATTGGCTCGTTGATGATGCCGGTGCAAAGACGATAAAGATTGTCTCCGCTGAAAGGCTTTACTCCCGCGGCCATCTCATACATCACGATTCCCAGCGCCCAGATGTCGCTGCGGGCCGAGGCGTCGCCGCCCTCGAGTTGTTCTGGCGACAGGTACGGCATGGTTCCGGCCAAGCCGATGGTGGTGGCCGTTGCCGCTTGCAAGGTCTTGCGAGTTACGTCATTTGGATCGGTTCGCTTGGCGAGTCCGAAATCGAGGATTTTCGCGTCGCCTTCCGGCGTAATTACAATATTCAACGGCTTCAAATCCCGGTGGATCACCCCGCGCGCGTGGGCATGCTCCAAAGCTCCGGCGATTTGGCGCGCGTATCTCACAATGCTGGAGGTTGACATGCGGCCATCGCGAATCGATTCGGACAACGGCCGGCCCTCGACAAACTCCATGGCGATAAACAATTCGCCCTGTTCTTCGGCCACTTCGTAAATGGTGCAGATGTTGGGATGATTCAGAGCGGAGGCGGTACGAGCTTCTTCTCGAAAGCGCTGGACTTGCTTTGGATCACGAACAATTTGAGGTGGGAGAAATTTCAGTGCGACGGTGCGGCCCAGCACGGTGTCTTCGGCCCGATATACCACACCCATTCCGCCACTACCCAAGGGCTCCAAAAGCCGGTAATGCGACACCAAGGCGCTCGGCACGGGCACCGCCACGGGAGGAAACAAACACGCTTGCGGACTTCGCATCGTGCTTGTGGAAAGACAATCGCTGCGCGCATATTAGGCTGTGGTTAACCCGCAAGTCAACGCGGAGTTGATGGCGGCTTCATCGCTGGATTGTTGGGCCAAATCTGTGGATTTCGAAGGATTCTGATTCGGACGGGGATAGGGGCGAACCAAATCGTTACTCTGCGCTAAGCCAACGGCCTACGGGTTTCCACGCTTGGGTGTGATCGCAAATCACCCGCAAGGACGCGGTAAGCGGAATTGCCAGCAGCAATCCCATTCCACCCCAGATCCATCCCCAAAATAGCAACGCGATGGTGATGGACAGGGCATTTAATCGGACTTTCTTGCCCACTAAGGCCGGTGCCAACAAATTATTCGCGAGCATATGAATGGCCATCAACACACCGGCAATCAGTGCGTAGGATCCCGCGGAGTGAAGTTTCGCGAGCGCAATCAGGAATGGCGGCAGCCACGAGAGTACCGCTCCAAAATAGGGCACCATATTCAGCAGCCCCGAAACTATGCCAATCAATATCGGGTAATCCAATCCCATGACCCAGAAAAACACGCTGCTCGCAGCTATCACGATCAGGGTCATCAGCGACATACCCACCAGGTAGTCGCGCAGCACATCGCGCAAGTCTTCGAGCGTTTCCTTTACTGACGTTCTTCGCGATACTGGAAATAATTGCAGGGTGCTGTGCCACACCTCCTGTTTTTCCGCCAACATAAAAAATACCAGGAAGGGAACGAAGGTAACTTCCAGCACCAGCCCGGACAACGATCCGATGATGTGCACCAGAGCGGCGCGCAGGGCGTTTTCCGCGCCGGCCACGGTCTTGGATGGACCTCTCTTCTGAGAAGGCTGGGAGGACGACTCGTCCTCACTGACCTGCCTTTCGATACCATTTATTTTTGTTTCTACGGAATTCACCGCATTCCTGAGTGTCCCGCTATACTTCGGCCAATTTGCTGCAAAGTCCGAGCCCCGCGAATACAGTCCGTAACCCACGGCCCCCAGAACGCCAATCAAAAACAACACGGTAATCATGGATGCCAGGGTGCGGGGCATGCGCATTCGTTCCAAAAACTCCACGATCGGATCCAGAAAATATGCGATAAGAATGGCCAGCAGCAGGGTGATAAGAACGCTCGCGGCAAAATAGAGAAAAACCAGAATGAGCGCCACGGCCAGCAGCTTAAGACTGACATTTGAAATCAAAATATGAGGCTTGGGGCTTGCGGGGGGTCGAACTTCGGCGGTGGATAGGACCGGCTCCATGCACGAAAAGGTAACATATCCGTCAATGCGAGCATGACTTTGTGCGCTATCCGGTCCCTCAAATCACAATCCCAGGTTACGGACCGCGCCAAGCGAAGTTACCCACACGGAAACAAAGTGCACAATGGAAACAAAGCGCGGATTCTTCTCCCGGCGGCGCGATGACGACGTGCTAAACTTTTTGACCGGGTGCTCGCCGAACGGCATTCGCTCATTTTGGACGGCTTGGTATCGCGCCGTCGAACAACTTCACCAATGCCTAAATCGCTCTTTGGTACCGACGGTATTCGCGGCGTTCCCGGTACACCGCCGCTCGACGATGCCACCTTGTTTGCCACCGGACGCGCTCTCGGTTCCTATTTGCATCGAGAACATTCTGCCGCGCGCGTACTTATCGGCATGGATACTCGCGAATCCGGGCCGCACATTGCGGCGGTTTTGGCCGCTGGACTCTCGCAAGCGCGCGCATCGGTGGCCTTCGCAGGAGTGATTACCACGCCAGGAGTTGCGTGCCTGGTGCGCCAGAATGATTTTGAGGCGGGAGTGGTGATTTCGGCGTCCCACAATCCATTCCATGACAATGGCGTAAAACTTTTTTCTCACGCGGGGATGAAATTCCCCGACGCGACGGAAGAAGTGTTGGAGACGGAGATCATCAAGCACCGCGACAAAAATAAATCAGCGCGCATTTCTGTGCCCGCCCTCGTTGCCGATCAATCGTTGGACGCGGAATATCTCGCGAATTTGCGAGGTCGGGTAATACCGGGGGCGAAATTGAATGGATTTCGCATGGTGCTGGATTGCGCCAATGGCGCAGCGTTTAAACTCGGACCTGAACTATTTCGCTCTTTCGGCGTCGAAGTAATCTCTATGGGTGACTCGCCGGATGGCCGGAATATCAACGCGGGCTGCGGTTCGCTGCATCTGGAAGGGCTCAGGAAACGCGTTCTCGCGGAACGAGCCATTCTTGGCGTGGCCTTCGATGGTGACGCTGACCGCGCGCTGTTTGTTTCGGCCGACGGACGAATCGTGAATGGCGACGGAGTGATGCTGGCTGTGGCGCGCTTCCTCAAGTCTCAAAATAAGCTCAAAGGCAACCGCGTCGTGGGAACCTCCATGTCTAATTTGGGCTTGGAACGCGTGATGGATGCCGAAGGCATTACTTTGGCGCGTACCGATGTCGGTGACCGCTACGTTCTCGAAGAAATGCTCCGCAGCGGGAGCGTACTGGGCGGCGAACAGTCCGGCCACATCATTTTCCTGGACGACAGCCCGGCCGGCGACGGGCTGCTGACGGCCCTCAAGATTGCTTCATTGGTATCCATGAATGGCGGGCTCACGGATTTAACCAAAGGGTTGAAGGACTACCCGCAGATCATCGTGAATGTAAAGGTTCGTTCAAAGCCTCCGCTCGATACGCTGCCTGAAGTCTCACGGGCGTTGTCCGATGCCCACTCTGCGCTGGGCCACCGTGGTCGCATCGTCCTTCGATACTCAGGCACGGAGCCTCTCGCACGAGTCATGGTGGAAGCTGAACACGATGCGGATGTGCAGCGCTTCAGCCAGTCGCTGGCAAACGCTGTTCGGGCCTCTATCGGTGCCTAGACGATCCGGCTGTTAAAATGCCAAGCGTTGCTCGTACAGAAGTATGCGAATGTCCGTACCTTTGCTCACCGATTCTTGAGGTGCGTTTGTAAAGTCAGCGAGTGCGTCAAGAAATAAAAATAACGATATTGTAGTTTTTGCTGCTGGAACATTCATCGCGAAGCACGGGCTGGTGAGTGCGATCCGCTCCCAAACAACATAGAAGGCGCTCTAAATTCTGTGAGATTTTGTAGGCTCCAAGAGTCATCACGAATCTTAATCCGGGGTTAATTTGCGGTAACCTTCGTGCTTTCAATTACTTTGAATCGCAATTTTCCATGAGTGCTGGCTGGCACAACACTTGCTCTTCTCTTGGCAACTTTAAAAAGATTGGCTTCCCGGGGTGGCCGGACCCGAACCTCGACTCGGTTTCCGGTTTTGGGGCGTCAATTCAAAAAGGGGGCTTGCACCAGCCCCCTTTTTTCATTTCTGGTGCGCTCCGGTTGTCCACGCTTCCATCACCGCTGGGTCTGAATAACGAACACATTTGATATGGGCGCGCCACAGATCTGGTTCGGAGGAAATCGTGCGTTCGAAAAAGGTGAGCGGCCGGTGGGGGTTCCGGCCGCTCGGGCGTGGGGATGGAGGGAAACGTAATCCGAAGCTGTTCTTAACTTCCCGTCATTATGCTGCGCTCGCGAGCAGCACAACGGCACACAGGAGCAGCCGTAACCGCCCCGGAAGCCGCGATCAACTTCCGATCACAGTGCGATTGTGCTTCGCAGCGGCTCGGCGGTCGATAGTTCCGTCGTTCCATTTCACCCGGTACTTTCCGCCTTATGCTTCCGTACCGTTTCACAAGTACCTTAGTACCGTTGGCCCACAAAATCGGGGATGGCAATCTTCAGAAAGCCCGTTTGCCAGGCTATACCCTCTGAAAAGCTCCAGGCGCTCGCCACTTCCTACCGCGATACGTTATTCTTCCATCCCATGCATGACCTAAGTTACTTTCGTGAGCACCTCGATCTTTTCGCGGACATGGCTACCAAACGCGGCGCCACCCTGGATCTCGACGCCTTCCGCGCTCTCGACAAAGAGCGTCGTGAGCTCATTACAAAAAATGAGCAGCGCAAAGCGCAACGCAACAAAGCCAGCGACGAAATCGCGCGCCTCAAAAAAGAAAAGCAACCTGCCGACAGTATCATTTCGGAGATGAAACAGGTTTCTGAACTCATCAAGCAGAGCGATGAGCGCATTAGCCAGTTAGACGATACGCAACGCGAGCTGCTGCTTACCATTCCCAATATCCCGCATTCCAGTGTGCCGGTGGGTTCCAGTGCTGCGGACAACGTAGAAGTACGCCGCTGGGGCGCGCCGCCAAAGTTCGATTTCGCGCCTCGCCCACACTGGGAAGTCGGGGAGCGGGCGGGGATTCTGGATCTGTCCGCGGCGGCCAAAATCACCGGTGCCCGTTTTGCAGTCTATAAAGGCTGGGGAGCACGCCTCGAACGCGCACTCGCAAATTTCTTTCTCGATGTACACACCCGTGAACACGGTTACACGGAAATTTTGCCGCCCGTTTTAGTGAACAGCGCTTCGCTGCTGGGGTCCGGCCAATTGCCAAAATTCGCTGCCGACCTTTTCAAAATAGAGGGCACTGACTTCTGGCTCACCCCCACGTCGGAGGTGGAGCTTCACAGTCTTTATCGCGACGAAACGTTGCAGGAAAGCCAACTTCCGATCTTCCTCACGGCCTGGACGGCTTGCTTCCGCTCCGAAGCAGGAGCGGCCGGTAAAGATACACGCGGCATTCTTCGCCAACATCAATTCCAAAAAGTTGAGCTTTTCAAATTTACCCACCCTGAAAAAAGTTATGAGGAACACGAGGCTCTGGTTCGCAATGCCGAAACGATTCTGCAAAAGCTCGGCCTCCATTATCGAACGGTTCTGCTGTGCACTGCGGATATGGGCTTTGCCTCCGCAAAAACGTATGACATAGAAGTCTGGCTACCCTCCGCGAACGAATTTCGCGAAATTTCCTCGTGTTCCAACTGTGAGGCATTTCAAGCGCGCCGCGCGGACATCCGCTTTAAGCCCGCAAGCGGCGGCAAAAGCGATTTTGTGCATACCTTGAATGGCTCTGGACTCGCCGTGGGGCGCACCTGGATCGCTATTATCGAAAACTATCAACAGCAGGACGGTTCCGTCGTGATTCCCGACGTATTGCGCCCATACATGGGCATTGACCGAATTCCTGCGCCGCAGATGCCTAAGCATTAGGACATTAGTCGAACATGTGTTTCTGTCTGTAAGTCCCTTAAAATCATTTACCTGGTGACTCTTTCGGGTATCGTTTTGATCGTTGGATGGCCATAACGGGCTGCGCAACTTGCTGAAATTACACCTTTTCGTTTGACGCGCCCTTTTGACCTTGCATACACTCGGTTCACCGCGTCCTTGGTGAGTTCTCGGGTATTGGCCGTCGTTCCATTCCGCCGACGCCAATTGGAATTCGCTAACAATCATTAGTTCTCGAAACGTATAGACGCGGTCGCAGAGTACGCTATGAACTTTCTCGCTCGATTGATGAGGTTTTTATTTTGGGTGGTGATTGTCTCGTGGGGCGTTCGCCTCGCGGGACGGTTTATCTCCGCTTTGCTGCAGCCCGGGCGGGCCGGTGAGGCGTTAAAGCCCACCGGCGAATTGAATGCCGAGCAGAGTGGACGGCTGCTGGTGCGCGATCCGGTCTGCGGTGTGCACGTCGCAGAGGAGCGCGCAATTCCTTTGCGTGAAAATGGCGAATTGTTGCATTTCTGTTCGCTCGCCTGCCGCGACGCCTATCTAAATTCTTCGCACAAGCTAGCGGCGAACGGATGACACGTCGTGAACTACCGATAATTGCAGTTCAGCCAAAATTTTGAAAACTGCTCTAGACGAACCGACTTGAGGAAAGGACCCGAGCCGATGGCCACGGTCGCAAAGCCCACAGCCCCGACGAGACAGATTGGCACGCCTCCCATGGTGCCGCGCATCGCACCGCGGGAGGATTTGAATCCGTTCCGTATTGCCCAGATTCAATTTGATATGGCCGCGGAATTTCTAAAGCTTGACCCTGGCTTGCGCCAGATTCTTCGCACGCCCAAGCGCGTTCTGGAAGTTTCCATTCCCACGAAAATGGACAATGGCCAGGTGAAAGTTCTTACCGGTTATCGCGTTCAGCACAACGTGGCACGCGGGCCTGCGAAAGGTGGTGTTCGTTTTCACCCCAATCTTACGCTGGACGAAATGAAAGCTCTGGCGGCCGGTATGACCTGGAAGACGGCAACCGTGAACGTACCTTTTGGGGGCGCGCAGGGCGGGGTAATTTGCGATTCGAAGCGCATGTCCAAAGGCGAGCTTGAGCGCGTAACGCGCCGTTATGCCAGCGAAATTCTGCCACTCATCGGACCGTATCTGGATATTCCTGCTCCTGACGTGTATACCGACGCGCAGACGATGGCGTGGATGATGGACACCTACGCGATGACCGTGGGGCACGCGGCGCACGGGTCAGTTACCGGGAAACCGTCGTCCGTCGGTGGCTCGAATGGCCGCGAAGAAGCGATGGCTCGCGGGCTGGTCGCTGTCGTCGAAGAAGCATGCAAGCTTAAAAAGATCGCGCTCCGCGGAGCTACGGTCGCTATTCAAGGCTTCGGCCATTCAGGAGCCACCGTCGCGCAGGTTTTTGCCGAGAAAAAAGCGAAAATCATCGCTCTCAGTGATACTCGCGGCGGCGTAACCAATTCGCGCGGGATTGATCCCATCAAAGCCATTCGTTATAAGGAGCGCTCCGGAACAGTGGTAGGCATGCCCGGCGCTTCGCGCACTACCAACGACGAATTGCTCACCATGAAGTGCGACATCCTGGTGCCTGCCGCACTCGAAAACGTGATCACTCTGAACAACGCGGAAGCCATCAAGGCGCGCATTGTTGCCGAAGCGGCCAACGGACCGACCACACCGCACGCCGATGAAATTCTGGCGCGCAAGGGAATCACGGTGCTGCCGGACATTCTCGCTAACGCCGGCGGCGTGACGGTGAGCTATTTTGAGTGGGTACAAAACCAGCAAGGATTGATCTGGGACGCGGACGAGGTAAATGCCCGCCTGCAAAAAACAATCGTGCGCGCTTTTCATGAAATGGTGGAAACCATGCGCAAGCATCACGTGCCCCCGCGCGCCGGCGCCATGATTCTGGCGGTGGGACGCGTCGCGGAAGCCACACTGGTCCGGGGTTTGTTCCCGTAAAGCTGAAATATTTCTAAGCCGGCGGCTTACCATAACCGTTAGAAGCCCTACTCTGCGTTTTTTCAAAAACTTTTTCTTGCGTCGCACCTCTTGCGCGCGTACATTCGCAATTGCCGGTGCGTTTTTGGTTGGTTTCCAAAAGCGCCCGGCAATTTTCGCTTGGAGTGAGATGTTGGCGAAATGGCGGCGCTGTTTTTTGACGTGAAACTCGTCGCGCCACAAGAGACTAAAGAAATTTTGCGGCCTGCCGCGCAGGTCGCTAAGGATTAAGCACGAAAAATGTCCAACCACATCAACGTGGCTCCCAATTTATTGCTCACCATTGCGGGATTCGATCCTTCTTGCGGCGCTGGCATCGCGGCCGATCTCAAAACTTTTGCCGCTCACGGTTGTTACGGCGTGGCCGCGATCACTTCGATGACGGTGCAGAGTACCGAAGGGGTGCAGGCCGTCCACAATACTCCCAGCGCAGAGCTGCGCGAACAATTGGAAGTATTGGCCAAAGACTGCGATATCGCGGCGGTAAAGATCGGCATGCTCGGCAATCGTGGAAACGCGGTGGTCGTTGCTGAGTTTCTCGATACCCACAAATTCGCGCATGTGGTCCACGACCCGGTGATGAAATCTTCGAGCGGAACGGAACTGCTCGATGCCGCCGGACTCAAATATCTCGCCACGGAACTGCTGAAGCGTTCCACGGTCATCACTCCCAATGTGCCGGAGGCAGAAATTTTAACCGGGATGGAGATCAAGGACCTGGCTGGGATGGAAGCTGCGGCCAGAAAGATTGTCGAGATGGGTGCGCACGCCGTAATCGTAAAAGGCGGTCACATGGAACGCGCCATCGACGTACTTTTTGACGGCGACAAAATCACGCAACTGGGTGGCGACCGGGTCAAGGCGGATAACTATCATGGAACGGGTTGCACGTTCGCGTCGTCCATTGCCGCACAAATGGCTTCCGGCCGTGGGCTGACGGAAGCCGCTATGCTCGCCAAGGCTTACGTGACGAAAGCCATCGAAAAGGGCTACGCCATCGGCAAAGGGCGCATCCCCTTGGATCATTTCTACCGCCTGCGCACCGAACCCCCGGCGCGCGGCATCCATGAAGTCCCGCAACATGGCATGCATCCGGCCGCCGAACCCACTGCGCACTAATTCGGTCGGGCGAAATGCGGGGAAATATTTTCGAGCGGGAGTGATCGAAGTTTTTGTCTTTAGCAGAACTTCGCGGCTATCGTTTCCAAACCACACGGCCGGCAACAATTGTGGCCATGGGCGCGCCCTTGAAGCTGCGCCCATCAAATGGTGAATTCCGCGATTTACTGGATGAATCTTTAACGTTGTAAGTCCAATCGTGGTCGGTGGAAAAAACCGTCAGGTCGGCGGCCTCGCCCTTGCTGATCTTTCGTTCTAACCCCAGCACTTTCGCGGGACCGGTAGTGAATAATTCCACCATGCGCATCAGTGTGATCTTTCCGCTGTGCACGAGTTCCAACGCAAGACCCAGCGCCGTTTCAAATCCCAAAATGCCGAAGGGGGCGCGATCAAACTCCACGTCCTTCAAAGCCGGCTCGTGGGGCGCGTGATCGGTTGCTATTGCGTCTACGGTGCCGTCCGCCAGTCCAGCCAGCAGTGCGTCACGGTCTTCGCGAGCAGCCAATGGCGGGTTCATTTTGAATCGCGAATCGTATTGCACGTCCTCATCGATCAGTGTGAAGTGATGCGGCGTTATCTCACAGGTGACCTTTAACCCACGCTGCTTTGCCCAACGCACCAGCTCCAGCGACCTTCGCGCGGAGAGATGCGCAATATGCAGCCGGGCATCTGTTAATTCCGCCAACTGAATGTCCCGAGCCACACACACCGACTCAGCAGCGGCAGGCATGCCGCGCAATCCCAGCCGCGTGGAGGTGACCCCTTCGCGCATCACCGCGCCATGCGCCAGGGAAACATCTTCGGCGTGTTCAATCACCGGAAGGTTAAGCGATTGGCAATAGTCCATTACTTGGCGCGCCAATTTTGCGGTGGCCATGGGCTTGCCATCATCGGACACCGCGACGATTCCAGCGTCTTTCATCGCCGCAATTTCGGCGATGTTTTCCCCTTTGCTTCCCACTGATGCCGCGCCGATCGGCCAAACTCGCACGCTGCCGGTCGATTTCGCGCGATCCACAATAAATCGGGTGACCGAGGCGTTGTCATTTACGGGTTTCGTGTTGGGCATGCAACACACCGCGGTGAAGCCGCCGCGCGCCGCTGCTCGCGTTCCCGTCTCGATACTCTCCGAAGACTCCTGGCCGGGTTCTCGCAAATGCACATGCATGTCGATAAAACCCGGCGCGATGATCAATCCGGCCGCGTCGAAAATTTCTGCATCGCGCGCGCGAGTAATCTTTCCTGGCGCGCTAAGCTCAGCGATTTTTTCTCCGTCGAGAAGAATGTCCCGCGCCGAGTCGGTTTTAGTTGCGGGATCCAGCACCCTACCGTTCTTAATCAGCATGCGTGGATTCCTTTTTTTCTGGCGAGGCGTTTGGGGCACCCGATGCCTCATCTGCGAGAACGTTTTCTCCGCCTTCTGTGGCGCCGGACATCAGTAAAAATAGCAGCGCCATGCGAACTGCGATGCCGTTGGTCACTTGTTCGAGAACGCACGACTGTGGTCCATCGGCTACGTCGGGCGAAATTTCCACTCCGCGATTCATGGGGCCAGGATGGAGGATAAGCGCGTTTGGATTGGCGAGCCGCAACCGCTCGGCATTCAGTTGATACAGCAAAATATATTCTTCCGCGGAAAGCGTGGGCTCATACATTCGCTCGGTTTGCACCCGGAGCACAAGGATCACGTCCGCGTCTTCAAGTCCGTCCTCGATTCGTGACACGCGGCGAATCACGCATCCTGGTGGACCGATCTTTTCCAGCTCGCGCGGGACCCACATCGCCGGGCCACACAAAGTAAACTGGCCGCCGAATTTTCCAAGCAGGTGAATATTCGAACGCGCCACGCGACTGTGTTGAATATCGCCCAGAATGGTGACTTTCAAATTGTCGATAGAGCCGCGCCGGTCGCGAATGGTGAGCGCATCCAGCAATCCTTGGGAGGGATGCTCGTGGGTGCCGTCACCAGCGTTGATCACCGGTATGTCAAGGTTGCGCGCCACGAAATCCGCCGCGCCGGAGGCCGCGTGGCGCATCACCAGGCAATCGGGTTTCATGGCGTTCAGGGTATAGACGGTATCCAGAAGCGATTCGCCTTTTTTCAAGCTGGACGCTTCCGCTTGCAGGTTCATGGTGTCCGCGCCCAGCCGCGAAGCCGCAGTGCTAAAGCTGATGCGCGTACGCGTGGAATTCTCGAAGAACGCCAGAGTGACGGTTTTTCCGCGCAAGGTGGCTAGTTTTTTCAGGGGATGCCGCTGAATTTCCTGAAACAGCTTGCTTTGGTCCAGCAGAAAAGTTAATTCGTCCGCGCTGAGCGGTTCAAGGGCCAGGAGATCGCGAAAACGGTAGGTCACATCGTCACTTATGGAGTTACCGGCCAAATCTCTTACGGTTCGAAACAGCAACGAAACGCTGATCAATTCTGATTAATTGGTCATAAAAATATTCCTACGGCTCGACGCGATCGACCAGCACCACACGTTCTTCGCTGTCGATCTCGCGCAGCCGTACTTCCACAATTTCTGTGTCGCTGGTTTGCACGCTGCGGCCCACGTACTGTGCCTCGATGGGCATTTCACGATGGCCGCGATCAATCAGCACGCACAACGAGACGCGCTTTGGGCGCCCCAGGTCGAACAAGCCATTCATGGCGGCGCGAATGGTCCGCCCGGTATATAACACGTCGTCGACCAGCACCAGGTCCATGTTATCCACGCCAAAGGAAATATCGGAAGATTGCAGTACTGCATGGGAAGCCACTTTGGAGAGATCGTCGCGGTACAAAGTAATGTCCAGCGTCCCGACCGGCACTTCGACACCATCGATCCCGCGCATGGCTTTGGCGATGCGCTGGGCCAGCGGCACGCCGCGGCGTCGGACACCGATCAGCGCCAGATGCTTCGTCCCGCCGGATTTCTCCACAATTTCGTGCGCTAACCGCTGAATAGTGCGATCGATTTCAGACGCGGACATGAGCTGAGACTTTTCGACGATGCGCATAAGTTCGCGTAATCCTATCATTGCTGCCGCACCGCGGCCAATGCAACCGTGCTGTAACATTTGGATGATAGACTGCCGAAGTTCTTTGGGAGGAATACGGATGGCTGGCGGGCTCACGAGCTTTGTGTATCGTGCAAGTCAGATTTTGGCGATGTTACTGCTCATTGCGGTGCTCGCGGCGCTGCCGGTAACAGCGCAAAAGTCTTCAGTACAAATCGCCGCGCGCAAAAACAGCACGAAAGACGTTTCTCGCGATTCTAGCAAGCCGAAGCTGGTGGTCATCCTGGTGGTCGACCAGATGCGCGGGGATTATGCAGATAAATTTCAGCAGCAGTGGACAGGCGGTTTGAAGCGCCTCGTCGATGAAGGAGCGTGGTTCCACGAAGCCGCCTACCCTTACGCCTCCACGGAAACCTGCGTCGGCCATACCACGATTTCTACCGGGGCGTTTCCCGCGAGCCACGGGATGATCGGCAATGAATGGTGGGACCGCGAGCAGCAGAAGGAGGTCACGTGCACGGCTGATGCGTCAGTAAAGAATATTGCCTACGATGGCTCGGCCGCTCCTGGTGGGGGCGATCCCACGGGCAGCGCGCATGCCTCAACGGCAAACAGCGCGGGAGATAGCGCTGTCAAGATGCTGATCCCTGCGTTTGCGGAAGAGTTGAAGTTCCAGTCTGCGGCGGGAACCCGTGTGGTCGCGATGTCACTCAAAGCACGCGCCGCAATTACCCTGGCGGGACACCAAGCCGATTCTGTGACGTGGTGGGATGGAGCCACAGGCTTGTGGCAGACTTCGTCAGCCTATCCACAAGCGCCGTTCATCGCTGAATTCGTAAAATTGCATCCCGTCACCGAAGACTATGGCAAGACGTGGGCGCCTCTGCTGCCCGAATCAGCGTATTTATATGACAAAACCGCGGTCAATCCCGGGGCGCCTACCGGTTACGGCGCGGAATTTCCTCACCCGCTGCGAGGGGCTCCGGATAGTAAAGGCCCGGATCGTGCGTTTTATTTGCAGTGGGCCACGAGCCCATACGCCGAAACTTATCTCGCGCACATGGCGGAAAATGTGGTGGACAAGCTGAAGCTGGGTAGCGGCCCCGGTATCGATTTTCTTTCCGTGAGTTTTTCTTCCGTCGACTACGTCGGACATTCCTTCGGTCCACGAAGCTGGGAAGTGCAGGACGAACTGGCTTGCCTGGATCGCGATCTAGGCGAATTCTTCACGCATCTTGATAAAACTGTTGGGCGCGGGAAATATGTGGTGGCTTTCAGCTCGGATCACGGCGTCGCGCCTGTGCCTGAAGATTTGCGGAAGACTGGCGTAGATGCAGGGCGCCTCAATGTCGAAGAGGTAAGAAATCGCATCGAGCAGGCGCTTGAGCCGCTTCATTACGCAAAGCCTTCGGTATCTAAAATTGACGGGGCCAACGTGTACTTCACTCCCGACACGTATGCCAAGTTGAAAAGCGATGCGCATGCTTTGCAAGCTGTGATCGATGCTATACAGAGTGCTCCCGGAGTCGCTCGCGTATATCAGGCCGAGGAAGTGGATGACCGGCCGGCCACGCGCAATCCGATGCGCGACGCCGAGGCCGCCGGTTTTTTTAAATCGCGAAGCGGGGATTTGCTCATCGTTCCCAAGCCATACTGGATCTGGGATTATTCAGCGCCAGGAAAACCAGGCCGCAACGGTGGAACTTCGCACGGCACGCCGTATTTTTACGATCAACGCGTTCCCGTGATTTTGATGGGTACGGGAATTCGTCGTGGAAAATATTACGGACCGGCTACGCCTGGCGACATTGCCCCGACGCTTGCCACTCTTTGCGGTATTACGCTGGCTACGCATGATGGCAGAACATTGGCAGAAGCGCTTGAGGGGTCTCAGTCAACGCATGGAGCGGCATCTTCGCAGACGCGATCAACAAGCGATCCCAACGCATCCAGCGATCGCTAAAAACTTTCTCACAACCGCGTAGCGTATCGCCGGGGAATTCTCCGCTGCATCTCTCGCGCTTCGTGTTATCCTGCACCGGATGTGACCTCCGCTGGCCCTGTCGATCTCAGCGTTAACATCGGCGCTTTGCGCCTCAGAAATCCCATTATTGCAGCGAGCGGAACGTTTGGTTACGGCCTCGAATTTGCCCACCTTATCGATTTAAACACCATCGGGGGTTTTGTTACTAAAGGGTTATCCCTCACCCCGATACAGGGTTCTCCTGCTCCCCGGCTGTGCCACACGCCTTCAGGAATGCTGAATGCCGTGGGGCTCCAAAACGTCGGAGTTCGCGCCTTTGTCACGGAAAAACTTCCAGTACTAAGAAAATACGTCACCCCCGTATTAGTTAACATCTTCGGATATTCACCTGAGGACTACGCCGAGGTGATCCGCATTCTCGAAGATGCACCGGGACTGGCGGGGTACGAGCTGAATATTTCCTGCCCCAACGTTAAGCAGGGTGGCGTCCAATTTGGTAGCGACCCCGCCATGGTTTCCCAAGTGGTGAGCGTCGCCAGGCGATCCGCAGCAAGTCGACCCCTGTGGGTAAAGCTGTCGCCGCTGGTTACAGACATTAGGGTTATCGCCAAAGCAGCGGAGGAGGGTGGGGCGGATGGGTTGACGGTAGCTAACACCTACCCGGCGATGTCGATTGACATCAAGACCCGCAGGTCCAGGCTGGGATGCCCTACAGGGGGACTATCTGGCCCGGCAATACGTCCAATAACCCTGAGACTGGTGTGGGAAGCTGCCCAGGCCGTCAAGATCCCAATCATAGGGCTGGGGGGCATCGAGACGGTCAACGACGTGCTTGAGTACTTATCGGTGGGAGCTAAGGCTGTCCAAGTGGGCGCGGCTAGCTTCGTAAGGCCAGGTGCGATAGGAGACTTAGCCGCACAGTTAGATAAGCGAGCTACAGGGTTTAATGTACAGAATATACAGGGTTTAACTGAAGTTCTGGTACCTAAGTTGGATTGACCGGTCGGGCAGGGACTGGTACACTTTTCAGTATGATGATGCGAAAAAGACACAATATGCGACGTTCGATTCACATCCTCTACGCGTTCTTTCTGTGGATACCGGTGATGTTCCTGGCCGCCCAATCCATCGATGCCCCTTTGGTGGCCCGGTCAAACGAGCCCGTTAAGGCCCTTAAGACTTGGGTAGGAAACGCCAGCTGGTACGGGCCTAACTTTGACGGTAAGACGACAGCTAACGGGGAAGAGTTCGACTCCGAGGCTCTGACCGCGGCACACCCAAACCTTCCGTTTGGGTCTATCGTGCGGGTAGTGAACGTCAGGAATGGAAAATTTGAAGTAGTACGTATTAATGACCGCGGTCCTTACCAAGAGGGACGCGAAATTGATGTATCCTATCGCGTGGCCAGAAAGATCGGCTTAACCCATGCCGGAGTTACGAAGGTCCGGTTGGAATTAATGCAGTTACCGCAGCGCCCCTAGAGAGCCCCGGAAGGCCGGGGCCACAAACGTGACCTTGACCTTTGACGCTCATCCGCGAAGTAACCTGATCGTAGCCCTCGATTTTGATTCGTTATCAACGGCGGTAAAGTTCGCCAAGCAGATTGCTGCGCTTGTGGGCATGTTTAAAATCGGGGGCCAGCTTTTCACGGCAGCCGGACCTGCGGCAGTTAAAGAGATCGCCGCGCTGGATGTCGGCGTCTTTCTGGATTTGAAATTTCACGATATACCCAACACTGTCGCAGGGGCAGTGCTGTCCGCTGCTTCCTTACCAGGCGTTGAGTTGCTCAACGTGCATGCCCTGGGGGGCAGCGCCATGCTCCAAGCGGGCGTACAAGCCATCAGCGCGGGAGTGGCGATGGGCGCTAATCGCGCCAGGCTTCTCGCGGTGACCATCTTGACCAGCATGGACGATAAGGCTTTGCTGGAAGTCGGCATTACCGGCCCGGCCACAGACCGCGCGACCAAGCTTGCGGTGATGTCGCAAAAAGCAGGTGTAGATGGCGTCGTGGCTTCTGTGCAGGAGGCCTTGGCAATCCGCGAAGCATGCGGGCGCGATTTTCTTATCGTGACTCCAGGGGTGCGCCCGAAAGACGAATCGTCTTCAGCGCGGCGCGATGATCAGTCTCGCACCGCGACGCCCGCGGAAGCGATCCGTGCCGGAGCGGATTTCATTGTGGTGGGGCGCCCCATACTTGCGGCTCGCGATCCCCGCGCCGCGACGCAAACCATCGTCGAAGAAATTGCCGCGGCCAAGCAATTCTCGTAATTTCCCAATTCGAATTCATTGCGCTCGCAATTGGTCGCGCCTTTTCTTGACCGCGGTGCGAGCCGCCGATAAGCTGGTGGTTCTCCTTCCAGGGTGAAATGTTAAATGGATCAGATTCACGTTACATTGCCTGACGGCAAAGTCCAGGAAGTGCCCAAGGGCACTACGCCGCTGGACATTGCCCGCAAAATATCTCCGCGCCTTGCGGATGCAGCGCTGGTGGCACGCATCTCCGCCGGTAATGGGGTGCCGAATCCCACCGGTACGGATAACAGCGAATTGATCGATCTGCGCCGCCCGTTGGACTACGATGTGAAGCTCCAGATCCTCACGGAAAAAGATGCAGATGCGCTGTACGTGTTTCGGCATTCAGCTGCTCACCTTCTCGCGGCGGCCGTCACCGAACTTTTCCCCGATGTCAAGCTAGGCATCGGCCCGCCAATCGACACGGGCTTTTTCTATGAGTTTCTCCGTGAAGAGCCGTTCACTCCGGAAGACCTGGTCAAGATCGAAGCGAAGATGCGGCAGCTTGCGGCGCAAGACTTGCCGAACGAACGCAAACTTCTTTCCAAGCCCGAAGCCATCGAGCTCTACAAAAAAACGAATCAGACATTTAAGTGCGAGCTTGTGGAAGAAAAAGCCACCGAGCCCATGGTTTCGTTTTACACCACTGGAAAATTTATTGATTTTTGCCGTGGCCCGCACATTCCTTCGACCAAGCGCATCACCGCGTTCAAATTGATGAGCGTGGCCGGCGCCTATTGGAAAGGCCAGGAAGCAAATCCGCAGTTACAACGCATTTATGCTGCGGCTTTTTACACGCAGAAAGAGCTTGACGAATATTTGCATCGCCTTGAAGAGGCCAAGCGCCGTGATCACCGCAAGCTGGGAGTGGAGCTGGATCTTTTCAGCATTCAGGAAGAAGCCGGCCCGGGACTTATTTTTTGGCATCCCAAGGGCGGGTTGATCCGCAAAATTATGGAGGATTGGCTGCGCGACGAACTGTTGCGCCGCGGCTACGACCTGGTTGTCACGCCACATATCATGAAGCTCGATTTGTGGAAGACCAGCGGGCACACCGGCTACTACCGCGACAACATGTTTGGCCCCGTGGAAGTTGAAAAAACCGATTATCAGCTGAAGCCCATGAATTGCCCGGGGCACATTCTGATCTACAAAGCGAGGATGAAGAGTTATCGCGATTTACCGGTGCGGCTCGCGGAGCTTGGCACGGTTTATCGTTATGAGCGCAGCGGGGTGCTGCACGGGCTGCTACGTGTTCGCGGCTTTACGCAGGACGACGCGCACATCTTCTGCATGCCTTCGCAAATCGAAAGCGAAGTGGAAGCCTGCATGGATTTCGCTTTCGCGGTAATGAAAACTTTCGGTTTCGACAAGTTTGAGGTGGAACTAAGCGACTGGGACCCATCGCATCCCGAAAATTACACCGGCAAACCTGAAGATTGGCAGCGCGCCAGTGCCGCACTGGCCGAGACCATGACGCGCATGAATGTCCCTTTTAAAAAAATCGATGGCGAGGCCGCGTTCTACGGCCCTAAAATCGACGTCAAGTTGATCGATGCCATCGGCCGTCCCTGGCAACTTACTACCGTGCAATTTGATTTCAACTTACCCGCTCGCTTCGGGCTGCAATACATCGGCGAAGATGGCGCCAAGCACGAACCGCTGATGGTTCACCGCGCCTTGCTCGGTTCCGTCGAACGCTTCTTCGGCATCTTGATCGAGCATTACGCGGGCGCTTTCCCGCTCTGGTTGGCTCCCGTGCAAGTTGAAATCTGTCCCGTCAGCGAGAAAGTTGCCGACTACGCTCGCCACGTCACCGACACGCTCAAGCGCCACGGCTTCCGAGTACATCTCGATGATCGCAACGAAAAACTGCCCGCGAAAATTCGTGATGCCCAGCTTCAGAAGATCCCCTACATGATGGTCTTGGGCCCCAAAGAATCCGAGGCCGGCACAGTTTCGGTGCGCCATCGCAGCAAGGGGGACTTGGGCCCGAAACCACTTCTCGAAGTGATCGAGTCGCTAACGAAGGAAGTAGAATCCAAGTCTCAATAGATCCCGCCAGTTTGGCGAACTTCCGCGCCTGGAGTCCGTATGTCCCCAAAAATTCCGCGTCGCACTTTTCTCGCGTTAACTGGCGTCGCGTTCGTTTCTCCAACACTCGCGTTGGGAGAGGATGATCCGCCGAAAGTGCTCGACCATATTCTCCTCGGCTGCAGCGATCTCGACCGCGGTATCGCTTTCGTCGAAGAACAACTTGGAGTTCGCGCGGCGTTCGGCGGTGTTCATCCAGGCCGCGGGACCCGTAATGCGCTTCTCTCTCTTGGTGAAAGGCAGTATCTCGAAATCATCGCGCCTGATCCCCAACAATCCCACGCTCCGGACAATTACGGCCTGAAAGAACTAACCGGGCCTGGCCTGGTCGGCTGGGCCGCTCACCCCGGCGACGTGTCCCAATTGGCCGCGCGTCTGCGCTCCGCAAACATCCCGTTCTATGGCCCGACCCCAGGCTCACGCAAACGACCCGACGGTCGGCTGCTGCAATGGCAAACCCTGAATCTCAAAGACAACCACTCCGGTCTCCTGCCATTTTTCATCGAATGGAGCCCGGGTACAATACACCCGTCCGTCGACGCGCCCATCGGCTGCAAGCTCGATCGCTTCGAGATTTCCACTTCAAACGACATCGAGTTCCAGCGCCTCAGCAGTTTGCTTAGCCTCGATGTCCGAATCGGACATGCCGAAAAGTCTGAACTCCACGCTCGCATCGCGGGCCCCAACGGCCGTGTCATGCAGCTGAACTCCTGATGAAACCGTATGGCGCGTTGACCGGCGAGAGCTGTGTCCGCGGCCTCTTTCATGTAGAGATCGCCTGGCGTAAGGGAAGGCCGATGCGCCGCGACAGGTCCTGAAAACGCGGGTTGGACCGCAAGCCGTCCATGCTGGGATCCAGGTGAAGATAAATGAGCCAGTGGGAATGTTCTTCGTAGGATTTCTCCAGGTATTCAATCGCGCGATCGTCTTCTCCCAAGCCGACGTGGATGCCAGCGAAGAAGTAAGGTGCAACATACTTTTGCTTTGCCAGGTTTGTCAGATCATCGAGGATCTGGATTGCTTGCTCTCTCCTACCTGCGGTAGCAAAGGTTTGCGCCAAGGCCGCGTTCATCAGAGGACTGCCGCCAGACAGCTTCACACCTTTCTCACCCTCCGCGATGGCCAGTTCATAACGACCCATTTTTGTGAGTAACAGGCCCAGAACCCAGTACGTGACTGGATAATTTGGGTCCAGTTCGACAGTTCTCCGGAGTTGTTCGAGGGCATCATCGTATCTACGGGCCATGTAGAAATCCCGTCCGATAGCGACGCTGATAATGAGGGATAACGGATCCAGCTCTTGGCTGTTTTTTATCCTCGCGATAGCTTCCACGTGGCGGCCCATAGTCATCAAATACTCGGCGTACCAATGACTGGCGGTCGGATGGGCGGGATTTAGTGCAAGGCTGCGTTCGAATTCCATCTGAGCCTCTTGCCACTGCCAATCGTGAAGCCACAGCACGGCTGCCCGTGGCGTGTGGGCTTCGCCCAGATTCGGGTCGAGCCGCAGGGCCTGCATCGCGGCCATTTTGCTTTTAGGGAACGCATCCTTCGGCGGCAGATAACTATTCCACCCCAGAAGCACGTACGAATCGGCCAGACCGGTGTATGCGAGAGCGTAGCTGGGATCCTTCTCGACAGCTTGCTGAAAGTATTCGACGGCCTTGTAGAATCCGTCTTCGGTCCACCTGTTCCAATGATGACGACCTTTCAGATAAAGCCGGTAAGCCTCGGCATCCTCCGTTTGGTGCCTGGTTAACCGTTTTTTTTCTGTCCGAGTGAGCTTTAACCGCAATTTTTCCGACATCTCGTTGGAAATTTCGTCTTGAATCGCAAATATATCGCCCGGCTTGCGATCGTATTGCGCGCCCCACAATTGAGACCCTGAGGCCACATCGACTAACTCGGTCCCAATGCGCAAAGATCCACCGCTCTGCATTATTCTTCCGGTGAGAACGGCGCGCACATTAAGTTCGCGACCGACGGCTTGAGGATCAATTCGCCGGCCCTTATAACGAAATACCGTGCTCTGGGCTATCACTCGCAGTTTGGGTACCGTCGCCAGAATGTTGATAAGACTACCCGCGATTCCGTCACTGAGGTATTCGTGCTCCGGGTCGCGACTAGCATTTTCGAAAGGCAAAACTGCAAGCGAGTCAATGATCTTAGAGACCCGATCTGGGCGGACGGCACCGGTGTGCGGCTTCGAATTTCGCGTTCTCTGTTTCCCGGGCGGGTGTAGACGGCTCGTGCTCGATATTAGGCCGGATTCTGCGTCTCCTTCCGCAGTTCTCCAACCGGAAACGGTTCCGGAATCAGTGTCTCGCTGCAGTTGTTGCAGATCGGTGTGTATGTCCGCTACGTGCTGATAGCGTTGCTCTCTATCCTTGTGAAGTGCCTTGCGAGTGATTTCTTCGAGTCTTGGCGGGATATCGGGATTGATATTTCGCGCGGGAACTGGGGACCGCATCAGCACGGCCTCAATAACCATCCCGCCTGTGGCGCCGCTAAACGCCTGGCGGCCCGTCGCCATTTCATACAGAACCAGGCCGAGCGAGAAGATATCCGTGCGTTGGTCCAGATTATCTCCGCGGACCTGCTCGGGTGACATGTAGGAAGGAGTGCCGCTGATGATGCCCACGATCGAAGTAGAACCCGGCAGTTCGCCACCGAGATCTACTTCCGCACTGGCAACGCCTTTGGGAACAAGTTTTGCGAGGCCAAAATCGAGTACCTTCGCCTGGCCGCGCTTGGTTACGAAAATATTCGCTGGTTTGATGTCGCGGTGGATTATTCCTTCGGCGTGGGCGGCATCCAAAGCCTCCGCTATCTGGATCCCGAGTTTCAGCAGTTCTTCTAGAGGAAGCGGTTTTCCATGGATGTGACTGCGCAGGGTTTCGCCGTCGATGAACTCCATGGCGATGAAACCTCGGCCGTCCTGTTCGCCGATGTCATAGATCGTACAAATGCCCGGATGATTTAGAGCGGATGCGGCTCGGGCCTCGCGGCGAAAACGGTCCAACGCTTGGGCGTCTTGCAGCCTGTTCTCTGGCAGGAATTTCAGTGCAACCGGGCGGTCCAAACGGATGTCGACGGCCTTGTAGACGATGCCCATTCCCCCAGCGCCTAGTTTTTCTATGACGCGAAAGTGGGAAATGATCTCGTCGATCATGGTGAGGCGGCTCTTGCGGAAGGGCGCGTCTACTTCACAAAGTGTTGCCGTTCAGTGCGGCATCTCCATCTGTTTTTTTTCGCTGCACGTTCAGAGGCTTTGAAGAAGCCAACATGTTGAGCGCTCGTACGCGTTCTCCATACATACGCAGGTGGGCTTGAGGTTTCAACAACACCGAGCAAACCAGCGCGCCGTAAGCGATGCCGCCTTGTGGCGAATATGTTGTAGCGCATCACGCGCTCGCAACACACTGGAACCCAAAGATTTGGAGTTTGCGCAGTGGCCAAGGCTCACCTGCAAAAATTGGAGTTGGCCGGGATTATACACCTGCATGGCCCGGTCCTGATTAATGCATAAATTGGAAAATGACCCGCCCCGGGATTGACGTGCTTGTCGGACTACCGCGCTCGCATGCTATACTTTAAAACCCGTCCCTTAGCGGTTTTGTGCTGTGGGTATGGGGTTTAATTTTGGGCCTTGCGCGCTTCGACGTACACAGCAAGAGCCTTGTGGCATTAGGGGGAAATATCGCAGAACGTACTTTCCGGCAGAGCGACCGCATTCGCGTTAACGAACGTATTCGGGCGCGCGAAATCCGGGTGATCGACGAAGAAGGCGGCCAGCTCGGCGTCATGCAGCCTTTCGAAGCCATAAAGATGGCCAAGGAAAAGGGCTTGGACCTGGTGGAAATTTCTCCCACCGCGGACCCGCCGGTTTGCAAGATCACCGATTACGGCAAGTATCTGTACCAGGCCAACAAGAAAGCGCACGAACAGCGCAAGAGCAGTCGCGGCTCGCAACTGAAAGAGGTAAAGTTTCGGCCTGCTACCGCCGAACACGATTATCAGGTTCGGAAGAATCAGATCATTCGCTTTCTGGGAGAAGGTCACAAGGTTCGCGCCATGATTTTTCATCGCGGCCGCGAAATGGCCCATCAGGAAGTGGGTCGCGCCAAAATGACCCGCTTGCTGGGGGAAATTGGCGATAACGGGCAAGTGGAAACCATGCCGCGCATGGAAGGAAATGTTCTGGTGGCGTTGTTGGCGCCCAAAAAAGGCGTTCCGGCGGGCAAGCCCGCGGGTCAGCCGGCGAACGCCCAGCAGTCGCAGTAGCGCAGAAAGCTTCAAGACAGCGCAAATAACAAAAGAATTAATTGCGAGAGGATTTAAGAAATGCCAAGGAATCGCTCCAAGCCCAAGATGAAGTTGAAGACTCACCGCGGCGCTAAGAAGCGCTTCAAGGTCACCGCTACGGGCAAAATTCTTCGCATGCATTCTGGCAAGCGCCACTTGCTGGGCACCAAGAAACCCGGCCGGATGCGCAAGTTGAAGAAGCTCACGCTGGTGAACGCCGCCGACAAGGCCAACGTGAAGCTGTTGCTTCCGTACGCTTAGACTGAATTTTTGGCAAAGACTTTCAGCTTCAAATCATCGAAGCTGATGCAGTAGCAGCAAAAAGTCGAGCGCAAGCTCGCGCCGTTTGGCTGAAAAGCGAAATGGCATCGCGCCAGGCAGCGCTTCACGGGTGCCTGCCGGCCGATAACGAGCCGCCTTCATTGTTCGCCTCACGGTGAGCACGCGCGGTTCAGCAGTTCTACCGGAGACAAACCCGTTGCCGTACGCGTGTTTCTATGCGTTTGCGCAACCCGTTGTCTCCCACTTTATTAAGGAGAAACCCAGATGGCACGCGTAAAACGTGGCACTAAGCGCCGTGCGCGGCGAAAGAAGTATCTCAAGCGCACAAAAGGTTTTTTTCTCACTAAGAGCAAGTTGTACCAATCCGCGCAGGAAGCCGCGAATCGCGCCGACCGTTATGCATTCCGCGATCGCCGCGTAAAAAAACGGCAGTATCGCCGTCTGTGGATTCAGCGCATCGGCGCCGCAGCTCGATTGAACGGTATCACTTACGGGCAGCTGATTCATGGGCTGAAAGCGGCGGGTGTAGATCTTGACCGCAAAATTCTGGCTGATATCGCGGTGAAAGATGCGGCTGCATTCAAGTTGCTGGCGGAACAAGCTAGAGCAGCTGCGCCACCTCAAAAGAAAAAGAAAGCCGCCTAGCAGTTTTCTTTTTGCCGCGACATGAGTGGCATCGTAGACCTGAAGACCCAGGTTCATACCGCAACTGCGAACCTGGGGCACCCTGTCCGGATATTTTTTATCAGACAGACAGATGATCGTTGGTTAGAAATTCACGGGCGGATTGAGCCGATCCGGTGACTTCCATTAATTCATGAATGCTGCCGAAAACATCACCGCGAAAAAGCTCGCTGAGCTCGGCGTCACGGAACCGGATCAGGTCGCGCCGCTGTTCGCGCAAGTGCGCGCGCGATTTGACGACGAATCCACTCGCGTTCACGGCGAGGAGTCGTGGAAGCTTTTTCGCGATGCGTGGTTAGGACGAAAGTCCGGCGTTCTTACGCAAATTACAGACAATTGGCTGAAACCGGCCGGGCCGGTGCTGAAACCGGCCGTAGGCGCGGCGCTAAACCAGTTGCGTGCCCACGTTGAGCCAAAGATTGAAGCGTTGCACGCTTCGATTGATTCCGGTGGCGACGCGGCCGCCAGCCCGCGCGATCGTGTGGATCTTTCGCTTCCCGGCATTATCCGGCCGGTTGGGTCGCGGCATTTAATTCGTCAGGTCTTTCAGGAAATCGAAGACATTTTCTTTTCGATTGGATTTTCCGTGGCCGAGGGCCCGGAGATCGAAACGCCTTACTACAATTTTGAGGCACTCAACATTCCAGAATTCCATCCGGTGCGCGATGACATGGACACGTTCTATATTGACGTTCCGTCGGTGGCGGGCAAGCAATCCACATCAAGTCTGCTTTTGCGTACGCACACGTCTCCCGTGCAAATCCGCACCATGGAAAAAACCAAGCCGCCAGTGCGCGTAATCGTGCCGGGCAAGGTGTATCGCCGCGACAATCCCGATGCCACACATTCCTTCATGTTTCATCAGATAGAAGGTCTGGCCGTTGATTCGGATATCACGTTCTGCGATTTCACCGGCACCATCGAATATTTCGTGAAGCAGTTTTTTGGATCCGGGGTGAAAACGCGTTTTCGCCCCAGCTATTTTCCGTTTACCGAACCGTCCGTGGAATTCGACGCTTCTTGCATTTTTTGCAATGGCACCGGTTCGAATTCTTCCGGCACGACATGTTCGAAGTGCAAGGGGTCAGGCTGGATAGAGCTTTTTGGTGCGGGCATGGTCGATCCTGCGGTCTACGGCTTCGTGAACTACGATCCCAAGAGAGTGAGCGGCTTCGCCTTCGGCATTGGCATCGACAGGCTGGCCATGCTGAAGTACGGCATCGATGACATTCAAATATTTTTTCAGAACGACGTCCGCTTCTTGCGGCAATTTCCGTGAATGAGGCTCCTCGCGCTGTGAGTTTTGCTGATGCTAAAAATCGCTTTTCGAATCGCGTAGCCGATTACTTGCGTTATCGTCCGCATTATCCCGATGGCGTGCTCGATTTTCTGCGCTCGCAAAGTCATCTATCGCCTGAGCACACCGTTGCCGACATCGGCTCCGGCACGGGATTTCTGGCCGAGCTGTTTTTGAAAAACGGCAATCAGGTGTTCGGCGTGGAGCCCAACCAGGAAATGCGTGAGGCCGGCGAAGAATATCTTGCGGCTTATCCACGGTTCGCCAGCATAAACGGATCAGCCGAAGCTACGACGCTCCCAGATTCCTGCGCTGACTTCGTCACCGTGGGCCAAGCCTTCCATTGGTTCAAACCGGAACCTACGCGTCGTGAATTTGCGCGTATCCTGCGCCCGGATGGCTGGATCGCGATCGTGTGGAACGACCGCACGCTGTCGCGAACCGGCTTTGCGGTGAGTTATGAAGAGCTGTTGGTACGCTTTGGAACGGATTACTCACGTGTCAGAGATTCTTATCCGCAAAAAAAAGACATCCGCGAGTTTTTCGGGCATGAACAGTTTTTGACGCACGAGCTTCCCAATTTTCAATATTTTGATCTCGAATCATTGCGCGGCCGGCTGCGCAGCAGCTCGTACGTTCCAACGGAGGGCGATCCGAATTTCGCGCCCATGATGGCCGCGCTCGATGCACTGTTCGCCGCGCACCAGCAAGATGGCCGCGTTCTGATGGAATTTTCGACGTGGATTTACGTGGCACGGTTAGAAGGCTGAGAAAACGGTGAGGAGACTGCTGATTGTCGGCTTAGAAGTACCTAACTTTGACTGTATCCCTTGGTCGAAATGATCTGTTACGAGCCTGCTTGACTACCAGGGCTTGCTGCTCGATTGCAGAAAAACCAGTGAACTTCCGGATCAGTATTCAATTATGCAAACGCTGAACGCCCTTGTAAGCCACGGTCACTCTGCTTACCTAATTCTGCCGGAAGCGGCCAGTCTAAGCACGTTTAGAAATCCTGTGGCCTGGGTACCAAATGCACAGCTTTTCGCGAGGGCGGCTTCCGGACAGACACTGAAACTTCAATTAGCGGACTTTTTCGAGAATTACATAAAAGTGATGCTTGGTCATGAGATTTATTTTGAATTGCAAGCGCCAGCGGGCCGACCTACAAACTTAACACCCGGAATAGTTAATAATGTCTCGCAAGCAATTTGTGGCCGAATTAGTTCTATTTACTTGCTTCATCCGCCAGCCAAGAAATTTGAACAGAAAGCGCTAAAGGTACTGATTGAGCATTTCAAACCCGATCCCCTATCTACACCTAGCGTAAACAAGCCAAATTGGGTCGATCAGGAGGTGTTAGGAATTCCTGGTGTGGCTGAGATTCAGGTAAGCCGTACCTCAATCCTAGAGCAAATAGACAAAAAAAACGAAGAATTGAAGATCGCGGATCAAAAGCTCGAAGTTATTTCAGGTTGGGCCGACCTCCTGTGGATGGAGGGAATACCACTTCAAAACAAGGTTCAGGACGCTCTAAATCTTCTCGGCGTACCAGCTACTTCGGAGGATCCCTCCGGTCACACCGGCGATCTTGTCGCGAATGAGGCTGGAATCCATTTTGTATTCGAAGTGACCGGCTCGAATGGGACAATAGGTATCGAAAAAGGTCGACAGCTTATGCAGTGGGTCGCAGACGCTCCAGACCCAGTTGGTTCAAAAGGTGTGTTGGTTGCCAGCCCGTTTAGAAACGAACCTCCGCCGAAGCGGCCGCCCACCGAGAAGAGAATTTTTGTACGCGAGCTGGAAGCGTTAGCAGAAAAATACCATCTGGCGTTACTCGATATTCGTGAGCTATATCGCCTCATCTGTCTGCACCTGTCCGGGAACTCCGTTTCTAAGCCTATTGTGCTTGAGGGGCTTCAGACGGACGGGGTCGTGAGGTTTAACATCTAGATGAAAGTGCTTTACGTTTGGCTGCAGGATTTTGTGGCGGTCAGTGCGTCGCCGGAGGAACTGGCTTCGCGCCTCGCACTTTCCGGAACGAACATCGGCGGAATCGAAAATGGCCCGCACGGGGCGGTGATCGATGCCGAAGTCACGTCCAATCGCCCCGATTGTCTGAGCCATTACGGTATCGCGCGCGAAGTTGGCGCAATTTACAAATTGCCGCTGAAACAAGTTTCGCCCAAGCCGACCGAATCCGCTGCCAAAACCACCGAAGCGATCAAAGTGGAAATCCGCTCGCCGGAATTATGCGGACGGTTTACGGCCCGGGTAATCCGCGGCGTAAAAATTCAGCCTTCTCCAGCATGGCTCAAAAACAGGCTCGAGGCTTGCGGCGTCGCCAGCATCAACAACGTGGTGGACATTTCCAATTACGTGATGCTCGAGCTTGGTCACCCACTGCACACTTTCGACTACGATAAAATACGCGATCACTCTATCGTTGTGCGCGGCGCGAATCCTCGTGCTTCCGGCACCCCCAACGCCACAGGCGAGAAAATCAAAACTCTCGATGGCATCGAACGTCTACTCGATCCCGGCACCTGCGTAATCTGCGATGGCGACGGCTCGCGCATCGTGGGCATTGGCGGCGTTATGGGCGGCGCCGAAACCGAAATTTCCTTTTCCACCAAAAATGTTTTGATTGAATGCGCCTGGTTCGATCCCATTGCCATTCGTCGGGCCACTCGGTCGCTTAAGCTCCACACCGAGGCTTCGACGCGCTTTGCTCGCGGCGCCGATCCTGAAATGGCCGAGCTGGCTTCGCGCCGATGCGCCGAATTGATTTTGCAGCTAGCGGGCGGCGAATTACTCGCCGGTGTCGCGGATGTCTATCCTGGGAAGCACGCGCCCAAAAAAATTCAGGTCACCCGCGCCGAACTTCTTCGCGTCATGGGCGCTGACGTTCCCGACAAAGAAGTCGAATCCATTCTCGGCGCGTTAGGCTTTGCTCCCGTGCGCGTTGATCAAAATCGCGGCGCAGCTGGCTCGATTCTCGCAGCATGGGAATGCACGCAACCTTCCTGGCGCGCAGAAGTTTCACGTGAGATTGATTTGATCGAGGAAATTGTTCGCATCTACGGGCTCGATAAATTTCCGCCCCGCTTGCCGGCCTCGCGACAAGGTGCGGCGCGCTTGCCGCATTACGAAGCCGAAATGCGCCTCCGCGAACGGCTGATCGGCTTAGGCTATCGCGAAATTGTCACCATTCCACACGTCGCTGAAGAACGCGATGCGCTTTTCCGGCCCGCTGATGTCGCTCCCACGCGGCTCGCCAATCCGCTCTCCGAGGAAGCCGGCGTGTTGCGTTCTACTGGCACGGTCACGATGGCCGGTGCGCTCGAATGGAATCTAAATCATGGCCAACGCAACGCGCGGCTGTTCGAAATTGGCCATCACTATCGTTTGAATGGTAGTAAACCTATTGAAACGCGCGTGCTTACCCTGGGCGCAACCGGGACCGCCCGCGACAAAAACCTATACGAGGTTGCTCGTGACTTTTCTTTCGCAGATTTAAAGGGCGACCTCGACAATCTTGGCTCGCTCTCGGGCGGCTTGCGCTGGGAAGAAAGCGCTATCGAATATCTGAATCCAGCCCGTCGTGGCGCGCTTTTTTTGAAGGCCGAAGCGCTCGGCGTTGCGGGGCAACTATCTCGCCGTGTTGCGGAACGCCTCAAATTTCGCCAGGACGTTTTTCTTGGCGAAATGGATCTTGGCCCCTTTTATTGCGCTTTCTATGGAGTAAAAAATTCGCGCCGGTATCAGCCCATACCGCGGTTTCCTACCGTCGAGCGCGACTTTTCCCTGGTGCTTTCTGACGGTACGCACTTTTCGGACGCTGTCAAAGCCATTTCGTCGCTGAACATTCCAGAAATTGTTTCCGTCGAAGCCGCCGATCTATTCCGGGGTAAAAATATTCCCGCGGGAAAATATTCGCTTCTGGTTAAAATTGCGCTGCAGCCGCGTTCGGCGACTCTGACGGACGCGCAAATCGGCGACATCTCCGCGCGGATCGTGGCCACACTGGAAAAAGAACTCGGAGCACAGTTGCGCACTGTATAAACCCGGAATAGATGCCTCCGGACCCGCAAACTTTCTGCCCACAGCTATCACTTTTTCAACAACCGACGGCACCACACAGCCGATGACTGTGCTATCTTGGCCCCAGTCACTCCATAGAAACGAGTTTCATACGCGTGTCAGTAAAAGCACAAATTTTCGGTCAAACATATACGATTAGCGGAGAACTTGACGAGGACTACGTCTTGAAATTGGCGCGCTTCGTGGACGAGAAAATGCGCGCCGTGGCGAATGCTACCGCGACGGTAGACACCCAAAAAGTTGCGGTGCTCGCCGCCCTGGCCATCGCCGATGAACTGCACAGCGCGCAACGCGATCTAGGCTACCGCGAAGACGTTTTGCGGGAACAAGCGGAGCGGTGCCTGGTGCTCGTCGAACGCGCGCTGAAACAATCCGCGTAACAAATCAAACGAAGTAATTCAACCCACATTACTGCGACCAGAAAGTCGGCGTACGATCCCAGCGATGTTTCCGCAACTCGGCCTGCAACTCAGCAGGCAACGGCCCGCGAGTGCTCGCGCCTAAATTGGTCTCGACGTTACGACGTTTGCGCATGCCCGGAATAATCGTGCTGACGTCCGGATTATTCAAAATAAAGCGCAGCGCCATCTCCGCCATGGTCATGTCGCCAGGCACTAAGGGTTTCAGCGCGTCTGCGTGTTCCACGCTGCTCTTCAGATTTTCCGCCACGAAATAAGTGGTACGCCAATCACCCTGGGGCCACTTGCTTTCACGGGTAAGTGTTCCGGTGAGCGTGCCTTCGTCGAACGGCACGCGAGCAATCACTGCCACATTTTTCTCGCGGCACGCGGGAAATAATTCGTCTTCGGGATTCTGATCGAAAATATTGTAGATAACCTGGACCGCATCGATCAGCCCCGATTTCACCGCCCGGATCCCATTCCAGGGTTCCCAGCGATTGATGCTGATTCCCACCGCGCGCACATCGTTACCGGTGCGCAGCTTTTCGATAGCTTTCAATAAGCGATCGTCGTCCATCCAGTGATCTTCCCAGGAGTGAAACTGAATTAGATCCAGCTTGCTGACGCCAATATTTTCGAGGCTTTTGTGCACATACTCTTCGATGTACTGCGGCGGATACGATTCGTCCACAGAAAATCCCCGTTGGCTTGGCCATCGACGATTCTTGGGGGGTATCTTGGTGGCCGCGTAAAGGGTTTTCCGCGGATTGGCGCGAATAATTTTCCCCAGCAAGGTCTCGCTGTGTCCATCGCCATAGGCCCACGCGGTATCAAAAAAATTGCAGCCCAGATCCACGGCGTGTTGCAGAGACTCCAGCGATTGCTGATCTTCAGAGCCGGTCCAGCCGGCCATGCCCCACATTCCGTAACCAATCTCACTGACATTCCAACCTGTACGTCCAAATCGCCGATAATTCATTAAAAGTCCTTTCCAACCGAAGCCGGTTCCATTATAGCTATCAAGCCTTTCCGCACCGGAGTCGTTGTGTATTTCTTTGGCTCTGGCGCAGGTCGGGTGTACAGAGTCGGTAGAAATAAAACGGGAGTATTCATGAGCAAAATAAATCTCCGGGTGGCCGTAATTTGCTTCGCAGTGCTCGCCGCCATCGTTGGCGTTTGTGCGCGGATTGAGGGACCTGGCCGCAGCGCAGCCGCTGCGTCCCATGTCCGAGCATCGGATTACGACATCGTGATCGCTAACGGCCGGGTGATGGACCCTGAGTCCGGTTTGGATGCGGTGCGCAATGTGGGGGTCAGCGGAGGAAAAATTCGAGCAGTCTCCGTCGAAACACTAAAAGGAACGACTGTTGTTGATGCAAAAGGTTTGGTCGTCGCGCCAGGCTTCATCGATTTGCACGAGCATGCCCAGGAGCCACGGAATTACCAGTTTCAGGCTCACGACGGCGTGACCACTTCTCTCGAACTCGAAGTCGGCACGGACGACGTGGACGCCTGGTATGCCAAGCGTGAAGGCAAGAGTCTCATCAACTATGGCGTAAGCGCGGGCCACATTCCAGTGCGCATGAAAGTGATGCACGACCCGGGAAATTTTCTGCCCACCGGGGATGCCGCCCATCGGGAAGCGACTCCGCAAGAGCTGGAAGAAATAAAAAATCAAATTCGCCACGGTCTGCAAAGTGGCGCGCTGGCCGTGGGCATGGGCATCAACTACACCGCGGGAGCATCGCACGATGAAATTGTGGACGTATTTCGCGTGGCAGCAGCGGAAAAGGTCAGCGTGCACGTGCATCTTCGTCACGCAGGCTTGAAAGAACCCACCACCGGATTAGTCGGAATCGAGGAAGTCATCGCCGCTGCAGCTGCAACCGGCGCCCCTTTGCACGTAGTGCACATCACCAGCATGGGCTTGAAAAATACGCCGCAGCTAATTGCCATGGTAAGAGGCGCACAAAATAGCGGTCTCGACGTGACGACCGAGTGCTATCCCTACACTGCCGGCAGCACCAATCTCGACTCCGCGATTTTCGATCCGGGCTGGCAGGAGCGGCAAGGCATCACCTACAAAGACATTCAGTGGAGTAAAACCGGCGAGCGCTTGACCGCCGAGACTTTTGAAAAATATCGCAAGGAAAGCGGCTTGGTGGTTATCTTTTCTATTCCCGAAGCCGCTGTTCGCACCGCCATCGCGGATCCCATCGTTATGATTGCCAGCGATGGCGTCCCGGTCACCGGCTCAAAGGTTCATCCCCGGGGACAAGGCACGTTCTCTCGTGTGTTGGGTCACTACGTTCGCGAGGAAAAAACTCTCGACCTGATGACCGCGCTGCGCAAGATGACGCTCATGCCGGCGCAACGGCTGCAAAAACGGGCGCCCATTTTTAGAGACAAAGGTCGCATCCGCGAAGGCGCTGACGCGGATATCACTGTTTTTGATCCACAACGCATCATCGACAAAGCCACTTTCGAAAATCCACTCCAATACTCGGCCGGAATTCAGTTCGTCCTGGTGAATGGCACTCCCGTACTCTCAAACGGCGAACTAGTAGAAGGTGTCTTTCCCGGGCGCCCCGCACGCGCACCAAAATCTAAGTAACAGAACGCTAGCGTTTTCGTCATGTACTTGTCGCTCGCAATCGCACGGGAGTATGCTTCCTGCTCTCTACAAAAGTGAAAGGGGAAACAATGAACTGCGTACGATTCGTTTTACTAGCCTCGATTGCTCTGTCTATGGTAACCACGACCAGAGCTCAGAAAGACGAAACTAAGCCGCTGACCACCACTAACGCGCCGCAGGCCAGCACGGCCCCGGTCGCAAATCCGGTCAGCTCCTTCGTGAAACAGCAACTGACGCGCTTCAACAAAAATATGGTCGCCGCTGCCGAAGCCATGCCGGCAGAAAAATATAACTTCAAACCCACGCCCGAGATGAATACCTTTGGCCATCTCACAATTCACATCGCGGAAGGCAACAACGCGCTGTGTTCTCAGATTTCCGGCACTCCGGCACCCACGTCAGAGAAACTTGCTGAGAGCGATCCCAAAGACAAGCTGGTAGCGGGACTCAAAGCTTCGTTCGATTTCTGCGCCACCGCGCTCGCCAATGTAGACGATTCCAAACTCAGTGAGCCTATGGTGCTGTTCGGCAGAGTCCCTTCTTCACGCGCAGGCGCACTGATTGCATTGGGCATGGGCTTCGCGGATCACTACGGCCAAGAGGCCATTTATCTGCGTTTAAGCGGAATCCTTCCGCCCACGGCCCAACCGAAAAAGTGAACGTCCAAGATTAAAAAAAGGCCCGACGCGCCGATGTGGCGAGCCGGGCCTTTTTTCAGGTAAATGCGTGAAGCGCTTAAAAGTGGAAGCCGACCTCCGCGGTTAGGGCGCGTGGAGTCACGTAATGCGTGCCGCTGAAGGTGGAAAGGAAATTATAGAGCGCGGTCTTGTTTGCCAAATTGATGGCGGTGAACCGCAAGCTCCACTTGTAACGGTCGCCGTGGAAAAGATTGTCGTGCCCTATGCTCGCATCGAAAAGGCTGCGTGGCGAGACGCGTTGCGGATTGTGATCGTCATTCTCTTTTCCCGGAGCGGGAACCTTGAGAAATATGGAACCGAGGCCCGCTGCATCGCAGGTGGCGAGCGCCGGTCCGATGGGACTAGGAGCAGCCAGCTTGCCATCGCAGGTGAGCCCGGATTGAAACTCCTGGTCAGCGGTGAGGGGCAGCCCAGTGATGCCGTTTACGAGGGCCACTTGGCCAGGGGCGATAGTGGTATTGGCTCCCCCATCAGCGACAGGCGTGGCAGCCGCGCACGTTGCCGTGGCCGCGAAGCACGGTAGTGCGCCAGCCACTAAGCCGCTGTCATATCGCCAGTTGAAGCCGAACCACGGCCCGCGTTTCCACGGCTGATACTGCAAATGGGTCGTCTGGTTGAAAAGTTCGTCATGATCGATGCGGAAGACGCTGTTCCCTACGGGAATAATTGGTATTCCTGCAACTTGCGGCAGGAAGAAGCGCGCGGCTACGCCGGACATCGAGACGAGTGCGGTGAAGCCGTGGTAATCCGGAACGCTGACGCGGATCGCGTATCCGGGAATTTTGTTTCTCTGCCACTCAATCGGGAAAGTAAGCGGAGTGGCACCCACAACACCAAAGTCAAATCCGTTGTGGGTGTACTTCCAGATATACTCGGCGTCGATTACCAGGTATTTCTTGAAGGCTTGTTGGAAACCGGCGTGGAATTCATTACGGAAGCCCGGGGCAATCGCCCCCAGGTTACATGGCAGGTTGGGCGGCGGTGCAATGAAACGGATAACCGTGTCGCTGCAGCCGGTGCTCCCGATGACCAGATTTTCGTTGAACGGAGTTTCCAGCGTGCGCGCGTAGGAAAGTCGAAGCACGGTATTGGTGGGCTTAAAGTTGTAGGCGATACCAAGTCGTGGCTCCGCTTGAGTGGCGTGACTAAGTCCCCGGTAAAGGTCACCGCGAATACCTACGTTGAATGACCAATTCCCCTTGGTAATGGTGTCCTGAGCGTACATTCCGATTTCCTTCACGTCGGTATGCCCGTGGAAAGAGGCTAACCCTCCTCCGCGAGTCAGATCGAAGGGCGCAAGAATGGTGCACGGAGCTGCGATGGGATTACCGGTGGGACCGAGGCAGGTCGTACCCGGAATGGCATTGCCGTTGGCGTCCAGGAGATTGAACAGGCTCAGGTAGGTAGGATCAACAATTCCGATCTTGTCATTTTCTGTGAGGAAAGTGTGTTCAAACGTTATGCCGACCTTGATGTTGTTAGCACCCTTTACGTAAGACAGGTCCGATCTCACACCCACATTGGTGAGAGTGCGGTTCTGGCTGAATGTCTGGGCTTGCAGGTCCGGAGCCAAATCGTTAAACGGATCGCTGCTCGGATAGTAGTTGAACTGATCTTTGCGCACGAAGGCACCTGCCGTCAGTACAGCCGTCGAGCCGATAAGACGTGTCCAGGTTGGGGCAATGTTGTACGTTCCAATCTTCGATCGTTGATCTGAAGGTCCAAGAGGCGCGCCAGTGACCGGATTGAGTAGAGTGGTGCCCGTGGGATCGCAGGTGAATCCCAAGGCGGCCAGGCCTCCGGCGTTGCATGGATGATACTGCTGGTCGAACGAGTTGGGCGTTTGAAACCAGGAACGCGAGTAGCCGAAGTTCAAGTGGATAGCGTCTGCTTGCGTGATTTGATAGTCGACGCGATCGAAGGCGTTTTCTTCATTGCCTTTGGCATGCATCACGCCGAATTCCGGCGGATCGAGGAATCGGCCGGTGTTCAGGCCGTTTACGGCGATGAAGTTTCCCCACTTCTGATTGCCATAAGCGAGATCAAAGGCTCCCGTCGAAGAGCCAAAGGAGCCGTAAGAGGTGGAGACGCTGCCGTGTGGGGTAGTAACACCCAGACCAGAGCGAGTCGTAACTTTGATAACTAAGCTGGTCTTTCCGCCAAACTCCGCCGGTGGGGCGCCGGAAATAACTTCAAGGGATTGTATGGAATCGGACGGGACCTGGTTTGAGAAGACTTTACTCTGTTGGTCTGTAATCGGCTGGCCGTCGACGGAGAACGAGTTTGAGGCATGATCGCCCAACCCGTGGAAGAGCCCATTCGAATCGGCAGCCACGCCCGGTGTCACGAGGGTCACGAGCGAACTAACTGCCGAAGAGGGGCTTTCTAGCGGGAGCTTTTCGAAGAGGTTGCGGTCCACATCGGTGTGAAAAGTGGATTCATTTTCCACCAGGTCGCCGCCGGTTGCTTCGACAGTGACGCTGGTGGCCGCTGCTGAGCCAAGCTTCATAGCGACTTGGATCGTCACTGGCACTGTGGAACGCACATCCACGTCTTGGGTGTATGAATCGAAACCCTCAGCGGAAGCCACCAGGTGATAGGAGTTGAATGGCACGTTGCTGAAACGAAACGCACCATCGCCTCCTGTTGTGGCCTCTCGCCGGTAACCGCTAACTGGATATGAAATCTCAACCTTGGCGTTCGGCACTGCCGCCCCGGAAGGGTCCTTTACCACGCCCTCAATCGAACCCGAATTTCCAAGCTGAGCTCGGCTGGGAGTTACGCAAATCAATAAACCCAAACTCAAAACGAAAAATACAAACCTTCTGACCATCATTCGATTTCTCCTCTGCCTCCAGGGTGGGGCGATGTGCTTTGTAGGTTGGCCGACTGAAAATATAGCGGTGCGCCGCTGCCTTAGCGGCAGAGCAGCGCGACGGGAGCCTTCGACTTAATTAGGAAGCGATTTACGCAGCAGGAGGCGCGCGGGAAGGAGAATCGTGAGTGAATAAATCTTTGTGAAACTGTACGGCAATTTCATCGACGCAACCACTTGGAAAAAGAGGCGCGGCTAATAACAGCGCATTGACGCTCGGCGCCGTGCCCATGTGCGCGGCGTGGCAAACTCGGCAGGCCGCCTCGTTTTGCCCGCTTTCGTGGTCGTGAATCACGACCTGTATCAGGAAGACGACGATGCAGCAGGCAATCGCCAGCGCCAAAGTTCTGGCAAAGTAATTTCCGAATTTTGAGGTGTGCCGCATGCTTTTAAACTTGGATGCTCATTCTGGCCGCTGGTCGCAATAAATCGCAGCTAAACTTCATGACGCGACGACATTGCTTCCTCAAGGATCCGTGCGTGTCGTCCATAATGCAGAATCAGGTGCAAGAAAAACGTGTGTCAAAACTCCGCCAAAGGTGACCACAATCGTCCCGCCCGTTGGGGTATCAATCTTAACACTCAAGATGACGCCTAACGCCGATACCAGTGTACCCATTTTCGTACATTACATACATTACCGAACCTTGTGACCGGCGGCCAGGTAGGTCCTAGCTTCCTTTAGTTCGGGCCGGTCAGCCGCGGGGTCAGCGATCTTCAACAATTGCGAGTAGTAATCTCGCGCCGAGTGCGTATCGCCCGCAGCTAGGCCGGCTTGCGCGGCACCCAGCAAAGCGTCAAACCGGTTGGGCGCCTCCACTAAGACCGTCTTATAAGCCTTCATGGCCTCGCTTGGCTTCTTTAATTCCAATAGCAAATCGCCTAACATCTCGCGCGCCGGCATAGTGACGGAGTCCAGTCCTTTTGCATCCTCGCGGTCCGCCGCGGCGCGCAACAATTCTATGGCCTTTGACGAATCGCCTTGAGCATAGGTTAGCCAGGCCTCCGCTTCGCGAAGATCGGCAGCCTTCTCCGCGGAAACGTCATAGCCGGTGGCCTTGCTCTCGCCTTCGCGATGCGCCACTACTTCTATTAATTTATCCACGTCGGTTTTCGCGGAGGCCACATCTCCGCTGCGCGCGGCTCCAATCGCTCGCGCCCAGTAAATAGCGTCCTGCGAGTTTCGCCGCTCGGGGATAGCCAGGTCGGCAGCTTCTTTCCACTGATGTAGCTCGATGGCATTCCGTGCGTCCACCGCAGCCCGGTGACCTGATTTTTCTCCTTCGCCGGAACCGGGCACGTTCATCTCTTCCGCCGACAGCGCGCGCGCCTTGCCCTCCTGTCCGCTTTGCAGATACGCGTAATCCAGAAAGTCCATCGCATGCGTCTGATAGTGCGATTCGGATTGATGCATTTCTGTGGCGTGCGCTGCCGCCGCCGTCGCCGCGATGTTCGATGCGATCGATTCTTGCCACAACCCGAGCCGCGTAAAAATGTGCGACGGCATATGCAAAGCGTGGGAGGAATCCGGCGCGATCTTGGCGTAGGCGCGAGCGGCGGCCAGTCCTTCGCTCGCAAACTGCGGTTTGTCCGTGGCGTGAATCAGGTAATGCACTACGCCAGGATTGTCGGGATGCTGCTGAAAGAGCGGCTCGAGAATGGCAATCGCTTTTTTGCGATTAGCGGTGTCGTCCACGTCCTCATCCGCCAAAGCCACCAGCGACAAGGCGTAAAACGCGCTGGCCTCCACATCGCCCGGTGCGGCCGAGTGTAGTTGCGCTAAGGCTTGTGAGTAAGCGGTAGTCCGCTGCACATGAGAAAGGTCGGCGTCATCCCGATAAAACGCGGCCGCCGCGGCGATATAACCCTGTTCTCGCGGAGTAGGGGCGCTGAGTTTTTGCGCTTTTTCCACGTTCTCTAAACCTTCCTTGAGGGTGCGCCTTCCGGGAAAATCCCAAAGCTGGTGATAAAGGGCCATGGCTGCGCCCCAGTGCGCGATCGCACAATTTCCATCCCGGTCCGTGGCGGCTTTGAAAGCACTCTCGGACGCCATGTATTGAAACGAATGCAACAGCGCCACGCCTTTGAGTAATGCCGGTTGCGCTTCCGATTTGCAGCTATTAGGAAAATCAACGTGCCCAAGTTGCTCCGAGGTTGTTTCAGACGAGTCTTTAGCGGTGGCCAAGAAGCCGTTTGAGGGCAGTCCTAGACATAGTAATGCTGAAAGGAAAAGATTGACTGCGCTACGCATGCGAAACCCTCCGTAGGCGTTACAAGTGACGCGTCCGTTTACCGCGACAAGATTAGTATGATGTTAACTCAGCGATTTTAGCAGTTTGGAAGTCAATAGAATTCGGAAGCTCCGAAAAAAAGCCCCATGCCGCGCTCGCAACGGCTCCGCCCCTGACCTTCGACCTTGCCGCAGCCATGCTGTTAGAATACTTGCTGGAGCGGTTCTTCGAAGCAGGTGAGGGAGCGAAAGCTGTTTGAACCAATGACGAATCTCTGAGGCGCTGCGGACAGACAGCCTGTGTGCACGGCCTGTCCCGCTGGCTGGTCAACGCATCAGTTGGACGCAACGACCGGCGAGCGGGGCAGGAAAGCCTAACGGTTGGCTCGTGGTGCCCACCTAATTCAGAGGTTCACGGCCTAGCTCCCCACGGCCTAGCAGTCCGCTCTATTTTTTTGCCTGTGAGACGGCCGGGCTCCCACACTCTCGCTCAATAAACTCGGACAGTTAGCGCATAGCTCATCGTAGAAAATATCGTGTCGTTGATGCGTGCGTGGATGTGTACTACGATTTGGTCCCGGTATGACGAAAGCCGTGCAATCCGCGCCACAAATGGCAAGTTCTCCGCTTCGCGAAGTTGCACCGACTCAGGATGCGGGGTTTCTGTGGGATTTTTGGTATCCGGCGCTTCGCAGCTCGGAGATAAAAGGGAAAAACCTGGCCAAGGCCATGCTATTGGAAGTGCCATTGGCGTTGGGGCGCACGTCGCAGGGTCAGGCGTTCGCGATGCGGGATTCTTGCCCACACCGGGGAATCCCGTTGTCGTACGGAAGATTTGATGGGCAGGCGGTGGAATGCAGCTACCATGGCTGGAAATTTGACGCGTGCAGCGGGCGATGCCTGGAAATTCCGTCGCTTGCGAGCCAGGACAAATTACGCGTCGATCGGATTTTCGCGGGCCATTATCCGTGTACGGAACACGATGGATACGTCTGGGTATATATGACCGCGTCGGGGTCGCGGACGCCAGAAGATGTCCCCGAAGCGCCCCGGCTACCGGTGTTCAGCGAAAAATACAAGATCACCCGTTTGTCTTGCGACCTTCCATCGCACGTCGATCAGGGAATCATCGGGTTAATGGACCCGGCGCACGGTCCCTTCGTGCACCAATCGTGGTACTGGCGAAGCCGGCTAAGCATCCATGAAAAAGAAAAGCGCTTCGAGCCCATTCCCAATGGTTTTCGTATGAGCAGGCACGAGCCATCGTCCAACAGCGCGCCGTACAAATTGTTGCGATATTTTTCTGGTGAAGCCACGACGACGATGATCGATTTTGTCTTACCCAATATGCGGCTGGAAGAAATACGCAGCGGCCACTTATGGTTTTCCAGCCGGGCCACGGTAACTCCGGTGCGCCGGGACTTATGCCGCATCGATTTTGTGGCGGCGTGGAATCTGGTGGGGTGGATGCCGTTGGTCGTTCCGGTATTCCGCGCGTTCGCTAAAAAATTCCTGCGGCAGGATCAGGAAACCATGATCAAGCAGGCGGAAGGCCTGAAATACAATCCTCATTTAATGTTGATAGATGACGCGGATCGCCCGGCGAAATGGTATTTCGCGCTGAAAGCGAATTTGTTGGAGTCGCGCGCCACCGGTGCGACTATGGTGCATCCCATGCCGGGCCCAGTAACGCTGCACTGGCGCAGTTGACAACTTAGAGGAGACAACAACTCAGATTGGTCGAGCGATATTGGGGAAGTCCAGCCAGACTTTTATTCCGCAAAAATGCGCGCCCTCGGTGCAGATCGGCGTGGTCACTCCCGCACGAACATAACAAGGCGGCCCAACATAGCGCGCTAATTCGGGGTGTACTTCTCGCAATTGATCGAGTTCGTCCATGGAACACTGATAAATTTCTTCTTGAGCGTTAAAACAAGTTCGCATGGTCCATTTATGCAGTAGATGCAGCAGTGATCCAGTTTCAACTACGCGAATTGATTTCGCGTTGGGCAAAAGATATAGCGCCAATTCAAGGGGAACGCCGCGATCGAGCAATTGATTCTTGGCTTGCCAGGCGTCCTGCATGGCGCGTTCATAGACCTCGAGCGCTTGGCGATTCTGCGCCAGCAGTTTGGGAGTGATGAAGTCGGGCGCGCGAGTGTCCGTAAGAGTGAGCAGCGGCCGCGAGCCGGGAACCATTCTGTGGCGCTGGTCCTGACTATCGGCGGTGTGGCTGATTTTTTTCGCAAAGGTGTAATTCGCGTGTTGCAATGCACGCATCATGGGCGCGTGCACGCCAACATTTAATGTCTCGAGACGGTAGAGATTCCGAGCGGGGTTCAGAAGGCGGTCGATAGCCTCTGCGTCGGAACACTGCGCTTCGGTAAGCCCCACGACTGCGCGATAGGCTTGGGCAATTACGCGCGGCGCGTTGGCGGAATAATCGATGAGCTTGGAAGTTTTGCCGTGAAGACTGGAATCAAATTCGGGTTCGAATTTGCCGTCGGCGTTCACGGTTCCATTGCTCGGAGTTGTTGCGCCATTGAGGCCGCCATTTGCGCGATCGCTCCACTCCGGAACTTCTTCAAGTGGTTCGGTGCCAAAGCGATCGAAAAATTGCGCGTCCACTTCTCGCACGTGCGCGACCATGGCGCCAATCACGGCCCGCGCTTCGTTGGGTGTGTCGCATGCCGTAGTCATCCTCCATAGGCGATGAAGAACGATGCCGGATATGGTGTGCACCATGGTGGTAAAGGCCGCCACGGGGAGCACGTAACGCGCGACTTCTATGGCGCGTTTCTCGGCGGACCGCTCAATTTTGTCAGCACGCTTGGGATGCGACATCGGTCCGATATGCCAGATGCCGGACAAAATCGAGCGCGCATCTCCGACGAGCAGTGCTGACAATTCGCGGTAATAATCCCACGCACGCGCGATGGCCTGCTCGTAGATTTCCTTACTACCTTCGTCAAAAAATAAAGAAAGCGGTGGAACATATGCGTGGGCGCGATCGAGGCGAACATAGCGCTGGCTTTGTTGCTCTGAGTTATAGAAAGGCTGAGCGTGAAGAAATGACCACACAAACTGGCGGCTGACATTTTCGAGTCCAAATTCGAAATGGGCGTGTTGGTAGACGGTGTGATGGCCGCTGTAAAAAGTCCCTGCACCGATATTCAGCCGCTGCTTGTCGGTAACTTCTTCCGGGCCAATTAATTTCGAGGCGTAGCAGGTGCGTGCCGCGGCGATAGCGGAATCGTAGGGATGCGCAAAAGAATTTCGCAGGGTTACGCGCGGCGGAGCAGTCTCCACGAGTTCCCCCGAACGCGCTCGTTCAAACATGCGAGATTGATCAGCCACGATGGAACGTTATTCTACACGGACGGCTAACAGCACGCACACGAGCACACTTCGACCGTTAGCAAATAACCGCGGATCATTGCCATGCGTGTGGAAGTGAGAAGCGACTACTTCTTCGCGGCTCCGGCCTTGGCAGCGGCATCGGCGTATTTCTTCGTGAATCGCTCGACGCGCCCGGCGGTGTCGATAAGCTTCTGTTTGCCGGTGAAAAAGGGATGGCAACTCGAGCAAATTTCCACTCTTAACGTGTCGCCCTTTATGGTCGAACGCGTCGGGAAAGTGTGCCCGCAGGCGCAATGCACGGTGACAGCGTGGTAGTCGGGGTGAATTCCGGGTTTCATGGGTCTCCAATCCATCGCGTCCGGTCTGCACGGCGCTGTCGGATCCTGCCGCGTCGCTAGGTCGCGAGGCAGTAGCCATTATACGCGAGGCGTCAAATGGACGCCAATCGAGGCGGATTCAGCTGATTTGCAAGAAGCGATTTAGTTGACGAAGGTGCAACCGACGCGATAGCCCAGATTGGTGCGCTGTGACCAGACCGGCTTCAGATTTACGCGCACGGGGGGAAGAATCGGGACGTGCAGAACTGCGAGAATATTCTCCGTCAAACCCTCTGACGAATCGAGTTCGAGAGCTACTCCACCAAAGCCGAGGTCCAATACTTTAGCGCGACGCGCACCTTGCTCGCCAAGCACCGCATAGGCATTGGTGCCGGTCATGGAGACGCGTTCGGCCTTGCGCGGTGTTGTAAAAGTGCGCGGAGGCTTGGGAACAGAAGATAATTTTGAGCCTTCAGGCTGCCCCGGCGGAGTTGCCGATGGTGCTGCTTCCTCTTGTTTTTCCGGCGGGCGTTTAGTCTCAATGGAAATCGGAGGAGGCGCAGGAGTAGATGCCGGGCGCTCTGCCGCTGGGGGAGTTACCGGCGGTTGTGTTGGAGCAGACTCTACGGGGCCCGGCGCGGGACCGTCAGTGGGTCGTCCGCGGTGAGCATGCTTGCGTTGATACAAGCGCTCATCAGCAATGCGCACCAGTTCGTCGGCATTGTCGCCATCCTGAGGATAATTTGCGACGCCATAATCCATACCTACCGTGACATTGAGTTGCAGCGATTTCAGAGTGTCCGCAAATACGGTCTCAATACGGCGACTGAGCGCGTGCGACTGTGGCGCATCTGTTTGGGGCAAGATCAACGCGAATTCATCGCCGCCAATTCGAAAGGCGAAGTCCGATGTGCGCAACGCTTTCTTCAGGGTAGCAGCGGCCATGCGAAGAACTTCATCGCCTCGCGGGTGACCATGCTTGTCGTTCACTTCCTTGAAACGATGCATGTCCATCATGACCAAGCCGAGCGGCTGGTTATAGCGTTTTGCGCGGTTTAGTTCTCGTTCGAAAAATTCGTTAAAGACGCGACGATTGTAAAGCTCGGTCAACGAATCAGTGACCGCATTCAAGTTGAGCTTTTTTAATTCGTCATATTCGATGAGCACCGGAACGCGAAGCAGGCCCGCGGTGGAAAATACATCCATGAGCGCGGTCTTTAACGAAACGGTGCGATGTAACGCCTCGCTCAATTGGCGCCTGCGCGTAATTATTTCTTCCCAAAGTTGAAGGCACTGACTCTCGCGGAGATCGAGATGGGTAACGGCGCGTAGATAACGTTGGAGGAATTGTCCGCGAGCAGGCAGATCGAGAGTCTCAAGCGTATCGGTAAGCAACTCGAGATAGGAATCTTCCAACGACGAACGAGGGGGCGCTGGGACGCCGGGGCTGGGCATATCGGGTCTTAACCTAACCTTTGCCTGTCCCCGCGGGGGTGGGGTGAATCACTGGGCTGCTCTTCAAGGGAGCATGCCGGAGTCCAATCGAATTGGGATCAAAGCGAGACGCCCGTGCCACAGAAATCAGGAAAATGTTTCGCTATGCTATTACAAAAGCGCGGCATACGGCAAATGCACGTTGAATCTAGAAAATGGAAGCCTGATTAATGTTGCTGCAATGGCTTTGGATTAGGCTGAAAAGGGCAGAAATTTACTCAATTGCTCTGAGGAATTCCAATCCGAACAAACGCATGTCCCCAATGCTTTCCTGGCGCAAGACGCGGGCGACCATCGGCGGCGTCTCATTGGGCACAATCCCCGAGGAGGCCGGCGAAGGAGCGGGAATGGTCAAATGAACGACCTGGTCCCTACGGAGCTGATACGCGGACGTAATGCACGCTCCGGTGGCACTGATGTTTAACGTCTTGGTGAGTTCAATAAACTCCGCCCCGGAGCTATCCGTAGCACGCAAAAATACGGGGACCTGCAGGCGAAGACGCGATGACCGTCGGGTCGAAGATGAGTCCAAGCTTTGGTTTTCCTTGATCAGGTCGAATTCCACTTTCTCTCTCTTAGTACTAGGGACCTAGTACGGATACAAGCATCTTTAGTGCCACACAATGAGGCCGCAGCGTATCCTAACCTTCTGATATAAAGAGACTTAATATAGCTGCAGGAGGCCCCACCCCAATTAGGAGGAGTAGTCTTCTCGGCATATCCAGTTGGTTTCCGATAATGTGCAAATGGAACGCTTTTACCATTGACAGCCCGTAACCCCTTTGCCAGTATGAGCCAGCGCCTATGGGAAAACTTTTGCCACTTTACTGGTGAACCCGGATGGGATTGAAATGTCTGTAGATACGGGTACTTCTTCTGTAGCGGATGATCGGTCGGCACCTCAACGGCGCCCGATGTCGCCCGAGCGTTCGTCGGACACCCTACCAGTCAGCCTGGTTCATGGACTTTTAGACGCAGTAAATAGTTCACTTCTTGTAGCGGATCGTGATGGGCGAGTGCTGTTGCTAAACCAGCGAGCCCGCCAGTATCTGCTTTCGAAGGGCTTGGACCATCAGGAGTCGCTGAATCTTTTTAAGGATATTTTGAAGATCGGCGCGGGGCACATCTTTAAGTTGATTGAAAGCGGAGAACATCGCATGGAGCTGGATGTCGAGCTCTCTGATGTAAAGTCCCGTGCCCTGGTTAAGTGGATGCCCGATCCGGATTGGCTGGTGGTGCAACTGGAGCTTCCGACTAAGGAACAAAACGCCGCGGCGTCTGAAGCGGCAACGCAGCTTACCGTGCAGGAATTATTGCAGGAACGCGAGATCACATACCGCAACTTGCTTGCAGCGTACCTGAAACTTCAAGAGGTGAACCGACAGAAAACGGTGTTCCTGGCGTCCGCAGCGCATGAACTGAAAACGCCGCTGGCGGTGATTAAGGGCTATTACGATTTATTGCTCACCGGCTCGTTGGGCCGTCTCACCGATAAGCAGCAAGATATTCTCGAAGAATCGAAAGACAGCTGCGAGCGGCTAGTGCGGCTGGTGTCCATGTTTCTTAACTACTCCGCGTTGGAAAGCGGGAAGCTGGTTTTGCAACTTCGCGAAAACGATTTGCGCGATTGCCTGGATGAATTGGCAAAGCGTTGGTCGGAAGCATTTCAGCGCAAAGGTGTGAAACTGGACTCAAGTTTCGATCCTTCCATTCCGACTTTTCGATTTGATTATCAGAAGGTGCAACAAGCCGCGGCGAACTTGCTGGACAATTCGCTGAAACACACGCCTGCGGGCGGAAGCGTCACGCTGCGCGCGGGACCGCATTTTTGGGAGCGTCGTGTAGCTGGGGTGGCGCCCACTCACGAACGCCGGCGGTTCCGGCTGCCACGCCCCAACAGCGTGGAAGTCAGCGTAACGGACACCGGGCCGGGCATCGCCGCGGAGCATCACCAGGAAATATTTGAAGATTTCGTCAGAGTGGATCGCAACACCTCCGGGATGGGTCTGGGCTTGGCGATCGCCAAGCGGCTGATTCAGGCGCATCGCGGCAAAATCTGGGTCGAAAGCGAGCAACAAAAAGGCAGCACTTTTACATTTTTATTGCCTATGGACCCGAGCTAGTTAAAAGGATTTCGCGATTAGAAAGGTCAATATGTCCGCAAAAGAAGTTAAAGAAAAAATTCTGGTCATCGATGACGAGCCCAGCATTCGAAAGTATCTGCAGACGCTTCTGGAAGTGGACGGCTTTGATGTGGAAGCGGTCAGTTCCGGAAGAGAAGGCATCGAAAAAATCACCGCTGGAGAAAGGCCGGATTTCATTATTCTCGACGTGCTGATGCCGGAACTAAGCGGCATTGATACGCTCAAAGAACTGATGCAAATTGACCGCGGTTTGAACGTGATCATGTTGTCGTGTTCGAACGAAGTTGGCACGGTCGTGGAAGCCATACGTATCGGAGCGCATGATTATCTGACCAAGCCTTTTGAAAAGACCGAGCTGGATGCGGCGATGCTGAAATCGCGGCAGAAAAAACAACTGGTTACCGAAAATCTGGCACTACGCGATTACTGTGAACAAATCACCGAAGACATCAGTTTTCTGGCGGCCAGCCCGCAAATGGTGCGCATCCGCCAACAGATTTTGCAGATCGCTCCCGTGGACGTGCCGGTGTTCATTTGCGGAGAGAGCGGAGTTGGTAAAGAAGTAGTGGCGCGCATGATTCACTTACGCTCGAAGCGGCGCAGCCAGCCGTTCATCAAAGTGAATTGCGCGGCCTTGCCTGGAGAATTGCTGGAGTCCGAATTATTCGGTTTCGAGCAAGGGGCGTTTACGGGCGCGGTGCGCGCCAAGCCCGGCAAATTCGAAATGGCTAATAAAGGAACCATTTTCCTGGATGAAATCGCGGAAATGACCACCCATTTGCAGGCCAAGCTTCTGCACGTCCTGCAGGACCACCAATATTCCCGCCTCGGCGGCCGGCATCTGGTGGAGACCGATGTGCGAGTTCTGGCCGCTACTAACGTGGACGTTCAAGAGGCTATGAAGACTGGGCGGTTCCGCGAAGATCTCTACTACCGCTTGAACGTGCTTTCGATAAATGTGCCCCCGCTACGCGAGCGCACTTCGGAAATTCCTCTTTTGTTCCGTCACTTTCTGCAGAAGTACAGCGAGAAGTTCGGGAAGACGCCGCAAGGTCCTTCGAAGTATTTGCTGGATGCCGCCGTGAATTATCCTTGGCCGGGCAATCTGCGTGAACTCGAGAATTTCGTGAAGCGCTACGTGATTCTTGAGGATGACGAAGGCAGCTTGCGTGAACTGGTCGAGATGTCTTCCGCGAGGCAGCGTACTTCTCCGCGCGCGGAGCCTGCGGTGCACCGCGAGCCGCAAGGACTGAAGGCCCTGGTGCGTGGCCTGAAGGACGAAGCGGAAATGGAAGCCATTGCCGATGCGCTAGAGAAGACTCGCTGGTGCCGCAAGGACGCCGCGAAAATGTTGGGCATCAGTTACAAGGCGCTACTGTATAAAATGCGCCAGTTTAATCTGGATACGCCGCGGACCAGGCGGGCCAGTGTACCCGCGCCGGCAGCGGCGACTGAGGAACCTACGACCATCGGAATTGGGGGTCGGAACGAGTAGGCTCGCTTCCCAGTACGAGCCGTTTATCTTTAGAACAACCGTTCCGGCTGTCTGCGGTTACAGCGTGGCGGCGTCGCGCCCTTTACAGTAAGGTCACTCGTAGGGGGAGGCGCGCCCAGGTCACGAGGCCGCCGCGTTTACTGAGGATGCACGGAATGTCGGAACGCCGTAATGCCCGAAGATACGATTTATCGTTACCAGTAATGATTCGCATTCCCACTGAAGCCGCGGACGTACGGATGGCTGCCTCGCGGAAGGGCGAAACGCTCGACATCTCCACGCGGGGCGTGTATTTCATAGTGGAGCAGGATTTGCAGGCTGGCTCAGAACTGGATATTACTCTAACGCTGCCCACTGAGGTCACTCACGGCTCGGAAGTATATGTGAAAGCGGCGGGCCGAGTCGTACGCGTTGATCCCCGCTCAGAAGCACGCAATATGCGACTCGGCGTCGCTGCGGTGATTGAACGGTACGATATTGTTCGTGGTGAAGACTCTCTCAGTAATTAAGTCAGTCCTGCCAGGTTCAACCAGATCGCCTATTACACTCAATCAGCCATTGCAGCGAAGTTCAGGGGCAGCCTTGGCGGGTAATCTGCGAGAGCTTACTGATCGCCTCGCTGTTACCTTTTTTCGCGGCGGCTCTCAGTAACACCCGAGCCTGATCGCAATTCTTCGGCACTCCTCCACCAATCATATAGAGTTTTGCCAAAGTTACTTCGGCTGCAGTATTTCCCTTGCCCACGGCGGACCAAAGTGCGCGGACCTCGTCGGCAGGATCCTGCTTTCGCGTACTCGCGGCGACTGGTTCTTCAGAGGAAGGAGTCGGTCGTTCATCTCTAAATTGGTTTTCTGTTTTTGGCGGCGAGGGCACAGTTTTTTCGCGATCTTCTTGTGGCCGGACGGCTTCCGGTTTGTCATTGTTACTGGCCGCCGATTGCGATGGTGACGTTTTGTCACCGTTACTGGATGCGGCGTTGTCTTGCTTGGCCGCATTTGTCGTTGCGGGTTGCTGAACCTCTTCTTCGGGTTTGGAAGTATCAGGAACCTGTGCTTGAGAATTTTCCGACGGTGAAGATGACGGTGAGGATAATGTCTGTCCCAGGGAAATCAAGGAGCGGCCAATCGTTTCCCGGAAACTGTATAGCAGGACGGCCAACAACAGGAGGCATGCTACTCCTGCCGCGATAACAACACCGTTGCCCCGGGAGCTCGGCTCCGCCGGCAAACCGTCAGGATATTCCCAGTCAGTCAGAATGTGTGTTGACCTTGGTAACGGCGCGGTGCTGGTGTCGTGGGCCGAAGCCTGAGCAACATCGAATTGCCGCGTTCCACTGCCTAATGCTTGGCCAAAATTCATTCCAAACTCAGACCTTGGCTGGGTATCTGTCATCGGCTGCGGAGGTGCTGGTTGAGGTGATTCCGTCCTCAGACCGTGGTCGAGATTGATGGAGTTATCATTGCCGGCTTCAGCTGATGACGGTACGACCGGCGCGCTTAGTTGATTCAACCATTTCCTAAGGGCATGGAGAAATTCCGTCGATACATCGGTGAACTGCAGGCCTGCCACTCTGCCTTCGTCTTTGGTCCACTTAATCTCGCCGAACCCTTCTAGTTTCTGGGTGCCGTTAATAACGAAGGAGAAGGGGATACGCCCGCTGGGGCGTACCGAGGTTACGGCCCGAAAGGTGAATCCTTCTTCGGAGACCGTGAGCATCATGCCTCCGTTGTGGGCCTCAAGCTCGACATAGACCAACTGATCGAGCTTTATATTTGAAAATTGCGACTGCACAGATTTATCCATCATTATCTGGCGCCTGCCTATGAGTAGCAGTGGGGACCTCGATGCCGGGGACAACTCGACGGTTCGCTCTGAAAGGGCACCACTGGGAGACGCGAGTGGAAACGCCAGAGCGACGCCGGCCCAGGCAGGGTCTACAGTGTGCCATATCTAACTCCAGCAAGTGTAGTTCTGATTTAGAACCACCATACCGACCTCCCCGACGGTGGAAAACTGTTCTTTTATGAAGCGAACATTTTCCGTTTGATGCGCTTTACAAAGGCTGCGTCTAGTCCGCGGGTACCAGTACTCGGCTGACGGTTTCGCTGTATACCGCAAATTATCAGTCAGTTACAAAACATCGTAGTGGTTCCAAGTTTACCGCCTGTTGGCGCACCAGATGCACTCCTCAGAGCACCAGCCATGAGTAACTCATCGATAACCCGACCTAATGCAGCACATCCAGCCAATAGTCTTCCACCGGACTATGTGCTTTTTGGACGTTCCGCGGCTATGAACGAAGTTCGTCTGCGGGCCGAGAAAATATGCCGTACCAACATACCGGTGCTGCTTTGTGGAGCCGGTGGCACTGGGAAAGAGGCTATGGCGCAGTGGATCCATGCCAGATCCGCGTTTAGCCAAGGCCAATTTGTAAAGGTAAATTGCGCCGCGATACCCAGCAACCTGCTGGAGAGCGAGCTTTTTGGGTATGAAAAAGGAGCATTTACCGGTGCACAGGTTTCAAAGCCAGGTCGCGTGGAGCTCGCACACAATGGCACGCTATTTCTCGACGAAATCGCCGATCTGGAAATGGGCCTGCAAAGCAAGATTCTGCACTTCCTTCAGGATGGTTGTTTTTCGCGAATCGGAGATCAGGCAGAGCGAGCGGTGAATGTACGCGTAATTTGCGCCACTAATAAGGACCTGGAACAAGAAATGGCCGCCGGACACTTTCGCTCGGACTTGTTCTACAGAATTAACGTCGTTCGCTTTCGTTTGCCGCTGCTTTCTGAACGCAAGGAAGACATTCCCGTCCTGGCGGAATATTTCCGCACCTTGCATGAACGGCAGTTCGCGATCGAATCGAAACCGCTTAGCCAGGAAATGATCGAATATTTGCAGAATGCCAATTGGCCCGGAAATGTGCGCGAGCTATCCAACGGCATGGCTCGCCACGTTCTGATCGGGCCAGAGGCCGCCCTGGGGCAAACCGGCGCAGCCGAGCGGGCAGCGATCAAATCACAAGTCAAAGTGGCTGTTGGCGCAGTGCCTCTGAAACGCATTGCGAAGGAAGCAATACAGGAACTTGAGCGTAACGTAATCCTGGATTCCTTGCGCACCCACCAGTGGAACCGGCGCAAAACTGCCGCGGCATTGCAAATCAGCTATCGCGCCCTGATCTATAAAATTCGAGATGCCGGGCTGACTTCCCGGCGCCCTGCACGCGTCTCAGACCGAGCCACAGAAAACCCTCACGCCAAGCTGTAATTTCGTAGCGCCTCACCCGCAATAAAATCTATTAACAATGCCGTTAATTACTTAGGTAATAATATATACTATTAACAAGTAGTAAAGACGGGGCAGCGCTTTTGTCCCTAGGGGCAGGTACCCCCTGCACCAAATTGGGACGACCCACCAGTAGTTCCAATACACCTCCGAAATTTAGTCTTCCCTAGACGAACCACGGGGGAGAAATGGCTAAGCACTATAACGGCTTCAGGCTACTTGGGCGGGCAAGTGTGGCAGCATCAAACTTCGCGGGAGCGCCGATTCTGTGGGGCGCGGTCCTCACGGTCTTGCTGTGGACCAGCGGCTGCACAGGCATGGTCAGCGGCTCAAATAAGCCCCAATCCGCCATTCAGGTTATACCGGGGGCCTTGGATTTCGGAAACGTAGGGGTAGGCAAACAGGCTTCCCACGCTGCTGCCGTCGTGAACAATAGCAAGGCGGTTGTAACGCTGACCAAAGCCAGCATTTCCGGTACCGAGTTTTCCATTTCCGGTCTGCAATTTCCGCTTGCCCTGCACCCTGGGCAGAAGTCCAACTTCATGATTTGGTACAAAGGCAGCAGCCGGACCGGCAAGGCACAAGGTACTTTGAGTTTCAATGGGGAGCCTGGCACTCCGGAGCCGGTAGTCCTGACGGCCTCAACCGGCAGCACAGGTCCGCAATTGACTGTTTCGTCGGCCACCCATGATTTCGGCAACGTTACCGTGGACACCGTCGCAAACGCCGCATTAACGCTTACAAACTCGGGCGCCGCGGCCCTCACAATTTCTCACATAGGAGTCTCCGGGAAGGGTTTCGAAGGAAGCGCGATCAAGACGCCGGCGACAGTTCCGGCCGGCGGCAACATAACTCTGAATCTCACCTTCTCGCCCAGCACGACTGGAAACTTCTCGGGCGCCGTGTCCGTTTCAAGCGACGATCCGAATACGCCAACAGCAACCGTAGCTCTGTCCGGGACTGCGACTAATCAGTTGATCGGAAAGTTGATTGCGACGCCCGCGGCCCTCAATTTTAACAATGTGCAAGTTGGGAGCTCAGCCTCAGCAGTGACAACGTTGAAAAACGTCGGGACGGGCAATGTGACCCTTTCGCAGATCAACTTGAGCGGGTCGGGATTCTCTACCTCCGGTATCGCTACACCGGTGCTGGTGGTACCCGGCGAAGCTCTGACCTTGACGGTGAAATATAGCCCCACGACGACCAAAGCCGCTAGCGGTGACATTTCCATGGTCAGCGCACAGGGCGGCATTACCAGCGTCACTGTTTCTGGAACTGTTTCGCAGTCGGCACTGACCCTGTCACCTGGAAGTATCAATTTTGGCAGCGCGGTTACCGGCGTAGCTAACACGCAAACCGTTCAGATCTCCAATCCAGGTACGGCAACTGTAACGATTACGGCAGCGAATATTTCCGGCGCGGGCTTCAGCGCTTCCGGGCTGCCCCTTCCTATGACGCTGAGCGCCGGCAAAGCGACTGCCTTCAACGTGCAGTTCGATCCTAAATCTGCAGGACCTTCAACCGGAAGCTTGTCCCTGGTGAGCGATGCCTCCAATCCACCCTCTGCCATTGCTTTGAGCGGAGCGGGCGTGGCCGCCGGATTGAGCCTGGCTGTGAATCCTTCCAACGTAAGTTTCGGGAACGTCAACGTGGGAAGCACTGCGTCGCGCAGTGTGACGATCTCGAACACGGGCAACTCAAACGTGGCGATCTCCAGCGAAGCTTTGACGGGAGCAAATTTAACTTTGTCGGGTGGATCGCCGGTGACACTGTCGCCATCGCAAAGCATTAGCTTAACAGTGCAATATTCGCCCACAGCTGCTGTGGCCACATCAGGCACGCTTGCCATTGTCAGCAACGCCAATGGGTCGCCCGCAGCTATAGCGGTTTCGGGGAACGGCGTGGCGCAGACTCAACACACCGTATTGCTTTCCTGGAATGCCAGCACCTCCGCAACTGGATATAACATCTACCGCAGTGCAACGAGCGGAACCGGATACGCGAGAGTGAACTCCGGTCCGGACGGCGTTTTAACCTATAGCGACACTAGCGTGCAGAATGGCCAGACTTATTACTATGTGACGACGGCGGTAGATGCTTCCGGGCAAGAAAGCGGGTACTCCAGCGAGGTATCGGTAGTTATTCCCTGATTTGATTGAGTCGCACTTAACGCTGGGATCAGTATGTAAACAGCTGGTTCAGGGAGTTAAGTTAATTTGCCCATCTTCCGCAATTCAGCCAGATAAGGCGGAAGCGCATCGCGCCAGTGGCGCACGGTAATGCCGAACGCATGCAATACAGCGGGCGACAACACCGAATATGCCGGCCTCTTTGCGACACGAGCGGCTTGCACGGTGTCGATCGGTTTTACCGGATTATTTTTGCCGGCCTGCCGCAGGATTTCCTGTGCGAATTCGAACCAGGAACATGTACCTGAGTTCGTAACGCTTACAAAACCTCTCGCGTCAGCATGAACTAGACCGCGAATTGCCACAGCCAGATCACGAGTGTAAGTCGGAGAGCCGACCTGATCGGAGACTACCGACAGTTCAGGGCGGGTTTCCGAAGCGCGCAGTATCTTTTCAGGGAAACTGGATCCTGCCGCGCCAAACAGCCAGGATGTGCGTACGATGCACCAATCTCGCAGGCTTGCCTGGATTGCTTGCTCCCCGCGAGCCTTCGATTCACCATACACGTTGATTGGAGCTATCGGATCTGCCGGTTCGTACGGACGTTTTCCTTGGCCATCAAAAACATAATCGGTGCTTACGTAGAGAACCTTCGCGCCATACTTCTGGGCCACACCGGCCACATTTTCCGTACCCTTACCGTTCACGGCAAAAGCTGCCTCGGGATCCCGCTCGCTGCCGTCAACATCCGTATAAGCCGCGGCGAGCACGATCCATTCCGGGCGGGCAGCGGTGATCAAACGCTCCACTTGTTCGTAGTTTCGAATGTCGGCGTCGCGCGACGTGGCCGGTATCAGCTCATCGTCGTGCCACTCTTGGACAATGTCTTTTCCCAGCATTCCATTGGCGCCAATTAGGAGTACGCGCATCTGCTACTTGAATTGCGTCTCCCAGTCGTAGCCAATATTCGGGTCGTTGTACGCCAAGCGCAGCTCATCCGCGGGATTGTAATGACGGTCTGTAAAATACAGCAGGTTGATGGGCTCGATCCCAAGCGCCTTGTAGCCGTGGCCCACGCCTGGAGGAATGAGAATTTCCCAAGGACGAAAGCGGCCGACATACAGTGTGTTGATCAAGCCGAAAGTCTTCGAATTTCGGCGCAGGTCGCAAAGAAAAACCTGGAGCATGCCGGAGACCGGAGCCCAGAGATCGGTTTGCTCAGAATGGTAATGAATGGCTTTGATCGTCCCGGGATAGGTAAGAGTAAAGGAGACCTGAATATTTCGCGTACCGTCGGGCACCATGCCCGATGCAAGTCCCTTACCGAGGCGCGCAAGCTCGGTGAAAAATCCGCGATCGTCGGGGTAAACCTGCAGCGGCTCGATGCGCACACCTTCAATCAGATCGGGCGAGTCTGCTTTGGCAATTATTTTGCCGAGAGTTTTTTCTGTCCGTCCGCGGATAGCCAGCTCGATACCATTCTTGGTTCCGAGAGCAACAATCTTTTCTGCCGCTTGCTGATTGGTCGAGACATCCACCGGCATATTCGCATCTCCTGAACGACTCTAATGTCTGGTCTGCGCTACTGAATCGAGTTAGCCGCCTGAAGTTTGTTCCAATGCGCGGCGCGATTCTTCTGCGATGGGCGAACCTGGGTTCAAACTAATTACTTTTTCAAATTGTGCGCGGGCCCGAGCATTGTCGTTTAATTTTTGATACGTCACACCCAGATGATAGCGATAGGCGGGATTGTCCGACACTTTCTTTACCGCCTCCTCCAGCAGGGGCTGAGCCACTGAATAGGCGCCATTATGATAATACGCCCACCCCAGGGTGTCGGCGGTATTGGGAGAATTCGGCAATCCTCGCCGGGCCGCCTGCGCCAGCGTCAGCGCCAGATTAACGCTGCCGTTATGCTCCAGCAGCAAGTAAGCGAGATTGTTGGCAGCTTGCGGATTATCGGGCTGTATCGAGAGGGCCTTCTGGTAAAGGGTTTGTGCCGCTTGCCAGTTACCGGCGTTTTCATACAGACCGCCGAGGGCGACCTGAAGCGCAGCATTATTCGGCGCAATTTGGATGGCGCGCTGGTAACTGGAGATCGCCTCATCACGCGCGCCTCGACCAGCTTGTAATTGCGCGAGCAACACCACCGCGTTTACGTTTTGTTTGCCAATTTGCTGCGCTCGCTCCAGCGACTTTTCCGCGTCGCCGGGCTGCTTATTCTGAATCAACGCCTGAGCTTGAAGTACGTACAATTGCGCGTTGTTGGGATTTTGTTCGATCGTAGTTTTGAGCAATTGCAAAGCTTCGTCTGGTTTATTCCGCCGAAAATCCAAATCGGCCAATCCCTGGACAGCCTCTATCGAACCGGGTTCATGGCTCAATGCCTGACGATACAAGATTTCGGCTTCATTCAAGCGTTTTTGCGCAACTCGCAGCTGCCCAAGCTTTACGTAGCCCAAGGCCTTGTCCGGGGCAATGGCAACCAGCTGATCGAGATCCCCTTCCGCGCTCGCAGGGTCATTCTGATTCATGCGCGACGTTGCATCGAATAAATATCCCTCCGCGGCACGCGGCGCGATCTTTTTCAACTCCATCGCGATGTTATGCAACCCGGACCAGTCCCCTCGCTGCACGGCGATTTCACCAAGCGCGCGCCACGCCTCATACAGCGAAGGGCTAAGGCGCACAGCTTCACGTAATTCGCTCTCCCCTTCCTGCGGCTTTGCTTTTTGCCGTAGCGCGAGTCCCATTTGGTAATGTGCGAAAGCGTTATCAGAGGAGGCGTGCAATGCTTGCTGCAACGTTTGAATACTGTCGTCCACTTTCCCTTGTTGCAGTTGGATCTCGCCTTTGAGCACCAGGCCTTCGACATCCTGCGGGGCACTCTTCAGAAGATCATCTGTGAGAGAGGCGGCTTCATCGATACGATGGTTCAGTACCAGAAGTTGAATGTAGGTCTTTCGTACTTGGCGGTCCTTGGGATATTGTGCCGCAAGCGCGGAAAATTCCGTAAGGGCTTTGCTATTTTCCCCGCGTCCTAAATAATAATCGCCAAGCATCCGATAGGCGGCGGGATCGTTCTTCAATTGTTCTTTGGCTTCTGTCAGGGTTTTTTCAGCGAGTGCGTCCTGACCCTGGTTCATATACACGCTGGCCAACGCAGCGCGTGGCATCGGATTATTGGGAGCGTGGGTTATTGCTGCTTGAAATTCCTGGGCCGCCTCTGTCCAGCGCCGTTGCTGCTCATACAAACCGCCGAGCGTCATCATCGCGGTGACGCCGGTAGAGTCCACTGTTTTGGCCTTCCTGAGCGTCGCTTCAGCGCCTTTGGTGTCCCCAGTCCTGGCCTGCAGAACACCCAGGTTTATGAATACCGCGGACTGATCGGGAGCCAATTCCGTAGCCTCTTGGGCTTCCCGGAGCGCGTTTTTCGAGTTTCCCAGAGCTGCGTCTGCGGAGGACAAGATCATCTGTGCGTCAGCGTTTTTAGGATTACTCTGCAGAATCACTAAGGCGCGATCTTTAGCGTCTTGCGCTTTCCCACCGCGCAGAGATAACTTCGCCAGCTCCAGTTGAGCAGCCCAGTTTTGTGGGTCAAGTTCCACAGTGCGCGCGAATTCGCGAAAGGCCGAAGCGAAGCTGCCCATCTTCATTTGAGACTGCGCCAGCTTGTAGTGCGCTTGCGGGTAGTTCGAGTCCACCTGTAGGGCTTGGCCATAATAGATGATGGCCTCAGGGTATTTGCCCGCATTAAACTCGCGGTCGCCACGCTCCATGGCCTTCTGAATACGCGTGGCGGGGTCCCGATGGCAGGACGACATCAACGACGAAGCAGGAAGAATCAGCGCCAACCAGAGTGTTAAACGTCGCAGGCTAAAGCTCATATTGGTCTAATTTCTTTCGGAACGCGTCCTACCATGCAATTTATCCTCCTCGTGTAATAAATAGAAGGATAACTTCAGGACCCGGTTCTAACCTTAATATTGATGCCCCTCGGGAATCGCCGGGGCTGCGGACAAAGCAGCCATAATATGGCACAACAGTTCCACTCCCTGCCGCCGATGAATTGGTAGGCCAAGCGCCCCCCTAACAACATAAATGCCTTTATGCTAACTATATGATATAATTGGTCTTAATGGGATATGGGGAGGCCGGAGCCCGCAAGCCGGGACCACCGGATTGGCATGGCCCGTGCATCATATAGAGCGAGAACAACACACCAACAGTCGTAGAGTGTATTATAAGCTTTCCTCAAATTTGAGCGCTCAGGAAAAAATTTAAAGAGGTAGACATGGCCGCAAATCGCGAGCTGAATTCGACAGACGCAAAACGGGTTTTGAGACGTTATTGGTGGATTCTGCCTATCAGCACAGTGCTATTAACCCTGATCGCTTGGGTTGCGGCCAATGTGCTGCCAAAGCGGTATACCTCCCAAACCATGGTGCTGGTGGAGCAGCCTTCGGTATCTCCGAAGTATGTCGATCCGGTCGTTTCTGATGACTTGAACCACCGCCTGGCGACCATGCAGGAACTGATTTTGAGCCGCTCGCGGCTTCAACCAATTATTGAAAAGTTAAATCTCTACCCTGAGGACCGGGGTCGAATGCACATCGACGAACTGGTGGAAAAACTGCGCGGGGCCGTTACCGTCAAGCCCGTGGAAGTGATGCAGGGTACCGGCCCTCATCAGTTGCCGGGATTCTATATCACCGCGACATTTGACACTCCACAGCTTGCACAGCAGGTTTGCACCGAAATTACTTCCATGTTTCTCGCGCAGAATGCCCGTCAAACCGAGCAGCAAGCATCGCGCACAACCGACTTCGTGAGTGAAAAGCTTGCCGAAGCGCAGACAAAATTGAATCAAGAAGACGCGAAACTGGCGGAATTCAAACGGCAACATCCGGGATCATTACCGGAAGACACACAGCCAAACCTGGGCATCTTGATGAGTACCAACTCGCAATTGGATGCAACTACCCAGGCCTTGAGCCGGGCCCAACAAGAGAAAGCATTCAACGAATCCTTATTGCAGCAAGAAGAAGCGAACTGGAAGACGCGAACAACTGGTGGGCCAAATCCGGATTCCGCTGACGCGCAACTTACTCTCTTGCAGGATCAACTCTCAAGTTTGCTTTCGCGCTATACTCCCGATCACCCGGATGTGATCAAGACTCAGAATCAGATTGCCGAACTCAAGAAACGCATGGCCGAGCCGCCTAAACCGGCGCCCACCAATGCGCCCGCGCAATCAACCCATGAACCGCCCCAGATTCAATTACTCCGCGCTAAATTAAAGCAAGACGACTTGACCATCGCGAATTTGCAGCGCGAACAGGCACAAATCCGGTCACAGGCGTCCCAAGTTCAGGGACGCATGCAAGCGACACCCATGGTCGAACAGCAGTACAAAGAAATCACTCGCGACCATCAAACCGCTTCCGACATTTATAATGACTTGCTCAAAAAGAGCCAAAGCGCGATGGAGTCTCGCGATTTGGCGAATAAACAGGACAGCGAACAATTTCGCGTATACGATCCGCCAAACCTTCCCCAAGATCCGTCCTTTCCAAAGAAGCCGTATTTCCTTGGTGGAGGCGCGGTCGGCGGCTTGCTAGCCGGCTTCGGTATTTTATTCCTGCTCGCCATGATGGATAGAACCATCCACAGCGAACACGATGCGGAACTTTTCTTGCACCTCCCGGTGTTGACGGTGGTACCGACCCTGGCTGTAGCTGGATTGAACGGGAATAACGCAGTGGCCGACCGCAAAGAGCAAATTTTTAGCGGAGTCTAAGCGGCTACGCGGAATATGAGGAAGCAATGAGCAGGATTCACGAAGCGCTAAAGAAAGCAGCACAGGATAAAGCTACGCAACCACCCAGGGTTGTAACGGCGGACCTGGTGGAAGGTGCCGCAGAGATCAATCGTCACATCGAGCGGCCCGAAGATGTGATGCGCGTCGAGAACGTACGCGTCCCGGGTATCGATCCGCGCTTCAAGGAAACGCGCTTCCTCAATTACGAGGAGCTAATCAAGCGCTGCTGCCATCCCTCATGGTCGCTGGACGCGAGAAATAGCGTGTTCGTGGGCGACGAAAGCGATCGCATCGGAGCTGAACGCTTTCGCACCTTGCGCTCGCGGTTGTACCAGATTGCAGGAACGCAACAACTGAAAAAATTGCTGGTCACCAGCAGCATCCCGGCGGAAGGGAAAACCTTCGTTGCCGCGAATCTGGCTCAGTCCATCGTCCGTCAACCAGACCGTCGCGTACTGTTGATTGACGCGGATTTGCGAGCTTCCAGGCTCCATCAATCCTTCGGAGCGCCTAGCGGCCCCGGACTCACCGACTACCTGCGCGGTGAAGTCGACGAATACGCGATTATTCAAAACGGGCTGGATGGGAATCTTTGTTTTATTCCAGGCGGCCAGCCGGTTTCCAACCCCAGCGAACTGCTCCTGCGCGATAAAATGAAACATCTGCTGGACGCCATGAGCGAAATCTTTGATTGGGTCATCCTGGACTCACCCCCGGCTTTGCCGGTTCATGACGCCAGCATGCTGGCCGACCTGTGCGATGGCGTGTTGTTCGTGGTAAGAGCGGGAAGCACCGATTCTGAGATAGCCCAGCGAGTATCGGCAGAATTTCGCGACAAAAATTTGTTGGGCGTAGTGCTCAACCGCGTCGATTCCGCGGACACCTATAACAATTATTATTACGGCTATGGCAGCGAAGCGGAAGGATTAGCTGCGAAGAAGTAAGTCTGGGTTTCGGTGGGCTTGGTGTTGGCCGCGTCCTACCGGTTAGTTTTCGGCCACGGGTGCGGCTATTTTCGCGGCTGCCAAGTTTGGCTGGTGCTTTCCGGTCTGTAACAGCCAGAAAACCGGAACCATCAGCAATAATCCAATCAGAAAAAACACCACTCCGCCCTCACGGTGGAGATTGCCATAAAGAAACCCGGGATCTACGTAGCTCGCTAGCATTGTTAGCGTAACGATTCGAATCCCGTTCTTCACAATCATTACTACAAACCCTGCTAGCACGAACAGTACTTGTCTCCACCAGGTCCGCAGAAAAAAGTGTCCTACTAGGATCGCCAAGACCAGCAATGCGATGCTAGAGCGGATCCCGCTGCATTCCCGGGCTACCTCAATACTGAAGCGCGGCAGATGAAATACGAAACCCTCTCGGAGAACGGGCAGCGGTGTCAGTCCAAACAACAACGCTGATATTTCCGCCGAACCCTTTTGAAGAAAATACACGACTCTGCTGAGGAGCGCTTCCGGTAGGGGAATGAAAAGAAACAAAAACATCAAAGGAAAGCGCGCAGCCTTCAATGATTCTCTTCCGAATGCCAACGCGAAACCCGCGATCCATACCAGCACCAAACCAAACGCGCATAAAGATGGAGATATTGGCGGGGTTCTAATATTCCAGAGAACGATCGCTATCCCAGGGATTAAAAATATGAGGCAAACGAGGATATCGGAAGACACGGGTTTAAAGATCCGCTCACGGTCGATGAATATCAACCAGGCACAAATAAACGGAATCAAAAGAATGTGGGACGCGTCGTCGTTCCCGAATGAATAACGGAGTAGAGGGTTGAGGGCGGTCCAGGAAACTACAACGCTACAGGCCAACCACATTGCGAATAGCAGCCAGCGCCGGTTTGGGTGATCTGCAAAGTTCAAATCGAGACTCCGCCTGAGCGCAAAAGCATCGAATTATTTTGACGCTCGTTATGATTGGCGCGTTTGACCGAAACACTATTTGCTGAAAGTCTCGGTGCGGCGCACATAATGCCGATCGTAATAATTTCGATATTCACCAGATCGCGCATGGTCAAGCCACGCGGTGTTTTTCTGATACCAATTCACGGTACGTCGAATGCCGTCTTCAAACGAAATCTTGGGCGACCAACCTAGCTCTTTCTGGATTTTTGAGCTGTCCAGAGCGTAGCGGCGGTCGTGCCCGGGCCGGTCCTTTACATACTGCATCAACGACTCTGGCTTGCCGAGATGCTTGAGAATGGTGCGGACAATTTTGAGATTGGGCTGCGGCGCCCCAGCCGACACGTTATAAATCGTTCCGGGCTGGGCTTTATCCAACGCCAACGCAATCGCGCTGCAGTAATCCTCGACGAATAGCCAATCCCGTTCCTGCATACCATCGCCATAAATCGGCAAAGGCTTGTCTTCGTGGGCATTGGCGACCATCAAGGGGATCAGCTTTTCGGGGAATTGATAAGGCCCATAATTATTGGTGCAGCGAAGAACTACCGCTGAAACTCCGTAGGTGTTGGCATATGCGGAAACGAAATGGTCGGCCGAGGCTTTGCTGGCGGCATAGGGGCTTCGCGGGTCCAGCACCGTCTCTTCGGTAAAACTGACGCCGGCCGGGGCGCTCCCGTAAACCTCATCAGTACTGATTTGAACGAATTTGGTTAGCTTGAAACGCTTTGCGGCGTCCAGCAAACATTGCGTACCTAAAATATTGGTGCGCAAAAACGGAGTGGCGTCTTCGATGCTGCGATCCACGTGGGTTTCCGCAGCGAAATTCACGAGTGCATCGAGGCCATCCTTAAATACAGCATCCACCGCTTGCCTGTCGGTTATATCTCCGCGGATGAACTGGTATCGCGGATTTTCGGCGATGTCCGCGAGGCTTTCAGGATTACCCGCATAGGTCAGGCTGTCAAAATTGATGACGTTGATATCGCGTCTGCTGTTCAAGATATGGCGAACGAAGTTTGACCCGATAAATCCCGCACCGCCCGTAATCAAAACTTTCAAGCGAATTCCTCCTGTGGCTTAGGACAAAATATTAGCGACAGCTCATTGCGCAAGGGTCTAGTCCGCGGCCCTGGTGTGCCTCGCGGCTGGACCTCGTCCCGGAGTCTTGTTGGCTCCGGTGTCCGCCACGAGTTTTGTAGCGTGCAGCAGCGATTCGAATGTGCCCGCGTCGGTCCACCAGCCATCAAGAATGCTGTGGGTCAGGCTTTTCTCAGCGAGATACATATTATTTACGTCGGTAATCTCCAGCTCATTGCGCCAACTCACTTTAGTCTTTCCAATTTTTTCGAAAACGGTGGCGTCGTAAAAATAGATGCCGGTGACAGCGTAATTGGATTTTGGAGCCTTGGGCTTTTCTTCAATTCCGAGAATTTTGCCATTCACGATTTCAGGGCAGCCAAAGCGTTCCGGGTCTTCCACTTCTTTTAGAAGAATGTGGGCTCCGGCAGCCTGCTTCTCGAACGCTTCCTTGGCACCAATGATGTTGTTCTCGATTATGTTATCGCCCAGCACCACGCATATTTTCTCGCCCTCGACGAACGGCTCCGCAAGCCGCAGCGCGTCGGCAATGCCGCCTTCGCCTTCCTGATAGGTGTAGTGAATCCGATGCAGCTTGAAGTCTTTGCCATTCGAAAGAAGGCGAAGAAAATCTCCGGAATTTTGCCCCCCGGTAACAATGATGATGTCCCGAATGCCGGCATCGACGAGCGTCTGGATGGGGTAATAAATCATCGGACGGTCGTATACGGGCAGCAAATGCTTGTTGGTAACGCGCGTGAGCGGGTACAGCCGCGAGCCTTTTCCACCTGCAAGTACAACACCCTTCATGGTTCGCTCCTAAGGCCTTCTATTAGCGTAACGAGTGTGTGACGGCTTTGTTGCGAATACTCGGGCCTGGTTGTCTTGAAGAAAACGGGGTAATTGATTTAGCACCCGGTTTTCTCACCGGGCCGATGCTAACGACAAAATCGGTTGAGTGCGGTCACGCGCCTCGGTAAGTATACGGCGAACGACCGGCCATAAACCGGCACTCCTGCTTGCAACCTGGCGGTAATCGACGCTATTGCTGGAAGGAAAGAAAATCTCCAGCGTATTATTCGAAATCTTGTGGCGTGCCGGAACACTATCTACAACGGTCTCGGTGCCATCTCGACGATGGTTGTGCAAATCAATTGTAAAGCCGCCGCAATATCGCGAGGGGCAGACTTCCACCTCGGTGATTTCTGCGGAGAGCGGAACCGCAAGATGTCGGGAATATGGCCAGACGTGTAGGGTTTCATTTTGCATCTTGGATACGAAATTCGTCTTCGATATCTCCTCGATGCTTGTCCAGCGAACAGCATCAATACTGTTAATCGTGCTCGCCATAGATTCGAGCCGGGCAAAATTTGAAACGCAGTCCTGATGGTGCAGGGTAACAATCACCGGGTGGCCCAGAAAAGCGTTCAGTCTGGCATCTGTTTCCGAAAGACCGATTCTGTGAAATACAGGAAAACCCAAACTTCCCAGCGGCTGCGCCATGGAAAATCCCAGATCAGCGGGCCACAGTTTCTCGCGATTCCAACGTAGCAGCGAGCCAAGCGAAACGCATGCGCCTTCATAGCCCAGGCGTACCATCAAGTCCGCCATAAATTCCGCGAAGGCCCCGTGGGGGGCGGCCATCAGCCGCGCAACGGCGACACCCGAGCGCGATTCAAGGTCCGCGATGCGCCGGAGACCGGTTGCGAGAAGACTTAAGGCGTCCTGCTGGTCATAAGATCTCGCCAATTCGTCAGCCACATGGTTGACGCCGTGCATCATCAGCGAAATGTAGTTTTTGTGGGTTTGAAAAAGATCTGCGACCTTGCGATCGAAATACCAAGCGTCCAAAGGGACTGTGGCGATGGTCGCGTGATAGTTGTGAGCCGCGGCATGATTTGCCAATTTTTCGAAATCGATATAGCCATAGCTTCGATGATGAAGATTCGGGTCGTCTATGATGAAACTGGCGCGCGGTTCCGGAGTCGGCCAGCCATCCGGACCCGCCAGCTTGCGCAAAAAATGCAATAACGGAACCAAGGCGAACCAGCAACGCTCCCGAAAATGGTTATGGAAAAAATCCTTTTCCGTAAACACTGGTATATCTACGCCAACGTAATGATGATCATGATCGCCTTGCTGTTCGATGGCCCAAACGGTTTGTTTTTCCACCTTGGCCAGCGATTCGAACGAGTCCGGGGCCCCAGAGAAATTTATTAAGCTGGAATCGGCCAGCGTTTTACCGCGAAAAGCGCGGTGCACTACTGCTGATGAGCTGAATGTGATGGCCGATTGTGCCGCCAAAGGAATTGGTTGAGAAAATATAACTTCGTAGCAACTGATATTGCGTAAAGACGCTTCGCGCGCCGCCTCAGCAGCCCCACCTAATGCGAGCAATCCCTGAAGACCTTCATAGTCGCCCGGCGTGTGCGGTTCGAACGAAACCTCCAGCTGAGAGCTCAACATATCAAAAAGCCGTCGGCGAAGTTCGTACCCTGTCGCCGGCGCTACGGCGACTCTTATTTTAGGTTGGGATAGCACGTTCAGGTTTTTCCGAGAGGGCGAAGTTTTTTGGAAAATTCTCGCAACGAAATATTCATCTTTAGTGGAACACCAACACGCGCAATCGGTTCCGCGGGATTACCCTGGACCACCGTCATCGGGGGAACGGATTTTGTCACCACGCTGCCGGCAGTGACGACCGATCCTTTCCCTATTGTAACATTCGGCATAATAATCGCGCCCGGGCCTATTGAGGCATCTTCCTCAATAACCACGCCGTGCAATTCGCGGAAATGCGCAATAATCACGGCGCGAATCCCGATCGCAGCACCGGCCTTTATGGTTACGTAATCAGGATGCGATGTTTCTATGATTGCGTCGTAACCGATCCACACGCCTTCTTCAATGTGAACGCCACGCCATCGGTGCAGCTTGACGCGAAGGCCGGTAGCTCCAGGCGCGGTGCGAGCAATATTTTGCAGCACCCGATTCTTGAGTCCCGAGATGAACCCCTCATTGCTCATATTATCGGCGACTCCGATGTGCCCACTGCATGCGAAACGTTACCGTCATTGCTTGTCGATCCGTGAAAACTTTTCGTACTTTTCTAATGCTCTCAATCGACCCCTGACATTCGAAGGGTTCGCAGCGGCGCCGCGTGGGTCAGCTTTACGAAGGCCCGTCGCATCGCGGCCGCGAAGGCCATCATCCAGCCCTTCACGAGCAAGGAACCTGCGTTCGCATATAGGCGCGCGCGCAGGCATTTCTTGATCCAGAAAAAAATTGGTCCGCCAAGAAAGGCGTATCTCTCGAATCGGAAACGCGCGCCACCCGGATATTGGCCAGTCTTTTCTTTCTTGATTAGCTTCAGCATGGCCGGGATAAACGGCGGCACCTGGTGCACAGTATTTCCTTGATGAACGCGATAACAGATTGTTGGTGGCGACAAGACTTGAACGCAGCGACCGGAAACCCCCAACTTCATCATCATATCCAAATCATCCAGGTGAAACAGTCCCTCGGTCCATCCGCCAGCTTGCTGAAATGTTGTCCTGTTTACCACCATAGCGCTGGCACTGGCGCGGTGCATTCGATCTTTTTGAATCAGGTTCTCATATTCGACGAAAGTGACTTCCCCAGGAGTTTCTCCGGTCTCGGGGCGTCGCGTACCCTCAAAGAAAAAAAGGCGGCTCAGCAGGATTGGTGCTTGACTGGCCGATATCAGAGCCGCGTAGGTGTTCAGCGCCCACGGCGACAATAAATCGTCTCCATCCAGAAACACCAAATAATGCCCGGCAGCTGCTGACGCACCAAGATTGCGCGCCGGATTTGCCCCGATATTCTTCGAAGCGCAAATAAGGTGTACTGAATTTCCAAATGCTTTCAGAATGTCGAGCGAATCGTCTGATGAAGCATCATCTACTACGATTACTTCACGCGCCTTGTAACTCTGCTCGAGAGCCGAATTTATCGCATCCTGAATGAAAAGCGCCTGATTATGGCAGGTGATGATTACGCTGAATTGCGGCGAGGTCACCGCGCCTGCGCTAACGAGGGTCATTAGGCGGACGCCAGATCAACGGAAAAATATTTGTCCGTCATTGCACAACAATAGACATTCAAACTATCGGCCTGCAGCATTTTCTGTGAGATTGATCTTAACTAGTAGTGACAGAATCGGACTGGCGTTGCAATCCTCTAGTTCCCTTAGAATGCACATCTCGCGCATTTGTTTCTGCCTGTTCCCTGGGCATGAGCGATGGTTCGAAGGAATATTTAAGTTGGCCATCAACCAGATGTGCGTAAGCGATGCGAGCGTGGTCTTGGCCTTCACCCTCTATTCGCCAACCCGCTCCATCCGTCACCAATTTCAGTTCCGCGCGTATTCTCCACCATCTATTAATTTCGCGGGGCAGCGCGGTCCAAACGAACATTTTTTCGCGTAGCAGGGCCAAGTACGTCAATAAGCGGCGGTACGTATTGTTCGATTTTTTGCTTATGATGTAGTCCGGGTGAACAATTAGGCTTATCAGTCCGTGCCCCGCCAGTATCGACCGGCATTGCTCTTCCCAAAGAGTTGTGGAATACGAACTTAAAATATGGAAAAGAGAATAATCTTGCGTGGTGGTCACCGGGATTTCCAATACCTTGCCGACAAAATAGGGCATTACCGTACAGCAGCCGCCGGTTTGCGCGTCTAAGTGTCCTACGTTGGGAACGGACATGTCATACGAACATTTCAAGGCATCGAACCAGCCCAAATTCCGATAGAGCGCTCCGGACCTGAATCCTTGCGCATCGAACTTCTTTAAGTAACCGTTAATTTTCTCGGCGCGACGCAGAAATTCTTCACGAGTCCTGAAAAGATTGCCGTCGTGACAGAGATCATGGACATTAACCTCGCAGCCGCGCTGTCGTATCTGCTCCAGAAACGCCGGCGTAACTTCATAACGTTTTTCGGGCACCACTTGATACGAGGCTTTGAACCCAAATTCGTCGTCGGTATCCATCAATTGCGGGCAAAAATCTCGTCCCGCCTCAGTCTCCACGTCGTGGGTCAAAATGGCAGCCGCAGGAGCTCCTTCAGGCCAGAACCAGATGAACGGTACGGGAGTGTTACTCCTCGCTTTCAACGCGGCTTTCATCAACTCTTCGAAAAGCTTATCCACGGTGCGATCCACGGGCCAATGGGGAAAGGGTGACTGCGTACCTCCTTGCAAACGAATTCGTTGAAGAATTCTCCGGAAGTGAACAGGAAAAACGGGGCGTCCCAGATAATAAATCGCTCGAATTACCGCGTTACCGCCAAAATACGTGTGTTCGGAGTGCATTTGCCCAGTATAGGCTTCGAATCTCAGGTTCTGTGCGACTTGGTCCGGGTCAAAGGGAAGTGTAACGAGACGCCGTTCAATTTTTGCCGCGCAAGAAACGTCTTCAAGCTGCACATGGTAGTTCGCAGCAGGACGGCGAACGCTGGACTGGCCGTAACAATCGACACCTTCTCCAAAACGAAAAAAACCTGATTCTTTTTGGAGCTCTCCACCCAAGCGGAAATCAGCGGCGGTGTCCGGGCACCGAAAATAATGGCGGAATGCCTGGTTCATGGTTAGTTAGATTATACTGTCAAAGGGACAGTACCTTTCAGACACACAAATTGTACTCGGTGTTCTGCAAGTTGTTATCTGTTTAGAGGCTCGGGACTAGCCGACGTGAGGGTACAGCAAATTCCCGGCCAGGCGCAACACCCCCTGTGGACAACGAGAAAATACTTTTTTGGCAAGCTTCATAAAGATCGAAGGATCCTGCTCCGTAGTGACGGGTCGTTGGGGATACCGTAGATAAGTTAGCAACTGCCGTTTCGTTCCCCACCTGTCTTTGAATATCACCAAGCCGGTGTTAGTGCATTCTGACCGGCCAAAATCGAGCTCCACAAATCCGTGCTCTTTCGAATGGCGGATCAAATGCCAGAAAAGAAACTGCATGCCGCCAAGATTATGCGAATGAGCGTCAGAGCAGCCGTACTTGTAAACCATTTTTTGTTTATGGCTCAGGGTGAAGATGGAAGCGATCGCGGATGCATCTTTCCTGGCGATCCAAATCTGCGCGCTCGCACCGAGACCGGTGAGAACATTGCGAAACCACTTTAAAGGATGCGGCGGCAGTTGCTGTCTCTGTCGGGTGACTACGTGAAGGTTGTAAAAGTCCGCCAGGATTTTCTCGGACGAGCCCACTTCCAGCGTCAACTTCTCGCGTTCCGCTCGCTGAATTTTCCGTCGAATCGAATCGCCGTGAAGCTTTTTATAAAGCTCGTCCAGCGTTGGCCGCAAATCGAGCAAATGTAGAAAATAAGACTCTGCACCTGCTCTCGCCTCGCTAAATGACAAGCTTAGCGGCCGAATGTCGATGTACTTTATTTTGTGCTCACGCAATTCCTGCAGCGCGGGAGTCAATAGCTCATTGAGTTGAGCAACGCTGTCGACGAGTGGTTCGCAATGATCGGAGAAAGGAAGGGAAACTAATCGCTGACCGGTCAGCCAGCTATTCACGCGGCAAAACACCACCGCGTTGCTCAATGGGGTGCCCGGCGGAGCGCTGGTGTACGCCAGCGGTTCGTACCCATATGTTGTTTGTAAAGCCCTCAGCCACCCCGCGGAATGAAAGATACTTGCGTTGGAATGCCTGTTGAGCATTTGTGCCCAACGAGGATCGGCCAGCGGGCTCACGTCATGGATTTCGATGGAAGCTCCTTTGGAGTCATGCACGGAGAGAGGAGAGTCAGAAATCGCGGTTGTGTTCACTATTTTATGGCTTTGGATACGGTTTGTCTCGTAACTACACCCTAACTAACAGTCAGTGCGAGGTCAACGTAGTGCGAAAGATCCGATGAATCGCCCAAGGTTGGAACAAGATTTGGGCAACACCTACAGCTACCGCCAAATGCTCTCTCTGCCGGTAAGACGCGCCAGTTGTTGCTTTCGGAGATATTTGATGGTTTCGGGCTCATCAACCTGCGGAATCCGTTGCGTATATCCTGAAAGGAAGCCATACATCAATGCGGCAGACCCAACGATGTAGGGCTTGAAACGCAGCCGGCGAACGCATTTCAACAACATGAATACCGGATGATAGCCGCACACGTAATTGGCTCGCCCGTTCTTGACCAAATTGGCCCACGTGCCATCAGCGGCTCCGGTGTAGCGGTGATGTAATAGGTGTAACTCTGGGAAACTTCTGGTTGTCCATCCCAGCATGCTGGCTTTCACCTCGTCCATCGTGTCCCAGCCAGGAGCTGGCCAAAATCCTCCGATAGCATCCCAGCATTCCCGTTTATAAATCTTTGTAGCACCACGAACGTGGAAGGCAGGGTTAGGTTCAAACGATTTCTTCCCGTTCTCGATATAGCACATGACGCCGCCACCGACGCCTAGCCGAGGTTCGTTCGCAAAGTGATTGAAACACTTTTCGAAATAATCAGGTTCGAAGGACAGATCTCCATCCAATTTAACGATGTACTCCCAATCCGTGCAGGTCACCTGGCGATACCCATCGTTGAATGCGTCGACGACACCGCCGCCAGCCTTTCGAAAGCCGCGGTTCGTGCGGTGAATGGAGCAGATCCAAGGATAACGCGCAGAATATTCGTCGATGATTTCCCCGGTCCGGTCCGTGGAACCGTCATTGACAATCCACCATTCGACAGGGCGAATGGTTTGTGCCACCACGCTTTCGATAGTTTTTTGCAGGTGTGCTTCTTCATCGCGCGCGGGGGTAATGACTATATATTTGATGTTGGACAGGTTCATAGAATGATGTAAACGTTAGAAAATATTTTAGAACGCCGGTTTATCCGCCATGGAAAAGTTTATCCCTACATTTCGCGAGGGCGCTTTTTGCCTGCCAACGCGACTGATATCACCCTCACAATTTTATGATTGCCGTAATGCTCGTGCGGTATGCTCTCTTTTCCGTCCCAGCATGCTTTGCGCAAAAGCGTTGCCGAATATTTTTCGTTTCAGCTCGAATGCCCAGGGCAACCAGCGATAAGCACCAGCTAGTTTGAGCCGAAACTCCAGCGGCCAATCGGTGGGATCTACTCGCATACGGCCGGTGACGAACTCATTCGGTTCTTTAAAAGCAAAGTAGGGAAGGGTAGAAAAAATCCTTTGATACCCGGCCTCATGGCATATTTCCAAGAGTTTTTGATTAAAGCCGCCATAAGGAAAACTAAACAGCACGATACGGCGACGGAGTTGCTCTTCGAGTTTAGCCCGTGACAACGCAATTTCCCTCTTGGCTTGATCTAAATTTATCGACGGGAGCAACGGGTGGGTCAGTGTATGAGACCCGATGGTTACCAGGCTTTCTGGCAAAGCACGAATCTGTTCCAGCGACATTACTTCCTGTGCGTAACCCGCTGGCCCAAAAGTTTTCCCGATGACCTCGGTAATCACAAACATGGTCGCGGGAATTCCGCGTTTTACCAACTCCGGGAGCGCACATTCGTAAAAATTCTTAAATCCATCGTCAAAAGTCACCGCTACATGGCGTGTCCCAGGCTGTAGCGTCGTGGCTTCATTCGCGGCGATGGGCGTCGCATAACTGAGCAGTTGGTCCATTTGTTTTGCGAAACGGGCCCGCTGCGCGGCATCGACGGAATGATAGTAAACAACCACACAGGAAGTGCGGGCGGCCCGGCCCATCAGGCGATTCAGAAACCTGTCAACCGCGGAGACTGCGTACACGCCCAGGCTGATTCCTAATGTCACAATGCGCGTTAGCGAAATGTGGTTTTCCATGAATTCCGTTGGCCGTGGCGCCTGGCCTGTACCGCAAACAATTATTCAGTGCTTCCGTCGGCGCTCAACTCACCCTCAGTATTTGAAGGTGCTCAAAAATGGAGTCGAAGGAGGTCAATTCTCCAAGGGCATTTACATCCAGTTCGGTGCCAAATTCTTCTTCCACTAGCGCAATGAGCGTTACGCTCGCAAGGGAATCCCATTCAGCGGTGTTCGTAGTATTCGCGTTTGCAAGAATGCCGCCAGTAAGCGCTGGAAATACCGTAGAAAAGCATTTCATCAGCCTGCTTCGCACATCTTCCATTCGTGTTCTCCGTGGCCCTTTTGATTCGTCCCGAGCCTACTGCTCATCGGATGTCCCCATTTGGTCACGGCCACAGCGTCGCATCACCGTCAAAAGGGCATGCATACCATGCATTCTCGTTCGCGAGCTTCTGATGAAGCACCGCATCGCGCGCCTTGTACAAATACGGACAAGCCGGATAATCCCGTGAATAAGGCTTCCACTGCAGAAACTTTTGCCTGATTTCCTTGGGGAAGCCCATTACTTCAAGAACGTGACTACTCGCGTCCTTGGCAGATCTAAGAATTGCCGCCAGCAAGTGATCCATGACGTGCGGAGCACTCTCATCAATCATAAGGTCCGCAATGATGGAACGCCTAAGCCCTTCGCCGGCTGGATGGTCGTGTCGCACAACCCCGTATCCAACTAAGCGGCTTCCAACATAACAACCCAGCACCCTCGTCGCTCTCCTGCTGCCCGGGGGATCAAAGTGCCAGCGCATAATGGAGGGAGTGCGCTTGGCCTGGAGCCGCGGCATTTCGCGTGATCTATCGGACCAAAATTGTTGAAATTCGTCACCTAAGTTATTCACGCCAGTTTCAGCGATAGTGTAACGCCTCGATTTTGCGCTGCGCGGGCGCCGGCGAAGGCCCATATCAGCCTGCACCGCAACCGATGCAAGAGCGCTTCCGATTCCTTTTAGCGACGAGTTGATTCCCAATCTCTTGAACACCGATGTGGTGAAAGCGTCCGGATCAAGAATCCAGAATAAGACTTTGCCGTAATCCTTCTGCGGAAGCTCCACGGCCTTGAAGGCTTTCATTATTTTCCCGGCGGAAACTGTTGCGGTAGTGTCCAGAAAAAGGTCCACCTTCTGGCGAAAAAAAGATGTAACTAAAAGATGGGTGAATGCTCGATAGTCGCGCTCCACCGCCAGACGGCACGTTGCGGCTGTTCGGAGGGTCTGCCCTTCATATTCGTACAGCATCGGGACGCTGCCCAAAAACCCCACGATTTCATCGGAGGCTGCGAGCACCCATCCAATAATGGCTTTCTCACCATCACCAATCGCAGGGTTGTCCTGCCACAAACGCTTCCAGTTTTCAGGAGAATCCGGACCCAATCCCAACTTGCTGTTCAAAGCGCCAACTCGCTCACAATCCGAGAAGCGTGCCTCGCGAACAGTAACCTTTTTCGCGGTTTTTACGGCCGAATCAGGAGCCTTGTCTTCCTCGTTTTTTGATCGCACCTGCCGAACGCGCTTTAAGACCAGGTCGGCAATCTTTTTTTCGATGACGGACATCTAATTCGGTTCCCCTGGTGTTGAAGTACCTGTCACTGAATAGCGCTTTCACGATAAGCCAGAAAAAATCACACGCTTGACTGGCAGAGTAGGAAGGACGGATTCGCTGAATTATGTGAGACTCGTGCCGCAGTGTCAGGAACGTTCAACGCTGCTAGCGGCTTCCTAACGCCACGTCTTGCCGCCCAAGCGCCCAGTTCAAGACCGCTTTCCACTTTGCGGTGGAAGCCTTAAGCGACTTCCTCTCCCACACAATATTCCCGAGTGGAAACATCAAGGTGAGAATCACTAGCCGCACGGCGGCTGTACAACCAATTGCTGCCCGGTACATCGATTGGTATACCAGCCCGCGAGTCTTCCGGTAGTACTCCAGCATCGCCTGGTGCCTCATAATGATGGCCCATTGGCTTACCTTCTGCTGCACGCTGCTTCGGCCCCCGTGATGAATTATGGCCGCCTGTCCAACATAATAATTATTGTAATTGGCGTGTTTCAGCTTGTAGTTCAGATCCAGATCTTCCGCATACATAAAATAATCTTCGCTTAGCATCCCGACTTTTTCGAACACCTCGCGCTTAAGCAACATACATGCGCCAGGGATGACTTCGACTTTTATAACCTTTACGTTTTCTTGAAACAGCGGCTGAATGTCCCAGAGTGGACAGTGTGGCCATCGCAGCAGCAGATATTCGGCGTCCAGAACGCTGGTCAGAATCGTCGGGAACTTCTGGATCGATTGCAGTTGCACCGACCGGTCAGTATTCAATAATTTGCAGCCGACTATCCCCGCGTCGGGCCGTAGCCGGGACTGTTCGAGCATGACCTGAATCGCATCACCAACAATTTCTGTATCGGGATTCAGGAACAGGACATAATTCCCGCCCGATCGCTTGAAACCGAGATTGTTTGCTCCTGCGAATCCCAGGTTCACTTCGCTCTTGATCAGCACCATCTCCGGGAATTCCGCCTTGAGCCCGTCAATCCCTCCTTCGGGCGAGGCGTTATCCACCACGATGACCTCAAACGAGATTCCATGAATCTCTCGATACACACTGGTCAGACAAGCACGCAGGTAAGCGAGCGAATTCCAATTTACGATGATGATTGACAGGTTCATAAAATTTGGACGGAGGTAATCTTGAAACCAGACTCACCAAATCATCGAGAGCGCGAGCGACTACTGACCGGTGAATTCGTCACTGCGGCGCTTTGATCGCCAACCCTGGCAAGTCTCGGGGCCAGCAAGGGCCGCTTGAGCGGAATCGGATATTGCTCGATCGCCGGTACGGTCTCTTTCTGCGTAGCAAGAATCGGCGCAGTAGCAGCCGCGATAATGGCCAGCAGCGCGAACCACATAATCTTGGTGTGGTCAAAATAACTGATGCCGAAAAACAGAACACAATTTGTAAAAAGCGCGATAGACAGGAACCACATAAACCGTTCCTGCTGTGGATCGCTTTCAACTATTTTGCGCGCCTTACCCAGTTTGTTAAACGAGCGAGCAACAATCATCACGAAACAGATAAACGTCAACAATCCGCCGCTCTCCGCTTCTTGCACGAACTGATTGCTGGTGTCCCACATGTCCCAGTCCCAGGTTCCAGCGGCGTTTGTACCGATAAGCCACCAATCGCTGAAGTGCCGCACGCACAGGTCGATAAGCAGTGCGCGGTGATAGCCGGAACTTCCGGCGATCAGGTCCGCTCGGGCGATTAAAAACCAAACCGGGGCCTTCATTACCAGATGCAGCGCTATCAGCATCACCACGAAGCCCCAGCGAATGATGCGCATCTTGCTGCGAATTGACCAGGCAGCCCAACCAAGTATCGCGGCTATGAACGCCATCAACGGAGTGCTGGATGCGCTCGTCAGCATCATTCCCATCGAACCGCAGAAACCAATCACTCCAGCGGTCTTAGCTTTTCCGGTGCTCCACAGCCACCAAAACAGAGGGATTAACGCCACACCAAATGCCCCTGCCAGGATGGGGTGCGCAAATGCTGCTTGCGCCCGAACAGAACCTTCGCGAACCGTAGGCACAATGGGTACAGCGCCCAGATATCCGAAGATATTCTGGTTGCGAAACTTTTCGTTAGCCATGGTTAGCGCGAAAATAAATGTAAGCGTCGCGAACACCTTCACCACTCGAACGATGTCTTCCTCGTCTCGAATCAGATATCTCAGGATGAGATAACCGCCAAGGGCGTCAAGCAAATAGCTGACCTGATAGTTTACGGCCCCGCTGCCAGCGTCATTGAGCAGGACGCCTGCAGCGCAACGAAAACATATCCACATGACAAATAGCTTGTCTACCCAATCAAAGCCGCCTGCGAACAGCCCACCAGAGGTGGTGAATTTGGCGACCACCAGGCGCACCAGGCCAGCCATGATCAGGATACGCATGACGTAGAAATGTAGACCGCCGACGTAAACCTGTTGCCCAAGCGAACCCAAAAAAATTACCAACAAGAACGCAATGGAGATGTATTTGCGCGGCGCAACAAAGATCACGATCAGCGCGATAATCATCGCCGCCAGCATCAGGGGATGCATTAGCGTGCTGGAGGCGCCACCACCAAAGCCAAAATTAACTGGAGCTTCTGGTCCCAATGTCAATCCTCTAAGATCAAACAGCCAATTCGACGAAAAATGGGCTCAATAGATTCTATCTTCATGGAGCTGAAATTTTCAGGGGTAGTTATTGCGATATTTCAGATAGGTACACGTGCAATCAGGCGCCTATCGGGACTGGGGTCTCAACTTTTCCGTTGTTCCTTCTGATAATGCTTCCGGCTTAGTCCATTTTTCAGTTTGAGGGTCATAGATACGAACCAGCTTTGCAGGATTCCCGGCGATGACACTGAAGTCCGGGAAACTTTGGGTGACGACTGCATTTGCAGCTAGAACACTGTTCCGTCCGATCACAAGGTCTTTCTGGCCACTCAATACGACAACTCCGCATCCCAACCAACAGTTCCTGCCAATTGTGATTGTGCCTCCGCTTGTGACCCCTTGCGCATGGATGGGCTTCGTAATGTCCGCATAGGCGTGATTATGATCCATGAGGAAGACGGACGGAGCGGTCAGAACATCCTCTTCTAGATGGATATGGTTTCTTGCTGAAATCGTCGTGCGGCGGCCAAGCCTGCAACCAGCCCCTAGAACGATTTTCGGACGCGGCCCTTTGGTACCTTCGGTGATATTCAGCCAAATGTCGGGGGCCAGGTATACATTTGCACCTAGCGACACAGCGCTAGCAATAGATCGTCGAATGTCGCAAGTGTGATCAACCGAGGTTCCGCGCCCAAATTCTGCAAACGGATACGTGTTTTTGATCCACCGAGTATGAAGCCAGGTTCTTCCACGCGAAATGAGGTGCAGCGGATCTTCAGCAGCCTCAGCGGGGTTGCTACCCATGAATCTCACCCTGTAGAAGATTAAACGTTAGGAGCGGGACGCAACCAGTTCGGGATTAACATCCCGGCCAGCATTCGTCCCTCGCTGGGAGTTACCGAACGGGTTAAGTATAAAGCGGGCCAAGCGGCCACCAAACAGCCCACGCATGCTAAGCCGAGCCGCATTGTCGCCACCAACCGTGCGTTTGGCAGTTGGGGGAGCGGAACGTGCGAGACCAACGCTCCAAACGCCAGGATTACAGCGGTAGCGACGGCCAACTTTGCGAAATCAACAACTACGGTTTTTACGCTAAAGCCCTTAAAAGTCGTCGATATGGCGAAGCCCATAAAGATCATCCCAACCATCTCCGCCCCAGCTAGCCCGGCAAGTGCCCCGGCGAATCCCAGGTGTCTCACAGACAGGCCTACCACCAGGACGAGTGCGATGCGGATAACTTGGCGAATATTATCGAGCAATGCTTTCCCTGACACTCGGTACAAAACGAGACCCAGCAGCGACAAGGACCCAAAGAAGATTGTTGCACCAAGTAGACACAAAGCGATGCGGTAAGCAGGATTAGTTGTCCCGGTCCAAGCGTACAAAATCTGCTGTCCAAAAACCGCCGTAAACGATAGCGGGAAGAGCGTCAGCGCCAGCATTACCTTAACGGCCTTCGCGATTAAGCGCCGCATTTCCTCAACGGACCCTGAGGCAAATACTTTGGCGCCACCAGACAAAATCGGGAGCATCATTGCGTCCGGAAGCATGGCTGCGGAACTTTGCAACCTCGTTACGATCGCAAAGACACCCGAGGTTTCTGCTCCAAATACTCGCAGCACCGCAATAGGAACGATTGCGGTGTACACTACTTCCAGAATATTCACCATTTGATAGCTTCCAGCGTACCGGATCAATTCTGGAATCACACTCCGTGTGACATATCTGATCTGAACATGAATTTGTGGCGCGATTTTTTGTGAGGCCACGTAACAGCAGGCGATAAACCCTAGCTCCGAAACGCCCATTACCGTTGCCATCGCGAACAGGCCAAATCCCAGGTATAGCAGAATGACGATAACCACTGCTTCGCCGACGGTGAAAATCGTAGTGAATTTTCGTGCAACATCAATGCGATGTGCGCCCATGACGATGGCCTCAAAGGACGCTCCAACGTTGGAAATCATCATAATCACTGCCAACATGGATATCGCGCCAGACGCGGAGGTCAGAAACTGCGGCGGCACACCCGCCCACTGAGCTAATTGACGCGAGAAAATAGCTGTAGGTATCAATCCGGCAACAGACAACACCGCCATGGTGGCGGCGCCGGTGCTCAACAGCCTACTGGCACTCTCGTAATCGCCATTGCCGGTGGCCTCGGCGACATATTTCTGGAATGCTGATTTGATACCGAAGCTTCCAAACCGCATGTACGCTCCGGCAGTACCGATGATGGCCCAGATCCCGTAACCGTCCAGTCCTAAATGAGAAATTACGATTGGAACAGTGAGGAGACGTGTCGCTATCTGAGCGATTTTCGACATAACCCCGAAAATCGTGTTCTTTCCAATCGAGGAAGCGAGATTACGATCGGAGTTCCCGTCAGGAGGGACAGATACTACCTCTGGTTCCACGGTGTCATTTTGAATCATTGAGGATTAGTTTGTACACAGAGAGTGGCGTTGCGCAGTGCCGGTCTGATCCCAAACCGGCACTGTACAAGCGTAAGTCAACTTAATTTATAACTTATAACACGTAAGCCAAATTAATTGACGGTGGCAGCCAAGCCCGTCGGAGGCTTAGGAATTTGCGCTGAAGCCGATCCCAGCTGAATCGCTCCGCTGGACCACGAGCCCGACGGACGCGCTGTTCCAACTTTATCAAAATTGAGCGCGGTAATGTTCATACTGCTCAAATTCGCCCCTAAAGTGCTCGCCGCTGAGCCTGCACTAATGGTCATGTCAGAATTCAACAGGGGGTTGCTGATGCTGGAACCGGAATCGCAGGAACATGCCGCCTGCCAGGTGGAGAATGAACCTGTAAACGTGGAGTGATAGACCCATGGGCTGCCACCGATGCCGCCATAATAAACGTTTTTATTCGCATTTACGGTCGCCGGTGCTTGGATATCTATTTGGTAAGCGCCACCATAGAAAATGTTGTTCTGCACGGTCCAACCCGTTGCCCCTCCGTATGCGTTGAATGAGGGCCAGGCATAGTTTCCGGATCCGCCAGCATCTACCACAGTGTTGTTCAGGAAGAACCCGTTCGCGGACATCACGGCCACGATACCACTGGAACCTGGCGCATCCGTGTTCGTCTTGTTGAAAGTGTTGTTAAAGATGTACCAGCTGCCCATCGTACCGCCAGATCCGCCGTTATTGTTTTCTAAAAAGATCATAGAGGTGGAATGCTGGCCCACATCTCCCGTAACAGTGTTATCAAAGATAAGTAGGTTCCCAACGATGGACGATCCGGCCGTGCACGTAAATGGGTGGAAAAAATTGTGATGATAATAGTTAGCGGCATTGTCCCAATTGCGAGAAGCCACATAGGTATTATGATCGACCTGAATGTTGGTCATTACTTTCGTGCCCGAATTTCCGGGTCCTAGCTCGATCGCTTGATTGGACAGCGAGAAATTATTCCCAGTGATTACTAGATTCTGTTCGCCTCCCTGGAATGCATAGAAAGCGCAGACATTGCACTGCGTGAAGGTGTTATTTGGTCCAATCGTAAGATTGGATGATTGACCCCACACCGCGAAAGCCCAACCTTGGGGACCGCCGCCGCCATCGTCGCCGATCTGATGAACGTAAACATTTAGCATAGAGAGATTTTTTACGGTGAAGTTATTCCCCATGCCCTTTATTAAGGCCGTATCCTGCTGGTAGGTTAGCCCCGTGCCCTCAGCGGTGTTTTGAAGGATGCCATTTGTTCCGCCATCTACGACGATCCATTGTTGTCCGTTGACGTCGATGCCGCCGTTGTTGGCGGAGAAATACGGCGCCTGAACGATTGCGCCATTTTCGAAGAGCAAAGTGATCGGATTTCCGCTTGTCCCGCTCCCTTGGAACCTCAAATAACTATTGGCCCCCGCGGGAGCATTAAAAGTCCCGCAAAGATGCACTATTGTGCCGGGTCCAATTTGCGAGGCGCTGGTGCCCCAGTTTGCGGAACTGTTAAACCAAGCTGGATTATGCACGTTGGAACTGCACACGCCATTTCCGCCGCCATCTTGGGTGATGTAGACATTACTTGCTTGTGCGTACGCCCCAGTCGCTGCCAAGCCGCTAAACACGAGCGCAAGCAGTCCTTCGAGAATTAAGCGATGAATATTTGCCAACGAAATTCTGAAACTGCAAATTGTGGTGTTCCGATTCAAGACTCTCACGATCCCTCTTTCGCACCTGTTTTAGGTGGCTTCGCCCTATAGTCAAATTAGCAGTCTTACGGGCTTAAACAACTGGACTGTAGGTCAAACGAGGTGCAGGGAGGGGGACCTGTACCTCTCGCTCTCACAAATACGACCGCCACTAATTATGCGCATATCCAACATCATGGGCGCTTCGATGAATACCACAACGGTCCTAAAAGGCGCTAATACAATAGTAAACTATACAGTAAATCGGCGCTCCTGAATTTGATCCGAACCTCCATGTTTATTTCCAGGTTTCTGAGCCTGCGAAGCTGGCGCGTTGCATCAGCGACATGTTGTGGTGCGCGTATTTGTATAGCCATTGCGGCCAATGCAGCCAGTCGTATCCGCCCTCCAGCTTGGCGCGCAGCAGAGCCGCATCGTCCCAACTGTTCACCGGCAGTCTCGGCAAATAATAGCGGTTATCGTGCTTACCAGCCCGCCCAATAATGGTGGACACGCCATTTTCGAATCCCAGGTTTTCCAGGATGCCCACCAGGAATTGCGTGAATGTTTTGTCTTCCTCGGGAAACGCAAAAGGATAAGAGAAAGACTCAACCGCCGCGCCCAGTTTTTGTTCGATGGTTTCTTTCGAGCATCCCAATTCATACTCAATCTGCTCGGGGTTAAGGGAACGCAAATCCGGATGGCTCACCGTGTGCGAGCCAAATTGAATTCCAGCTTTGTGCAGTTCCGCCACTTCAGACCATGTCAGGTAATCCACGCCGTCAATGCGCACGGGAGTATTTTGAATGCGATCGGTGGCCAGGAAAATCGTCGCGGTAAATCCGCACTGCCGCAGGGCTTCAAAAGCGTCGGTGTAAAAATCGCGATAGCCGTCATCAAAAGTAATTACCACTGTTTTGGAGAGGTCCTGCCCCGTTTCGATAGCCGTCCACATCTGCGTCAAATTCATGGTGCGATAGCCGTTTTGCCGTAGCCACCGCATCTGGCGCGCAAAAACCGGAGGCGAACAATTGATCTGGTAGTACGGATGAGATTTGCCGAACAAACTATCCGAAACACTGTGGTACATGAGTATTGGCACACGTGCTGCCGACAGCGAACGCATTACGCGCGCAAGCGGGTGAGAGAGATACACGGAGGCCAGGCGGTCTATTCGTGGCATAAAAAACTCTGTGGAATACATTGTACGGCGCGCCCTCGGCGCGCCAGTGAGTGATCGAGAAAGGTCTAACCCCGCTGGTTGTTGCGCGAAACCCGATTAACGCGCGGCGCCGATTTTGGAAGCGGCAAATTCCTTAACGCTGGTGGTCACTAGCGCCAGTTGGTCCCGCTTCAGCTGCGGGAACATCGGCAGTGAGACGATTTCCAGCGCGACTCGCTCAGTGACGGGGAAATCGCCCTTTCTGTAGTTCAGGTGCTGATATGCCTTTTGCAGATGCAACGGGATGGGATAGTGAATTCCGGTTCCGATACCTGCTTCCGCCAGGTGTGCTTGCAACGCTTCGCGATCCGCTACGCGCACCACATACAAATGGTAGACGCCTTTCGTCCACGCTGCTTCCACCGGAATCGTCACCGCGCCTTTTACATCGGCAAATAATTGGTGATAACGGTGCGCGTGTTCACGGCGCGATTGATTCCATTTCGCCAGATGGCGCAGTTTAACGGACAGCCATCCCGCCTGGATGGAATCCAGACGCCCGTTGTAGCCTTCGATATCGTGGTAATACTTTTTTGCCTGGCCGTGGTCGCGAATCATCTTCATCCGCTTGGCCATGCCTTCATCTTTGGTAGTGGTGGCCCCAGCTTCTCCGCAGGCGCCCAGATTCTTGCCGGGATAAAAACTGAATGCCGCCGCTAAGCCGATGGAGCCAGCCTTTTTCCATCTGTTTTCTTTCTTCGAAAAATATTCCGCGCCGTGCGCCTGGCAAGCATCCTCGATAACTACCAGGTTGTACTTGGCTGCCAGATCCATAATCGGATCCATATCGGCGGTTTGTCCGTAAAGATGCACAGGCACGATGGCCGCTACACGAAGGCCGCTCTTGCGCGCGGTGAGTTTTTTCGTCTTGCTGTCAAAATTACAGTTGGTTTCCAGATATTCGCGAAGTTTCTCGGGATCCATCGTGTACGTGGACTCGTCAATATCCACGAAAGCGATTTGCGCGCCAGCCTGAGAGATGGCTTCTGTGGTAGCAATGAATGTGTGAGGCACGGTTATGATGATGTCGCCCTCGCCGACGCCGGCGGCCATGAACGCGAAGCGCAACGCATCGGTGCCGCTGTTCACACCCACGCAATATTTGGTATCGCAAAAAGCGGCAAACTCGCGCTCGAAATCTTCCACCATCGGTCCGCCGATAAAGCCTGCGTTGCTGAAGGCCTTCTTCGCCACCGCCAGAAGTTCTGCTTCCAGTTCCTGGTGTGGAGTGACCAAATCAAGAAATGGCACTTTGCTTGTCGGGGTCATCGTTACTTTCTCTCCTCTGAGATAAACCGCAGAAATTTTGCTGGATTGCCGGCTACGATGGCGTTGTCGGGCACGTCTTTGGTGACTACGCTGCCGGCGCCTACAATGGCATTAGTTCCTACCGTAACTTTGCTGAGAATCGTCGCACCTGATCCGATGGAAGCGCCTTTGCGCACCACGGTATTTTCCACTTTCCAATCGGATTCGGTTTGTAGTTCGCCTTCCGCGGTGGTTGATCGGGGGTAGGCATCGTTGATAAACGTCACGCTATGGCCGATGAACACGTTGTCTTCGATGTTTACCCCTTCGCAGATGAAGGTGTGACTTGAAATTTTACAGCGCCGGCCAACCCGCGCATTTTTTTGAATTTCTACAAATGCGCCGATCTTGGTTTCGTCTCCAACTTCACATCCATACATGTTAATGAACTTGGAGAGCTTGACGTTTTTTCCGAGTTTTACATCCGGGGCGATACATACAAATTCGTTCACAGCGTTACCGCCTCGCCTCGGTTTCGCACCGACTTATCGGCGGCTTCCAGGATGCGAACAACCCGCAATCCGGCGATGCCGTCGTTAAAGGGAGTCTTGTTCTCCTCGATGCACTTCAGGAAATAAGCTGTCTCGGCGCGCAACGCTTCGATTTGTTCCACTTGTGGTGCCCACATATCTCCCGATCGGTAGCTGACCAGCAATTGATGGAGGCTGCCGGGTTTCGACATGCTCACGCCTTTGTCGTAAATCTTGATTTTTTCGTCGGCTTCCAGGTCGTTCCACACCAGCATCTTTTTCTCGCCGCCGATCAGCGTGGTGCGGACTTTCACGGGAGACAGCCAGTTCACATTGATGTGCGCGATAACGTGACGTGGGAAATATACGGTGATGAATGCTACGTCCTCAACGCCGTTCAAGTGGCTTTCGCCGGTCGCCACCACCGCGTCCGGCTTGTCGCGAATTACATGGTCCATGATCGACAGATCGTGTGGCGCCAGGTCCCAGATGACATTCACATCGTGCTGAAACAACCCCAGATTGACGCGCAGCGAATCGTAATAGTACAGATCGCCCAACGCACCCTCGTCCATCAGCTGACGAATTTTCTTTACCGCGCCGGTGAACAAAAAGGTGTGGTCCACCATGATCTTCAACTTCTTGCGGTCAGCCAGTTCAATCAGTTCTTCTGCCTGGGTCACACTGCAAGTAAATGGCTTTTCCACGAAAACGTGTTTTCCGTTTTCGAGCGCTTTTTTCGCAAGTTCGTAGTGGGTCCAGACCGGTGTGACTACTGCAACCAGATCAATAGTCGAGGATTTCAATATTTCGTTTTCATCCGTAGTAAATGCCATTCCGGGATGAGATTTGTGCAAGCGTTCTTGGGTTTTGGGGTTTTTGTCGCAGACCAAAGTTACTTCGGAGGACTCATGAGTATGAAAATTGCGAACGATGTTTGGACCCCAGTATCCATAGCCAATTACACCAATGCGGATCATACGGCTCCTTGTGGATGTTCCCTCCCTCGGCGTAGGGGGCAAAGCGAGGGGACGCTTGCCGGGGGCTGGCGTTTCGAACGCTGCGACTCCGCGGGACTACCTCAAGATTACTGCATGCACCAGAAGTTGATAGAGGATTTCGGGACCTGGTTTCCTAACGAAAACCATTAGTGAGCGCCGTCTCCAGAGAAAACCGCTGACGGTGTTTGGATGAGAATTTTGAGGTCCAGCCAGATAGACCAGCCGCGCGCATATTTGAGATCAAGGCGAACCATGTCGTCGAAGCGCGTTCGGCTGCGCCCCTCAACCTGCCACAGGCCGGTAATCCCAGGCTTGATTTCCAGTACCCGGCGCCGATGCCACAGATCGTAAGCGCGGAATTCATAGGCAATTGGGGGCCGCGGGCCAACCAGCGACATTTCTCCGCGCAAAACGTTTATAAACTGTGGCAATTCGTCCAGGCTGGTCTTGCGAATAAATCGTCCAATGGAAGTGATACGAGGATCTTTCTGGATTTTGAAAATCGGCTTGGTGCCGTCTTCGGCAGTTTCACCAATCTGCCCGGATATGAATTGATTGACGTATTCCTGATGGATTTTGGCGTCGCAATTCGTATACATGGAACGGAATTTCAGGAAGGTAAAAGGCTGGCCGTACTGACCAAGCCGCTCTTGGCGAAACAAAACCGGCCCCTTGGATGTTAACTTGATCGCAATAGCGATCGCCGCGAAGACCGGAGCAGCGAATAGCATCGCCGTCGTACTGCCAAAAATATCCATGGCGCGCTTGATACCAAACGCCAATTTCTTGGAGTCTTCTTTTCGAGAAATGTCCGGGTATAAAGCCACATTCGCTTCCGGGTTCGATTCGCTTTTCCCATGTTCTTCCGGAAAGAAATGAAACGAAACCGAAATCTTGGAGCTCTTTTCCTTGCCCACGGTGTTCTGGAATGAGGCGCGCAGTTTCTCCAGCAGGCGTTCGTGAATGACCGCCGGAGAAGTTTCTCCCAGCTCCGTGCCAATGATTCCAACCAAATTGTTCTCAAGATACCAACCGAGAATATCGGTCTCGCGCGTGGAATTCGTCAGCGCAACACCTATTTTCCCCAGAGTCCGGTTCTTGTTGCCGTCTTCCAGGGCCCGTTTTACGTCCACCAGCACCAGCACAAAGCGCTTCTGGGCACGTTCCGCTCGTCGACGCTCCAGATACAACATAGACACGAAGGCGTCTTCACTCAGTAAAGCGCGCGCCTCGTTCTCCGTGCCAGTGGCCGGAGCATTGTCTTTCAGTTGCAGCTTTTGTGCAGCCACTTCACTTCGCAGCGCAGTCTTTAGTGAGCTCATCGTCCTTTTTTTCCGGTGCCTGGCTTCCCGTTACTTAAACTCTTAAATGCGCGCAGGTATCGCTTCTGCCACGCACTTCCTTGCTGCCATTCGTTGTTGCCCCGGTTCCGCCACCGGCGAAAGCCAATCCAATTCAACCTCTAAGGCCAATGATCGCTGTAGTAATGTGACAGACAAAACCACGCGATGGTTACCCTTAAAATTGACTAAAATACCCTGTAGGCCCGCTAGATGGCCGTAGTTGACTTGCACGTATTCGCCGGTCCGCAGGTATGGCCATGGCTGAGCAGGTATCCCTGAACTTACCGCAACCTGTAACGCCTCGATCTCGGAGTCCGCGATCGGAATCGCCACTTTTCCGGTCCCGACGACTTGTGTTACCCCCGTCGTCATAACCACCGGCTGCCGGTTTTCATAGTCGAATCTGCAAAACACATACCCCGGAAACAGCGCCTGTTGAATCTCCTTGGTCCGGTCAGACCACTTTCTCAAACTCTTATACGTCGGGAGAAAGCATGCCAGATTTCGGGTTTGAAGTTGAGACGCTACTAACTGTTCTTTTCGAGCGTGTACGTGCAGCGCATACCACTTCAGACCTTCGTTTTTGCCGTCCAATTTAGCGTTTACCAGGTCCAGAATTCATCCCCTTGGATGGGCTACCGCCACAAAACTCCCACTCCTGCTTCCCCATCCACCATACAGAAGGCAATTAGTCTGCCACTACTACCGGGACCTAGTGAGCCCTCAACAGCTCTTGCCCCGACATTAACTAACATATTGTCAGCGACTTACGCGTTCCTGTTTGCCGCCGTACTTTGCCGTGTGACGTCTTCCAAATGAGACCGTTATCTAAATGAGAAAACCGATACCGTATAGTTGCAAACAGCTTCCGAGCCACTCTTTCTGACATTTTGAAGACATCTCGTGGCAACCGTAAATCGCTCATACCTAAGATGTTACACGTCCTAATAAGGTACCTAAATAGGGGTTTCACCTTAGATTGCAGCCCTGAGGTCGGTATTCCCCAGCGGTAATTTTGCGCTTTTCGGTCAGTTTTTACCGGATTGTCCGGATCGCCGTTTCACATCATTTCCGCCTTTGCGAGCGGATTTGCCGCAAACCATTTGCCAAGTGCGAATCGGGAGGGTGTGTAGAGCCGACTTTTGGGGCAGTATAACCCATCCATAAGCGTACCAGACGCGAAATCGTGCGGGCCTTGGGCTCCTGAAGCGGTCGCTATACTAAAGTGGATACGTTAAAGCGGTGCGAATACGTTAAAATGGATAGTTGCCGACTTAACTGCACGAAAAGCAGTCATGTACGCGTAAATTGGAATTGCTGCGAATTTGGCGGACCACTTTGGGCTTTGCCAAACCCTCATGAACGAAGATTTGTCACCGGGAGAAAAGATCGGGCCGTAGCCGGCGCTAAGCGCTACTGCGACCTGAAGGCCTCAACAATCGCGTCGTATGCTACCTGCCGCCTGGCGCGCCATGCGGCATTCCTCACTGTCCAAACCAACTCGGTTTGGCTTTGGCAAACACAGCGGTAAAATCAGCCCGTCTTGCGCGCGTCTGGTGCCACCCGAAGAGTGTCAGTGCCGCACTCCAAAAAACGTACGGATTGAATCTCGCCTTCGGTAATAATTGTGGCTAGAAATTCTGGTGCTGGCACAAACGAGCGCATGCTCCAGCGCTCACTGTCCGCGCTTCGCAGCGTTGCCGGTTCGCCCGGTTTCAATGACACGTCGAAGCTGTCGAGTGGAATTTGCAGTCCGTCGCCATGAGCCTTTATGTAAGCCTCCTTGCGCGTCCAGCAGAGAAAAAATGCCGAATCACGCAGTTCTTTTACCAATTCTGCAAGCTCGCGCTGTTCCGTCGCCGAAAAATAACGCTTTGCGATTTCTTCGCCGGCAAATTCAGGCCGTATTTTTTCTGTGTCTATTCCTAACTCACGCCCCATGCAAAACCCATAAAGCGCAAGCCCGTGAGAGTGCGATAAGTTAAAACGCAGAGGATCCCCGTCATCGACTAACGAAAGCTTTCCATAGCGCCCTGCTTTGAATTGCACGGCATTTGGCGAGCAATGCTGGTATTTCCCGAGTAGCTCCCGCAGTCTTCCCCTGCCCACTACAAAGTGATCGCGATCCCGCGGGAACACGAAGCGCTCAGCTCTGGAAACTTCCTCTTCATTTAAATACGAACGAAGGCGGGTGCGTTCTTTCGGGTCGACATCCAGACAGGCGAGCCAAATATGTGCTTCGTCGTTCTGAAGTGTAAGGCCTTGCGCTGCCGGCGACCAATTCACGGCTTCCATGGCAGGTGAGCATATCATTCGACGCTGCGCTGCTCACCGGGTAAGTGGTACTAGCCAGAATTCATGTAAATGGCTTAATTTCAGCATAATAAGAGTCATTCAACGAGCACTGGCTCGGCTAAGAAGTCCGTGCCGTTTGCTGTTGCCTCGACATGAGCATGAAGCCGCGTCTGCAGCTCCTCTGCCAATCGCGCGACGCGTGGCTCGACCAAAATGTTCTGTTGATGTCCGGGTAGCTCGCGAATTTCCAGATGCCCACTAATGACCGGTTTCCATCCTAAGGATGGGTCTGTAAGCAGGCCCGGCAACTGCTTGCTGGCACGGAATAACAGCACATCGCCGTTGTACGGACGCGGAACATAATTCATGAACGCGCGATCGTGCTCCATCCCCAGGAGCTCGAGAATATAGGCCATGGAGGCCCGTGTCTTGTGCCCGTTTCCGTTGGACATTTTTTTGTCGAAGGCGATCTGCGTTCGAGCTTGCATCACATCGCGCGTTCGCCTGAGTCTGTCGCCAAAATATCCAAAGCCTCGTTGCAAAAGATTGTCGCGTTCGAGATCGATTCGTTTCGCGGCCCGATGCCACCACCGGTTAGCGGAGCTGCTGCCAGGTGCAAAAGCAGGCGCACCCGGATGAGTGGTCTGCATCATCACCACTAGCGCAACCTTTTGTCCCGCAGCTTGCAATTGCTGCGCGGCTTCGAGTGCCACCAACCCGCCGAAACAGAAACCGCCCAAAAAGTAGGGTCCCTCGGATTGCAGCGTTCTGATTTCCTTCAAATAGGCGGAGGCGATCTGCTCCAGGGATTCGTTCTTCGGGATGTTGCCATCCAGACCGCGCGCTTGCAGTGCATATACGGGTTGATCTTTATCGAGATGATTGGCCAGCGGATAATATTCAAGGACATTTCCGCCGTGGCTATGAATCAAGAACAGCGGCGGTTTAGAGCCCCCGGGCTGCAGCGGTACCAGAGAAGACCAAGACGGCTTCCAATTTTCTTTGCGCAAAACTTCCGCCAGCGCCCCTACTGTGGGCGCTTGTAACAAGGTCGCCAGTGGTAGGCGCCGCCCATAAATATTTTCAATTTCGACGATGATACGTACCGCTAATAGCGAGTGGCCGCCCAGATCAAAAAAATTGTCGTTCAGGCCGACACGCTGCAGTTTCAAAACTTTGGCCCACAACTGTGCGAGCACTTGTTCAACAGAGTCTCTGGGAGCGAGAAACCCCTCTTTCCCTTCGCTGCTCCTTTGCTCCGGAGCCGGCAAGGCCTTTGTATCAACCTTTCCGTTCGGCGACAGGGGGAGCCTATCCATGCACACGAATGCCGCCGGCACCATGTATTCCGGCAGCTCTTTCTTCAGGTAGTCGCGAAGTTCATTGGTTTCGGGCGCCTCATTGCCCTGCGCTTCGAAATAAGCCACCAGCATCTTGTCGCCCGGCCGGTCTTCCCGCGCGGTCACCACACATCCTCTAATGCCAGGATGTTTTGCAAGGACCGCCCCGATCTCGCCAAGCTCAATGCGGAAGCCGCGAATCTTCACCTGGTGATCAATGCGCCCGAGGTACTGAATCTCGCCAGAAGGCAAGTACCGTGAAAGATCCCCGGTTTTGTACAAACGCGCACTTTTTCGATTGCTGACTACATCTGGAATAAATCGCTCGGCGGTGAGCTCGGAGCGGTTCAGGTAGCCACGGGCGAGTCCAATCCCGCCGATGTGCAGTTCGCCCCCAACACCGATTGGTACCGGGCTTAAATTGTGGTCGAGAATATGAATCTGGGTGTTCGCGATTGGCCGGCCAATTGGTACAAAGGAGCGCTGGTCGTCGCGGCGGCACGCCCAATACGTGACGTCGACGGCAGCCTCGGTCGGGCCATAAAGATTATGCAATTCCGCATCGCTCGCCGCGAAGAACATGCGCTGCAAATCCGCGCCGAGTTCTTCACCGCTGCAGAACACCTGTCGAATCGATGAATGCTTCGGCAACTTTGCGCTTTCCAGAAACAGCCGCAACATGGAGGGCACGAAATGAAGCGTCGTTATTTTTTCTTGCGAGATGACTTGGGCAAGGTATTCGGGATCGCGATGGCCGCCGGATCGGGCCATCACCAGGCCAGCGCCAGTGACCAAAGGCCAGAAAAATTCCCACACCGAAACGTCGAAGCTGTACGGAGTTTTCTGCAGCACCCGATCAGCGGCCGTCAACCGGTAAGCGTCCTGCATCCACTGCAAGCGATTTACGATTGCTTCGTGAATGTTAACCACGCCCTTCGGTTTGCCGGTCGAGCCTGAAGTGTAAATTACGTATGCGGCATCATTTCGCGTGGACTGCACGCCAAGATTTGTGTCTGGCTCCGTAGCAATACGGGCCCAATCGCTGTCCAGGCAAATGGCGGGAGCTTCGTGTGTCGGCAATCGTGGCAACAACGTCTCTTGCGTCAAAATCACCGGTGGCTGCGCGTCTTCCAGCATCAACGCAAGCCGATTACTGGGGTAGTCGGGGTCGAGTGGCATGTAACATCCACCCGCTTTAAGAATTCCCATCAGTGCCACTACCATCTCGATGGAGCGCTCTGCGCAAACGCCCACGCGCACGTCAGGGCCGACACCCAATTTTTTCAAATGATGTGCCAGTTGATTGGTGCGGCGATTGAGCTCGCGGTAAGTCAGGTAATGGTCCTCTGAGGTCAATGCCCGCGCTTCAGGGGTCTTATCCACCTGCAATTCGAACCAATTCTGCAGCGTTTCAACGTCATCGTATTTCGCCGCAGTATCGTTCCAGCGCACGGTAATCTCGTGGCGTTCCACCTCCGAGAGAATTGGCAGCCGGTCTATTGCTTGGGTGGGCGCGGCAACGATACTTTCGAGCAGGGTCTGCAGATGTCCCAACCATCGTTTAAGTGTGGAAGCATCGAAAAGATCGGTGTTGTAGTCGCACTCCACATACAACGAATGCGGCCCTTCCACAAAGTTGAAAAACAAATCAAAGTGCAGCGCGCGCTTGGGATTCCGTTCGCATTCGAATTTCAAGCCTTCGAATTCCACGGCGCCGGGATCGCGATCGATGTTGAAGATCACTTCTACGAGCGGCGGTCGGCCAGGGCTGCGCGGAACTTTAATTTCCTGAAGGATGCTTCCGATGGTGCTCTGATTGTGATCGAACGCGTCTAAGACACTTTTCTTCACTGCCGCGAGATTCTGCTGGAAGCTGCCGCTGGACTCCAGACGTGAGCGCACCGGCAGTAAATTGACGCAATGCCCTACCAGGCAGTTCTGACCGGTGATCGCTTGTCCTGCGACTCCCAGCCCGATCACCAGATCGGTTTGGCCTGTTAGCCGGTACAGAAAAGTTTTAAGTGCGGCCATCAGCAGCACAACCAGTGTGGTGCGCTGCTGGCCGGCGGTCTTTTTCAGCAATAAATGCAGTGGCTCAGGCAGATCCCGTTTCAGCGTGGAAGCCTGTGCGGTTCGCACTGCCGGACGAAGCCGGTCGGTGGGCAACTCCAGCGGGGTAGGAATATCCGCAAATTGTTTCACCCAATATTTGGAAGCCTCGCGCGCTTCTTCGCTGTCGCCCTGGTTGGTAATTGCGTACTGGCGGAACGATTCTGGAGCTTCCAGAACCGGTGCGGCTCCTTGTTTCAACGCCGAATAAATTTTTGCCAGCTCGCTCACGATCAGGCCGCCGGACCATCCATCGCACACAATGTGATGCGCCGTCCAAACCACCACATGCCGGTCGTCCGAAAGGCGCACAATTCGAACGCGCAGCAGCGGCCCTTGAGTGAGGTCGAAGGAGCTCGACACCTCCTTCTCAATTAATCTTTGCAGCTCCTGTGCGGGTTTTGGTTTCGCCGAAAAATCCAGTAGTGGCACATCCAGCTTCGCTATCGGCTCTATCCTTTGCCATTGGCCGTCTGAGCTAAAGCTGGCAAGCAATATCGGATGCCTTTGAACAATTTGCTGAGTCGCAGCGCGGAATAATTCAGCATTGAAGTTGCCATGAAACTCTAGCTTCAACGATTCGTTGTAGCCGAGCGCGGCCTCCCCACCCATTTGGGCTGCGAGCCAGATTTCTTTCTGGGCTTCGGTTAATGGAAATTGATCGACTCCAGCAGTCGCCGCTACGGGCACGATTTCGCGTGCTTTGGCTGGTGTATCCGCAGGTTGCGTCCTGTTCGTCGCAGTTTTTTCAGAGCCGGAACCTGGCGGTGGCAGGAAACCAGCCTCAACCATGGCCTGCAAACTTTCTCGAAACGTGGTCAGCAGCTTCGCAAGGTCGGCTTCACTGTGCGCGGTGGTGAGTATAAACGCGCGGTTGTCCCAGATGTGAATTCCGCGTTCGCGAAGCATGTAATGCAGCAACGCGGCATATTTCTGGTCTGACGGGAAAGTGAGCTGCATCAGCGAACTGAATTGCGAAAGGTGATAGGGCGCCTGGAATTCTTCAATGATGGCGCGTAATTGTTCAGCAAGCCGCGCCGTTCTCGCCGTCAAATTTTTCTGCAGCTCCGGGCCTTTTTCTTTCAAATGCAACAGCACTGCTTTAGCGGCCGCCAACGCCAGCGGATGCCGTACGAAGGTTCCGGCAAAAAATGTTACCCCGACCTCCGGAAACGAAGTGTCGCCATAGTTCCATTGCCCGCCGTCGAGCGCATCCATATATTTTGGATCGCCGGTCACCGCGCCAATTGAAATCCCGCCGCCAATTACTTTTCCGTAGGTCGCCAGATCGGCGCGCACGCCAAAATAAGCCTGTGCTCCTCCCGGCTCCACGCGGAATCCGGTAACCACCTCATCAAAAATGAGCGCTGATCCCGTTTCTTTAGTTACTTTTCTTAGTTCGTGCAAAAATTCGCGGGGCTGCAAATCCAGTCGACGGCTTTGCACCGGCTCGACCAGCACTGCGGCGATTTCCGATCCGCGCGCGCGCAAAATGTCGAGCGATTGCGGGTTGCCGTAATCCAGCACGATAACCTGTGACACCGCGCTGGCTGGTACTCCCGGAGCGCTCGCGGCGGTCCGCGTTTCGCCGTTCACCGTGAGCGGCCGGAATAGCACTTCATCAAAAATTCCGTGATACGCGCCTGCAAACACCGCAATCTTGTCGCGTCCAGACACCGTCCTGGCTACGCGTGTGGCAGCCAAAACCGCTTCCGATCCAGTGTTGGTGAACGCTACCCGCTGCATGCCGGTGAATTCGCGAACCAGTTCGGCGACTTCACCCGCGATGGGCTGAATCGGGCCAATCTCAAATCCCAGATCAAGCTGCTTCTTCACCGCTTCGACAACGAAGGGCGGCCGGTGCCCAAAGATGCTGGCTCCAAAGCCCATTACGAAATCCACGTACTCGTTGCCGTCAACGTCCCATACCTTTGATCCATCCGAATGCGTGGTGAAAATCGGATAGACCATGTCCTTCCACAATTGTTTGAACCCACCAACGGAACGCGGATCCGCAAGTATCGGACGATTTTTTATCGCTAACTTCTTCGACTCCGCGGTTCGCTTCGTATAGCGGGCAATCAGCTCTTTGAGTGCGGCAGTTTGCTCCGCGGACATGGCCATATCCGCTGCGCGATCGATGGGCTTAAATGGCCCATGCGACTTCACTTCCGACTTTACAACCATCGGAATGGAAGGCGTCGTCGCAGCCGCGGGGATCGGGGTTGAAACCGGTGTAGACGTTGCCGCCTGTGCGGGAGCGCGCCCCATCAGCTGTAAAACTTGCTGCGTCAGCACTTGTTGTTGCTGCAATATCTGTTCAAGAATCGAAGCCGGTATGTTACCAATTCCCAAATTTCCCGCCGCAACGGTTTGCTGCGTGGTCGCGGTTATTGGCAACTGCGCCGTCGCTGCCGGAGGCGCAAAAGCATCCGCGGGCAATGTCGCATCCAGGTGTTCAGCAATTTGTTGTAGCGAACCCAATTCCTCCATCAACTGGCGGAAAGTTATGGGCACGCCGAATTTCCGATGAAAAACCTGGGCGGCTTGCGTCAGCAAAAGCGAATCCAGGCCCAATTCCAGAAGGCTGGTAGCCGGGTCTACCTGAGACAGGTCGTAGCCGCTGAGCTCTTCAAGTAGCGCCCGCGAAGCCGCAAGCAAGCGATCTTTGCGTGGAAGCGCAGGCCCTGCCGGAGTTGTGACCTGCACCGAAACTGCCGTCGGCTGGGGCGCTTGAATCTCGGCGTTTGTCGTAGTCGCCAGGTTTCCGACGATTGGCGTGGAAAACTGTGTGACGGAAGACGGGGTGCCTGCAACCTTAATTGCCGATTCCGGCCAATAACGTTTCCGTTCGAACGGATATGTTGGCAGCACCGCGCGCCGCCTCCGTTCATCGGCATAAAATTGCTGCCAATCCACGCTGACGCCGTTCATCCACAGCCGCCCTAAGGTATCCAGCAGTCCGTGCGGTTCCTGCTCGCCAGTCATAGCCAGGGAAGCGAACACCGTCTGCTCGTTGGCTTTCGCGGGATGCTGCCGCGCCAAGGTGCTTAGTGTTGGTCCCGGTCCTACCTCAAGCAACACGTACTTCGCATCCTTCATCAACTCCGCAACGCCGTCGGCAAATCGTACCGTCTGCCGCACGTGCCCAGCCCAATATTCCGGGCTTTTGGCCTCCGCGGCAGTAATCCACTTAGCCGTGACATTCGACACATAAGGAATTTGCGGTTCGCCGAATTTTGTCTTGCGCAGCAATTCGGTAAACGGAGCCAGCACCGGCTCCATCATCGGAGAATGAAACGCGTGCGACGTCTGTAATCTTCGTGCCGCAATTTTCTTTGTCGCGAGCTCTAGTTCAAGCTTGTCAATCGCTTCATTCGAACCGGAAACCACGCACAGATTCGGAGAGTTGATAGCCGCAATCGCTAACTCCGGATTCAGCAGCGCCAGCACTTCTTTTTCGGGCAGCCGAATCGCCAGCATCGCGCCACCCGGCTGCGCTTGAACCAGTGCCGCGCGCCGCGCGATCAGCGTGAGCGCATCGTCCAGCGTAAATACTCCGGCGAGACAGCCCGCCACGTATTCGCCGACGCTGTGGCCAATCATTGCGGACGGCTTGATACCCCACGACATCCACAATTTCGCCAGCGCGTACTCAATCACAAATAAGGCCGGCTGCGTGAATCGCGTCTGTTTTAGCAATTCGTCAGATTTTTTATTCGCACCCTCGGCCGGAAACACAACGTCACGGATGTCAGCTTTCAACTCTGGCTTAAGCAACTCCGCGCAGCGATCCACTTCCGCTCGAAAAGTTGGCTCGGTGCGATACAGTTCCGCGCCCATGCCCGCGTATTGCGCGCCTTGCCCCGGAAACATAAAAACCACAGGCGGATCGACAAGCTTTTGGTGATGCGTGAAAACCCGCTTGGGATCCTTAGCCCCCATCGACAACGCGCCTTCAGCGGCATCAGCACAAGCCATTACCCGACGGTGAGGAAATTCACTTCGCGCGGTTTGTAGCGTAAAAGCGGCATCTGCAAGCGCACTGTGTTGTTTCGAGCCTTCGCCGCGAGCCGCGATAGTTTTCAAATGTTCGGATAAGTTTTGTGTGGCGCGCTCCAGCGCATCTGGCGTTTTAGCCGACCACACCAGCAGTTGCCATGGCCGCGACGGCCCAGAGCGCTCTGTCGACGGAGCCTCTTCCAAAACCAAGTGTGCGTTCGTCCCACCAGAACCAAACGAACTAATGCCCGCCCGGCGAGGCGCGTCTCCCTTGCTCCGCCATTCTTGCAGCGAAGCATTCACGTAGAACGGCGTTTTCTCAATCTCCAATTTCGGATTTGGTTTCGTGAAGTGCAGGCTCGCAGGGATAATTTTATTATGCAGCGCCAGCGCAGTTTTAATTAATCCCGCTACACCCGCCGCCGCATCCAGATGCCCGATATTCGACTTCACTGAGCCGATCGCGCAGAACTGTTTGGCCTGCGTGCCCACCCGAAACGCTTTCGTTAATCCCGCGACTTCGATCGGATCTCCAAGTGGCGTCGCAGTCCCATGAGCCTCCACATACGTGATCGTTTCCGGATCAACGCTCGCCAGCGCCTGGGCCATGGCCACCGCTTCCGACTGGCCTTCCACTCCCGGCGCGCCAAAACTTACACGCTGCGAACCATCGTTATTCAGTCCAACCCCTTTAATCACAGCGTAAATCTGGTCCCCGTCCTTAACAGCATCTTCAAGGCGCTTCAACACCACCACGCCTACGCCGTTGCTGAACGTTGTTCCCTCAGCCTTAGCGTCAAACGTGCGCGTATGCCCGTCTGGCGAACCAATATTTCCTTCGTCGTAGTAATAGCCGCGTTGTTGCGGAACTCGAACCGACACGCCGCCGGCCAACGCCACATCGCATTGAAACATCAGCAATGATTGGCAAGCCTGACCCACCGCCACCAGCGAAGTAGAACAAGCCGTAGCGACATTCAGCGCCGGCCCTTTCAGTCCCAGCTTGTAAGCCACCCGCGTCGTTAAATAATCTTTGTCGTTTCCGAACATCACTAGGTCGGATCCGACCAATTCCATCAGCTCCGGCCGAGGCTCCAAAGCGTGGTGCACGTAGGTATTTGAGCTGGCACCCGCAAATACGCCCACCGCTCCAGCCATATTGTCGGGCGCATAGCCGGCACGTTCCAGCGCCGCCCAGCAGGTTTCCAGAAATACCCGCTGCTGCGGATCCATTACTTCCGCTTCTTTCGGGTTCACTCCGAAAAAAGCCGCGTCGAAACAGTCTGCGTCCTTCAAAACTCCGCGCGCCGCGACATACTGCCCGCGACGCTTTAATTCCGCAGCGTCCAATCCAGACGCCGCTAATTCCTCATCGTTGAACAACGAAATGCTCTCGCGGCCTGCGACAAGGTTCGCCCAGAATTCCTCAACGTTCTCCGCGCCGGGAAAGCGTCCGGCCATTCCAACGATTGCTATGCCTTCTAATGGCTGTTCGTCGTTCATCAGGTTCCTAATGCCACGTCGTTACAGTATCTACACAAGCCCGCTGGGTCACTTAGTGCAACTTTTGGGCCAATCCAACCGCCATTACTCAATGATTCCATGGGACTTAACCGCAATCTTGGCCGAATATTCTATCAGTTCCGGTGACAGTGGATAATATCTTCCATAAAACGCTCTTTGCGCCGAAAGGCATCCGCCCTACTTCTTGGTCGGAGCCCGCATTTGCGATAACGCCTTCTTCTGCCGCTGCGCCCGATCGCGCCACTTTTCGCCCTTTTCAACCGCCTGACCCGCGGGCTGGCTGAGATGCCGCGCCAAAGCTCGCACGGTCGGATGCTCAAACAGCGCCACAATCGGAAATTCCGAATTCAATTTCTCACGCAACAGGCTGTGCATTTGAATCAACATCAGTGAGTGCCCGCCAAATTCAAAAAAGTTTGTCTCTACGTTTACTTGTTCCAGCCCAAACATTTTCTGCCACACCGACGCGATGTTCTTTTCCATCTCCGTTTGTGCCGGCACGAAATCCTGCGCTTGCACGTCTGCTGTAGATCGCCGCGTTTCTGCAACCGGTGCAGGGCGCGGCGACAACAATGCTTGCAACTCACCGACCCGCTTGTCAAAAAACACCGGCGCAAGCTCAAGAAGAATCTCAAGATCGCGCTTCCACCGTTCTATCGTCGCGGCCGCAATACTCTTGCGATCGTAAATCAAAGTTAGGCGCAACCGCTCACCCGGCTCCGCCAGTAACAGCACCGGATAGTTCGTATGGACCGGCCCGACAAAATCCTGAATCTGAACTTTTTCACCGAGTCGCCGAGCTGAGTCGTCAATCACGTAATTCTGAAACACGATTAAACTGTCAAACAGCCGGTAGCGCCACGGCACTTCGCTGTTGCGTTGTATTTCCATCAACGGAGTGAACTGAAACGCATTTAATTCCAGGAGCCGGCCGTGGAGTTTGCGAAAAAATTCGCTCCCGGTTTCGTTTTCATTTACTTCAACGCGCACCGGCGGGTTATTTGTAAAAGGTCCGACAATCGATTCCGCGCCGGGCAAATCCGTGGGGCGGCCGGAGAACGCGGCTCCCGCCACGACATCAGTTTCGCCACTTTGCCGGCTCAAGAGCAGCGACCAGAAGCCCTGGACCATGGTGTTAAGCGTCACCTGCAGTCGTCGCGCGGCGGTTTGCAACGCGGTTGTTGCATCCGCCGAAAGTTTAATTACCTGTTCCGGGTACCGTTCGCCTCCGGTATCAACGGGTCGCTCACTGATCAGCGCAGTGGGCTTGCGGAATCCCGCGAGCTGCGTGTGCCAGAATTTAGCGGATTCCACGGTCGATTGCCGCGAAAGCCATTCCAGGTAATCGCGGTACGGGCGAGGCGCCTCGAGTTGCGGAGCAGCACTTCGGGCATACGCTTCATAAAGCCTGCTGGCATCGCGGAAAACCAGCGGCCACGACCAGCCATCGAGCAGCATGCCGGGCACACTCCACAAAAACCTCCATGTCGTGTTCTCAAGCCGAACCAGCCTGAAGCGCATCACCGGTGCGTGCGTCAAGTCCAGCGTTTCACCGCGATCCTGCTTCAGCAACGCGTTCCACCGCTCCTGCTGTTGTTCGGGTGGCGTGCCGCGCCAATCTTCTACCGTCCAGGGCGGGCGCACATCGCGATGAACGGCCTGCAGCGGCTCGCGCAATCCCGCACTCAATACTGTTGAACGCAAAATCGTGTGCCGCTTGATCGTCTCGTTCCACGCGCGTTCGAACGCTTCCGCGTTCAAATCCCCTTTCAAAGTGCAATGCCATTGATCGAAAGCAGCTTGCTCCGAGCCCTGATTCGCGGAAAAGAACAGCGTCTGCATCGGCGACAACGAGTAAATATCTTCGATCCCCGGCTGCTCAGCCAACAAGCGATCCAGTGAAGCTTGGTCAATTTTCGCCAGCGGAAAATCCGAAGGGGTGCGACCGCCAGCATCAGGCAACTGGCAATGAGCGATAACTTCTCTTAGCGCTTCTGTAAAGCCGTTCGTAAATTCCTGAATTCTCTTCGCATTATGAAGCCCAGGGCTGTAAGCAAACTCAAATTCCATCCGGCCGTTCCTGACCAGGCTGTTTATTTCCAGGACGTGCCGCCGTTTCTGCATGGGGCTGTGCCAGGGTCCGCTGGATTCCGCTGCAAAGCGCAGAAGTTGCGATCCCGCAACGGCGCTATCGAATTGCCCCAGGTAGTTGAAAACCATCGCTGGTTCGGGCCGCGATTTAAGTGTGCTGTCGCTGCTCAAGTAACGAAGGATCCCATAACCTACACCGCGCTGGGGAATCCGGCGCATTTGTTCTTTCACGGATTTCAGCGCCTCGCCAGGCTCCCAATTGTCTCCGGAGTCGTTCAATTCCAGGCGCACAGGGAAAATCGACGTGAACCATCCGACCGTTCTGCTGACGTCCACATCTTCAAATAAATTTTCCCGGCCATGCCCCTCCAAATTTGTATACAACGTTCGTCTGCCGGTCCATTTTGTCCACGCGCGACCCAGCGCCGTCAGCAGCACGTCATTAATCTGCGTGTTGTAGACTGCCGGAACGCGTTGGAGCAGAGCTTGTGTTGCATCTTCATCCAGCGTCACTGTAATCTTTTTTGCGTTGCCTTCAGTGTTTGTCGATGCCGCCGCGTCCATCGCTAAAGGCTTCAACACTTCAGTAACCGCGCTGGGTTCCGTGACCGCTGTCCAGTAGGACAATTCCTGTTTCAACGAAGGTGAATCAGCGAGCGTCTGCAAACGCTCGGCCCAGGTCTTGTAAGGGGCCGTCTTTGCTGGCAATGCGACTTTTTGTTTCGCTTTAATTTGCTGGTACGCGGTCTCCAAATCCTCCAGCAACGGACGCCACGAAATTCCGTCGACTGCCAGATGATGAACCACAAAAAGCAACCGCCCGGGCTGTTCGTCGCCTAACTTGAAATACGCCACACACCAAAGCGGCCCGTGTTGCAGGTTGAGGTTGGCTTGTTGTTTCGTCGAACTCGATTCGATGGCGGAACGCTGGTCCGGCTCCAAAAGCTTGGAAATGTCTACCCATTCCAGCGCTGGCTGCTCTGAAGACCTGGAATAAAACATTCTCCAGGCGCTATTTTCGCGCACCGCCCGCAATCGGAGGGCGTCATGATGCTTGCTCAATTCCGCAAGCGCCTGTTCGAGAACTCCGCGATCCAGATTTTCCGTAACGGTAAAGAGAAAGGCCTGGTTGTAATGTTGCAAATCTTCCAGGTTTTGTTCAAAAAACCATTTCGCGATAGGCGTGGGAGGCACGTCACCTGCTGCTTCCATTGAAGGACTATTGTCGTTATCGCTCACACCCGCGACGCTTGCAAGAGAAGCAATGGTTTGATTTGCAAACAACAATTTAGGCGTCAGCTTTAACCCTTCGCGCCGGGCCGCTGAAATAATCTGAATGCTCAGAATCGAATCGCCTCCAAGCTCAAAAAAATTGTCTTCAATACCGACATTCTTCACTCGGAGCGCTTTTGACCACACTGCCGACAATGTTTTTTCCGCTGCCGTTCGCGGCGCAATGTATCGCCGGGTCAGTTCAGGCCGCTGGCTTTCCGGAACCGGCAATGCTTTGCGATCCACTTTGCCGTTGGCCGTCAACGGCAGCGCTTCCAGAAACATGAACGCCGCCGGCACCATGTAATCCGGAACCTTTTTCTTCAAATGCTCGCGAAGGACGCTGACTTCCGGCGCCGGCTGCGAAGCAACCACGTAAGCCGCAAGGCGCTTCACGCCCGGCTCGTCTTCACGGGCCATCACTACGGCGGAGCGCACCGCCGGATGTTGCAACAGAACCGACTCGATCTCTCCAAGCTCAATACGAAAACCGCGAATTTTTACCTGATGATCGATGCGCCCCAGATACTCAATGTCCCGCCCCGGCAAAAACCGCGCCAGATCGCCTGTTTTGTAAAGCCGCGCGCCTTTGCGCCCAGTAACATGATCCGGGATAAAACGCTGCTCGGTAAGCTCCGGGCGTCGCAAATATCCGCGAGCCAGCCCCGCCCCACCCACGTGCATCTCTCCCGGCACACCGATGGGCGCGAGTTGGCCGTTCTCATCCAAAATATAAACTTGTAAATCGGGAATGGGAACGCCAATCACGCTGCCGGAGTTCAAATCATTCTTCGAAAGCGGGCGATACGTGACGTGCACCGTGGTTTCCGTGATGCCGTACATATTTACAAGGCGCGGCTGTTCGTCCGCATGCCGTTCGAACCACGGACGCAAACTCTGCATTTCCAGCGCTTCGCCGCCAAAAATTACGTAACGTAACGCTAATTCTTTCTGGCCCACCGCTTCTTCCGCCTGAATCAGTTGGCGAAACGCCGACGGCGTCTGATTCAGTACTGTCACTTTTTCGCGTGCCAGCAATTCGTAAAAAGCTTCCGGCGACCGGCTTACCAGGAAAGGCACCACCACAACTCGCCCGCCATAAAGCAGCGCGCCCCAAATTTCCCAAACACTGAAATCAAACGCGCACGAGTGGAATAGCGTCCAAGTGTCGTGCTCGTTGAAATGGAACCAGCTTTCCGTAGCACGCATGAGCCTGGCTACGTTGCGGTGTGTGACTATGCAACCCTTCGGCTGGCCGGTAGAACCCGAGGTGTAAATCACATAAGCCATGTGATCAGGTGTTACCCGCGTCTCGGGATTTGTTGTAGGCTGTGACCCGAGGAATGCTTCCGCATCGTCTAGAAAAATTGTCCGGGCTTGATGTTGTGGCAGCCTCGCCGCCAATTTTTTTTCCGTGAGAAGCACCGGCGCCTGCGCATCTTTCAGCATAAAAGCCAGCCGTTCTGTCGGATAACTCAGGTCGATGGGAAGATAACCGCCGCCGGCTTTCAATATCCCCAGAATGGCGATCACCAAATCTATTGAGCGATCAATGCAGAGACCCACCAGTACGTCCGGCACAACCCCACAGGCAATCAGATAGTGCGCGATTTGATTGGCACGCTGGTTTACTTCGCCATAGGACAAAGTTTGTGAGTCGCACGTAAGCGCCGGGGCCTTAGGCGATGCTCCAGCATAACGTTCAAACCAATGATGCAGGGACTCCACATTGTTGAAGTCAACGCCATCGGCATTGACGAAAGAGAGCATCCGGTGCTTCTCTCCATCGTCCATCATGGAAAGCGCCGCGAGAGAAGTTTCAGGAAATTCACAGCTTTGCGCCAACAAATGAGTGAAATGACCCAGCACGCGTTCCGCTGTTTCGGGCAGGAACAAACTCTTGTTAAATTCGAGTGCCAACTCGTAGCCATCCGAGGCAGGCGTTACTTCGAGCACTAAATCGAACTTGGCGCCCCCATTGTGCAACGGCAGGGAGGTTACCTTTAACCCGGTCGGGCTAAAGACTTTGTCGATGTCGCTTTGTAAAACCAGCATTACCTGAAAAACCGGCGAATACGTTAAATCGCGGGCGAGGCCGAGCTCGTTCAGCAAATGATCAAATGGCAAGTCCTGGTGAGCTAGTGCTTCCAGCATTTTGCTGCGTGTCAATTGCAGGTGCGCCTTAAAAGATAAATTTTTATCGACCAACTCCCGGATGGCTAGCGTGTTCACGAAACAACCTATCAACTCCTCTACGGCGCTATGCGTCCTGCCCGCCACCGGTACCCCGATGACGATGTCTTCTTGGCGGCTGTAACGCTGTAAGAGTGTCTGGAACGTGGCCAGCAAAACCGTGAATGGAGTGCAATGTTCGCGTTCCGCCAATTGTTCAATTGTCCGGCGTGTGGCCGCGGAAATTTGTCTTCGTACGCAGCCTCCCACGTAAGTCATCACCGACGGGCGCGGCATGTCCGAAGGTATTTCTAATAATGCCGGCGCTCCGCGCAATTCGTTTTTCCAGTAGTCCAAATCACTTTGATAGTCTCCGGCGGCCAGCCGCGCACGCTGCCATTCGGCGTAGTCTGCGTATGACGTGAGAAGGGGTCTCCAGGACGGTTCGCGGCCCTTCGACGCCGCGCTGTAGGCCTCGGAAATATCCCGCAGCAAAATGCCCATCGACCACCCATCGGAAACGATGTGATGAACGTTTAGCACCAGGACGTGATGGTTCGGCGCAAGCGAAATCACCAGGCACCGCAGTAATGGTTCTTCAGATGGCTCAAACGTTCGACTCGCCTCTTCGTTGGCCAACCTTAAGGCTTCCGCTTCTGACTTAGCAGCCAAGGCTTGTACAAATACTTTAGGAACTTCCGACTGCCTGATGACTGCCGACCCTTCCTGCGCGCTGAATGTTGAACGCAGCGTGGCGTGGCGCAACATCACCGACCCCAAAGCCTTCCGTAAAATTTCGATGTCCAGCGGTCCCTGAATGCGTCGAGCCAAAGGAATGTTGTACGCAGCGCGGTTCGGAATGAATTGATCCAGAAACCACAAGCGCTGTTGAGCGGCAGAGAGCGTAAGTTCCTTCGCCTTCGGTAACGTGATGTCGCCCGCGCCGCGTGCCTGGTCGATCAGTGCATCCAATTCGATGATCGTTGGATTAGATAGAACCGCGATTAGCGGAACCCGCACCCCAAACTCCGCAGTCATTCGTGATGCAATACTCGCCGCCTGCAGCGATTGCCCACCGAGGCTAAGAAATGCGTCGGTTACGCCAACCTGATCGATATGTAGAACCTCTTCCCATATTTTTGCGATTAGCGCTTCCCGGGCATTTCGCGGCAAAACTAATTCGTTTCCAAGCTGTGGCCTGGCGCGCCGCAAGTGAGTTGCTACCGCCGAGAGAATACTTTCGACGGAATCAAGTTCCATCGCGATTTTGCGGTAATCCGTGGGAGGCGCATGGCCTTGGCGCTCATTGCCCGACTCTTCATCTGTCTCGCTCTGCGCTGCAATTTCGGGATTAAATTCGACTGCCGCAGCTTCTGCGGCGCTCATGCGAAACGAACCGTCGCCGAGTAATTCCATTCCAACCGATTTCAGAAATTGTTCCGCCGGTTGATTGCGTTCCGTTCGAACAAAAGGAATTGCAATCTCATCGGCCCCGAGGCGCTGCGCTTCGCGCCCAGTGGCCGCAAGCACACGATGCTCCACACCTTTACCGAGCACCCGGCAACTCATTAAAATATTTTCCACCCGCAGGCATTTGCCTTCAGTTATCAGCACAACCAGTCCGACCTCGCCATAATCGCCGAAGCGATCCCGCGCGCGTACCAGCAGCATGCGGCGTTCGCCGGAGTCCAATAATGAAGCGATTTCCGAGGACTGCCGGCGAATTCCTGTGGTGTTGAACTGATTGGTCCGTTGCGTTAATTGCGCGGCGCGTTCGTAATTGGTCGGCACCGGTGGCTCAATCGTGACCTGCAAATTCAGGCCATCGATGAACGCTCGAAAGGAAGTTGCTGCGGAGCGGAAACGGTTGCGTTCACCTTGCTCGCGGTAAAGCTCGGTGCGTTTAGCGTCTACCTCGGTCGCCCCAGTTCGATCGAACACCCACACGTGTTCCAAAAACGTTTTTATGGGTCTTGTTCCGGGCGGCGGCAAAAGCAAAGTGGTCACCGCCGGACAGTTGCTTTGCACGTCGGCGCATTCCACCGGGTTATCGTCCAGAAAAATAAAACTGTCCAAGCCGAGTTCTAATTCATTGGCCAGCGATGTGATATTTCGCGATTTAGGCTCCCAATTGATTTTCCATGCCACGAAGTCTTCGCGGCGCAATACCATTTCGCGGCGCTGAAAAACCTTAGCAACGTCCGTTTCTTCATTCTTACTGGCAAGCGCGAGCAGGACCCCGCTGTTTTTCTGGTTCCGCAAAAAATTCTGCAATGCGAGACATTCGCCGCTTATCTCTACTTGCCTTGCGCCAATTTCGCCTACTACGCCTCCCCACAGGGTGTTGTCCGCGTCCACGACGATGACTTTGTGAGGAGGAGTTAGTAGAGCGCGCGATTTACGCGCCAGTATCGTTCCCAGCGCAGCCCAATATGCCGGCGTGAAAGGGATGTGCGCCTGACGATCACTCTCCGGATCGTCAACAACGTCGACCGGATACAATTGTGCCAACTCGCCAGCGTCGATCAGGTGGATACCGCGAAGCGACGCCACCGCAGTGCGAAGTTCAGCGTGCAGCCTTGAAAGCGTCGCGGACAATTCGGCGTTAGCTAATGCACTCTGCGAAGGAGGGCACAGAAACAACAGCGTGGTTCGTCGCGCTCGTTTTGCGAAACCTTCGAGGGCGCCGGTGAATTCTTTCGTGGCGGTCGAAATGATATCCGCGGATTTACCGGATTTTTGATCACGTGCCCAGTCTTCCAATCGAATCAAAAGAAAATTCACGCCGGGCTCAGTCGAAGACGGCAAACTGGCGGGCGCCATTAATTCCTGAAAAACCTGGTTATAGCCGGAGAACACCAACCGGATAGGGTGAATTCCTAACATGTCCAACCAGAACCGCAGAGTATCTCCGACAGGCTCCGCTGTGAAATTGGCCGTTACCGTTATCAGAAACTCGCGAGTTTTGTTCAAGCTGCCTGATTTTTGGGGTTTATCGCCCATGGGGGACGTATTCCGAATTACGGCCTTTCTAAATTTGCGCTCACGACGCCAATGTTTTTGCACAGGTCGCGATCCCGAGAGACGCTGGCGAACTCCAGCGATCGTCATGCGTCGGGCCTTGAGAAAGCGCCGCAACTGCTCGTGCTATTAAGCGGATTTCTGAGCCCGTTTTCGCCATTCGCGGTCTCGCCAGGATCTCTTTGCACCCGCACCGGTCAAATACACGCGGCTAGCCAAAGAGACCAGCGGATTCCGTCTGCGCATCGACACAAAGTTGACCAATTCATGCCAGTTCGACTGGTTCACTACGTTAGCCGAAACCGAAATGCACGCTGTTAACATCTTCGTGGTATGCCACCAGTGGCTGGGAATGAACAATAATTCTCCCGGCTCGAGAATGAAAACTGTAGGCTGAGCTTTCGCGAAGAGCGGAAATTTTTTCAAATCCGGATTGTCGATGCTGTTTATCAAAGAATTGTTCTGTTTTTCCGGCGATGGATATAAGAATTGTTCCTGGCTCGGCGGATAAATGATGAATTTCTTTTGTCCGTACACTTGCATCAGAAACGCATGAGTTCCAGCACCGTCATAATGCAACACCGGAAAAGCACCGCCTTTTCCACCGATATACAACTCTAAAGCCGCCCCGCGGTTCAAAACTTCGCTCACATATTTGACCATGTAATGGTCAGGAAGCCAGTTTGGCTGGAAATACTCAGGAAGTGGCTGAATGTCGTCTTTCAGTGTTGGGAATAATTCGTACAGCACCTGATTGCGGAAATATGGCGCTGGATCGGCTTCTGTGGAAGAAAGAACACGGTCAATGAAGCGATCCATGGTGTATTCGACCGCGCCATTGCCTTGGCCCTTGTAAGCGCTCTTGCCTTTGGAATTATCGTCCAGAGTAAATTTCATACTCCCAAACTCTTTTTTGAAAAACTCTGGAGTCCAACGGCGCAGCGCTTTCCAGTCGCGAAGCGCGTCCGTAACGATCACCGGCTTGTTGGGGTACAGATATTCCTGGGCAAATTGCTCGTAGCTCAACTTCTCGCGACGGTCGACAGAATTTGTCATCGCCTTACTCACTTTCCTTAATGCTACGAACTCCGTTTATGCCTCGGGGACCCGCAGGATGCTATGTTTCCCAGCGTGTCTCAACGGTCGGCATGCACGGGTTCAATTGCGCGTGAACCAGTACTCGGAAATATTTGGGTCGAAAGCGTGTCCACCAGATTGAGATATTCATGCTTTCTACGGTCCCAGCTATGAAGGTCCACATACCGGTATCCGCCGGCGATTAACTTTTCGCGAAGCGCGGTATTGTCGATAACCTCGCACATCGCCTCAGCCAACGCTTTCACATCCCCAGAAGTAAAAAACCGAACCACCGAATTATCGAAATAAAAATTATCTATCTTCGTTCGCGACACCACTACCGGGACGCCCTGGGACATGAATTCCATAATTTTTGTGCTGTATGCTTCGTTGCCGAAAGAGTCCGCCCGCTTGGGTACCACTCCCAGGTCCGCATTGGATATCAGGTCGGCGATGGTTTCCAGCGGAGCGCTGCCGAGAATCTTTACCTTGCCGTTCAAGCCCAACTTTTCCGTCAACGCGATTAATTCGGTTTTTTCGTCGCCGCCGCCGTAAATATGAAACTCGCAATTCGCTACGCGTTTTTGCACCAGCGCAAAAGCTTCGATGGCTATGTCCAACCCCTGATGCCATTGAAAACTGCCCGGAAAAATGACGATGATCCTGTCGTCCGTGCGGGTGCGCTGGCGCCGGTAAAAAAGGCCCGGGTCTACGTGATTCAGGAAAACGGAGCATTTTTCTTTCGGAACCGAGCGCGAGAGCAATTTTTCATACCACAAATGATTCGAGACGATTACATAGTCGACGAAGGCTGCGGAGGCTTTCTCGATAAATTTAAGTAACGCGATATAAAGATTGCCGGGTCTGGCGTCGAACTTGTTGGCAAACAATTCCGGCACGATGTCGTGAATGTCCAGAATTATCCGCGCCCCAGTCATCTTCGGATACCACGCAGCGAAAACCAGAAAGTCCGGAAGGTTGTGCACGTGCACCACGTCGTACTTGATGCGGTGGTGGCGTTTGGTCATGAAAATGGATGAGACCAGTAGAAAACGCAGCAGCCGCCACGCATAAGTCCACTTCCCGCGCTCGTTGCGCACACGGTTTTGTACCCGAAATACCGTGACCCCGTTGATTTCTTCGCTAACCAAGGGTGCGTTGCCCCCGGTCAGCGCTATCACTTCAACCTGGTCTCCGCGCTTCGCAAGCGCCTCGGCGTAGCGCCGCACCCGGTTGTCCGTTTCATAAGTGTTGTGCACCAGCATGCAGACTTTCTTGCGCGAATTCCGTTCTGTCAGGGGCATCGCGGAACAATAGAACCGCGCCACTTCGCAAGGTGTGGTGCTCCAATATTTGTCCGAGTATTTTTCCTTCGCGTATGTTAGAAATTCCTCGTAAAACGCCGCAGGGAACTCACCCTTTTTCGTCTGTCCTTCAAAACACATGTAATCCGGGTGCGTGTTGAGCAATGCCATGCCACCACACGCCGCAACCCAATCCAGTTTTTTCTTCCAGATATCGATATTCGGTTCGCGCAGCACCACAAAAAGCGTGAAATCTTGAGGCAACGTATAAGGAAGCTCTACGAACCCGCGGTTGTTTGGCCCTGGTACCCAGAAGGGAAAAACCGTACCAACGGCGTCAGGCTCAGGCTCGAATGGATCGGTATCGAATGTCGACGCATCGTATTCCACGCCCAACTGGTGTAGCCACGCCAATTTATGCTGCATCAATGGCGACCGAAATCCGCAGGCTTTCCACTCTCGCAAAAAATTCCTGATCTGCGCCGCCTTACTCGCGAATTCCTCCTTGGACGCATAAAGCTTCCCGTCATGCTGCAAGCCGTGAACGCCAACTTCAAATCCTTGGCGCACCATGTTCTCGCGCAACTCAGAGCTTAAAACGTATTCGCCATCCGGAACGAAATTGAATGAGGAGCGAAACCCAATGCGCCTTTCCAAGGCCGCCACTTGTTCGACGCGAGACAGCCCCTTGGCGCCCTCAACGTCGTGGGTCAGAACAAACGCGAACTGCTTGCCGCCGGGCCATCCGGGCCAGCCTGGAGGGTGCACCCCGGCTTTCGGGTCGATCGGCCATGTGCCCGCGTATCTCGCTAATCGAGATTTGGCCCGCTGTCGGCGTAGAGCCAGCCGAACTGACCAGGGGATAAACGGTTTCAAAAAGTAATAAATTTCATTCAACATGGCGTATCGTGCGGTCCAAAAATATTGTCACACGTTTTCTGCGAGATGGAATTCGGGAGCGATTCTCGTGCGCGTTTCGATACATGACAACTCAGACACCAAACAACAACATCCGCTCTAAACTATGTCAGGCAACCAGCCAGATTGCGGCAAGCTCACTTTTTTTCGCGTGCTGAGGATACTGCTGGGGAGCTAATGCGAAACCGTGAGAGCGCTTCCCCCAGGTTTTGTACGAAGGTCTCCGAATTGTAGACGTCGTTGTCGATCCGCGAAGATCCTGGAGGCGGAATGGGCTCTATCTCGTCCAATTGGAATTCCCGTGCGATGTCCTCCACAATTTTTGGAGAGACCACCCGTTCTTGTTCCACGTAGGTGTTAATTAAGGCGTGCTCGCATAGAAGATTCACGACCCGTGGAATCCCCAATGAATACATGTGTACGGTGTCCATCGCTTCGGGACTGAAAATCTGCTCCCCGGTGGTGCCCGCGATTCGCAACCGTTCGGCGATATATGCGTGAGTCTGTTCCTTGGTAAGCGGCGCCGTCCTGCAACGTAATGTGATGCGTTGTTTTAGCTGGCGCAACTGCGGCAGCTTCAATTTTTCTTCAAGTTCCGGCTGGCCGGAAAGCACAATTTGTAGAAGCTTTTCCGTGGAGGTCTCGAGGTTGGTGAGCATACGAATCTCTTCCAGCACCGGGTAGCTCAGGTTCTGGGCCTCGTCGATTATAAGAACCGCCGTTTCGCCGGCACGGTAGCGCTCCAGCAGCCACTGGTTCAGCTTCATCAGCTGTTGGCTCTTGGTGCGCGATTCACAGACAATTTCGAATTCGGCCAGAATAAAATCGAACAAATGGCTGGTGTTCATCCGCGAATTAAAAAGAAATGCGGTACGCGTGCGCCGCTGCCGCAGCCAATCCAGAAGCCGGTTCACCAGGGTAGTTTTTCCGGTGCCCACTTCCCCAGTCAGAGTGATGAAACCTTTGCGTGTCTGGATGCCATACATGAGGCCCGTCAAAGCCTCTTCAATTTGCTTCGTCAAATAAAGATAACGAGGATCGGGATTGACGTTGAAGGGGTTCTCTTTTAAGCCGAAGTAGCTCTTATACATGTGATCGATTCTCGTTAATTCTAACTGCTAACTGGCCCTACTCGTCTACTTCACAAGCTCAACAATTCCCTTAGCGTAGAACGAAAGGCCGCGTGTGCCACTGATACCCAATGGCAAGTTGGTGTTGCGTAGAGCTGCCAGGGCTGCACAAACTGATTCCACAAGCGGCCAGGTTGGTATTTACGATATATGCGGTGTAACCCAAAGATAGAAAAGAATTGCGGCCGATAGGACGATCTAGCCCCGCCCCCAAAAAGTAGTTGTTGTAGGAGGCTGCCGCCAAAGCTCCGACAGCTGCAAATGCGTGCTCCCGGCCGTATCCAAAATTTGCGCGCGCGTTCCAAACCCGCGTGATTCGTCGCCTTGCATTCGCATATACGTTGTCCCCGGTTGCGCCTGCCAAAACGCCGCTGCCGCCATTTGTGCCGTGGTTGTATACCAGCGTGACGTCGCCCCACTCAAATCCATAAGTGAGAGTCGCTCCTAAGGACAAGTTGGTCTGCTGTGTCTCGCTGCCGACTGGAACCCGGAACGTAGTAATTTCCGGTCCGGCGAAAAGCCCCAAACCAAGCCGCCCGGTAATCTTCCGTCCATAAGCTAAATTAAAAGTGTGATCGCCAATTGCTTGTGATTCGCCGGTAAAATGATACGCCGTGAAGCGATACAAAACCCCAAGCGTATCCTTCTTTGTCAGCGTGTAGTTGTATCCGATGCTCGCAATTACATCGTCATTATCGATATTTCCGGGATCCGTGAAACGCAACAGGCCATAAGACCCGATGAGCGTTATAGATCCTCGCGGGCTTACTGCAAAATTCACCTGGGTCGCGAACGAGTTGCTATACCGTGGCCCGTTCGCGAGCAACACGGTCTGGTTGGGCAGGTATACCCCGTTTAGCAGTGGCGATACCGGCGAAAGTGAACCACCGACGCCCGGAGCCGCAATACCAGAAAGCCCTCCAAAGCCGAATTGACTCGTCGGCAAGTACGCGAAATCGTCAAAAAACTGTAACTGCCAGCGCCGCCACGTAAAACCCTGCACAAATCCGAGTTGCTGGTACGTCCCGGTCCCTTCGTTGTCGGTAGAAAAATAACCGCCGCCGGAATAATTGAGCGTGAGATGCGAGTGCGGCCAAGCCTCCGACAAACTCAAGTTGCCCGCCAGAAATGTGGTGTCGGACCACCCTCCGCCGCTCGCGCCGCTTTGGACGGTGTTGGCCACCTGCACGCCCGGCACCCAATAACTGTGTCGAAACTCCACCGTACCTAGTCCCGGAGTCTCTATGCCTGTCAGCGGTGAAGTATCAGGCGTCAGTGCGTTTGGATCGACGCTGGTATCCTGTTCGTTAGCATCAATCAACGGTGCATGCGCGGCAGGCTTGGGCTTACCGTTTTCTTCTTGTTGGTCCTGTGCGTACACTCCGCTCGCGCTAAACACGCTGCAGATCACGCCAACAATCGCCCCACTTCTGAGAATCGATGTAATCCGACGTTTCATCTCATTCCTTTACGGCACTACGATTATGTCGCCGCCTTCGAGGATGATGTTCTGCTCCACGTTCTTACCGGAAATCACGTCTTTGTAATTGAACAGGTGTTTCACCTGCTTCCCGTCTTCCATCCGCAGTATGTAGATCTTCTTTTCCCGCGCAAACTGCGTAAAACCGCCCGCACTCGAAAGCGCTTGCAATACCGTCATGTTGGGCAGCAGCGGGAAAGCTCCCGGGCGCGCAACTTCCCCTGAAACAAAAAATTTGCGACTGTTAATTTCTGTAACGCCCACAGTTACTTGCGGGCTGGTAATATATTTCTTTAGACCTTCCGCGATTTTCGCGGCCAGTTGATTCGTCGTCAGCCCAGAAGCCTGAACATCATTTACCAGTGGTAAGGTTATTTTACCATCGGGACGAACTGGTACGACCCGCGAGATGTCCGGTTCCTTCCAGACGTCAATCCGTAGCATATCCTGCGGGCCGATCTTATAATCCGGATCGGTCGCGACCGTATTAGCCGGTAGCGCTTGATTAACCGAGGGCGCTGGCCTGGACTGGCCCGCATCGTTATTCTGGGCGGCGCACCGGGTTACAGAGCCCCCAAGCCCTGAAAACAGGCTGGTGCTGATAATTAGGCCCACGAAACTTCGTCGCATCATAATTGTATTCTCCAGGCCTTCGAGTGAGATCTGACTGGGACCGGCCCGCAAGGTCCCAAGCTTGTTAAGTGTATATACCGCCCGGCGGACTGTAAACGCTACAGAAACACAATTGAGCCAATATACCGTCAAACACCCCGCGGTTGGCTTTAGTTCTGGATCGCGCCATCCGCAAGAGTGCGCCCTTTCGGGTGCACGTCTAGTACCAGAACCGCTTCGGCAGTTGCCCTAAAGAACTCGTTAATTTTCACATAAGACGAGACTTATCATTTAGAACGTTAACCGACCCATTGAATTACGCCTTTCGTTTCCCACAAAGTGGCAACTACTTGCCTCTAACCTTGATAACGCTTGGCTCCGAGCCATTAATCTTTATCTCAACCGACCCCCGACGCGTAAGAATCCGTGTCGCACATCGAAGGTATACTTTCCTTGGCGTCCTTGGATGTTCGCGTGGTCCGCTAAAATTTTCCCTGATGCCACGAGTTCGAAAGTTAGGAGTGTTCGTGCAACGCGCTTTGTGGTTCGGATTCTTGCACTCCGCGGAGAAATTCGCGGATCTACCAGCTTTATTTGCCGGGGGCAAGTTCCTCAAATATAGCGAGTTGCGCGCAGGGGCTTGCCGTGTCGCTGCAACCATCCAAGCGTATGTCGATCCCTCAGAAACAACTCTCACCGCAGTATTTGCTTATCGTAGCCCGACCGCCTTTATTGGCGTTATTGGTTCATTATTGGCCGGTAACGGGTATGTGCCCTTAAACCGAACTTTTCCTATTGAACGCACCCAGGTGATGTTGGAGCGTTCCGGATGCCGCTCCATCATTGTCGATGAGGGTTCCCTCCCCCAGCTGAATAGGTTGCTGGAGACCGCTTCGGCACCCCTGCTCGTCCTGACTCCCGATGCTCTGGACTTCGCCTCCTACAAACAGCAGTGGCCACAACACACTTTTCTTGCGGGTCACGAACTCAAGCCCGCTGAAAGCTGGCGGGAGCCGGCTTTCGAAGTCGATTCCATCGCCTACCTCTTGTTTACTTCCGGCAGCACCGGCATTCCCAAGGGCGTGGCCGTAGCTCAGCGCAGCGTAACCGCCTTTCTCGATTACATGGTTGAACGCTACGAAATAACGGAATCCGACCGCCTGTCTCAGATGTTCGATATGACTTTCGATCTATCGGTCTTTGATATGTTCGTCGCCTGGGAACGCGGCGCCTGCGTATTTTGCCCTTCGCAAAAAACATTGATCAAACCCGGCAAATTCATCAAAGACTCACAACTCACCATTTGGTTTTCGGTGCCCTCCACTGCTGTTTTTATGAAGCAGCTCGGCATGCTAAAGCCCGCCCAGTATCCCTCGCTGCGTCTCAGCTTATTTTGCGGCGAACCGCTACCACTATCCTCGGCCACGGCCTGGCTCGAAGCCGCGCCGAATTCCACATTGGAAAATCTTTATGGGCCCACAGAGCTGACCATCGCCTGCACGCTATACCGTTGGGATCCCGTGCGTTCGCTTGCTGAATCGGAATTGGGCATCGTCCCCATCGGTTATCCGTACCCCAACATGGGCGTCCTGGTCGTGGATGATAACTTGCTAGAGGTTTCACCGGGGCACGAGGGCGAACTCTTGATGAATGGTCCACAGATGTCTCTCGGCTATTGGAAAGATCCTGTAAAAACGGCCGCGGCTTTCCTCGTCCCCCCCGGCAAAAACGAAATTTATTACCGCACCGGTGACCGGGTTCGCCGCCCACTGGGAAACGCCCCGTTAACGCATCTCGGTCGCATCGATTCGCAAGTCAAAATTTTTGGTCATCGCGTTGAACTTGGTGAAGTGGAATCAAAAGTTCGTGACGCCTGCAGTTGTGACGGAGTGGTCGCCGTAGGATGGCCAAAGACCGAAAGCGGTTTTGGTGGTGTTGAAGTCTTTGTTGAAGGCCAGGAATTGGCTCTCGAAAAATTACGCAGCGCGGTAGCCAAAGATTTGCCGGAATACATGGTGCCTCGGCGGTTTCACTTCATGGACAGATTGCCCCGCAACGCGAATAATAAGTACGATCGAAAAGCCATGCAAAAATTGTTGGAAGAGGGCCTATGAACGCGGCAACCCCGGATGCGGTTCAAGATTTTTTGCGGGAATATGTAGCCAAGTATTTGCGCGGGCAAGGTCGCGAAGTTCCCTCCGATCTCTCCGACGATTGCGATCTTCTCCTTTCCGGATACGTCGACTCCCTCGGTTTACTGGAATTGATGACTGCCATCCAGGATCACTTCGGACGTGAGATCGATTTCGACGAGCTGGACGCCGAGCAAATGACCATTGTGGGCCCCCTGAAAAGATTCGTCGCCGAAAAACTCGCAAAGCCCTGAAATTTGAGCCAGTTGGCAACAACCTCGGGATTTCATCTGTGAACATTCACACAACGCCGAGGCTTAACTTACCGGCACAATCAGGCCTGCTCGCCAGTCCCTACTAATTTTCAATACGCTATAATTCCATGGTCAGTCCCGGAGTCTCTGTTGACCGAAATTTCACCCGCGGTTAAAACGCCTCGCTTATCCATCGAGAATTTCCGGGGCGACTTCACGCAACTGGCCTCCTTGATGCAAGCCTCCTGGTCTGAAAATTCCGTCCAAACGTTGTTGTACACCTCCGAATTCCTGTCCTCTTGTTTCGAGTACCCCGAGATGGACTTTTCCTTGGCCCCTGCCATCTATGTTGAATCGAAACCCGTGGCCTTTGTGGCTGGCTTTCCTCGGCGTGTGAAATTTAACGGCCGCAATCAAAAAATCATTGTCATCACATTCTTAACCGTCTTGCCCGAGTACAAAAAAAAGGGTTTGGGAATCATGGTATGGAGTGACCTCGTTAATCGCGCTCGCGCCGCCGGTTTTGACGGCATGGTGAACTACTGCGTGGATGGCGAACCGATGAATGCCATGATCGTAGGCAGTTGCAAGCGGCTCAAATTGCCTGTCGCGCGCATTTATTCCGCGCGCTACATGTCCGCCGTTTTGCGTACTGCTAATCACAGCCATCGTTCGAATGGCAACAATTTAGCTGCCGGCATGTTTCTCGGCTTGGCCGCTCCACTGGTCGGCAGTCATCGTTTTGCGCGCACATGGTCGAAGCCCGAAGCCGAATGGCAGTGTATTCGCCGCGCTCAGCCCATCACGGAAACTCTTTCCGCAGCGGGCCACTCCGGCTTGCTCACGGGTTACATCATGTCCATATCCGATAAAGCGCACACCAAGTGTCTCCTGATCGAAGATATTTTTTGGGGTACTTTGACAACCGAGGATCGGCAAACTCTCCTTCAAGAATTTCTGAAGAAAGCGGCCAACGCTGGTGTTCGGCTGGCAACGGTTCCGGTCTTGGGTTACGCCGATATGGAGCCTTTCAAGAAAGCGCGATTTCAGAGCACGCGCCGCGTTCTGCACGCCTATCTGACCCTGTGGTCTGCGGGGCACCCGGATCTTCCAGTCGAGCCTCTACCATCGATGTACCTGGATGTTTTTTGAGATTTAAAATACTGAATGCGAACGAACTAATGGATTAAGGCGGTCATGAACCTTATCGAAGCTCTCGAATTCTCCCGAAAACCTGTTGCGCAAGACGCCAAATTACTGCGCGTTTTTCTGGCTTGCGGCTTCACTCCCCTGCATTTGCAAAGCTTTTTGTCTGCTCACCTGCGTCAGCAGTTCCCAGACAATCGCATCGAGATTAAAACCGGTCTGTTCGGCGATTTAGCTGGCTCGTTGGAACGGCTTGACGCTACAGGTTACGACGGAACTGCGGTCGCCTTGGAGTGGCCAGACTTCGATTCCCGTTTGGGCATTCGCGAACTGGGTGGCTGGCAAGTTTCCGATGTCCACGAAGTCATTTCTTCCGTGGATCGTCAGCTGGCTCGTTTGCAGCGCGCCCTCAAAACAGCAGCGCGCTCAGCGCCGGTCGTGGTTTCCTTGCCCACCCTTCCATTGCCGCCGTTATTCTACACTCCTCCAAATATAAACAGTGCGGAAAAAACAAAATTACTCCTGTCCCTCGCAAAATTTGCGGCCGATCTCTCCGAAGAGCCCGGAATTCGAATTGTCGATTCACAAGCCTTGGATTCCGTATCTCCACCGGCTGGTCGATTTGATATCAAATCTGAAATTCTCAGCGGCTTTCCCTACAAATTGCCCCACGCCTCGGCACTTGCCCAATCGTTGGCCTCATTGCTGCAAGTGCGAAGTCCCAAAAAAGGCTTAATCACCGACTTGGATGACACCCTGTGGTCCGGGATTCTTGGTGAAGTTGGCGTGGATGGTGTCAATTGGAGTCTCGAGCATCACAGCCATATTCACGGCTTATACCAGCAATTTCTCTCCTCGCTCGCAAGTGCCGGCGTTCTTGTTGGTGTCGCCAGTAAAAATGATGCTGCCCTCGTCCAGCAAGCCTTCGATCGCAAGGATTTGTTTCTCAGAAAAGAAAATGTTTTCCCCTTCGAAGTGCACTGGCACCGCAAATCCGATTCCGTGCAGCGCATTTTGAAATCCTGGAATATCGGCCCGGAAGCGGTGGTTTTTATCGATGACAGCCCCATGGAGGCCGCGGAAGTAAAAGCCGCATTTCCCTCCATGGAATGTTTGGTCTTCAAAAAAGATGACTACCAGTCCGTGTGGGATTTGCTCGCAAATCTTCGCGCATCTTTCGGCAAGACCGCTATTTCCAAGGAAGACTCCATCCGTCTTGAAAGTTTGCGCAGCGCGGCGCCCTTGCTCGACGCCTTGGGCCAGGATGGCAACGCTTCCGATGAGTTCTTGAAACGCGCCGACGCTTTTGTCTCATTTGATTTCACCAAACGCCCCAAAGACGGCCGGGCCTTCGAATTGGTCAACAAAACCAATCAATTCAATTTGAATGGTAAACGTTTCAGCGAATCGGAGTGGACCAAATTCCTCGCCGACCCCGCCAGCTTCCTGGTTACCGTCACCTATCAGGATAAATACGGCCCACTGGGGAAGATAGCCGTCTTGTTAGGCAAGGTCCACGAAAAGAAACTACACATTTCCGCTTGGGTGATGAGTTGCCGCGCTTTTTCGCGCCGCATCGAACATCACAGCCTCAAGTGGCTTTTCGATAAATTTGACGCCGACGAAGCAGTTTTCGATTTTCAGTCCACCGAAAGAAATGGCCCAACGCAGGATTTTTTTCTGGAATTAGTCGGCGACCCGCCGCAGCCCGGTCTAAAAATATCGCGCGCCTGGTTTCAGGAAAAGACCCCGCCCCTGTTTCACCGTGTGGAGGAAATGTAGATGCCCGAATTGGATGACCGCCTGACCCGCTGTTTCGCGTCGGTGTTTCCGGCGCTTCGGCCCGATCAAATTCAAGCGGCCAGCGTGGAAACTGTTCCGGCCTGGGACTCATTGGCGGCTGTCACGCTGATCGCCATACTGGAGCAGGAATTCGATACCCCAATCGACTTGATGGAAATGCCGGAGTTAACTTCTTACAGCGCTGTCCGCGAATACCTACAAAGACAAATCAAATAGCAGCGTCGGCATTCATCCTTATCGAACTTCTAACCTCTAATCTCGAACCTCTAATTCCGCACTAAAATAAGTGCAGTCCGGATGCTGAAACACCAGCGCACTGACACTGGCTTCCGGATCCATCATGAAGCCTTCCGTCAATTGCACGCCGATTTCCTCCGGCTTAAGCAGTTGCCACAATCCAACCTGATCCTCCAGGTTCGGGCACGCCGGATATCCAAAGCTGTAGCGCTTCCCGCGGTACCGCGAAGTGAATCGTTGCGCCATCGTCAAATCCGGCGGATCAGGAAAGCCCCAATCCTCCCGTATTCTTCGATGCAACCACTCCGCGCAAGCCTCCGCCGATTCAATCGCCAGCGCCTGCAAACCGTGCGACTTGAAGTAATACCCATCGTTCTTGGCTTTTTCTGAACGTTCCCGCACGCCTTCGCCCGCGGTGACCACGAACAACGCCAGGTGATCCCGTTTCCCGTCCCGCGCCGGCAAAATGTAATCGCTCAAACAGAGTTGGTCGCCGATGCGTTGCCGCGGAAATTGAAAGGTATGCAGCGCTATACTCTCGCCAGGCGCAAACAGTTGTATAGCATCGCCCTGCGCCTCAGCCTCAAAGAATTGCCACACCGCGCGCACCTTCATGAACTGGGCGGCTTCCGCTTTCACCTCTTCCATGCTCTCGTACAGTTCCACAGCTTTCGCGTCGCGCTCCGCAAAGCGCTTCACAAAATCTCCGCGAAAACCCATGTGCCGGCCGTATAACATGTAGGGATTGATATAGCTCCAGATATCTCTCAAATCAGGAACCAATCGAACTTTCCGATCCAGCGTCGCTACCTCCTGTATAGGCAAATCCGCGCGAACTTTTGGTGACCGTGTCACCGTGGGCTTGGCATTCACCACTACCGTCGTCGTCACACTGACGCCATTCCCGGAGAACGTATGCTGGTGCATCACTTCATCGCGAGTGCCCGGATCCATCAACTCGTTCATCAACCGCAATCCGGTCATCGCATCCTTGGCGTAAAAAACCGCTTGACCATAAGTCGGCCCTATTTTGTTTTGCGTATATTTTGCGGAAAGCGCCGCGCCTCCCACCAACAAAGGCACCATAATCCCTGCATCTTTCAAATCGTTGGCAGTGATCACCATCTGTTGCGCGCTCTTCACCAGCAACCCAGACAGCCCAATCGCATCAGGGTGATGCTGTTTATAAGCCTTGATCAATTCTTCCGGCGGAACCTTGATGCCCAGGTTCACAACGTCGTATCCGTTGTTCTTGAAAATGATCTCCACCAGATTTTTGCCGATGTCGTGCACATCCCCCTTCACCGTGGCCAGCACCACCTTGCCGCGTTTCGCGGTATCCGCCTTTTCCATGAATTGCTCAAGATGGCTGACCGCCGCTTTCATCGCTTCCGCGGATTGCAACACCTCCGCCACGATCAGCTCATTCGCGTTAAACAGCCGCCCCACTTCCGCCATGCCCGCCATAAGCGGCCCATTCACGATATCCAGCGGCGCCGTTCCTTCGCTGCGTTTTCGCTCTAAATCCGCAACTAACCCGTCGCGCGTGCCTTCAATAATGTAATTAGCCAACCGTTCGTCTAGCGGCAAATCCGCGGCGCTGATTTTTTGTTTCTTGGTCGCCGTGCGGAAATGTTCCGCAATCGCCGCGATGTAGTATTGGTTGACCGCTGCTTTTTGTTCTTTACTCTGTTGACGCCAATCTTTCGGCGCATTCGCCAAAAGTGCGGCTTGTGGATGCTCCGCCGGGACATTCGTCGGCGGATGCGAAAACAATAAATTCTCCGCCAGTCGTCTCTCGTGCTCCGGAATCGAAGCAAACCGCTCCAGCTTTTCCGCATTCACGATCGCCAGATCCAGTCCCGCCTTGGTGCAGTAATAAAGAAAAACGGAATTGACCACTTCCCGCGCGCCAGGTGGCAATCCAAAAGACACATTGGAAATCCCCAATATCGTTCGCGTATCCGGCAAGGCCTGCTTGATTAATCGGATCCCTTCAACCGTCTCAACCGCCCCGCCAATATAATTTTCATCCCCAGTCGCGCATGGAAACACCAGCGGATCGAAAATAATGTCTTCCGGTCCTAAGCCATATTTCTCCGTCAGCAGTTTGTAGCTGCGCTGCGCAATCGCCAATTTTCGCTCGCGTGTAAACGCTTGCGCCTGCTCTTTGTCTTCATCAATGCAACCCACCACCACCGCCGCCCCAAAATCGTGCGCCAGCGGCACCACTCGTTCGAATTTCTCTTCGCCATCCTCCAGGTTGATGGAATTAATGATCGACTTCCCCTGGCAATACGTCAGCGCAATCTCAATCGCCGACGGATCGGTGGTGTCGATCATCACCGGCGTTTTCACCTTGCGAATCAATTTCTCGTAAAACGGCTCAATATCTTTTTTTTCGTCGCGCTCGGTATTTTGCAGGCACACGTCCACAATGTGCGCGCCGCCGCGAACCTGCCGCCGCGCCACTTCACTGGCCTCTTCCCACTTTTCTTCCGTAACTAAATTTTTAAACAATCGCGACCCAATCACGTTGGTGCGCTCACCCACCAGCAATGGCCGTGTTTGCTCATCCGCTTCGATAGTTTCAATCCCGGAATAAATCGCGCGGTGACTCTCCGCCGGCCGTTGCCGCGGTTTCTTGCCTTCCACCATCTGAGCAATCGCCCGGATATGTTTTTCCGTCGTTCCGCAGCACCCACCAATAAAATTCAACCATCCTTGGTCGACAAATTTTTCCAGTTGCGCAGCCAACGTCGTTGGCGTTTCCAGGTATTTGCCCTCTTCATCCGGCAAACCCGCATTCGGGTAGCACGACACGTACGCATCCGTCAGCTGGCTCAACGTGCGAATGTGATCGGTCATGAACTCCGGGCCGGTCGCACAATTCATGCCAAACGCCAATGGCTTGGCGTGCCGCAACGACGCCCACAAGGCCTCCACCGTCTGCCCGGCCAGCATGCTGCCCATCGGCTCAATCGTGACCGACACGATAAAAGGCACCTGCGTGCCAATTTCTTTGGAAAGTTGTTGAATCGCCAGGATTGCCGCTTTAATGTTTCGCGTGTCCTGGCAAGTTTCTACCAGCAGCAGGTCCACGCCGCCTTCCACCAGCCCATGTGCCTGCGTATAGTAAGCGCTCCGCAGTTCCTCAAACGTTACGCCACCCGTCACCGTAATGGCCTTGGTCGTTGGGCCCATCGCTCCTGCAACGAATCGCGGCTTTCCGGCGGTACTCAGTTCATCCGCAGCCTGCCGTGCCAGCTCCGCCGAAACTTTATTCAGTAAATGCGCATCAGCGGATAATCCGTATTCCGCCAGCACAATGGGCGCCCCGCCAAAGCTATTGGTTTCGACAATGTCGGAGCCCGCCTCGAAATATTTTCTGTGAATGTCCAGAACCACATCGGGCCGCGTGCGAACCAAATTCTCATTGCAGCCTTCTAGCGCTGCTCCGCCGAAGTCTTCTGCGGTCAGGTCGCGCTGCTGCAGCATGGTGCCCATCGCGCCATCGAGCACCAGGATTCGCTGCGAAAGTAACTCCCGGAGCGCTTGCGCCGATTTGCTGAAATCTCGCATCTTGTCTTTAAGAGTGTGTCCTTTAGAGGTTTGCGCCGTAGTTTTATTTTACCCGCGTTCATCACAGGAACCGAATCCCATGCATTAAACTCCCGTTTTATGCCCCTGAACGGCGATTCTCCCTTGCCGGTCGCCAGCCTATTTGAGCCAAAATGCCTCGTAGCCGTTACGTAACGGTTCAAGAACACTTGTTGTCAATAGCCTTGCCCCTGGTCCCGGTTTTCACTACGCTGCAATGAGGCAAACCGTGACTAGGCAAACCGTGGTTCGGCAATCTGTGGCTAGGCAAACTGTGGCTACCAAACGGGCAGCTCCCAAGCTAAGCGTTTGCATCCTCTCGCCCCACCCGCTCGTGCTGGGGGAATTTGAACGCATTCTCGCCAAAGCAGACTTCAAAGTTATTTCCACTCAACTGGAATCGACCTTGGCTCCCGACCTTCGCAGCTTCGAACCTCCCGCAGCGCAGGTTTACGTCATCGATGCGCACGCCTCCAAGCCCGCAACTGGCGCTCTCCTGGCCAACCTGATGGAACGCTTTCCGGAAGCCCGCCTGATCGTTGTGGGCGAACAACACAATGAAGCCAATAGCTACGCGCTGCTTCGTCTCGGTGTTAAAGGCCTGTTGACCTACGCGGAAGCCCGCGAACAACTCACCCGAGCCTTGCCCTTAGTCGCCATCGGTGGCTTCTGGGTGCCCCGTCAACTCCTTTCCGGTTTCGTGGACTCCATACTTACCGGGCAGGGTCGCCGCCTCAAATCCGACTCCGTCACCAATTTGAGCCGCCGTGAACAGGAAGTTCTCGATTCCCTCCTCGAAAATCTTTCCAACAAAGAAATTGGCAGCCGTCTGAATATTGCCGAGCGCACCGTGAAATTTCACGTTTCCAATTTGCTTAGCAAGTTTGGCGTCCGCCGCCGCGCTGACCTGATCCTCCTGACCTTCCAGCGCCGCATGGCCCAAAGCTAGCGCTTTCTTCCTTACCCATTCCTGATCCTCCATACTGACAACCCCTATTCATTCTGTTAGCGTTTTACGTCGGCATTCTTCTGCCTTCTTGGTGATGCCATAGCTTCCCCATTTTCGGGCTGCCCCTGCGCAGCTAAGGAGAATTTTCATTGAACGTTCTGGTCACCGGCGCTGCGGGTTATATCGGCAGTATTTGCAGTGAGGTCCTGCTGGCGCGTGGGATAAGCGTAATTGCGCTGGATAATTTACTGGAGGGCCATCGCGAAGCCGTACCTCCGGACGCCACTTTCTGCCATGCGGATCTTGGTATTCGCTCGCAAATTGAAGATGTCTTCGCCCGCCATAAAATTGACGCGGTAATGCACTTCGCCGGCGAAGCTCTGGTCGCCAAGTCCGTTCGGGAACCCAGTACCTTTTATGCCGCAAACGTAGCCTGCGGCGTGAATCTTCTCGACGCCATGATTCGCCGCGGAGTAAAAAAAATAATCTTTTCCTCCACTGCCGCGACCTACGGTGAACCTGAGATCGTGCCCATTCCGGAAGATCACCACAAAAATCCAATCAACCCTTATGGCAAATCCAAGTTGGTATTCGAGCAGATCCTGGCCGATTACCGGGCATACACCGGCTTGGCCTATGTGACGCTGCGCTACTTCAATGCTGCGGGTGCATCGCAGCAACGTGGCGAAGCGCATCGCACCGAGACGCACTTGATCCCGCTCGTTTTGAATGCAGCGAGCGGCGCAATACCCCATGTGGAGGTGCTCGGCACCGATTACCCCACGCCCGATGGCACCTGCGTTCGCGACTATATTCACGTGCTCGATATCGCGGACTCGCACTTGCGCGCGCTCCAGGAAAGTGAGCGCATCGCGGGAGAAGCATTTAATGTCGGCAACAGCCGCGGTTATTCCATTTTAGAAGTCATCGACGCTGCTGAGCGCGTCACCGGCAGAAAAATTCCTCGGCAACTTTCCCCGCGCAGGCCGGGTGATCCCGCGGTCCTGGTCGCCAGCAAAGAAAAGCTGAAAACCATGCTGGGATGGGAGGCCACCCACTCCTCGTTGGAAGAAATTATTTCCTCAGCGTGGAACTGGAAGCAAAAACATCCCCGCGGTTATGCGGAAGCTGTCACCGCTCACGGCATCAACAAATAAATGTGGCGTTTGGGCAGGCTATTCCGGTCTGGGACCGGCTGTAAAAATCACTCGACATAATTCGAAATCATGCCCACTTTTTACATTGAACAGTTTGGATGTCGCGCCACCCAAGCCGATGGCGCGGCGCTTGAAGTTCAATTGCTGCAACGTGGCTACACCCCAGCGGCCAAAGCCGCAGCCGATATCGTGGTCGTAAACACCTGCACCGTTACCTCCGCTGCCGACGCCCAAGCCCGCGACGCCATCAGAAAAATCAGCGCGCAAAACCGAACTGCTCGCGTAATTGTCACTGGCTGCTACGCTCAGCGTGCCCCTGAAGAAGTAGCCGAACTTCCCGGCGTCGCCTGGGTAGTAGGGAATTCGCACAAGCCGGAATTGCCCGCACTCATCGAAAATCTTTCCATCGCGTCGGCTCCTAGAGATTTCATTCCAGCTCTTTCCCTGCAACTAACATCGATCCCCCTGCAGCAACGGTCAGCGCAGATTTTAACCGGTGAATTCGAACGCAAACCGCTCTCGAGCTCTCCGGTATTCAACACTGAAGGAAATCACACCCGCCCCACCCTAAAAATTCAGGACGGCTGCGACTCTCGTTGCGCGTACTGCGTGATCCCGCAAGTCCGCGGAAAAAGCCGCAGCCTGCCTCCCAAAACCGCACTGCAGCAGGTCAACCAGCTTTGCGGTTCAGGCGTAAAAGAAATCGTTCTCAGCGGCATCAATATTGGAACCTACGGCCGGGACCTCAGCCCTCGCATTTCTTTCTCAACATTGCTGCGCCGCATTCTCAGCGAAACGCCCATCGAACGCCTGCGCGTTAGCTCCATGGAGCCTATGGACGTCACCACCGACCTCATCCAATTTTTTGCCGCCAATGATCGCATGGCCCCGCACTTTCATATGCCCTTGCAATCTGGAGCGGATCGCATCCTTGCCGCCATGCATCGCTGGTACCGCGCCGAGCACTACGCCCGCCGCGCCGATTTAATCCGAGAACGTTTGCCTCACGCCGCCATTGGAGCCGATGTCATCGCAGGATTCCCTGGTGAAGCCGGCGAAGACCACTCCACTACGCTGGCATTCATCGAAAGTCTGCCGCTCACTTATCTGCATGTTTTCTCCTTCTCCAAGCGCCCCGGTACGCAGGCCGCCGCCCTGGCCAACGCAGTTCCCGCGGCGGTTATAAAGAATCGCGCCCGGGAACTGCGCACCCTCGGCGAAAAAAAGTCCGCTGCATTCCGCAATGAACACATCGGCACTCAATTGCGGGTTCTTACCCTCCAATCGGCGCACCGCCCGTCGAACCATGTGGCAAACGAGGAATCATGTGACGAAACCGTGCCCGTGAATGAAAGAAACCTGAGCAACGAATCTACCTACACTCCAGCACTCTCGAGCAATTATTTACGTGTGCGGCTGCGCGGCGATTGGCCCGCCAATCAATGGATCAATGCTCGTATCTGCGCCGTCGGGGAAAATGATTTAATCGGAGAGCCTGAAGAATTGATTAACGCCAATTAAGCCTTCGCGCATTCGCTTAACAAAAAACTTCCTCAATCTTCAAAAATGACCTGTGCCAGAGCTTGCTCTCCCGTGTGTGTGATGCTGACGGCAATATTTTTCACCCTTAAGCGTGCCGCGATCTTTCCAGCTTCACCTCGGATCGCCAAAGTTGGCCTTCCACTCTTTTCGCGGATCACTTCCAGGTCAACCCAGCGCACCCCATGCGACCAACCGGTGCCCAATGCCTTCATGGCCGCTTCTTTCACCGCGAACCGCCCGGCATAGCGCTCGAATTTATTTTTAAATCGCTCGCAATAAGCCCTTTCTCCCGGCGTGTAAATCCGTCGCAGAAATGCTTCCCCACGTCTTTCTATCGTGCTGCGTATCCGCGGCACCTCGGCGATGTCTACTCCGATCCCGACAATCAAAATGCCTCCCGCAAGCAGTTCCACACCCACCGCGATTATACTGGGACCATTCAGATGACGCCCGCGAAGACAAAAACCTTATCAAGAACGCCAGCACCCAAAAATAAGCCCCTGACCCCGCGGGACGGTTGGAAACTCTGCACCTCTGCAGCCGGTATAGACTTTCTTCAAGTCCCGGCGTTCAGCGCGTTCCCTTGGTTGGTCCACGGCTTCAGCACTTCTCAAGGAGGAGTCAGCGCTCTCAACGGCGGCAAAGTGCTCAATCTCGGGTTTACCGAATGGGATGCCCGCGAAAATGTTCAGAAAAACCGCAAACTGTTTCAATCTTCCCTTGATGCCAAAGAATTCACTCTCGTCTCCATAAAGCAATTTCACTCCGACATGGTGTGTGGCTTTTCTTCGGCACCGCCCAATGAGCCATGCAGCGCTGACGCATCTATTACCAATTTTCCAAACCTCCTACTTGGCATTCAAACCGCCGATTGCGTGCCAATTTTATTGCTCGATCCCAAAAAACGCGCCGTAGCCGCCGTTCATGCCGGTTGGCGCGGCACACTCCACCGCATCGTGGAAAAAACCATCGGCCGCATGAAAATGGAATTCAAAATCATCCCGAGCGATTTGTTAGCGGCCGTCGGTCCCGCCATTGGCGGTTGCTGCTATGAAGTCGGCACGGAAGTCGCCGCCGCGTTTCATTCCCAATTCTCAAATGCCCCGGAATGGTTTGACGACTTGCGCACCGGTGATGAGCCCAATCCTCTCCAATGGCTCAACCAGTTTCCCCCTGGCCATCAACCACCGCCGAAAAATGTTCGCCTGGATTTGCGTAAAGCGAATCGTGCGCAATTGCTGGCCGCAGGTGTCCGCCCGCAAAATATTTTTATCAGTGAGCTTTGCACTGCGTGCCGCCCCGACCTTCTTTTTAGTTATCGCAAACACGGCAGCGAAAGCGGCCGCATGATGGCGGTGATAGGCATCCGAGATGAAAATAAGTCGAGCAGAAAATAATCGCTCACTAAATAAATCGCTCGCAAATATCGCTCGCAATCTTACAGCGTAATCAGATTTGAACCACTTTTCTCGATGGGCGTCTCGTTAAGCAGCGCCAGTTGCCCACACGCCGCCATTACATCTCGCCCGCGTGAACGGCGCACAAAAGTCGCAATCCCGCGATCAATCAAAAGCTCCTGAAATTCCGCGATGGCTTCCTCCGAAGACTCCCGGTACGGCAAATCTCCCGGATTCCAGGGGATCAAATTGACCTTGCACTTCAGTCCCGCAAGCAGCTTCACCACCCTCTTCGCATCGTCTAGCGTGTCGTTGACCCCTCCGAGCATCACGTACTCGAACATCAGAAATTCCCAGCTGCGTAACGGATATTTTCGGCAAGCTCCAAGCAATGTCGCGAGTGGATATTTGCGATTGATGGGCATCAGCGCGTCGCGCTGCGCATCGTTGGACGCGTTCAGCGAAATCGCCAGCTTTGGCCGCTCGCTTTCCATCGCCAGCCGTTCGATTCCTGGCACGATCCCACTCGTAGAAATGGTTACGCGCTTTGCCGGTATCCCCACGCCATTCGGATCCTGCAAGATCCTGCACGCCGTCAGTACCGCGTCATAATTCAGCAGCGGCTCGCCTTGCCCCATAAACACAATATTGGTGTGCGGCACCAGCGTGTTTTTGTTCTCTTCCAGCGCGATCAGTATTTGCGCCAGGATTTCTCCCGCCGACAAATTGCGAATCAATCCCAGCTGCGCAGTCAAACAAAATTGACAATTCACCGCGCAGCCCGCCTGCGTCGAAGCGCAAATCGTCTGGCGCCCCTCGCTCGGCATAAACACCGCTTCCACGGAAGCCGCGCGGGTCTTGTCTTTCTCGTTCGGTCCCAATTCGAAAAGGTAACGGACGGCCCCATCCGCGGACTGAAATCGTTTTTTCACTTCCGGAAGCCGGATTCCCGCCCCATCGGTCAGACGCTCGCGCAGCGCCGCCGGTAAGTTCGTCACCTGCTCCAGATCAAATTTTCGTTCCGCATACAACGCGCGATAAATCTGTTCTCCGCGATAGGCCGGCTCGCCCAGCGACACACATAACTCGCGCAATTCCTCCTTGGTCTTGCCGAGCAATTCAGTGTTTTGCGACACGCTCACGCGCACTCAGCTCCAACTTCAAGAATACTCCGAACAGTCCTCAGCGTCTTGCCAGCCAACGCCACCACGCAAAAAACGGCGTTATAATTGTAGGTGATGAATTTTTAGCGGTATCGCCTTGGAGGGCTCCATGGCTGGCTCAACAACCGGACCCACAGCCGACACTATCGCGGCCGAGCAACTCAACATTCTGGACTGGGTGAAAGGTCTCGCGGCCATTCCCGCTAAGGATTTCTCTCTCGAAACCGTCCAGGATTACATTCTGCGCCACGCCGTCCGCCCGGAAACCATCCACAAGTATTGCTATTTCTCAAAAGGCAGCTACACCCGCAACCTGATTTTCAAAAACGAAGTCTTCGAGTGCATGACTGTCTGCTGGGAAATCGGCCAGCATAGCCGCGTGCATAACCATCGTGATCAGAATTGCTGGATGTCCGTGCCAGTGGGCCGCCTGCGCGTGCAAAATTATCATGTCGACCATCGCGATTCTTCGTGCGGCACCTGCAAGATCGTTCCCACTGACGCCTACATAATGGACGCTACCCATCCTTCCTTTGTCAATCCGCTCGAGCCCGTTCATGAAGTGATCAACGCCCCTGAATTTAATGAGCGCGCCGTAAGCATTCATGTGTACTCCAAGCCCTTCGACAGTTGCGAAGTCTACCAGCGCGACAAGGGCACCTATGCCGACGTGCCGCTCTTCTACACCAGCGAATACGGCGAATTAAATCCCGCTGAGAAGCTTCTCTAGCCTCTGGCGCCCTCCACAAAACGCATTTCTGCGCGCCATCGCTCGCCACGCTTTGCCTGCCTGTGTCACAATCAGGTAATGTCCACGGAAACCCGTGATATCAAAAAGCACGCCCTGCCTAATGGCTTGGTGGTCATTACCGAAAACATGCCACACGTGCGCTCCGTTTCCATCGGCGTCTGGGTTCGCAGCGGGTCCCGCCGGGAAGCGCCCGACGAAAACGGTTTAGCCCACTTCATCGAGCACATGGTTTTCAAGGGCACTGAACGCCGTTCCGCGGAAGCCATCGCGCGCGAAATGGATTCGGTCGGCGGTATGCTCGACGCCTTCACCTCCAAGGAGCAAATCTGCTTCAATGCCAAAGTCCTTGACGAACATCTTCCTATCGCCTTCGACGTTATCGCCGATCTGGTCCTGCGTCCCAATTTTGACTCCGAAGATGTCACCAAGGAACAGCAAGTCATCCTCGAAGAAATCAAGATGGACATGGACAACCCCGAGTATCTTTTGCACGAAGTTTTCACTCGTGGGTTTTGGCCCGAGCACCCCCTGGGACGCCCCATTCTAGGCACTCCCGAAACGGTAAAAAACTTTACGCGTCAGGTGTTAAAAACGCGCTTTGCCTCGTGGTTTGCTCCGGATCACTTCGTCGTCACCGCCGCCGGCAATGTGGCCCACGAGCAGGTCCTCGACCTGGTCACTCGCGAATTTGGCCACCTTCAACCGAGTGGCCAGCACGCCCCGCATATCGCCCCTCGCACCCAAGCTCCCATTCATCTGGAAAAGAAACGCGATCTTGAACAAGTGCATCTCTGCGTCGGCGTTCCGTCAGTTCCGCTGGGCCACGAGGATCGCTTCGGCATTGCCGTCTTGAATAATCTTTTAGGTGGCGGCATGTCCTCGCGTTTATTCCAGAATATTCGCGAAAAGCGCGGGCTCGCTTACGCGGTCTTCAGCGAAATTACTCCGTACTCCGACGCCGGCATGCTCACTGTTTATGCCGGCTCTGCCAAAGAAACGGTTGGCCAGGTCCTGGACCTGATTGTCAGCGAATTTCGCGACCTGAAAAAATCCCTGGTTACCGAAGAAGAACTCGCGCGCTCCAAAAATCATCTCAAAGGTTCGTTGATGCTCTCGCTCGAATCCACCAGCGCGCGCATGTCTAATCTCGCCCGCCAGGAACTCTATTTCCGCCACTTTTATTCCTTGGACGAAATCCTCTCCTCCATCGAAGCGGTCACCCGCGAACAACTGCAAGCTCTGGCGCGGCAATATTTCCGCTCCGAGGACACTGCCGTCACCGTGTTGGGAAACCTCAACGGTTTTACGCTCGATCGCGCGCGGCTGGCCTGCTAGCGCAGGCGGCATCTTAATCGCCCACGCAATTTCCTCAGCAACCCGCGAACATTTTTGCCATAAATCGTTGACCTTCTCATTACTCTCTGCCATCATGCTCGAAATTCGTCTTCGCTCTTGTTTCGCTGTGGTTTTTGGAGAGTAGCGATCGGCTTACGGGTATCCATTCTGGCGTCTGGCAGCTCGGGCAACCTCACCTTACTCGAGACGGCGCGCACCCGACTCCTGATTGATGCTGGTTTAGGTAAGCGCGAAACGTTGGCGCGGCTCGCCGCCATCGAAATGACCGTCGATCACCTTGACGGCATCCTGATCACCCACGAACACGCGGATCACTGCAATGGTTTGCCGCAAATGCTGGCGCTCTGGAAAGCTCCTTTATACGTTACCGAGCCAACTCTTGATTCTCTGCGCCGCTGCCTCCCCGAAACGTTTGGCAAACGCATTGTAGGCATCGAAACCATTCACGCTGGCCAGCGCTTTATGGTCGGCGATATCGAAGTGCACGCTTTCGCCATCCCGCATGATGCGGTCGACCCTATTGGTTTCACGTTCCGCTGTGAAGGCGCCAAAATGGGGCTGGTTACCGATCTTGGCTACATGCCGGAGCTCGTGAAAGTTCATCTGCGCGACTCCGATTGCTTGCTCCTAGAATCCAATCACGATCTCGACATGTTAAAAGTTGGCCCGTATCCCTGGGTCGTGAAACAACGTGTACTCAGCCGCACCGGCCATCTTTCCAATCATGCGGTCAGCGAATATCTTTGCGACCCGGAAGGTTTTGACGGCCACGCCCGCTACCTGGTTCTGGCCCACGTTTCCCAAGAAAACAATAATCCCGACCTGGTGCGGCTATCTGCTGAAGAAGCCCTCAATCGCCGTCCGTCAAGCTTTGAATTTCTCGGCCAGTTGCTAGTCGCCTCGCAGCAAGTTCCACTCAAGCCCCTAGACCTCTAAGTCTCGCACTGCAATAATCCGATGCGATCCGCGGGCTGCCCTCTGTTTTTCCCAAAAGAGTCCACGAAGTGTTGAAAACGAACAATGGTTTTGTTGAAAACGTAAAGAGCACACAAAGGTCAAGAGCGACCTACTTTTCAGCTAGTTCCCTGACTCGGGGGTTGACCTTTGCTGCGTCCAAGGCGATATTGCTCTCTTTCTCAAATTTTTGTAGTCCGATTTCTAGAACTCCGATAATTACCGCTGGCATGATTTCTGCTTCGGTCGGACCTGCGTTTGTGGCATTCATGCCGAACTTAATGAACAACCCCCAGACACCTTGATGGATGTTCTGCTTCTTGATCAGAAGCTCCACAACCTCCGCATGCTTAAATACTATTTGAGTTGCCTCAGGCATAAATTTTACTCTCCGGCGATAGTCGAACGATTGTTAATACCGTACTTAAACCTCTGAACTGAACCTGAAAATGAAGTGTAGTTATCAACAGATGTGCCGCCCTCTTCCCACAAAAAATCAAGTGAACTGACATATGTAAAGGCTGGAATTGTGTGAACCACTACTTCGTTAGGTTCTTGGAGAGCAAAGAAGTCTCTCGGCCTTCCTGCGCGTTGCCATTTTGCTCTCAAGTTGCATCGCAAAATCGGCCGAAATCTTGTAAACGAAATCGTTTATGCTTCTGCCAGTCCAGTGTGTCGCGTTCATGGTGTTTCCCCTTCCGGCGCTTTACCTTCTGGAAATTCAAAACTGATAACTGTCCGCACATTCGGCCTATTGCGAAGTGCCATTAGTCTAAGCAAGAGAGTCCGGTCAGTAGATTGGTCATTCTTGACGTCATGATAGGCAAGCGCACATATCTGAAAACTGGCATTTGTTTTCGGCCAGCTAAGGCCACAAGTCAACCCTATATATGGTAGTGCGTATTCTGAACGCGCGCTCTCGACCTTATGACTTGTCGGGCACCCGCGATATGGCCTCGCGTCCGCATTTTGGCGACTCTTATTTACTTCGCTGCAGGCACTGCCGCAGGGGCATAGATTGGCGTGGATTTTAGAAGGTCGGGCGTAACGTCAAACATCAGCCGCACCGATTTGGTATCAGGACGGTCAATGCGAGAAACTTCAACACTCTTTAGCAATGCCAGGTAAGACTGCCGTGTCGCTGCGCCGAGTTGTTGCTGAGTTCTCGCGTTGCTCAGTCCCGCGCGGGCTAGCAGCGCAACGCCATTCAACAAATCGGCAAGTTGCTGAGCATTTTTGTCTTCCAAGCTTTCAGCATCCATCGCAACACGCAACTTATTATTTTCCGGTTTCCCCGCGACGGTGAGCCACTGCAACTGGGCGAGCAGTGACGATAGTTGCGGAGAGGACAACCCTCCGGTAGCTTTTCGTGCCAAAGTCTGCGAAACGGGATCAGCGCTAAAAGCCTCTCTCAGAGCCTCATTGCGCATCACCGCAAAAACGGGCGAGCCCGCCACACGCGCGAATCGTTCCCGCCACTCAGAATCATCCACCGCTTTTGCGCTGTGCAGCCACGATGCGAAGTCGTTGCTGTTGCTGATTGCCAGGCGCCCTTTCGTCAAGAACGTGAAGAAAAGATGCGCAGAGTTGCCGGCAATTGGCGACGACAAAATTTCCATGCCGCCGGATTTTTGCACCGCACCGTTCTTAGCCGCGTACGCCTTGATTTTTCTTTCATCAAAATGGCCGTCGCCCACAGCAAAAAAAATCTTCTGCGCGCCCTGCTGTTCAATACCCACCGCTAGCCGATCGAGATCCTTTTCATAGTCGAAACCTGTGTCCCGAACAAATTGCCGGTATTCTTGGTCAGTCTCGGGCTTGGGCGCCCAAGCCAGCAGGTCAGCAAAAAACGGCGCCCGGCGAAGCTCGGCCAAATCGATGAATAGTACGCCAGCGTCCTCGGGCATCCAAGACAAGAGCGCATTCCGTCCAGGAATAGCCGCGTGGAACCACACAAAATAGGCGAGTGATAATAGGATTGCCAGGCCAGCAGCGGTCGCCCAAGCGAAGAATTGGCGCTTATTCCTGGGTACTAAAGCATTTGCGGGAGGCGTGCCGGCGACGTCCATAGTAACGTTATATAGTAAGTGAAGCCCCGGCGGCGAACCCACGTTGCAGGACAGTGCGACTTCGCCGACCGTATTCCCAAGAGTTACGGGAGCACCCCAGTAGGTAAGGGGCGAGCCAATAGCGTTGCGGTAGCGTCCCCAGGATTATCCACAGTCGTGGCCCCCGGCGTGCTCGAACGGCGCTTGCAATCCTCCCCGAGCTTCTGCTATCCTTACTCGGTTTGAGCGTGCTGGCGTAGCTCAGCTGGTAGAGCATCTGATTTGTAATCAGAGGGTCGGGGGTTCAATTCCCTCCGCCAGCTCCACCAGACGTTGCAGGGGTTTTTCGGGGAATGAGGCGGAGCGAATCCTGGCAGTAAAAATCAACGGGCTGGTGTCTTCTGACACGAGCTCTATTTGTGTTTTTACTTCACATTGATTTCCGCGAGTTCTGCAAAAGGTAAACCCGGCTAACAAAGTAGCTGGAAAATGTTCGTCATAGCGCCCGGCGACAGCAATAAGACGGTTACGGCCAGCGTGAAATGCCACGATCTTTCCGGACGGGTGGGTGAGTGGCTAAAACCAGCAGACTGTAAATCTGCCGCTCCTTGCGGGCTACGGAGGTTCGAAACCTCCCCCGTCCACCATTTTTTGGTACCGCAGGAGCAGTCGCGACGCGCGAACGAGCAGTGAGCTGGGACGAAAGTTTTTCAGTACGCAGGCGCATAGCAAATGGAATTTTTTATTGCGTTGCGCACAGGAAAAGAATTCGCCTGGGTAGCTCAGTTGGTAGAGCGCGTCCTTGGTAAGGACGAGGTCACCAGTTCAATCCTGGTCCCAGGCTCCAGATCTCGCGGGCTCTCGTTTGGGTCCGCCGGGAAGTTTGCAGGAGCAGGCCGGGCGGGG
>DATHRB010000078.1:0-28255 GCA_035482155.1 Verrucomicrobiia bacterium | reverse complement strand
AAGCGATTTGCTGAGAGCTCGGGTGATAATCTACTCCTATAATGATCATGTCTGGCTCCTTCCTCCCGAGCCTTGGTCGTCGAACAACCACAGTCTACTCGGGTCGAGGGAGCCGGCATTGTTATGAAATCATGTGGATTTTCAAGTTTCCGATTACGGGACTGATCAGGACGTGGGTGTCTCGTGCTCCGTTTTCAACGCTACAATTCTCATCGACCCGCGTCTAAGGGGGAAAATCCGGAACAATTCCTTCCCAAGAATCCGCGGGGCGGATGTTTTGAAGGCAAAAGGAGTTTCCGACTCGATGAGCATACTGATCGATGATATGCGTTCCAGATTCCGCATTCTGGACAAGAAACGGAATTTTCCAGCCACTGGTGTTCGAGCGGGCTCATTATTCCTTTTTGTTTTTGGACTTGTCACTGGGGGTTTTGCCCGCGACCGAGGACCACGTATCGAGGTAGGGTGTCTAGCGTCGCCAATCCCAGTCAGAATTGATAAACAACAGGTATTGGTTTATGAGCTCCATGTCACGAATTTTGACGCAGTGCCTTTGACTCTGAAGCGTCTCGAAGTCCTCGCGAATGAGGAAAACAGCGGGGCGCTCAGCACTCTGGCCGACGCAACGTTATCGGGGGCGATGATACGAGTCGGTGAGGCAATGGTGATGTCCGGTTCCAGTGGTGGAGTCAGGGACGTGCGAGTCATTGAGCCTGGCGGGCATTCCGTCATTTATGTATGGATCGAATTGCAACCCAATCGTGCGGTGCCTGCTAGCCTGAAGCACCGGATGGTTTTTTCGCCCACGGCGGGCAGCACGATTGACGCTACCCTCGAGGATTTTCAAGTACCCGTAAGTCGGGAATCCGTTCCAACGCTGAGTCCGCCCTTCAAGGGAGGAATCTGGCTAGCGGGGGAAGGCCCGGCGAACAACTCCAACCACCGACGTACCATCATGGCAATTGACGGGCACATTTATTCCGCGGAACGCTTCGCCATTGACTGGGTTAAAGTCGGTCCAAACGGCGATTCACGTCACGACGGCGCAGCGCAGAATGAGAATTGGTGGGGCTGGGGCGAACCGATCCTCGCAGTGGCGGACGGAGAGATCACGGAAGTGGTGGATGGAATACCGGACAATACGCCACGTGTTCTGCCCCCGGTCACACTCGATAACATTGCGGGAAACCACATCATTCTGCAGATTGCCCCTAATCGGTACGTCACGTACGCGCACTTGAAAAATGGAAGCATAAAGGTACGGCTGCACGATCCTGTTCGTCGAGGAGATGTGCTCGCGCTGCTCGGAAACAGTGGCAACACGACCGGCGCACATCTGCACATGCAGGTGACCGATCGCAACTCGGTCTTGCAATCACAAGGAGTTCCTTTTGTATTTGACAGTTTCACCTACCTCGGACCGGGTTCCGACTACGAGCTTGACAAGCACGTCTCGGTGCCGTGGGCAAATTCACTCCCGTCGGGGAATGCGGTTATCCAATTCGATCCGGAGAGGAAGTGAAAATTCTCGCTAGTGGGTGCATGCGTAAAAAATTCTTCGATCCTATCGGGTGACTGCACCTATAAGACCTTGCCAAGCGTTTCCGACAAATTCTGGATTCGGTGTTGGAGACAATGCAGCAATGGAGATTTAAAATCCTTTCTAAAAATTCGATTCCCAGTGCGTTTACCACATTGAAAGGCGGGTCAACTCTGATAAACGCCGTACTCGGAAACTGACCCACCATCCAGCGCTCAGCTGAGGAGCGCGGGCATTTTTTTTGCTCCGATAACCAAAATATGAATGTACATATTCTAAAACAGCCGCTTCTTCGTTCTTTTTTCACCGGCAAGAATTCCCATGTTCTGAAGCGGAGATGAAATTCACGCAAAGCGCAGTATAATCTGGCCGCGCATGGCTCTTCTGACCGGTTCACAACTAGGCCCTTACCAAATTGTTTCTCCGCTGGGCGTTGGGGGCATGGGCGAGGTCTACCGGGCCCACGATTCGCGGCTGCGTCGCGAAGTGGCGATCAAGGTGGTTCCGGAGTCCACCGCGCACGACCCGAACCGCATGGCGCGTTTCGCTCGCGAGGCGCAATTTCTCGCCGCATTGAATCATCCCAACATCGGCGGCATTTATGGCTTGGAAGAATCTTCCACGATGCTCGCGCTGGTGATGGAGCTGGTGGAGGGTCCGACGCTGGCGGACCGCATCGCGCAAGGCCCCGTGCCTATAGAAGACGCGCTTCCGATCATGAGGCAAATTACGGAAGCGCTTGAATATGCTCATGAGCGCGGCATCGTGCATCGCGATTTGAAACCGGCGAACATAAAAATCAAGCCGGACGGCACCGTAAAAGTCTTGGATTTCGGTTTAGCCAAAGCGCTTTCCGATGACAGCAACCCCACCGATATTTCGAATTCGCCAACCCTGACTGCTGCGGCTACGAAAGCGGGATTGATCCTGGGAACGGCCGCATACATGTCGCCGGAACAAGCTCGCGGAAAAGCAGTCGACCGGCGCGCGGATATCTGGTCTTTCGGCGTTGTAGCGTTCGAAATGCTCACGGGCAAGATGGCTTTCAAAGGCGATACCGTCTCGGACACTCTGGCTGCGGTCATTCGCGGTGAACCGGAGTGGGGTTTGCTTCCGGCCAACGTGCCGAACGAAATCCAGCAACTGATCCGACGGTGCTTGAACAAAGATCAGCGGCAGCGATTGCAATCCATCGGCGAAGCGCGCATTGCCATCGAAAACGTGATCGAAGGTCGCACGTCCCCGGTGCGGAGTTCAGGCATCAGCGCGGCGCCAAGTTCCATTGGCGCTCCAGAGAAAGAAAATCGAGCGCTAAAAATACTGGCGGGATGCGCGTTGGCGGCATTGCTGATCGCGGCAGGCTTTTTATTAGCGAACCTGCTGCACCCCGGAAGCGAGCGAGAGAATCCGCCGATACGCTTTGCGATTTTGCCTCCGCCGGGCACATCTCTTAATTCCAGTTTACGCGCGGTGGCCATTTCCCGCGACGGAACTCGCATCGCCTTCAGCGCCAGCAGCTCGGACGGCCCGCGCCTATATCATCGGGACATGAACTCTGCATCCGCTGTTCCCATCAGTGGCTCGGATGGCGCCGTAAATCCGGCGTTCTCACCAGACGGAAGATGGCTGGCTTTTTTTGCCGCCGGCAAATTACAAAAAATCTCGCTCGATGGCGGCACTCCGGTAGTCATCGCGGACGGAATAACTTCCCCGAAGGGACTGACGTGGGGCGCCGATCACAACATTTACTACGCGCCATCCTTTAGTTCAGGAATTCTTCGCGTCAGTGATGGCGGAGGCACACCGCAAGCCGTAACAAAACTGCAAGCGGACAAAGGCGAACTGGCCGATTTTTCTCCGGACCTGCTTCCGGACGGTAAGACGTTACTGTTCACGGCATTTTCGGGCGGCAACCTGGACGAAGGAACGCTGGTGGCGCAAAAAATCGGTTCCGACCAAAGGAAGGTCATCGTTGCAAAGGGCGCCGATGCACATTTTTTTGTTCCTAACCATTTGTTGTATATGACCGCGGGTAATTTGCTGGCGGTGGAGTTTGATCCCGCTAAGCTGGAGACCACAGGCTCGCCCACGGTGGTCGTTCAAGATGTGCAGCCCGCGACGGGATCAGCGCAGTACGACGTGTCGGGCAACGGCACGCTCATTTACGTAAATGGCGGAAAACAGGCGGTGGAAAACAGCCTGGTTCTGGCAGAGCACGATGCCAAAGTCCAACCGCTGCCGGTCAAACCGAATCTCTACGAATCACCGCGCTTTTCTCCAGACGGGAAGATGTTGGCGCTGACAGTGCGCCTGCCGGATCCGGACATTTGGGTGTACGACATTGAACGCGGAGCGCTGCGGCGAATCACGTTCGCGCCTGGCGAAGATGAACTGCCGGTTTGGTCGCCCGACGGAAAGCGCATCGCGTTCGCTTCCAATGGCCGGCAGCAGGCTTTCATGGTGGCTGTGGATGGCAGCGGGCAGGAACAGCCGCTGATGAAGAATGAATCGCATTTCCATTTGCAATCGTGGTCGCCGGACGGAAAGCTTATTGCGTACGAACGTTTAGGAAATTCGGGCCAGTACGAAATATGGATGTTGCCGTTGGGCGGCGATCGCAAACCATATCCATACCTGGTTTCGCAATTTCATATCAGCCAACCGGCGTTTTCGATGGACGGCAACTGGTTGGCGTACACCTCCAACGAGTCCGGACGAGCTGAGGTTTACGTGCAGCGATTTCCAGGGCCCGGCGAAAAAATTCAGGTTTCCACGGACGGTGGGAATCATCCGGTATGGTCGCGCGATGGGAAGCAGCTGGTGTACGAAAACGCGGGGACGCTGTGGGCCACTGAAGTTTTCGTTTCGCCGTTCCGCGTGGGGAAGTCGCGGGTCCTGTATCAGGGCGACATCTGGAATGACGCGGCGGGTCCCAACTATGCGCTTGCGCCCGGGGGTCACCGGATTGTGGTGGTGGAGCGGATTAAAGACCCGGACGGGGGCAACGTGAAAGTAGTGGTGAATTGGAATCAGGAATTGCAGTCGCTCGCTGGCTCGAAATAGCTGGAGTGGGGCCACGGCCGGCTAATAATCGCCCGTAAATTAAGAAGACCAACCGCTCTCTCAGGACGGTTGGTCTTTTTCACGGAAGCAGATGGTAATCGATGATTCCGTGGTGCTCCAGCTTAGGCCAGAAAATCCGCTGCTAAATCAGCCCATCAAATCCGACGTCAAAATTAAACGGGACGGCGATACGGGCGGCTGCCCAACTCTTCCATGGCGGCAGCTGCACGACGCGCCATGCTGGCCGCGGGACTCCTGCGTTCGGACATGCGCGCCACTCCAGCTTCCCAGACCTTGTGCATCATGTACACGCTAGAGACCAAAACGGCGATCACGGCGAATCCGGCGGCGAACAGCGCGAAGGCGGCCAGCAGTTCCTGTACGAAATACAACTGGGCGGCAACCACAGCTGCCAGGAACCACCACATCCACTTGCGGCTCTTGTCGTCGGTTTTAGTCATTGGCTTGTCTCGATCCCCTTGGGTAGCTTCACTGATTAAATTGCTGTTCGTTCCCTTGCGATGCAGCTACTGTCCTTGTGGGCTAAGCGTCTCGCACCTGAACCATTAGACACCTTGCGCAAGGCAAAATCGATGGTACAGAAGATACATTTTTGCTCTCAAACTAGTCTACTAGTACCCAAGCTGCCAACATCGGTGGGCTATCATGATGAAAACAAGAGGTATTTTCTCCTGGGCGAAATACAAAATCATTCGGCCCAGTTTCGCTGTACTTCACCGGCGCTACGGTACGTCAGGGCAGGGGGACAGGTTTACTGCCGCTTAGCGCTTAGTTAGAGGCCTTGGATGTCGTAGGCAGGCGACCTCACGTTTTAAAGGACTTAGGGGCGTCTCACGATGCCGGACTGCAGTTCTAAAGGAGTTACACAGATGACGGGAGGGCTCGGAGGCCTCAGACCTCATCAGCTAACAGGCCAGCCGCATGGATAACGATTCTAAAGGACTTATGGGCTTATCGGCAAGACCCTTGTCCAAGATTTGTGCCACGGCCCAGTGCCGAGCTGGCTGCGGTGTGCCCAAGCTATTTCAGGGCGTAACCAACGTCGAACGGCAACTTGCCGTCGATATGCAGCACCTTGACCGCGCTGTTGATGCTGTAAACGTCCACCAAGCCCACTGCCCCGGGCGTCGTGGTGACCGTTCGGAAGACGTCCTCATCAGTTGTGACTATCTTTATCAGCGGCCGCACTTCATTGATCTTAGCGATAGCCATCTTGGCGTCGGCGGGAGCAGCCCCAAAGAGCTTTTGCACCGCGACATGCATTTCCGGGGAGGTTGGATCCTTCAACACCAAGGTGAAAGTTCGTCCGTCCGGCCACGATTTCTGGGCGCCTTTACATAGTTTCGTAAATTCCACCATGGTCAGATCCGGCAGGTTGCTGTCGGCTGCCACCACCACCGCCATATTCTTAATCGCCGGATAAGACACGGAGATGAACAGCACGAGGCCGCTAAGCACGACGGCACATGCCGCGAACCGATAGATATAAGATTGCGCTTTCATTTTTCCCACGCCAACCTTTCAGGGAACTCCCCTGAGTATCCGTATCCGCGTTTTTGCGGACAAGTAGCTGTTGCGCAGCTTGTGCTTACTTGACGACCCCCTTCCTGATAGGCCCCCAGGCGTTACCCAAGATGCACACCTGTCCTTTGGGTCAGTATCGGCCCCTCTGCCGCCACGCTAAGTTTGCTGGTGATCTGTATTTTTGACTCTTGGGAGAGGTATCCATGAACCGGATGTATCGAAGCAGTTTTGCGCTGATTGTCCCCATGCTTTTCGCAGCTCAGATGATCCGGGCCCAGGAGCACCCGCCCCGTATCGAAGAAGCAAAATCGCGGGCAGCCAGCTCCCCACGCGTCGCGCCGGCGCCCTTGCTTTTGTTTGGAGCGATCCCGGTGTCAACGCGCTCCGTTGAAGCGCGCAAGTTCGCGGAGCTTTCACTCGATAAATACGAAAGCGTGCTGTTGCATGATGCGGTCATTCAGGCGCAACATGCCACGGAAAGGGATCCAAACTTCGCGCTTGGATATGCGTTGCTATCTCATGCTTCGCGCACGGCCATCCCCAACATCGCAGCCCTGGAGCGCGCCAAAGCCCTGTTGCCGCAGGCCCCACCTGATGAACAATTACTGGTGCGGTGGATGACCGGTATCCAGGATGGCAATCTCCTACCCGCCATCGCCAGCATGAACGACCTCTTGAAGCGTTATCCGAAGAACAAGCACGTTTTGTATCTCGTTTCGGATTGGCTGTTCGCGCAGCAAGACTTCGACCGGTCTCAGCAGATGATGGAATCCTTGTTGCAGATCGATCCCAAGTTTTCGCCAGTGCTGAATAATCTTGGTTACTCGTACATCCAGTCCGGCCATCCTGATCCAGTTAAAGCGGTGATGTACGAGAAGCGCTATATTGCCGCGGATCCTAGTTCGCCGAATCCCGAGGACTCTATGGGAGAAGTGCTGCGTTATACCGGCGATGACCAGGGGTCTCTCCAACATTACAGCGCGGCACTGCAAATCGATCCGACGTTCTTTACTTCGCAGCTGGGATTGGGAGATACGTTGACGTTGATGGGCAAGTACGATGATGCGCGGTTGGAGTACGACAAGGCGGTGTTGGTGTCGGAAAACAACCGCGATTTGTTGCACGCTTCCTATCAAAAAGCATTGGTCTATTTCTGGGAGGGCCGCGCCGAGCAAGGACGAGCCGCACTCTCCAACCTTGCTGCGGACGCGGCGCAAAAAAATGAGCCCAACGGGCAATTCGAGATCGCATTTGGATCCGCAATGCTGGCCGCCGATTTTGCCAGCGAACTCCACCAGCTTCGTGCGCTCGAGGAAAAGCTTCAAAATACTGTGGAAGGGATGAGCGCATCGGACCGTAGCGGGGCGTTAGCAAACGTGCTGTGCGAAGAGGCACGGGTTGCCTCTCAACACGGTCTTCCGGAAACGGCGGAGCAGGCAATCAGTAAATTAGAACGGCTTGCCGCGCAGTCAGCTAACCTTTTAGTGGAAAATCCTTATGAGACAGCACGCGGATACTTATTGCTATCGCAAGGTGATCTCGCCAACGCGGTGGACGAGTTAAGCGCTAACCGGCTCTCTCCGCTGGCGGTGCAACAGCTGGCGGTTGCCCAACAAAAATTGGGCAATCAGGCCGCCGCAGGTGAGACCGCGAATCAATTGAAATATCAACGGGCGCCGACCGTGGAATGGTATCTGGCGAGCCAAAACGGCGGCATTACCCGCTAGCATTTTTCTTCCTGCCAAAACCGGGCGGACGGCTTTAAATTTTAGCCGCGGCCCGGATGTCTTTAGTTTCCAAAATTTGTCTGGGAAAACCATGCCTAGCTACCGCCAACATGGCGCGGCCGATCTGCTCCGTGGTTAAAATCTGGTCAGGAAATGCAAAGCGAATCAAGGGAAACAGAGGTTTCCCGAGGGTATAGAAGACATTATAGAGCGGTGTCTTGGATTTGGCTCCGTGGAGCGGTTCGATGATCCCGGGACGAAACATGTATGCGGCTTTGAATGCCAAACGCAGCAGCGCGTTTTCTGTTTTTCCTTTGACTCGCGCCCACATTGTCCGCCCGCGCTCAGAACTATCAGTGCCAGCTCCGGAAACGTAGATGAAGGTCATCTGGGGATTGAGGCGGCTTAGCATTTCTGCTGCCGCCATGGTGATTCCATAGGTCACACGTTCGTAGTTTTCTTCGGTCATCCCACTAGAGGTCATACCGAGACAGAAAAAGCAGGCGTCAAAACCGGAAAGTTGGGCTCCGAGGGACTCGTAATGCGACAAATCGTTGAGGACAAGTTCGCGGAGTTTCGCATGCTGCACACCTCTAGCGGTGCGGCCCACCGTCTGCACCTGGATGACGCCGGGATCCACAAGGCATTCACGAAGGACGCCCTGACCGAGCATGCCCGTAGCTCCAAATAACAGGACGTTCATTGTGTAGCCGTCGACCTTCCTTTCTGGCGAACTCGTTGCGGTCGCGCTGAGAACAGGTTGAATCGCTCAAGAAAACTTACCGTGAATAAAAAACCGGGGCAATCTTACTTGCCCCGGCAGGTCAAACAAATGAGTTTTGAACTGCCATTACTGCTCAAATATGGTTGGTCGTCACGCTCGTTTGACCAGCCGCGTGAGACCGACCAGAATCACCGCACCGATAAATGCCACGATAATTGAGCCGATGGTTGACGTCGCTCCCATACCCATTTTTGAGAAGATCCATCCACCAAGGATTCCTCCCAGGATGCCCAGCACGATATCGGCAAGTACGCCGTAACCGCCGCCCTTCATCACCTGCCCAGCCAGCCAACCGGCGATTAAACCTACGATGATCCACCAGAGTATTCCACCACCTGCCATCGCTGCCTCCTCTTAAGCCGCACTTTCACGCACAACGCTGAACAAGCAGGTTAGGTTCTAAAACACCCCCTTGCCATATGTCAACCTCAACCCGGTGGTGAAGAGCAGGTCGTTATTTTTCAGTCCGAGGAGCGGGGTACTCACATAGCGGTCGCTTAACGTCACCTGCCAACTGAGCCAATTTTTGATCTTGGTTGCCGCGGTGGCGTCCAGTTGCAGCCGGTAGTCCCCGGTGTCAGAAAGGTTGGGGAAAAAGCTGAATTGCTCGCCTATGGTTGTGCGGCTTCCCACCTTGGTAGCGAGCGTTTGACCCAGCACGACCTCGGCGGTCTTGCGGGTTGTGGACGGATTCGGGGGACTGAAGGGCTGCGAATAATATTCCTGGTTATAAGTGACACCCCCAAACACGTCGAAAGTGCGGTCTTTTTCTTTAATCAGGTGATAACCCAGGCCGCCGCCCAGTACGCTCCGCAAGTTCAAATCCTGAAAACGGTCGTGTTCGAAATCGGCCAAACCAAAGGCAAAGGAACGACCGCGTAGATTTACATCCACGCGCGCACCGCCGCGAATGGCGCTGGCGGTGGTGTTGCTGACTCCCGCAATGGTGCTTCGCGCATAAATTTCGGTGGAGTAGAGAGATATTTTGGTGCGCTTCGATGTGCGTGCGGCTTTCCCGGTAAGCGCAAAACTGGTGGACTCCGAATTCCCCCTGGTGAAACTGAGGCCGGTATCCAGCAGTGCAGCCCACAAGTCGATGATGCGCGGGTGCTCCATGCGCATGTAGACGTCTTGCTCGGCATTATTTCGCACCGCGACGACTTCAGCCTTGGGTGCCTCAATAGGGCCACTGGGAGCGGCTATTTCAAACTTTTCATCTTTGGTGGTGACCACGCCGACGATGGTCTGCCCATTTTTGAGCGCGATGTGAAGAGGTTCGGCGGACACGATGGCCACTACCGCGCTCCACGGGAGTTTTACGTCGCCGGCAAATTCGGACTTCAACTCCAATTTATCGTCGTCGGTTTTTACGATGGTACCGCTCAGGCGATCTCCATTTTTCAGAGTGACCTGATCGGCGAGTGTAGAGGCCGCGCAGCAAGACAAAACCAGCAACAGGAACACATTTCGAGGCAAAGTAAGTCTCCTTGTGTGGGACGAAGCTCGATGGGCCTGGCTGGGCTGACAAATCGTGCGCGTCGAAAAACGCTGTTCGATTTTACCTGACCAGAAGAAGTAATCCTACGGATTCCAACGGAAGTGCGGTGCGGATGGTACTTTTTTGTGGGTGGCTTCAGATATACTTTGGCGCTTCACGCCCGGCTAATAACATTCAAAGGATGGACTCTTGCTGACTTTATGCTTGCATAGAGCACTACGATTCGCGTTGCTGACCGCGATGGTTGCGGTAATATGCTGCGGCACCGGCGCGCAGGAAGAACATGCGGGGTCGTCGCAGGCGCTTTCTGAGCGGCCTACGATTGTGTTTATGACGGATTTTGGCACGGCGAACGATGCCGTCGCTATTTGCCGGGCGGTAATTTTCGGCATCGCGCCGGACGTGCGGCTCACAGATATCACACATCAGGTAACGCCATTCCAGATTGAAGAAGCGGCGCGTTTCCTTGCCGGCGTCACGCCCTACTACCCTGCCGGAACGATTTTTCTGGTGGTTGTGGATCCGGGGGTGGGCACGACGCGCAAGGCCATCGTCGTGAAATCCAAGAAGGGCCAATACTTCGTGCTGCCTGACAACGGGATCATCACTCCAGTGATCGAGCGCGACGGCTTGGAAAGCGCCCGCGAAATTACCAATCGAAGCTGGATGATCAGTGATGCGATTTCGTCTACTTTTCACGGGCGCGATATTTTTTCGCCTACTGCCGCGCACCTCGCAGTTGGTTGGGACTTCAATCAAGCCGGGCCAGAAGTGAAGGAACTGGTGCGCTTACAGCCGAAAACCTCGGTAATGAATGAGCAGGGAATCGATGGCGAGGTAATCGGACTAGACGATCCTTATGGCTCGCTGATCACCGACGTGCCGGGCGATAATTTTAAGAAGTTGGGCTACAACTTAGGGGACAACGTCACGGTGCAAATTGCCGGGAAGTCTGTGGTGGTGCCTTATGTAAAAACTTTTATGGGCGTTCCGATCGGTGAGTCTTTGTTGTATATCGATTCGCGCGGCCGGGTGGGCATCGCTGTGAATCAGGGAAATTTCGCCACAAAATTCAATGTTACGCCGCCGGTTAAAATTTTTATTGCTCGCAAAGGTTTGGCTACGCCGCCTAAAACAAAACAGTGATGCTGGCTTTTTCTCTGACTCGACCCCCCGTTCTATTCCTCGCAGATTTGCATTTTGCAGCCGGCGGGCAAACAATCGAGGTGACGCTGTGGTTTACCCGCGGCTTGAACGGAGACTCCTCATGCCCGAAGCTGTAATCGTGTCGGCGGTCCGCACCGCGGTGGGTCGTGCATTTAAAGGATCGCTGCGCGCCACCCGCCCCGACGACTTGGCGGCAGTTGTCATCAAGGAAGCACTGGCACGCGTTGCCGGTCTCGATCCCAAAGAAATTGACGACGTGATTTTGGGCTGCGCCATGCCCGAAGGCGAGCAAGGGATGAACGTGGCGCGCATTGCTGCTTTACGGGCCGGTCTGCCTGTGGAAACTTCGGCGATGACCATCAATCGATTTTGCTCCTCAGGCTTGCAGGCCATTGCGCTTGGCGCGGAGCGCATTCGCGCCGGATCCGCGCAGATAATTGTCGCCGGCGGCACTGAATCGATGTCCCTGGTACCCATGGGCGGAAATAAAATTTCGCCGAATCCGTGGCTGGTCGATCATTACCCGGATGCGTATATCAATATGGGGCTGGGCACGGAAAATATTGCGCGCAAATTTGGAATTACGCGCGAACAAGCCGATGAGTTTTCCGCGAACTCTCACAAAAAAGCGCTGGCGGCCATTGCCGCGGGTAACTTCAAGGATGAAACTGTGCCTGTCGAAGTGAAGATCACGGCGCTGGCGAGTACGAATGGAGCCGGCGGTGGCGGCGGCACGGCTACCAAGACAGTTGCAAAGCCGGTTACACAAACTTTCCAGTTTGCTACCGACGAATTGCCGCGCGCAGATACCTCGATGGAAGCGCTTGCAAAGCTGAAGCCCGCGTTTCATGCCAAAGGTACAGTCACCGCCGGAAATAGCTCGCCGATGAGCGACGGCGCGGCTGCAACGATTGTCATGTCGGACGCGCGCGCAAAAGCGCTGGGGCTTAAGCCACTGGCTCGATTTGTGGCTTACGCGACCGCTGGTTGCCCGCCCGAGGAATTTGGCATCGGGCCGGTGTTCGCTATTCCAAAAGTGCTGAAGCTTGCGGGTTTGTCCCTTGCGGACATTGACGTGATCGAACTGAATGAAGCATTCGCCGCGCAGTCGCTGTGCGTCATTCAGCAGGCGGGGTTGGATCCCACGCGTTTGAATCCGAACGGGGGCGCAATCGCACTGGGCCATCCGTTGGGATGCACCGGCGCGAAACTTACGGCGACGATCATCCGCGATCTGCAACGCCGCAAGGGCCGCTACGGCATGGTCACCATGTGTGTGGGCGGCGGAATGGGCGCAGCGGGAATTTTTGAGTTTCTCTCCTGAATTTGTTGCGCCGACTCCCAAATATTTTTGCTTCTCAACCGTTTCAAAAAACCTTAACCTCATCAACTGCCAGTGAACGCTGCGGTCTGCAGTTAAACTCATTGGCGCTTCCCGGAGCATTTCTTGAACACACTGGAATTTACTCTGCTAGTGGGCATGGGCTCGCTGCTTGCGGGCTTTCTGGGTTCACTGACAGGACTGGGCGGCGGCGTGGTAATTGTGCCGATGCTTACGCTGCTGTTTCACGTGGACATTCGCTATGCGATTGGCGCCGCGCTGGTTTCGGTGATCGCTACTTCTTCGGGAGCCGCAGCGGCGTATGTGAAAGAGGGCTATTCGAACGTGCGCGTAGGAATGTTTCTGGAAATCGCCACCACTGTGGGAGCGCTGGTGGGAGCGGCAGTGGCGCTGCATCTTCACGTGTCTGTAATTGCCATTATTTTTGGACTCGCTCTGATTTATTCGGCCTTCTCTAGCCTCCGCGAAAAATCGGAGCACAAGATCGATGTGGCACCCGACCGTATTGCCACCTGGCTGCGAATGGATAGCAGCTATCCGACGCCTGAAGGCATGGCGCCATATCACGTCCGCGGTGTGCCGCTGGGCTTCGCACTAATGTTTGGAGCGGGCGTGTTGTCCGGCTTACTGGGAATTGGATCGGGAGCTGTAAAAGTTTTGGCCATGGACCAGGCCATGAAGCTGCCGTTTAAAGTGTCGACCACCACCAGCAATTTCATGATTGGAGTGACGGCCGCGGCGAGCGCGGGAATTTATCTCAGCCGCGGATATATTGATCCGGGTATCGCGATGCCGGTGATGCTCGGGGTGTTGGGTGGATCGCTGGTGGGTGCACGGATTCTCGCAGGCGCGACGGTGCGAACTCTGCGACTGGTGTTCGGCGTGGTGATCGGATTTCTCGCGGTGGAAATGATTTATAACGGCTTTGCGGGGAAGATGTGATGACGACTCCCGACCTACGACAAGACCAGCGCATGGACGAGATCATGGCGGTCCTATTGCGTAGCGGAGTCTCGCTAGCGGCTGGCCTGGTATTAATTGGCGGGATCGTTTATCTCTCGCGGCACGATTTGCCCGCTATAAACTATCGTGTGTTTCAAGGAGAGCCGCAGGAGTTGCGCACCGTCAGTGGCATTCTACGCGAGGCTGCTACAGTTCACGGGCGCGGATTGATTCAATTGGGCCTGCTGGTATTAATCGCCACACCGGTGGCTCGCGTACTTTTTTCCGTTGTTGCGTTTCTGTATGAAAGGGACTGGACGTATGTGGCCATCACCGTGATTGTGTTGGCCCTGCTATGTTACAGCTTGTTTGGTGGCGGAGGGTTGTAGCTATGTGCCCGGGTATTTGTAAGGCTGTTGCATGCAATCTAACGGCGTAAATCGCCAGTCCCCCTTGATTTCAGCAAAAATGAGATAATTAGAGCTGAGCACAGTTAGTCCCTCACGAGGAGCCCCTGAGCATGGCCACCGCAACCACCACGCCCCAAGGAACCAAAGGCGGCAGCTTTTTATTGGAATCGCTGCGACCCGAGGATGTTTTTACCCCGGCGGATCTAAATGATGATCAAAGACTGATCGGGCAATCCGCGGAAGAATTTGTCATCAAGGAAGTAATGCCGCATGTCAAGAATCTAGAGGCCAAGAAACCAGGCTTGCTACCAGAGCTGGTGAAAAAAGCCGGTGAGCTTGGCCTGTTGAGCGGCGGAATACCGGAGCAATATGGCGGGGCGGGACTCGACAAGGTCGCCACCACTGTTCTGACTGAAAAACTTTCCATCTACGGCGGTTTTGCCGTAACGCATGGAGCGCATGCCGGCATCGGCACACTGCCAATTGTGTATTTCGGGACCGAAGAACAAAAGAAAAAATACCTTCCCAAATTGGCCACCGGCGAATGGATCGGAGCCTATTGCCTTTCCGAACCGCAAGCCGGCTCGGATGCGCAGAATTCCTTGACGCGCGCGGAACTAACGCCCGACGGCAAACACTACATTTTGAACGGCCAGAAAATGTGGATTACCAACGGGGGCTTCGCGGACATATATATTGTGTTTGCCAAAATTGGCGGCGACAAATTGAGCGCGTTCATCGTGGAGCGCACCTTCCCCGGAATTAAACCTGGAAACGAAGAGCACAAAATGGGCATCCACGGGAGTTCCACAACGCCGGTGTTCCTGGAAAATTGCAAGGTTCCCAAAGAGAATCTTTTGCACGACGTTGGTCGCGGCCACATCGTGGCATTTAATATCCTCAACGCCGGGCGCTTCACTTTAGGAGCTTCCGCGGTGGGCGGCTCGAAGTACGTGCTGGCAACCGCCGCGAAATATGCCAGGGAGCGCAAAGCGTTCGGCAAAGCGATCGGCGAATTCGGTCTGATGCGGGAAAAGCTGGCGGAAATGGCGATTCAACTTTTTGCGGTGGAATCGATGATTTATCGCTCGGCCGGAAACATGGAAACGGCCATGGCCTCGGCGTCGAACAATGGCTCTGAAGACGCCAGCGAGAAAATCCAGAACACCATGAAAGTTCTGGAGGAATATGCCATCGAAAGCTCCATCGCCAAGGTTTATGGCAGCGAGATGCTTGATTTCGTGGTCGACGAAGCGGTGCAGATTTTTGGCGGCTACGGTTTTCACGAAGACTATCCGGTTTGCCGCGCGTACCGCGATTCGCGCATCAATCGCATTTTTGAAGGAACCAATGAAATCAACCGCATGCTGATTATCCAGATGCTGATGAAGCGCGCCATGGGCGGGCAGTTGGCGCTGATACCGGCGGCCATGAAACTTGCGGACGAGATTCTTGCCGGGCCGTCGTTTGAGGAGACGGACGACGGCGTTCTGGCAGCCGAAGCTACAGTTGTCGCCAATTGCAAAAAAATATTTCTGCAATCAGCCGGCGGAGCGGTTCAGAAATATCGCGAGAAGCTGGCTGATGAGCAGGAACTGGTCGCCGCGCTTTCCAATATCGTCATGGAAATCTACGCGATGGAGTCTTCGCTGCTGCGCGCACAAAAAGCCGCGAATGCTAAAGGGCAAGCAGCGGCGCAGGCAATGATAGACGCCGCACGGGTGTTTATTTCTGATGCCGCCGAGCGTGTTGAGCACGAAGCGAAGCGCGCCATTGCCGCTCTTCACGAGGGAGACATGCTAACCACGCAGATGTCTGTGCTGAAGCGTTTCGCAAAGCGCGCGCCGGTCGATACGATCGCGTTGCGCCGCAATGTAGCCAGGGCGGTGCAGTCGCAAGACCGCTATCCATTCGAGGGCAAATAACGCCGCTGGCGGCCTTCGCAGAGCTATTTTTTCGGCTGGAGTGAAACGCCAAAGTGCGGATCGTGATATGTGCCGGTCATCTCAACCGGTACTTCTGCTCCGGCATGTTTTTTCTTGAATAGCGGATCCAAGGGCTTCAGCAGCACCGCTTTTACGCCGCTACTGTCGTCCGACAGCGACGCTTCCGTTTTCAAATCTCCGTGAAAATCGATCTTGGTGTCTTCTAAATTGTAAGTTCCCTGCAGAATGGCTTCCGCAGCAGGCACCTTGAAGGTAGTGTCATGAAATTTAGCGACTTCGTTGCTCAATAACACGCTACCTTTTAAATCAGCGGTCACGTTGGGAGTCTCGGGATCCTTTTTCTTGCCGATGGCCTTTTTACTTAACATGTTCACGCTCATCTGGCGTTCGGGATTGGTCCATTGCGCATGCTCGATTTCAAAGTCGCCTTGCAGCACGACACGCTTTAGAAACGGCTGATGGCCGGACGGCCAGACGATGTGCACGTGGAAATTGGTGGCACCTTCCATGGGCGGCTTAGGCTCATGCACGAAAAGCCACAGGACGTCCTCGATGCGGCCGCTCCGCACGTTCGCATTCAGCGAAGTGGTCTTGCCAGGCTGGCCGGGGTTGTCGGCCACCGAACCTTCGATGTGTACCGGCGTTTTCAGAAACGACCCATCGACGGAGTGCAGAATCGTGTCGCCGCTCATACCGTCAACGGTGGCGTTGAATTTTGCTTTGAGCGCGACCGCGTGATGACTGCGGGTAACTTCAAATTTCGGAGTGTCCGTGGTTCCCTGAGTTTCTATGCGGCCCAGGACGCCGTTAAAATCTCCTTTGCCGGCCAGGGTCCCGCCAATGCCTTCAAATACTCCCAAGTCGACGTCATCGAATGTATATGTGCCTGAGAGAGGAATGTCGTTCATGTGTTGGCTGTCCCAGGGACCGAGTTTTCCGCGCGAGCGAATTTCCCCTGGCGGCTCGGCGTTGCGCATCGCAAGGTCATAAGACATGGGCGAACTATCGGAGATGGATTTTAAGCTTAGTTGATGAATCTCGAATTTCAGAGGGCCGTCGTCTTTTCGCGCGACCTCCAGGGTCGCGTCTTTTGTAAAAACTTCGCCGATGCGAGTGGACGATTTGGCCGACGTTTTTTGCGATGCCGATGTGTCTTGCTCTGCCGGAACTGAAATTTTCAAGCCTTCGAGAATAATTCTGGATATGTAGCCGGGCCGCAATAAAAGATCGTGGTAATTCGCCTGGATCGTGACTCTTTGAATTGCGACCAGCGGCGGACCCGAGTTGTCAGAACCGCGCGTGAGGGCAACATTCTCGAGCACACAACCGGGATGAGGAAAATATGTTCTGTGGAAGCGCTGCACGGCTATTTTGCCGGGCCAACTTTCCTGGACGGATTGCGTAACTTTCTGAGAAGAAAACGGCCAATGAAAAGCCAGAATAATCCCGGCGACGCATAGCGCCAATAAAATTACGATGGCGACAGGAACTAACCAGCGTCTAGCGCTGGTGGTTCTCGGCGTTGCCTGGACGGGTTCTGTCGCGACGGTCATTCTGGATTAAGTTTGCCTCGCCGCAGTATGCCATTCCCGCGCGTTGGGGAAGCTCGGGGAATCTACGTAAAAGGGGCGCGGCTCGGCTGTAGGAAGTAAATTGCGACTCTCCGCCCCAAAGAGATGTGCTGGTGATTTAGCGGTTTGATTTCAGGGTTTCGGGCGCGCGGAATACTTTTCGAATAACCTTTTTTGACGGTTGTCGAGCGAAGTGAGCTGTCCGCGGACAAAAAGGTAGCGCACCTCGCTGGTGATCTCCAGCGGATCGCCATTGGTTACGATGACGTTGGCAACCTTTCCGCTCTCGAGCGTGCCCACTTGGTCAGCCAGACCGAAGATTTGCGCCGGATATAAAGTTACCGCCTTCAGCGCTTCATCGTAGGGCAGGCCGTAGGCCACTGCATTCGCGGCATTTTGCCCCAGCCTGCGGGCAAACGAATTATCAAAGCTGCCGAAAGCGAATTTGACGCCCGCGGCGGAAAGTTCCGCAGGCTGCGAGAGCAAGCGATCGTAAGGATCGTCTTCATACAAAGGCAACGTCAGCATAGGTCGCAAAATCACCGGGATGCTTCTCGATCGCAGCAGATCTTTTAATTTGTAAGCTTCGGAGCCACCCGCCAAAACCATTTTCAGATTTTGCTTGTCGCAAAATTCGATGGCGTTGCGAATTTCACGAGAACGGTCAGCAAAGATCAGCAGCGGCAACTGGCCGCGAACTACGGGCACCAATGCTTCAAGTTTTAGATCGCGATCATAATCGGCGGGACCGGCGTGGCCCATGGCTTGCTCGTAATGACGCGCTCGCTCAATCCAATCGGTTAACTCGGTCACCTGTTTGTCGTATTCCTGCTTGGCTTCGGTGTAGGGTTTTTCTTTTCTTTGAAAGGTCGCGAAGTCGAATGTTTTGGTCTGGATTTCCGGCCAGTTCACCATCATAGCTACACTTCGTTTGAGTTGCATGTCGTCAACAGTCCAGCCCGCCAGATAAATCGCGGAGGCCTGGCCTCCGATGACACCGTTCGGCCCGAAAGAATCCATGCCTCCGCTCGCCGGCACAGCCAGAACTTCGGTGATGCCTGCGACTCGCGTTACCGGGATATGTTCACTGGATGGCGATACCGCGGTTAAGGCCACCACGTCGGGGTTATAGTTTCCAGTTTCCGTGGAGTCCACTGTCGAACTCACGGCGCCGATTTCGCGCAGGCCCATTTGCGTAACGGGATCGAACATTCCTGGATAAATCTGCAGACCCTCGGCGTTGATAACCTGGGCGTCTTGTGGAACATCAACTTGCCCGCCAACGGCGGCAATCTTGCCGTCGCGAATAATCAGCGTGCCATTTTCGATGGGCGCCCCGGCCAAGGTGAAAATTTTAGCGTGCACTAAGGCATAGGCTTTCGGGGCATCCGCTTTGGGGGCTTGCTGTTGGGCCGCAAGCAACGCAGGAAACGCGAAAACCGCAGCGAGGATCGGGGCGTTGCGGAACATTGTAGTCGCGCGCAAGCGGTTCACAGTGCACCTCTGCCGCTGCCTGCGGCGCTTCCCTGCCCCGACTGCGGCGGCTTAGGTTTGTCGTCCGGTTTCTTCTCGTTTTGTATTTTCTCTTCGGGCTTTTTCTCGGCGGCAGCTTTCTTTTCTTTCTCAGTCAGGGCCTTCTTTTCTTTTTCACGATCGGCGCGTTCGGCAATGTCGCGAGAGCGATCGAAGTAAACTCGTCCGTCGATCAAAGTTTTCTGCACAACCGCATAGGCGCTTAACGGGTCGTGATTGTAGATGACCAGATCGGCGTCTTTGCCTACCTCAATCGAACCCACGCGCTTGTCGATGCCCAGCTGCATGGCGGGATTAATGGTGATCATCTTCAACGCGTCTTCACGCGACAGTCCACCGTAGCGGATGCTCTTGGCGGCTTCCTGATTCAGATGCGTGGCTTCTTCGGCGTCGTCGGAATTGATGGAGACCAGCACGCCGCGACGGGTCATGATCGCCGCGTTGTAAGGGATGGCGTCGTAGGCTTCGACTTTGTAGGCCCACCAATCCGAAAACGTGGAAGCGCCCGTCCCAGCGGCGGCGATTTCGTCGGCCACTTTGTAGCCTTCCAGAACGTGCTGGAGAGTTCGCACTTTGAAACCGAATTCCTTGGCTACCCGCAGCAACATTAAAATTTCATCTTCGCGGTAGCAGTGCGCATGCACGTAACGCTTCCCTTCCAATACTTCGACCAGAGGATCCAAACGCAAATCCCGGCGCGGGGGAATGAGATTCTTTTCTCCCGCCGAACTTCTCTTGTTGTAGTCATCCCATTTGTTTTTGTAATCGCGCGCTTCGGTAAACGCGGCGCGAATGGTTTCTTCCACGCCCATGCGCGTCGCGGGATAGCGCTTTTCCTGGCCGCGGATACTGAAATTGGAACGCTTGGGATTTTCGCCGAGGGCAAATTTAATGCCGGGCAAGGCGCCTTCAAACGGCAGTCGCGACGCGGGCGCTCCCCAGCGCAGCTTGATCACCACGGTTTGTCCGCCGATGGAATTAGCGGAACCGTGCAGGACATTCGCAACAGTCACGCCGCCGGCGAGGTCGCGATAAATGTCGACGTCGTCGGGGTTGAGTACATCCGCAATATTCACCATGGACGAAACGGAAACACTGCCTTCGTTGACAGAGCCGTCCACGGCGATGTGGGAATGACAATCGATGATGCCGGGCATCACGAATTGCCCCTTAGCATCGATTACTTCCGCGCCTTGCGGCTTGGCGATGGATTGGGCCACCTCCGCGATTTTGCCGTCGCGAATCAAGATGGAGCCATGCTCAATCGTTCCGTGGGAGACGGTGAGGATGGTGGCGTTTTGGATCAGCAGAATCGCGGGAGCTTTCGCGTCGGGCGGATTGGCCGCGATCGCGCTCAACGCTATTACAAAATCCAGCGCTACGATAACTGCGAAAACTTTTAGTAGTGTGTTACCTGCACGAGTGGCCTTCACAGTGCACCTGCTGTTGCAGACGCGCTCGAAGGTGCTCCAGGTTTTGTGCCGGTGAAATCCGTGGAGAATCCAGTGACGCTCACTAAACCTTTCATAGAGGTAGCGTCAAATGTTCCGGAAAAAGTCACGTCCAGCGGATTGCCTTCGATGGGAATATTTATACTGAAGCTGAATTTATCGGCGCTGGCGTAGCCATTAAGGATTGACCCTGTTCCGCGGCTGCTGGTGACCGTGCCGGAAATGGTGCCGTCTTTTTCCATGCTTAAATCAGCGGTGGCTTCTTCCGGGCCATGAGGCGTATTGAAGGCCAGCTTCCATTTGCCACTGATGTCGCCTTTGGGCGGATCTTTTGGTTTTTCGGGCTGGTGCGCTTCGAATCTGCGCCCATCCACGAAGACCATCTTGATTTTGGTTTTTTCGTCGAAAAGATCGCCATCCGTAACCACCAGATTGGCGATTTTGCCCACTTCGATGGAACCCATGCGATCCGACACACCGTAAATTTCCGCGGCGGACAGAGTCAACGCACGCAATGCCGCATCCGCAGGCAGGCCCGCGTCGATCGATTTTTTCACCGCTTTCAAAACATCTTGCGGCGTAGTTAAACCGCCGGAATAAAACGCGAACTTTACGTTAGCCTTGGCCAGCGCCACCGGCGCGGATGGCGCGCGATCGCGAAAACGCAATTCGCGCAAAGTCGGCTTGTCTTCGGGATCGGCGTCTTTTTCCGCTTCCGGCCATTTGGCGTTTACCAACACAGGAAGTTTTTTGGCGGCAATCTCGGCGGTATTTTCATAAGCCATTTGGGCGCCGTAAATCACTCCGTTGACCTTCCAGCGATCCGCGAGCTCCAGCGAACGTTGGATCTGTACGCTATTGTTTGCCGGGATGAGCACTACAACATGCTTTTGCAGCGCAGCAGCGAGGGATGCATTGCTGCGGTCGTAAGGCGGGCGCTCGACATGCGGGTTATGTTCGTAAGCGGCTTGCGCCCGGGTGCTCCAGTCAGTATCCAGGAATACCTGACGCACGTAGGCGAGCACGCCCATTAGAGAGCTGGGAAAACCGCTGCCGAATCCGCCGGTCACACTCAGGTTTAAAGGGATTGCTACCGGCGACTTCACAACGAAGTCTCCAGCGCGATCTCCCGCGATATCGAGGACCGCGGCCTGACCGGGGAAAAAGCCGCCCTTGGGCGCTGCGACCACGGTTGTGAAGCCGCCATTGCGCCACGCGTCAATCCGCTTGTCGGCGAGATTCACTTCATCCGCTGCGTTGCGCCACGGTGTTGTGCCGGGCCGGTCCTCAGGACCGCGCGCGGCCGTTTGCGTTTGTGGAGGTCGCGGGGCCGATTCTGTGGCGCCGGGGGTGCTAGCGGCGGGTGCACCCGGTGCAGGCGGCGCCATCAAGCCCACATCCGTAAAGGAATCGATCAGCCCGGGATAGACGGTCAAGCCCTTGCCATCGATGATCCACGCTTCATCGGGAATCTTGGCGTCAGCTGCGACGGTGGTAATAATTCCGCGCGAAATAATGACTGTGGAATTTTCCGCGGTTCGTCCTGACACCGTAACGATTTTTGCTCCACGAATGGCGAAGTAAGGCGGTTCCCCTCCCTGGCCGCGGGCGTCTGGCGCCAGGCCTAACGCGACGGCCAGCGCCACGAATACTACGGTGCAGCATTCTGCAAACACACGGGTGCGCATGAAACGCTCCTTGCGGTGAGGGAAGATTTTTCGATAGAGAAAGATAACCGTTGCCGTCTTTTAATTGAACGCATGAGGCTAACGGTAAGTTTCAGAAGAGTCAAGAAAAGTTCAGATTTGACCGCACTGAAAATATCAAAATAACGAGTCCCTGTCAGAAACAAACAGCGATCTTGAGCGTCTGTAATATTGGCTTCCCATAGGAGCGCGGCAGGTTTAGTATGGGCATCCCATAGGGTCAAAGAGGCGGACACGAACAAATGGCTGAAAAAGTGGATGTGTGGCAAGGCACGCTGGCGCTGATGATTCTCAAAACGCTTGAAGCGCTAGGCCCATTGCATGGCTACGGGATTGCGCGCCGCATTGAGCAGACTAGCGGCGATCTCCTGGCGGTGAACTACGGCACGCTGTATCCCGCGTTGCTGAAACTCGAGCAGGAAGGGCACATCGCGTCGGAGTGGGGACAATCCGACAATAATCGCAAAGCCAAATATTACAAATTGACGCGCGCTGGACGTAAATTCCTGGGCCGTGAAGAACGCGATTGGGAACAGACCACGGCGATCCTCGCGCGATTCCTCGCTCCCGGTAAGGAATCAGCATGAAGGTACCGTCATGAAGGAATTAGCGTGAGAACGTTGCGAGCATTTTGGCTGCGGTTGGCAGGCACGGTCCACGGTGAATCGCGGGACAGTTTTGCAGAAGAACTGGAAGGACATCTACAAATGCACACCGACGATAATGTACGTAAAGGAATGGGCGCCACGGAAGCACGCAGGGATGCGTTGATGAAATTGGGCGGGATTGAGCAGACCAAAGAGCTCTACCACGACCGGCAGACCCTGCCGGTTCTGGAAGTTTTTATGCAGGACGTGCGATATGGCTTGCGCATGCTGCGAAAAAATCCGGGGTTCACAGCGGTAGCGGTACTGTCTCTGGCATTGGGCATCGGTGCCAACACCACCATCTTCACGGTGGTCAACGCGATATTGCTCAACGCGCTTCCGGTGCGCGAGCTCCCACGACTGGTGGAGATGGACACGGTCGACAGCAAGTTGCTGGTCACCCAAGCCCGATCCGAAAAGCTCGGTATGTCCTTCCCAAATTTCCAAGACTATCGCCGCGATAACCAGGTGTTCACGGATCTTGCGGCGTTTATGCCCGCTACTGTGACCTGGAGCGGCGGCGCGGAACCGCGCGAAATCCAAGGTGAACTTGTCAGCGCAAATTATTTCGACGTCCTTGGACTGCGGCCGGCTCATGGGCGCTTTTTTATGCCCGATGAAGACACCAAGCCCAACGGCAACGATGTGGCGGTACTTAGCTATTCGCTGTGGGCCAATAAATTGGGCTCTGACCCCGGAATCGTCGGGAAACCACTGATATTCAACGCCCGCCCGTATACCGTCATCGGGATTGCCCCACGGGGATTTCGAGGAACGATTACATTCTTCAGCGCCGAACAGGTGTGGATCCCCACCAGCATGAAAGATCAAGTGCTGGGCGGGAAGGCCAAAGAGTTTTTCAACGAACGGCGGTTTTTGGGCGTGGGCACCGTTGGCAGGTTAAAACCTGGGCTGGAAATGAGCGCTGCGGAGGCGTCCCTCAAGACGATGGCCATACACCTGGAGACGGAATTCCCCAAAGACAATGCCGGTCGCAGCGTGGCGCTCAGCCCGCTGTCGGATGCCGCAGTGGGGGTGAACGACCATAAACGGATCGCTTTGGTTGGGGCGATGATGATGGGCGTGGTGGGTTTGGTGCTTTTGATCGCGTGCGTCAATCTGGCAAACCTGCTGCTGGCACAAGGCGCACGACGCCAGAAAGAAATCAGCCTGCGCGCGGCGCTTGGCGCGGGTCGCACGCGTATTGTTCGCCAGATGCTTACAGAGAGTCTGATGTTGTCTCTGGCCGGAGGGGTGGTCGGCCTGGCGTTCGCTTATGTCGGCCGCAGTATTCTGTGGTCTTTCCGGCCACCGTTCATCGATCAGAGCGGCATTGACTTGTCTCTCGATTCGCACGTACTGCTCTTCACCTTGAGCGTCGCGATTCTTACCGGATTTATTTTTGGCCTGGTTCCGGCGGTGAAAGCTTCGCGCCCAGATCTGATGGAAACCCTAAAGTCCGGAGGACGGGGCGGCACCATGGGCTGGCGGCGCGACCCCTTGCGTAGTTTGCTGGTCATCGGCGAAATGGCACTGGCCTTAATCACACTTGTTGGCGCCGGGCTCTTCCTACATAGCCTGCAGAACGCGCAAAAGACCGAGCTGGGGTTCGAATCGAAAAATCTTCTGACCATGAATTTCGATCTTGGTGCGCTGCACTACGAAGAGGGACGCGGCCAGCAATTTTACCGTGCGGCGATTGAGAAGGTGAAGAACTCGCCTGGCGTAGCATCTGTGAGCTTAGCTTCCAATCCGCCTCTTGGCGGGGGTTTCGCGCGCACGGTATTTCCAGAAGGGCAAGATGAGGCGTCGGGCAACCGCGGCACATTGACGGTAGTGGACGACGTGACTCCAGATCATTTTGAAACTCTGCGCATCCCGGTCACACGCGGGCGAAGTTTTAATGATGGTGACCGTATGGAAACCGCCGCCGTCGCGATCGTCAGCGAAGCCATGGCTAAGCTGCATTGGCCTAACGAGGATGCCATTGGCAAGCGCTTCCATTTCATTGGCGATAAAACTTTGCGCGAAATTGTCGGTGTAACGGCAAATTCGGTTATCAACGAAGTTGGAGAAGAACCGCAGCCCATTGTGTTTTTACCGATGACCCAAGACTACGTCCCGGCTGCAACGCTGCATGTGCGCACCACCAGCAATCCAGAAAGCGTAGTGGCCACCGCGCGGGCGGCGCTGAAATCGCTGGATCCGAATCTGGCGGTAACCAATGTCTTCACGATCGAGCAGACATTGTCTCAGGCGCTTTGGCCACCACGCATGGGCGGTTTATTGCTAGCGTTGTTTGGCGCGCTGGCACTGGTATTATCCGCGGTCGGGGTGTACGGAGTGTTGTCCTATTCGGTGAATCAGCAGACGCGAGAAATCGGTTTGCGCATGGCGCTGGGCGCTCAGCGCGGCGATGTCATGCGCCTGATACTTGGCCAGGGTTTGCGGTTGACAATAGTAGGATTGGGCCTGGGAATCCTGGTGGCCTTAGCGCTGATGCGCGTCCTGGTAAGCCTGCTATTTGATGTGCGCGCTTACGACCCGTCGACCTACACCGCGGTAACGCTCTTGCTTACGGCCGTAGCGTTGTTGGCTTGTTACATACCCGCGCGGCGCGCGATGCGCGTAGATCCGATGGTGGCGCTGCGTTACGACTAGGCCTTTATGGTTTCGGCTTCTTGAACAGCCCGCCGATTGCGCTGGCAGGATTCGTCGGGTTCAGGTTCGTCGGATTCAGATTCTTCGCGCCCGTCAAGCCACTGCCCGCGCATCCTAACTGAGTCTTCAGCATTCCAGCGGCAACCCCGCCGACATCGGGAACGAATTTCGGATCCGCAGTGGTGCCTTCGATTTTGAACGGCACGGTTACACCATTCTTGCAGCCGCCTGACCCACCGCCCAAAGCCGAAGTGAGTGCGCCAGTGGGATTCGCGACATTGGCAATGCCACTTTTAAGCGTTGCGGCCATTTTGAAATCAAGATCGTTCTTGGCGTCTATGGTACCGGCCCCCACGATCTGGCCGAACGCTGGAAGGACCGCGATGAAATTATCAGCGCGCAAACCGTCGCGGGTCATACGCAAATTAGAAGTCATTTTTTCGATGTCCAGATCTTTGCCGCTCTTCAATCCTGTAATCGCTGAAATGCTGGACATTTTCGAACCGAGATCGAATCCCGCCAATTTAACGCTGAAAATCCCGGCGGTGCCGCTGGTAACCAGATTGGTCGTTGGGCCCGCCATAGTCAGATTCTCGCTGAGTGTCCCGGTCTCAATAGAAGCCCCGTTGGGGAGGCGAATTCCGACGGCAGGCAGAAAAGCCGCGAGGTCCTTGGCGGGCATGTTCTGGCCGTCGACTTTGACATTCACGATGGTGTTTTCGCCGGAGTTATTGTAAGTGCCGGAAACCTGCGCGGTGGCGCCACTGATTTTCAGGGTGGTGCCATTTAGCGTGCCGCTCTGTTTGGCAAGATCGTACTTGGTGTCGAAGTCCACTACCAAAGGTACGGAGGAAGGAGATCCGCCTTGAATGAAAAGCGCCTTGGAAAGTTTGGCGTTGCCTTTGGTTTCCGCCTGACCCTGGGCTGAAGTCAGGCTGGCATCCAAGTCCAGGAGTCCGCCGAGTCCGGTATTAGGCTCGATAAATCCAGTGGAGCCCAGATTGAGCGAGCTTGCTGTGAGTTTGGCGTCAACGGGCGTCAGCGCAGCGTCCGTAGCATCGAGAGGCCCGGCATTTCCATCCACCTTGAACTTTCCGCCGCCGGGAAGGTCGGCCGAAACCGAGACTGGAAATTTGCTGTGCGTTGAAATATTGGAAGCTTCGACGTTCACATGGTCGTAGGTGGTGCGCTTGGGATTGCCGACATATCCGACAATGATGGTGCCGTTCTCGAGCGACAGCTTTTCGACAGACAACTCCGAGGAGCTATTATTTTGCTGAGGCGCCTGATTGTTGGCGGTGTTTGCCGCTGCGCCGCCGATGGACGAATAATTCCATTGGCCCGCCGGATTGTGAAGCAAGGTGACTTGCGGGTCTTTAATCGTCACGCTGGTAATGTTCAAGGCTCGCGAAAAGATCAGCGGCATCATGGCCACGCCGACGCGAACGGCCTTAGCGGTCAGAAACGGTGTCTGGCCGAATTTGGGGTCATCAGAGACCGCCAGATTATCAGCCGAGAGCGAGCCAGTGAGAAGCGAAAGGCTAAGACTGCCCAACTGCACCTGGCGTCCCAGGGCAGCCGAAGCTTTTGCTTCAATCGTAGGCTTGAATTGATTGACGGGAATCAGGAACGGAACGATCACCAGGATGACTATGACGATTACAACGGCGATCAGAATGTTCCGGACTTTACGGTTCATATTGCCTCCAAGCAACTCGCCGCTCGAAGGGGACGCACCCATTGCTTCACGAGAGGCCGAAGAGCCGCGATGATAGCACAACAGCGAAACACCGCTGTGGTCACAATTTAGATTATCCGGACTTCAAAAAATGGTGCAGGATGGTTAGCCTTTAGACCGTGGAAAGCGGCCCGGCATCCGGTCGGGCCGATCTAAGGTAATTGACTCAGCTAATTAACGGTGTAGGTCCATGAGAGCACGGACTGATTGGCGGTATACCCGCCAGTGCCTCCTGTGAAACCTACAAATGCGGTATTGGCGCCAACAGTCCCAGGTATATTGACTGGCCAAGCCTGTGTGAAGGTCAAAGCAGTGTTAGTCGTGTCGGTAATGGTCATGGTCAGATTTGTGCCGTCATAAACGACGTGCACCGCGAAAACATGACCGCTGTGGAGATCCACGCCCGAACTCGTCATGTCGGTCGCCGGGACCGCGGGTTCTGCGCCATTCATGTACAGCCCCGTCGAATCAGTGCCTTCCCCGGCGTTACTGTACAAGTCGAACTTCACGGCGACGCTCTTGCCGATGGTCCCATATCCCAGATTGCCGCCTGTGCTTCCTATCGCGGCAGTGGAATTACCTTGAATGGCGAAGGTGAAGCCGTCGGCGGTCGGTGAGCCTGCGGACAACTGGAAGGTGAAGTCAGTTGTGAATTTCTGAATATTCAGAGCCGTCGGGAACCACGCGCTGCCCTTCTGGAAAGTGGGGCTGGTAGTGGTCAAAGACAGGTTCGGGGGGTTGATTGCAGCATTTCCATTCAAAATCATCGAGCCCGTTGTGAAGCCGCTGCCGAAACCAACTCCACCGCCCCCACCCGATCCGATGGTGTAGGCCGCGGTGGCTACGTTGCTATCGAAATAGCCGCTCTTGGTGGCGTAGGCTTTCACGGTTTCTGTAGAGCTAACCGTGATTGCCGCGCTGTATACGGTTCGGGTTGAACTAGTTGTCGGGTCCGATCCATCCGTCGTGTAGTAAATCGTCGTG
>DATHRB010000077.1:0-24164 GCA_035482155.1 Verrucomicrobiia bacterium | reverse complement strand
GATTTTCGGACCCAGCAATTCACCGCTGCCGTCACCGGCAGCGCTAATACTGCGGTGACCTGGCAAGTGAATGGCGTAACCGGGGGCAGTCAGAAATTTGGATTTATTTCCAGCACCGGGCTTTTTGTGGCACCGAGTGCGGTCCCGACAAAATCAGATGGCCAGGGCAACACCATAACAACGACCTTGACCATTACGGCAGTGTCTCAAGCGGACTCTACCGCTAGCGCGACTTCCACCGTAACCATCGTTCCCGATAATGCCAACACCCAGTCCGCTCCTGTCGAGCTAGGCACCACCGGCGGCAACGCGCATGACTTTGTAAACAACACGGCGAAAAATACCATCACCTGTTGCGGCGGAACGCTCGGTTCGCTGGTTATTCGAGGCGGCGTGCAATATATTTTGAGCGACAATCACATCCTGGCGCGCAGCGACGGCGCCACCGTGGGCGATGCCATCATACAGCCGGGCTTGATTGACACTGCAACCTGCACAACGGCCGGTACCACAACCGTTGCGAATCTGTCTCAGTTCTCCAATTTGCAAGCCAACCCAGGCCAAAACGTCGACGCCGCCATTGCGCAAGTGATTGCTGGAAAAGTCGATCCTGCGGGGAACGTCATTTATCTCGGCGCGACGACAGACGCTAACGGAGTTCCTGTGCCAGGCGCTCCGCAAGGGGGCACAGGAACTCCCGCAAGCAGCGTGGCCGTCGGCCGACCGGTTGCGAAGTCTGGCCGCTCAACGGGATTGACGTGCTCCACGATTGAAGCCACGAATATCACCACCAGCGTGGATTACACTGTCAATTGCGACGGCTCCGGAACCAAATTCACGGCGAACTACTCAAATCAGATCGGCGTCATAGGCGGCGATTTCAGTGGCGAGGGCGACTCCGGTTCCCTGATCGTCACGCAAGACACAACTAGTCCGCTAGCTTTGCTGTATGCGGGATCGGACACCGACACGGTCGGCAATCCCGTGGCTGATGTTTTGAATTTTTTCGGCAATAACACAATGTTTGTCGGTGGGGCTGCTCACCAGGTGGTCGGGTGCTCGCTACCCACCGCGCCGCAATCGGCGAAGACCGTGGTGCCAAGTTCCGTCGCGTCGCAAGTCATACAGAAGGCTACCGCCACGCGCGATTTGCATGCCCCGGAATTGCTGGCTTATCCGGAAGTCCAGGCCGTCGGCGTGGGCCAGAGCTATGACAATCCCAAGGAAGCGGCGATTTTGTTTTTTGTGACCCAGGGAGAATCGCGAACGAATTTACCTACGCAGGTTGACGGCGTGCGAACCCGAATAATCGAGCAGCCGCTTTTTGCCAAGCGCGGAGCGATTTCAGCGGAAGACAGCGCCATGCTCGAGAAGTCAGTGGCGGCGCCGCAACTGGTGTACTCCGTTTCCGACGCGGAGATGGCGCGCGCAAAAGTGGTGCACACTGCCCACGTTGAAGCTCTGATGAAGCAAGCTGGCGTACAAGGTGTCGGCATCGGCTCCAGCGTCGACTCTCCCGGCGAAGCGGTGCTGATGATTTTTACTATTCGCGGTGTTCCACAAGATCCGATTCCAGCGGTGATCGATGGAGTGCGCACGCGCGTGCGCGAATCCAGCCGCTTCCGCGCTGGCTCTGCGGGTTCCGAAGTACAACGCGCTTGCAAACTTCCACCAGCCAAAGCAGTCACCAAAACAGCCGCGATCAAATCAGGAACCGCATCGCCGCCAATCAAGCGCTGACTGTCGCCCGTTGCGGGTATTAGCAGCAAGGTGCGCCAAAGCAATCCATCCAGTTAGTCATCGTGCGCTTTGTTCCGAGTAATCGTCGCGTGCTAGGCTACTTTTGTAAGTCACAGATAATTTTCGGAGGGGCCACATGGCGCATGCAGCGCAGTTTATGAAACTTGTGACAGCCGCGAAGGTCAAGATTAAAGAAACCAACGTCGCTGACGTGAAACGCCGCATCGACGGCGGCGAAAATCTTACGTTGGTCGATGTGCGTGAGGACAACGAATGGGCGCAAGGCCATTTGCCCGGTGCGCTACACCTGGGCAAAGGAATTATTGAACGCGACATTGAACAGCGCGTGCCGCAAACCGACGCAAAGCTTGTTCTATATTGCGGCGGCGGATTTCGCTCCGCTCTTGTGGCGGAGAGCCTCCAGAAAATGGGCTACACCAACGTGGAATCGATGGATGGCGGCTGGAAAGGATGGCGCGACGCTGGCCTTCCGACGGAAAAGGGTTAAATTTTTGGCGTTTGCCAGTTTGGCCGCCATCTAGACGTTCGTTCCAACGGTTATGGCACCCGGGTCGTCGCTGCTTTTCCGATCCCCAGCGTGCCGGTTAAAGAACACAAATCGGCTGGTCAATACGATAACGTCACACCTCACCGCTGAATGCGCACGGCAGCGTCGACGCGAATGTGCGGGGACCTGCCACTATCTGTGTGTCGATGGCAGATCCAGAATTTCAATGAAAGCTGAGGTCGAGCGCGTAAATCTCCTGGACGCTGCGATCACGCATCAAGAGCGGCGCGTCCTCCGGAGTCAGTCCTATCCACGCGGTGAAAATGTCCGCGAGCTGAGGAAAATCCTTGAGGCTTAGAATGTGTTCCACCACCTGGTCCTTTATTCTCACGCGCACCAGTTCCGCTGCCCCACCCAGGTTTTCCCGCATAAAGACATATTTTCCGTCATGTGACCATTCGTTATAGGCGACCTGTTCCCCCTCCATCAAAGTGGACCAATGATTTGTCTTGGCATCGAACAGCATCGATTTGGTCTGACCGTCCGTGAGGGCCGAGATGTAACGGCCGTCCCGCGATACTCTGGGCGAGAAAAATCCGCTGGAATCCGGAATTGGAGAAACTTTCCTGGTTTCCAAATCCAGGCGGTAAATCGCACCGTTGCCGTTGCTGTCGGACTTTCCAAAAACGATGGATTCCCCGCCGGGAGTCCAGGTTGGGTCACCTTCGGCCTCACCGGGGCCCGACGGCAAAAGCAACTCTGGGCTCCCTCCCGGCAAAGTAAGCAGCCGAATTTTCCACGGACGCGAGAATTGCACATCCAAGAACGCGATCCTGGAACCGTCAGGTGACCAACGCGGTTCGTACGCTCGCACTGGCGGGAACGTGAGCTGCATCTTGTCGCTTCCATCCACGCGACTTCGCCACAGGGTCATGTCCGGGTAGGAAACGTAGACAATCCACTTCCCATCAGATGAAAAATCCACTGGGCCCGCGGAGAGACCTTGCAGATAGGCATCGAATCGCCGGGCTCGCACGTCGTAGCGAACTAATTCCACGCGAGGGTCCTCACCCACGACAAATAGTCTCTTTCCGTCACCGCTGGGGACGGAAGCGCCCAAACGCAGCGGCCCGGACATCAGAGGCGAAGGGCCAGCCACCGCTCTGTGAAACACGGAATGGCGTTCCGGCATCACCCAGATGGCCTGAGCGTTCCCGCGTCCTGCTTGGAAATAATAGTAATCGCCTTCCCGCGACCAGTTTCCGCAGCACTGGTAGGGCGATTCTTTCCAGTCTGCAAAAAGCGGGTGAGCATTTTTTCCATTGGCGTCCATTTCCCAGATCGAGTTGGAATCCGCCTTCAGTTGAGAAAGGTAAAAGCGGATTCGCCGGCCATCCGGCGAAAACCGCAGCGCACGTGCGATGCCCGGAAGCTTTGCCAATGGACGGGACTCGCTTCCATCTTTGTTGGCAATCAGGATTGTCCGCCCATATCCGTATACGATCTGAGTTCCATCCGGTGTCCAACTCGCAGATGACGCGTTGATGTTTCCAACCCGGCGAGGTGCACCCGCCGGTAATGGTTGCACCCACAGCTCGGTTGCCATATTCGGACCGACCGCCACGCCATTTGCCACCAACAATTCCGAGCGATCCGGGGAGATCCCATAAATCGCCAAGACTTCCCGAAGCGTCGTCGTAATCCAGGTAGTCTCTCCACCGGTGGTCGACATCTGCGCGATCCCAGAGCCGGTTGTCCATGGCATCCCTTCGATGAAATAAAGATGAACGCCATCCGTCACCGGTGAATTCAAGGGGCTTTTCGCTTTTCGATCATTGGAGAGTCGCACCGCATTGGTGACCGTCGGCGGTCGTGGCTGTCCGTACCAAACGACCCAGACAATGAGGAGCACAACCGCTACGGCTGCCACCAGGCCAGTACGCTTCAGAAGGTCTTGCCCCCGGCGTGATTCCTGGATGTCCGCGACCGCGCCTGCCTCGCCGTCATGGCTGGCCGGTATTTCCACGGGTGCTATGAATTTGTAGCCCCGTCGCGGAAGCGTCTGGATGAAGGTGGGATTGTCGGCGGAATCGCCAAGCGTTTCGCGCAACCGTTTAATGGCGGTATTCAGTCCAGTCTCGAAATCAACAAACGTATCCTGGTGCCACAGAGTAGAGCGCAGCTTTTCCCGGCTTACCATTTCGCCCGGGTGTTCCAGCAACTTGAGGAGTATCTGGCAGGGCTGCTCCTGAAGTTTCAGTTTCACCCCCTTCTTGCGAAGCTCCGCGGTTCGCAAATCAAGCTCAAATACGCCGAAGCGATAGATGGAACCGTTTTGGGAAGGCACAACCACACCTAAAAAGTTGCAATCTGCCGGTAGTCTAGCACTATTTCTGCGTCACGTGCCGCGCCACACCTGGCTGCAACCAACTGCGAAATCGCCACTTGGCAGGCCACAAACATTCCAGACCGATGTCAGATTGCGTGCATTGACCGGTACCTTCTTCTGGACCATTCTCGGCGCGCCGCAATTGCAGCGGAGGTCAGACTCCCGCTTAGTGGTACGAGCGTAGCTTTTGGAAGGACCAGGCTTCGATTCGAACCGTCAAGAGAGGGGGGAATTCAGTGGAGAGAGATTGCTATCCCTTCGGAGGAAAAATTCATGAACGAGAGATTTAGAAAGATACTCTATTCAATCGCCGTGGCTGTCGTCTTAGCGCTTTCCATCGCCTGGGGAGCGGCTGCTGGTACGCCGCATCACCGGGACGAAATTGTAGGGACCTGGTTGGTTACCGTGCAATTAAACAACTGCTCAGGCACCTCGCTGGGTGTGCCTTTTCCTTCGCTATTGACGTTTGCGGAAGGAGAAACCATGATCGAGGACACAACGAATCCATCGTTTGCCGTGGGTCAACGGGGCACTGGCCATGGTGTTTGGGAGTACCAGGGTCACCACTCTTTCGCAGTCAAGAGCGTGGCTTTTATCAATTTCACCACCACGCCTCCTCCTCCGGCTCCCGGTTTCACGGCAGGCACGCAAACCATCACGCAAACCATTGACTTCAACAATGGTCCCGACCAATGGACCGCTGACGCCACGATTGCGTTTGCCGACACCCACGGCACCGTCTACCGCCAAGCTTGCGCCACTGCTACCGCACAGCGCTTCGAATAGGGGATCGCACAGCGACCATGGTCAAACGGTGGCATGGTCCCTAACCACTCAACCCAACAAGTGACGATGAGAGCGGACCGCAAGCAAAACCGTATGCTTGCGGCCCTTCTTTCTTTGTGGGCATGAGTTTCTACGAATGAATGCACAATCGTTACTGCTCACATTTGATATTTCGCTTAAATTTGGAAATACGGAATCGCGGTCGCAGAAATGGAGTGGCGGCATCGGCTTTAGCCAAGGCACGACACCGTAATACCGGCATTGTTGGATGAAGAATTTGGCTGGGGCGGAAGGATTCGAACCTTCACCGTCCTCATTAACAGTGAGGTGTCCTACCAGTTGGACCACGCCCCATTTCTTTTTCATCTTAACATGCAGGTGCGGACTTACTGTATGCGTGTGACTGTCGGGAGTTTCTGGCGGTCGCGCAAATCCAGCACTCGGGCTGTTACGTCGCTCATGCTTCCCTGAGTAAATTCATTTTTGAAGTTTTTTGATTTCAGCTTTCAGCTGTCCCACTTCAACTTCCAATGACTCAACCGCCAGGCACAGCTCGGACAGCCCGTTAAGTAAGTCCCATTGCTCCGAGTCTTGGTGCTGGCTGGTATGCGCTTTGGCATCATCGAAAATCCGCTTCGCGACGTCGCTATGCGATGGCATCTTCACACCTCGGCATAATCCTCTTTACCAGGTAAACGGTATACTCCATTTCAAGGGGAAACAGGTTGCCCTCATATTTAGGAGCGGCTTCTAGCAGGCGCGTTCCGCCACCGTGTTCCATTTTGGTTATGCTGGTGTATTCAATTACCGACTCTCTTCCAGCCACTATTTGCTCAGCAATTCTGTAGCCGTGGAGAAGTCTGTTAAGGTTTGCAGCGAATGAAGCGCTCATTAACCACAATTTGTTTTTTTACTCTACTCTTCTGGGCTAGCGGATGCGGTGCGGCGCCTAACCCTGGCTTGCCAGAAATACCACGCGGCGAGATGCCCAGCGCGACAAAAACTGCCCAGAACGGTCCATCCGATGACGCCTCACGATATGATTTGGGACGCGACGAAGCCCGCGGCGGTCACACTCTCGAAAAACATGTCGGCCGTTCCGACCAGGAACTTCGCGAGCGATTGGACCGGGAACGAAATATTTCCGCGGCTTCCACGTGGACCAATCGCGACGTAGCCCAAGAAACGGTGGCCCAGGCTTTGCGCGCGGAGCATGACAAAATTGCTCGGTGGGAAGAACGAGGTTACCGCCGCCCGAACCTGGCGCTACACTTTGACGCTGGCCGCGTGATCGGAAGAAGCATGAGGCACGGAGATGAGCGCTCGTCTCCCGCCACTGAAGCGGTCATTGTCTTGAAAGCCGACGGCCCAAATAGTTTTTACGTCTTAACTAGCTATCCCGAGGACCGGCGATGATGACACCACAGAAAAAGGAAAAAACTGCCGGATTTAACCCTGGCCAATTTCCAGCGCTTAAGGAATTTTTCTCTGGCTACCTGCACGAGGATTTCATAGATGAGTACGGCTCCCCCCCGGGCGCCGCCAGAGCATTTCGCGGAGACGCCAGTCCTGAAGAGTGCGCCCAAGCGTGTCAGGAGTGGGCGAAATTACGCAAGATTTTAACGGGCCGGTCTATATTGGAGGTGCAAACATCGCTGCAAAAATTGGGTGGCGCCTGGCGGCCACAGGATTTGGACGAATTCCATAGCTTGGATGCGGCGTTCATAGGGAAGATGTCGAAGCCGTCCAGCTAAAAACCTTGTCAAACTGCCCCAGATTGGGAATTCCCCATAATTCGATTCGGACCTTTCGGCTGACAATATCCGGATACTGACGCAAATTCCTTCTAACTAATCCTTCATTTTTGAATCAGATGTATTGTCGTGGCACATTTCTCAAAATTCGAACATATCGTTGCCTTCAACCGATATTTCGGTGAGAAATTGCTGCGTACTTTGTTGCATTCCAGAATGTTTTGTTGGACACTATCGCGTTAACGGAGCCGGGCATGCACTTCCCGGACAGAGTTGTGGACGCCCAGGTAGCCGTTTCCCACTCGGTGCGTTCCTACACTCACGTACAAAATTGACATGGCCCAGATTTTTCACCGCAGCGCAAATTCCATCGCTCGATTCAGTCTTCTATTTGCTGTTTTGGCGGTGACGCTGGGACTCACCGGCATCTTGATGTTCGCGCGCGCTCCTTATTACACCCGCCAAAACATTGTCCGCGATCAACCCATCCAGTTCAGCCACAAACACCATGCTGGTGACGATGGGATTGATTGTCGCTATTGTCACAGCGGCGTGGAAGCTTCTGCGCAGGCCGGTATTCCCCCCACCAAGACCTGTATGAATTGCCACTCGGTGTTGTTCAAAGACGCTGCTTACCTGGAACCGGTGCGCGAAAGCTATCGCACTGACAAATCGATAGTGTGGGTAAAGGTCCACAGGCTACCGGATTTCGTATATTTCAATCACAGCATTCACGTGAATAAGGGGATTGGCTGCTCGTCCTGTCACGGGCAAGTCGATCAGATGCCCCTCATGTTTCAAGCCAAGGAATTGACAATGAGTTGGTGTCTGGATTGCCATCGCAATCCAGAGAAAAATTTACGGTCCCACGATCAGATCACCAATATGAATTGGCAGCCACCCGCGAATCAGGCCGAAATCGGCAAGCAGATAGCGCAGCAAAATCATCTTCGCAGCACGTATGACTTGACCAGCTGCTCAACCTGTCATCGTTAACGGACGGTATGCGAGAGAACGAAAACATCGACGTGAAATTGCACGGTTTGAAAGGTAACCAGCATCATGAGCATGATGATTCTCATCATCACGACGCTCATGATCATGACGCCGACCGTGTGAATGACAACGCCACTCAGGTGCATCTGCTCGATCTGGCGGCTGTACGCGAAAAGCTAAAATCGAAAACCGGCAAACAATATTGGCGAACTTTGGAAGAGCTTGCCGGCGATCCTCAATTCGAACAGTTGCTCTACCGCGAATTTCCGCGCCAGGCTTCGGAGTGGGATGAATCCGTCGACCGCCGCGATTTCCTGAAACTAATGGCCGCCTCGCTCGCCTTTGCCGGCCTCTCCGGCTGCGGCAAACCTCCTGAAGAACACATCATCCCCTACGTAACTCAGCCAGAGGGTTTGGTTCTAGGCAAGCCGCAGTATTACGCCACCGCGATGCCTTTCGGAGCGGATGCCATCGGCGTATTAGTCGAAAGCCACGAAGGCCGGCCCACCAATATCCAAGGCAATCCCGATCATCCATCAAGCCGCGGCGCGCTCGATTCCTTTGTGCAGGCTTCAATTCTGGATTTATATGATCCCGACCGCGCTCAGGTGCCCACTCAACTGGGCGCCGTCAGCTCGTTGTCAGCGTTTCGGGACCAGGCGCAAGCCACCGCAGCCGCCATGAAAACGATGAACGGTGAGGGCTTCCGCATCCTGACCGGCACGATCACCTCGCCGCTTGTCAGCGGACAGATTCAAGCCCTCACCAAGTTGTATCCCAAAACCAAATGGCATCAATGGGAACCAGCCGGCAATGACGGCGCGCGTGAAGGTTCGCGAATGGCCTTTGGGCGCTATGTCAACACCATCTACCGCCCAGAAAAAGCTGAGGTCATTCTGTCGTTGGACGCTGATTTCATGGCCGAGGGCGCTGGCCATATCCGTTACATGAAGGAATTTTACCGCCGCCGCAAACTAGAAAATGAATCCTCGGAAATGAACCGGCTCTATGTCGTCGAGCCCACTCCGTCAATCACCGGCGCCAGCGCGGATCATCATTTGCCACTGCGTTCCAGCGATGTCGGATTGTTCACTCGAGCCTTAGCCGCCAAAATTGGGTTGGGCGGCACTGCGGAAATGCCTCCTGCCGCGCAGCATTGGCTGGAAACAGTTCACGGCGAGTTGCAAGCGCATCGCGCAGCTTGCCTGGTGATTCCCGGTGAATATCAGCCCACGGAGATTCATGCCCTGGCTCACGCAATGAACGCCGCGCTGGGCAACGTGGGCCACACTATTTATTACACCGATCCTGTGGAAGCTACACCGGTCAATCAACTGGAATCGCTACGCAGCCTTTGCGATGACATGGCCGCAGGGACGGTCGACACTTTGCTGATAGTCGGCGGGAATCCCGTTTACGACGCTCCGCACGATTTCGATTTCGCAACCAAGCTCAAAAAAGTCCGCAACGTAATCCATCTGAGCTCTCACTTCGATGAAACCGCCGAGTATTGCCAATGGCACATCCCCGAATCGCACTATCTGGAAGCTTGGGGCGATGCGCGCGCCTTTGACGGCACTCTAAGTATCATTCAGCCGCTCATCGCGCCGCTGTACAACACCATTTCGGCGTATGAATTTCTTGCGGCCTTCAGCGACAAGCCCGGCGTCACCGCTTACGATGCAATGCGCGAACGCCTGAAGGCCTCGCATCCTGGCGCTGACTTTGAAAAATTCTGGCGAAAGTCGCTGCACGACGGCGTCGTCGCCAACACCACCTTAAATCCCATTTCCGTTGCGTCCGCCGCCACCTTGCCGGCCACCAATCCCACAAGCACCGACGCTCTCGAATTTATTTTTCGCCCCGATCCCAGCGTTTACGATGGGCGCTTCGCCAACAACGGATGGCTGCAGGAACTTCCCAAGCCGCTCACCAAATTAACTTGGGATAACGCCGCCATGGTCAGCCCCAAAACCGCGGAAAAACTTGGGTTGGGACAGAAAGTCGGTGCACGGGGCGGCGAGCACGGCAAAATCCTTAGCGACGTCATCGACATTTCTCTTTCTGGGAGCAAAGTAACTGCCGCCGCATGGATCGTGCCTGGGCAAGCTGATGGCGTCGTCGTTCTTCCCTTGGGTTACGGGCGCAAGAAGGCCGGTTACACCGGCTCCGATAAAGGATTCAACGCCTACGCGGTGCGCAGTTCCTACGCCATGTGGGCTGCCACTGGCGGCAGTGTCAGAAAAACCGGCGACGATTATCCGATGGCCTGTACGCAATACCACTTCAACATGGAAGGCCGGAAAATTCTGGCTAGCGGCACGCTGGACGAGTACAAACAAAATCCCGCGTTCGCCCACAAGGACGACGAGCAGCCGCCCAAGGAATTTACGTTGTACAAGGAATTTGCCTATCCCGGCTATGCCTGGGCCATGGCCATTGATCTCAACAGTTGCAATGGATGCAACGCTTGCGTAGTCGCTTGCCAGTCCGAAAATAATATTCCCGTCGTCGGCAAAGATCAGGTGATGCGCGGCCGCGAAATGCATTGGATTCGCATCGATCGTTACTACCTGGCCGAAACCGCCACTAATGATCCCAGCACGAACAACAACGACGCGCTCGCCAATCCCGAAACCTTTTTCCAGCCAGTCCCGTGCATGCAGTGCGAAAACGCTCCGTGCGAACAGGTTTGCCCTGTGGGAGCAACGGTACACAGCGCCGAAGGTCTGAATGATATGACCTACAACCGCTGCATCGGCACGCGCTACTGTTCGAACAACTGCCCCTACAAAGTTCGCCGCTTTAATTTCCTGCGCTTCCAGGATTGGGAAACGCCGCAACTGAAGCTGCTTCGCAATCCGGACGTCACCGTGCGCAGCCGCGGAGTCATGGAAAAGTGCACCTACTGCGTGCAGCGTATCAACAACGTGCGCATTGACGCGGAAAAAGAAAATCGTCCCATCCGCGATGGAGAAATCGTCACCGCCTGCCAGGCCGCGTGCCCCAGCGAAGCCATCATTTTTGGCAACGCCAACGATTCTTCGACGCGCGTCGCCAAGCTGAAGGCCCAGCAACGCAATTATTCAATATTGGGCGAGCTGAATGCGCGTCCGCGCACAACCTATCTCGCTGCCGTGCGTAATCCCAATCCTGATCTCACACCATCCACAACGGAGAAAGCATGAGCGTCGCGCAACCGCCCATCAATTCTCCGGAGATTCCGATCATTGGACCTGGTCATACCTATGAGACCGTAACCGAGCAGATCAGCTCGCCTGTTTTGACTCGTCCCACAACTTTGGGTTGGTTTGCAGGGTTTACCGTCGCGTTTTCCATTCTGGGCATGCTGACCGTAGCCGTCGGTTGGCTGATCATCAAGGGCGTCGGAATCTGGGCCATCAACATTCCCATCGGTTGGGGATTTGCCATCGTCAATTTCGTATGGTGGATTGGAATTGGCCACGCCGGCACGCTGATTTCCGCCATTCTTTATTTGCTCAATCAGCAGTGGCGCACCTCCATCAACCGTTTCGCGGAGGCCATGACGCTCTTTGCGGTAGCGTGCGCCGGCCTATTTCCGCTTATTCACACTGGCCGCCCGTGGATGGCCTACTACATGTTCCCGTATCCCAGCACCATGGGCATCTGGCCGCAATTCCGCAGCCCGCTGATCTGGGACGTGTTCGCGGTTTCTACTTACGGCACCGTTTCGCTGCTGTTTTGGTTCGTCGGCCTCATTCCGGATTTGGCTACCTTTCGCGATCGCGCGACCGTGGCTTGGAAACAAAGAATTTACGGATTGCTGGCGATGGGCTGGCGCGGCTCCGCGCGGCACTGGCACCGTTATCAATCGGCATACTTGTTGCTTGCCGGGCTGGCTACCCCGCTGGTTTTGTCCGTTCACACCGTAGTGAGCTTTGATTTCTCGATTGCCATCGTTCCCGGCTGGCACACCACTATTTTCCCGCCGTACTTCGTGGCCGGCGCGATTTATTCCGGCTTCGCCATGGTGCTCACCATCGCGATTCCGCTGCGCAAGTTTTATCACTTCGAAGATTTCATCACCATGCGCCATCTGGAAAATATGGCCAAGGTGATGCTCGCCACTGGATTGATTGTCGCTTACGGATATTTCTTTGAATTTTTCATGTCGATGTATAGCGGCCAGAAGTTCGATGTGTTTCTCGTACAACAGCGGCTGCATGGGCCCTATTCCCACTACTACTTTGCTTTAATCCTTTGCAATATTTTGACCCCCCAACTCTTGTGGATACGCGCCGTGCGCACCAACCCAACAGTACTTTTCCTCATGTCCATCGTCGTCAACGTGGGCATGTGGCTGGAGCGCTTCGTGATCGTGGTGATCAGTCTCACGCGCGACTTCATGCCATCCGCGTGGGGCCGCTACTCTCCCACAGTCTGGGATTGGGCCACTTTCATCGGTACCCTCGGTCTCTTCACCACTATGATTTACTTGTTTGTGCGCGTGCTCCCCGCCATTTCCATCGCCGAAATGCGTGAACTGGTTCTCCATGAAGAGGAGCACGAGTAATGGAACAACACCGCTCCCACCTTTACGGCGTCATGGGTGAATTTGAAACCGCGAAACACTTTCTCAACGCGGTAGCTAAAGTTCGTGATGCCGGATACCGCAATATGGACGCTTACGCCCCATTTCCCCTCGAAGGTTTGTCTGAGGCTATGGGTCTGCGCCGTTCCTGGGTTCCTCTCGTAACCCTCATAGGCGGTATCGGCGGTGGTTTGACCGGCTTTGGATTCCAGTACTGGGTCAACGTTTTCGCTTACCCCATCAATATCGCTGGGCGTCCGCTGAATAGCTGGCCGGCCTTTATACCCGTCACCTTCGAATTAACCATTCTCGGTGCTTCGATTTTTGCTGTCTTCGGAATGCTGGCCATGAACAAGCTGCCACATCCGTACCATCCTGTTTTCAATGTGGCTCGATTTGCTGCCCGCGCCAGCACCGATCGATTTTTCATCTGTATCGAAGCGATCGATCCAAAATTCAGCGCGACGGACAGCGCGCGCTTTTTACAAAGCCTCGAGGCCGTGCACGTCACCGAGGTCATCGAAGAAGACGGCCTGCTGGAGCATGGTCATGAGTAGCGCTTGGCCATTGCGGTTGTCCAAGCGGGCGCGCTCGCTCGCGGGCGTTGCCGCGGCTCTTTTTATGATTGCCGGTTGCGACCATCTTCACCAGGACATGGGAAATCAGCCTAAAAACAAACCTCTTTCGCCTTCCGATTTTTTCGCGGATGGTCGTTCGGTGCGCACGCCGGTGGAAAATACCGTTTCACGTGGTTCCATGGACAACGATCTATTGATGGTCACCAAGGACTCCACGAACTTTCCCATGCCCGTCAACGATGCTCTGCTCGAGCGCGGGCAAGAACGCTTCAGAATTTTCTGCTCGCCCTGTCACGGCATCCAGGGCGACGGCAACGGCATGATCGTTATGCGAGGTATGAAGCGTCCGCCAACCTATCACCAGGATCGCTTGCGGCAAGCACCCAACGGCTACATCTACGACGTCATTACCAACGGCTTCGGTCAGATGTACAACTATGCGGCGCAAGTTCCGCCGCGCGACCGCTGGGCCATCGTGGCCTATGTGCGGGCTCTGCAGCTTTCTCGCAATGCGCGTGTCGCGGATTTGCCGCCCGATGTGCGCGAAAAATTAAATTCAGGAGGTTCCACGAAATGATGGCGCAGGAATACAGGGCGCCGGATAGCGTGGGCCGCCTGCAACGCAATGCGCTGATGGCCGGCGCAATTGCTCTACTGGTGTGCATCTTCGGCGCGATAAAATCGCCTCAAATTTTCTTTCCGTCTTATCTGATGGTCTATTTGCTGGTGCTCGGCCTCGCTCTTGGCTCCCTGGGATTGTTGATGCTGCAGCATCTGACCGGTGGCCACTGGGGCATCGTCATTCGCCGCCCGCTGGAATCGGCCACGCTTACGCTGCCGCTTCTTGCCGTCCTGTTCATTCCCATCATTTTTGGCATGAAGTATCTCTACGGCGCCTGGCTTGATCCCGAGAGAGTTCGCGCCGAGCCGCTCTCTGCCATGCAGCAGGGTTACCTCACCGCTCATTGGTTCTACATTCGCGCGTTTCTTTATTTCGTCGTATGGATTGGATTAATGTTTATTTTCAATCGCTGGTCGCGCGAACAGGACGTCAACCAGGCCGACCTTGCGTTGCGCCGGCGTTTCAAGATGCTGGCCGGGCCGGGAATTATTCTTTACGTTTTTGTGATGACTTTCGCGGCCATCGACTGGGTAATGTCCATTTCTCCGCACTGGGCCTCCACGATCTACGGCTTCCTGTTTGTCGCGGGGCAGCTTATTTCCGCTATGTCGCTGATGATCGCGGTTGTGGTTCTTCTTTCACACACCGCCCCGATGGCCGGCTTGATACAAAAGCGCCACATTCACGACTTGGGCAAGCTGCTTTTGGCCTTTGTGATGTTGTTTGCCTATTTCGATTTTTCGCAGCTCCTGATTATCTGGTCTGGCAACCAACCTGAAGAAATTACCTTTTATCGATCGCGCCTGTATGGTGAATGGGGAGTCGTCGCCGTCATTGTGCTGGTCTTTCACTTTTTCGTGCCGTTTTTTCTGCTGCTTTCGCGCGACTTGAAGCGCAACTATCGCTTGCTACCAAAAGTCGCCCTGTGGATGATTTTCATTAGGCTGGTCGACCTTTTCTGGATGACCAGGCCGGAATTCACAGCCCGCGCGATTCCCAGCTGGATTGATTTGGTTGTGCCCATCGCTTTAATTGGATTGTGGCTCGGGTTTTTCGCCTTTAATCTACAAAAGCAGCCGTTGCTGCCGCTCGGCGACCCCAAGCTTGCGGAGGCCATTGCTCATCATGAGCACTGATCCACATCTCGAACCCACCGGCCGCCCGGATCCCACTGTGCAAGGCGCTTATGCTGCCCACGGCGAATTGCCGCGCAATGACACCGTTTCGTTCGAAGCGCGCGACATCAAAGTCCACAGCATCTATTGGTATCTGATAGCGCTGACCATATCCGTGGCAGCCTCTTTTTTCGTCTGCGTATACGTGCTGCGTTATACCGAACGTTTAGTGTCACGCCGCGATCCTCAAATGATGCCCGCGCGCGCCGCCATGGGCCCAGATTATCGCACGTTGCCCCCGGAGCCTCGGCTACAAGGCGTTCCGGGCCACGATGCCGACCCCCAACAGGATCACCGCGATAAAGTTCGTGCCGACAATGAGGCTAACGAAAAATACGGCTGGGTGGATCAGAATGCCGGCATCGCGCAAATTCCAGTGAAAGAAGCGATGAAAATCATCGCTCAAAAAGGTTTACTGGCCACACCACCAGCAGCGCCGGAGAAAAAGTAATTCATGAATAGAGCACGCGCCATTGCGACGATTGCCATACTGCTGGTCAGCGGTGGCCTTACGCGCGGCCAGGCGGCTCCCAGCAATGTCGGTGTTAATTCCACCACCATGCCTGCACAGCTGCAAAACGTCGGATTTGATCCACCACTTAACGCGCAAATACCCCTCGATCTGTCGTTTGTCGACGAAAATGGCAGCAACATACAGCTGCGCGATTATTTCAAGCAGAAGCCCGTTGTTCTGGCGTTTGTTTACTATGGCTGCCCAATGCTGTGTAACCAGGTGGAGCAGGGTGTCGTCGGCGCGCTGCGCATGTTGTCTTTTACACCGGGTCGCGATTACGAAGTCGTGTTCGTGAGCTTTGACCCGCGCGAGTCCCCGGACATGGCCGCGCAAAAAAAGAACTCCGCGCTGGCGCATTTTAGGCGGCCAGAAACCGCCTCCGGCTGGCATTTTCTGACCGGCACGAAAGAAAGCATTGACGCCGCCACCAAGGCCGCCAATTTCCGCTACTCCTTCGACTCAAAAACAAATCTTTTTGCGCACGCCAGCGGCATCATGCTGCTTACTCCCGGCGGACGAATCTCGCGCTATTTTTACGGCGTTGAATATCCGGGCCGCGATATGCGTTTGGGTTTGGTTGACGCTTCAGCGGGTAAAATCGGCGCGCCTATCGATCGCGTGCTCCTATTTTGTTATCAGTACGATCCCAGCTCCGCCACCTACAGCGCCGCTATTTTGAAAATCATCCGGCTGAGCGGAATACTCACGGTGCTTTGCATCGTCGGCGGCATTCTGATTTTTCGCCGGCGTGACGCGGCCCAAGCAAGCATGAAGCGCGCTCGGCCGGCCGGCACTTTAAACGAACGAGGAGCACACTAAGCGTGCAGGCGCAATTTCCACTAATTCCGGAGCAAGCCTCCAACTTCGCGCCCGCCGTGGACTTGCTGATGTTGTTCATCGTGGCCGTCTGTTTATTCTTTGCCGTCGCGATAACCGCCGCAGTCATCTATTTCTTTTTCAAGTACGAGCGCAAACACCAGACCGAAATAGGCGTGCCCATTCACGGCGACTCGCGCCTGGAGACCGCTTGGATCGTGGTGCCGTTGGTCCTGGCCATGGCCATGTTCGCGTGGGGCGCGGTTGTCTACGTCGACTACCGCCATTCTCCTGGCGATACTCTGGACATTTATGTGGTCGGCAAACAATGGATGTGGAAGGTGCAGCAGCCTAATGGCTTGAAAGAAATTAACGAGATACATCTGCCGGTTGACCGCGACGTCAGGCTGATAATGGCTAGCGAGGACGTAATCCACGATTTCTCCGTCCCAGCGTTCCGCGTAAAAATGGACGTGGTCCCCGGCCATTACAACACTATGTGGTTCCGTCCCACAAAAGCCGGGCGTTATCGTTTGTATTGTTCGCAGTACTGCGGCACCAATCACGCCATAATGACGGGTTGGATCACCGTCATGGAACAGGGTGACTATGCTGCCTGGCTTTCCGGCGCGGCAGGCGCAGAAGGCAACCCGCTCGTTGCAGGCGAAAAGCTATTCGCTGAAAGAGCCTGCATCACCTGCCATTTGAGTGATGGGAAGGGCCGCGCGCCTTCGTTGAACGGCGTCTATGACCATCAAGTGCTGCTGGCCGACGGCAGAACCGTTACGGCCGATGACGCCTACATTCGCGAATCTATTCTGCAACCCAACGCAAAAATCGTAGCCGGGTATCAGCCGTTGATGCCCTCATTTCAGGGGCAGTTGACAGAAGAACAGATCATCGCGCTGACTGCCTACATAAAATCTTTGCAGAATGAACCTCCGCCTCCAACCGGCGTCGGCACTGCACCACCTTCGGGGAAGAAATAAGTATGCATACGCCAACTAGCACGCGAGCAGCCACAGGCGCGGTCTACAAAATGCCGCAAGAGCATTACCTGAATTCCACCTACGGCATCCGTTCATGGCTGCTGACTACCGACCATAAACGCATCGCTCTCCTCTATCTCCTTTCCGTGACATTTTTCTTTTTTGTCGGCGGCATGTTCGCCACCATCATTCGTATCCACCTGATGACCCCGCAGGGCTTCCTGGTCACGCCGGAAACCTATAACAAGCTCTTCACCATGCACGGCGTGGCCATGATTTTCTTTTTCCTGATCCCCTCGATTCCCGCGGTGCTGGGAAATTTCGCCCTTCCGCTCATGATTGGCGCGAAAGACCTGGCCTTTCCCAAGATCAATCTGTTGAGCTGGTACCTCTACATCCTTGGCGGCTGCTTCGTTCTGTATTCCTTCTCAACCGGCGGCCTCGACACGGGATGGACGTTTTACACTCCACTGAGTAGCGTCTATTCAAATTCCGCGGTCACTCCCGCCGTCTTGGGCATCTTCATCAATGGTTTTTCCTCCATCCTCACGGGACTCAACTTCGTCGTAACCGTTCATACCATGCGTGCGCCGGGCATGACCTGGTTCCGTTTACCTTTGTTCGTCTGGGCGCAATACGCCACCAGCATAATTTTTATTCTGGGCACCCCGGTCATCGCCATCACACTGCTCCTCGTCGGCCTCGAGCGCATGTTTCACCTGGGTTTCTTTAACCCCGCGCTGGGCGGCGACCCCATTCTTTTCCAGCACCTCTTCTGGTTTTACTCGCACCCTGCCGTATACATCATGATTCTTCCGGCCATGGGTGTGATCAGCGAAATCATTCCCACCTTCGCGCGCAAACCGATCTTCGGATATTCCTTCATCGCCGGTTCCAGTATCGCCATCGCGGTAATCGGATTTTTCGTCTGGGCCCACCACATGTTCCTCACCGGCGAATCCGTCTACGCCGCGCTGGCCTTCTCATTCCTCAGCTATCTCGTCGCTATCCCCTCGGCCGTGAAAGTTTTTAACTGGACCTCCACGCTATACAAAGGATCCATTTCGTGGGATACCCCCATGCTATACGGCCTTGGTTTCATCGGACTTTTCCTGATTGGTGGACTCACCGGTCTTTTTCTCGCGTGCCTGGGCTTGGACATTCACATCCACGACACCTATTTCGTGGTAGCCCATTTCCACTACATTATGGTCGGTGGCGCGGTGATGGGTTATCTGGGCGGCATCCATTTCTGGTGGCCCAAGATCAGCGGAAGGCTGTATCCCGAATACTTGGCGCGCGTTTCCGCGATCATTTTGTTTACCGGCTTCAACCTGACGTTCTTCCCGCAATTTCTTCTCGGCTATCTCGGCATGCCGCGCCGTTATCATTCCTACCCGCCCGAATTTCAGGTGCTGAACGTAATGTCCACCGCGGGCGCATCGATTCTAGCGTTGGGATATTTGCTGCCGATGATTTACCTGGTGTGGTCCTTGAAGTACGGAACGGTAGCGGGGCCGAACCCCTGGCCTGCCACTGGCCTCGAGTGGAAAACGGATTCTCCGCCGCCCACTGAGAATTTCCTGGTCACCCCGGAAGTCACTTGGGAGCCATACGATTTCGAGACTCGTCCCGATCTGGAGTTGGATCACATCGTAGCCGGGAAATTACCTGCGCCAGCTCACGGAGACGATTAGCCGCTTTTGAGCTTTGTCCCGGCTGGTGCGAATCGCACCCCGGGGCGAGTTTTATAACAAGTTTTATAACCGAGTTTCATAACAAGGAGACCGCGTGCATCGCACCGGCGAACTGTACGGACAATTCGAAACGCTCGAACAGCAGAAGGAATCCGCTGCCCTGGGCATGTGGGTATTTCTGTCCACCGAAGTTTTATTCTTCGGCGGACTGTTCATGACCTACACCCTCAACCGCCACTATTACGGTGCAGCTTTTGGAGTTGGCAGCAATACCCTGGACCTGAAACTCGGCGGCGCGAACACCGTCATCCTGATTCTAAGCAGCTTGACCATGGCCATGTCCGTGTGGGCTTCCCACGTCGGCAAACGAAAAGCCACCACCGGGTTTCTGGTAGCCACTCTGATCCTCGGCACCGCGTTTCTTGGCGTAAAAGTCATCGAATACAAACAGAAATTCGATCACCACCTGGTCCCTGGCTATCACTTTCAAATCGATTACCGCGCACAGCATCCCGCGCCCAACGACGATCCCAAGGAAATCGAAGCTGAAAAAGAAGAGCTCAGCAAGGCCTTCGCGAAAGATCCTGATCTCAACGCCCACGCGCAACTCTATTTCTCTCTTTATTTCGGAATGACCGGATTGCACGCCTTGCACATGATCGTCGGCGCCGGAATGTTGGTGTGGCTGATCCGCCAGTCCATAATCGGCCGCTTCACACCCACCTATAACACTCCGGTGGAAATGATCGGCTTGTACTGGCACTTCGTGGATATCGTCTGGATTTATCTGTTCCCGTTGTTGTATCTGATCGACCGGCACCAGTAGGAGCCATAGGAGACCGAACGTGTCCGACCACATTGTTCCGCCTAAAGTTTACGTAGGCATTTTTCTTTCGCTGATGGTTTTGACCGCGGCCACCGTCGCTGCTGCCTACGTAAACCTGGGGGCATTCAATATCGTCATCGCGCTGGCCATCGCCTCGCTTAAAGCCACCCTGGTGGTGCTGTACTTCATGCACGCCCGCTACAGCCCCAAGCGCACACAATTGGTGATCATCTGCGCGGTTTTCTGGCTGGCTATCATGCTGGCGCTGACCCTCAGCGATTACGTCACCCGCGACCGCGACGCCGCCGCCAACATTTCCGTACTACAAATGTTAGAAAGCTAGTACTGCCAGTTTTCGTAGTTTTTTGGGTTCTAATAGCGGCGGGAAAAAAATAGGGGGGAATGTGAACCGGCCCAGCCCTCAATCCCCTAAAGGGATCCTCGGTTCACTTCCCCCACCGGTCTTTAGTGGTGCAACCTGCACGCCATCCATAAGGCCTTTAGGTACAACAATGTAAAGGATTCCACAGGGTAAAAAAGCATTCATGGTCCCAATTTTTACCAAGGCAATAATGGTCTACAGTGATTACGGTATGCCCAAAGATCTGGATCTCGTCTGGTAGCATGGGAGTTAGCGAGAGAGGTTATGGATCCCCGCCTGGACAAGCTGAGAGGGTCTCTGGAGTCGGCCGTGGACGGCATGTCCGGCGACCAATGGACCTGGCATCCCCCGGGCAAGTGGTGCGCGGCGGAGCTGTTGGAGCACTTGTATCTCACCTATACCGGAACCATTAAAGGCTTCGAGAGAGTAATGGCCGCCGGAAAGCCGCTGGCCTCGCGGCCGTCAATGGACAATCGTCTACGAACCTTCGTCGTCGTGGGATTGGGTCACATGCCCGACGGAGTCAAAGCGCCTGCGGTGACGGTCCCGAAAGGCTTGCCTGCGGCCCAGGTGCGCGAAGAATTTGGAGCCAAGATTGTCGAGATGGATGCAATCATAACGCAGTGCGAAGCGCGCTTTGGAGGCCGCGTCCACGTGCTCGACCACCCCATCCTGGGCCCGTTGACCGCGCCACAGTGGAGAAAGCTTCATGTGGTGCATGGACGGCACCACCACAAACAGCTTCTCCAGCTTCGCGCAAGCGCAATAAAGCGAATGCGCTGAACGCGGCCAAGGACGGCCATCCTGATAGCTTTAGGCCTTACGGGCGGGTCGGCGCTTGCCGTACCACGTTCGCAGTCGGCGCGGTCGTGGGTTTCGGAATCTGCTTCTTCGGCTTCTTTTTTTCGCGTCTTCCTGAGTCTTTATTTCCCATGCGCTGATAATGCCACAGTCGCGCCCCGATGCAATAGGCTGGAAATTCAAACTTCCGGTTCTAAATCAATAATAGAGCCCAACCTGGAATAAAATCGCAGAACGGCGTGTTTGAGAATCATGGGTCAGGCGCACCGCTGCCACAAAACTGCCGCCCAGCCTTTGCAATTGAGGAATTACCGCATGGATAATCTGCTGCAAGACCTCCGTTATGGCTTCCGAACGCTGGCAAAAAATCCCGGTTTCACCGCCGTCGCCATCCTAACGTTGGCGCTGGGCATCGGCGCAACCACAGCGATTTTTAGTGTGGTCGAAAGTCTGCTCCTGCGCTCGCTTCCTTATCGGCAGCCGGAGCAGCTCGTTGCAATCTGGAACACCTATCCACCGCAAGTCCCCAAGGGTGGATTGTCTCCAGGGGATTACGCGGATTGGCGCAGGCAAAACACAAGCTTCTCCGAGATGGGCACTTACTATGACCTTGCTGACGGGTTTAATCTTTCGGGCGACGGCGAACCGCAACGTGTTCAGGCGGGGTTCGCGGACTCCGGGCTGTTTCCGACGCTGGGGATTCGCCTCGCCGTTGGACGAGCCTTCCTCCCGGAAGAAGACCGGCATGGCAGTGCTCCGATCGTTATGCTGGGACATCGTTTGTGGCAATCCCGTTACGGCGGTGATCCCGGTGTCATAGGCCGCAGCATTTCGCTCGACAATCAGCGCTACACCGTCGTAGGCGTTCTGCCGCCCGGCATACCGCTCGTGCGCTCCGCCGATTTGTGGATGCCTCTCGGCCAATCCAATGATGACCTCACTGAGCATGTTCATCACGGATATAACGCCATCGCCCGGCTGAAGTCCGGAGTGAGTTTGGCGCAGGCCCGTGACGAAGTGGCAAGGCTGCACCAGCAGGAAACCATAGCCTATCCCGCCTCGCACAAGAATTTTGGTATTTTGGTCGAGCCGCTGGAAGATCCCTCGGCTGCCAGATTGCGCCCGACGTTGCAGGTATTGCTCGGTGCTGTCGCGCTGGTTCTTCTGATCGCTTGCGCGAACATTGTGAATTTGCTGCTGGTGCGCAACGCCGCGCGCGAACGCGAGGTGGCGGTTCGCTTGGCGTTGGGGGCCAGCCCGTGGCGATTGATTCGGCAACTGCTCACCGAGAGCACGTTGCTCTCCGTGTTCGGCGGTGCGCTTGGTCTGCTCTTCGCGGTTGCGGGACTAAAGATGTTGCTAGCCTTCGCTCCAGCTGAGCTTACTGTGCTGCGTCAAGCGAACTTAAACGGCCGCGTGCTGGGATTTATCGTGACCCTCTGCTTGACCACCGGCCTCATCTGCGGATTTATTCCCGCCCTGCGCATGCTGAAATCCAATCTCACTGGCACTCTGAAGCAGGGCACCAAGGCATCGAGTTCTTCGGGGCGTCACCGTACCCACAACTTCCTGGTGATCTCGGAAATCGCCATGGCGCTGATACCGCTGATTGGCGCGGGATTACTGTTGCGAAGTTTCCAGCATCTGCTTGAAGTCGATTCCGGTTTCCGTCCCGACCACGCGTTGGCGATGGAGGTCCAGCAGCCGGAGCTTTCCGCCGCACAGTACAACAAGCTTTCAGAGGACGAGCAGTTCGCGTACGTGCGCAAGCAGTCGCTGCTATTTGAGCAACTCGCCGCGCAGGTCCGCACCCTTCCGGGAGTCAAGCAGGTTGGCGGGATCGGCCAGTTGCCACTGGGAACCGAGTTGCGCAACGCCTCACGATTCGTGATTGAAGGCCAGCCGGTTTTAGAAAGCGGCGGGCGCCCTATCACGGAGTTTCGCACCGTAAGCCTCGATTATTTCGCCACGCTGGGAATTCCGTTGCGCGCGGGACGCTTCTTCAATGAGGACGATCTCAAGCAACGAAATATCATGATCAACGAAACCATGGCGCGGCGTTTCTGGCCGCATGGCGACGCCCTTGGAAAACGCATCAATCTATGTTCGCTGGATCCCAAGCCTTGCTGGAACACCATCATCGGTATCACCGGAAATGTGCCCCAGTATGGCCTCGACCACGCGCCCACCTACGACTCTTATTTTGTCGGCGGATGGACGCCCTATGTAATTGTTCGCACCGGCTCAGATCCGCTCAGCCTCGCGGCGGCCTTCACCGAAGTTGTGCATCACTTCGATCCCAATTTGCCGGTGAGCCACGTAATGACCATGGATAACCTCATCGCCGATTCCGTTTCGCCTCGCCGCTTTTCCTCCGTGCTGGTGGCCATCTTTGCGGCATTGGCGCTGCTGCTCTCCGCTATCGGTATCTATGGCGTGATGAGCTATACGGTCAGCCAACGCACCCAGGAGATTGGCTTACGCATGGCGCTGGGCGCGCAAGTAGTGAACGTGCGAGGAATGATTCTGCGGCAGGCCTTGAAATTGACGCTCATAGGAGTAGGACTTGGACTCGCCGGGGCGTTCGGTGCGGGGCATTTTCTCGCCAGCCTGGTATTTGGCGTTAGTACCCACGACACCCTGATTTTTTTGGGAGCCCCAATGTTGTTAGTTGCCGTTGCGTTGGTTGCATCCTGGACACCCGCGCAGCGAGCCATGCGCGTGGATCCCATCATTGCTCTACGTCACGACTGACGGAATCCGCCGCCGGATCCAGATTTCACGATTGCGCATTTACATGATGAAAAGAATTGATGTCCCTCTTGGGATTTTCTTCTTAGGTCTGGATTTCATCGTGAGTCTCTAACACTTAAATAGTCTATGCGGTAGGTCTTCGGACCGAACCCGCGCTTATAGTCCGAGGCAGCTCCCGACGGATCACGATTATGCGGTTTCGACCCGCGAATATCAGAGTGATCAACCGTCGCGAAGACTACCTCGACCACGACTTGCGCTGCC